>JALSHH010000001.1 GCA_026982335.1 Phycisphaerales bacterium
CCCGAATCACCCGAGTCGTCATTCATCCATCAGAGGCCTGCTCCGCTACGCTCCGCAGCCCTCTGATGGGACAAAGGAACGCCACTGCCCTAACATAGGGAGTGGTACAGAATATGGGGGCAGGTCATCTCGATGGCAACGGACGCATAGGCCGAATGCTCATCACATTGCTCGTCGAGCACTGGGGATTGCTCGACCAACCATTGCTCTATCTGAGTCTCGCGTTCAAGCGACGACAGCAGGAATACTACGCTCGGCTGGCAGGCGTTCGTACCGAGGGTGATTGGGAAGGATGGACTGTTTTCTTCCTCGAATGTGTACAAGAAGCTGCGAACGATGGCGTTCGTGTTGCTCAGTTGCTCCATGCGCTGATCGGGCGTGATCGCGTTCGGATCATTGAGCATGATCGATCGACGGTTGCCGCACTCCGGCTGTTCGATCTCCTGCCTGAGAACCCTGTTATCACCGTGCCGTTGGCCACGCAGATGCTTGGGATGACTGCTCCGCCTACACGCAAGGCCATCGAACTCCTCGAAAGTGTCGGCGTGCTTCGTGAGACGACAGGGAAGCGGCGCGACCGCGTCTACGCCTATCGAGAATACCTTGATGTGCTTACTGGCGAGGATTGATCCATGCCCGATGCTCCAAAGATTCAAGGATGGGTACGATGGTTCGATCGTGACGGGTTGGATGGCATTGACTGCCCTAGCGTCTACTTGATCGCTCGCTTCGAATCCGGCCCTCCCGAATCGGTTAACCCGTCGGATGAGCATGTTGTCTACATCGGGGAGACCTGCCGAACGCTTCGTGAACGCCTCAGAGCATTCAATAGTGCAGCACACGATGGCAAATCGAAGCACTCGGGCGGGCGGAGATTCCATCAGGTATTTGGCGATGACGCGATGGAATCCACCAGCGACATGCTGTTCGTCGCAGTGATTGCGGTCGAGCAAGCCGAACCCCATTCGTCGGCCTATATCCGATACACCGAGCGCCGACTGATTTTGGAGTTCGTCGCCGCCAACGATCGCCTGCCCGTATGTAATGGGAAGTAGAGCGACCACTTCTTTCACTCCAGATTCCTTGCAAGTGCAGATTGCTTCCAACTCATACCAATGGCTCATCTATCTCCCGAAACTGGACCGGACCCGACAGAAAATCTCATACTGGCTACTGCCCCCGTGGCCATCACTCGAAACGCATCGCCAGGAGTCCAATAACCTCCCGAGTTCACCCTCGGCGATCGCAAAATCCTTCCGACTCGGCTGTGTTCGTGCAAAACGGGTACCGTCTCGGCAAAACGCGCACAAACGGACCTGTATACGGAAAAATGGGCACGAAGTTCTCTTTCATCGCCGGATTTCGCGCCCAAAGGGGCATGATTGCCTGAGCAATGCGTGCGTATTCTCGCCCATTTTACGACGGGTCGCAAAATGGTCTTGACTATTTTACGATGACAGCGATAATGGTCACTATGAAAGCAAAACGACGCATCTACGACGCATTGCTCCGCGAGCACATGGCCAACAACCGACAAATGGCCTTTGTCAGCGGGCCGCGGCAGGTCGGCAAAACCACCACTTGCCGAAACATTGCAGACCACTACGCCAACTGGGACAACCTCGATGATCGGGAGCAGATATTGGCGGGTCCCGCCGCGATTGTCGAACGCTTCGCCCTCAACCGCCTCTCGAAAACCACGCCTGTTGTGCTCTTTGACGAGCTCCATAAATACCCACGATGGAAACAGTTCCTCAAGGGCTTCTTTGATACCTACGCAGATCAAGCCCGCGTGATCGTCACCGGGTCGAGTCGGCTCGATACCTACCGTCGGGTTGGCGATAGTCTGATGGGGCGGTACTTCCTCTATCGGATGCACCCGTTCTCCGTAGCCGAAACGATTCGTCAGAATCTTCCTGATCCCAAAGCGATCGTTCGTCCGCCTCAGAAGCCCAAAGCTTCAGAGTTCAACGCCCTCTGGGATCACGGCGGCTACCCGGAACCATTCCTCAAACGAGACACACGATTCAGTCGTCGCTGGCAGGGGCTCCGGACGCAGCAACTCTTGCGTGAGGATGTCCGCGATCTCACACAGATTCAACAAGTCGATCAGCTGGCCATGCTGGTCAACATTTTGAACAGTCATTCATCTGATCAAATGGTCTACAGCAATCTCTCTCGGGAGATCAGGGTCTCGGTTGATACCGTTCGCCGATGGATTGAGACATTGAACAGTCTCCATCATGGATTCCTGATTCGGCCGTGGTTCAAGAATGTGGCTCGGTCCCTTCGGAAGGAGCCCAAGTGGTTCCTGCGAGATTGGGCAGACATCGAAGACGCTGGAAAAAAGGCCGAGACATTTGTCGGTTGCCATCTACTCAAAGCGGTGGATGGATGGAATGACATGGGACTCGGCAAGTTCCAATTGGCCTACTTGAGAGACAAGAACCAACGCGAGGTTGATTTCGTTGTCATACGAAACGGCCAGCCTTGGTTTCTCATCGAGGTGAAATACCGCGAGCAATCCATGGGCAATGGGCTCAAGTATTTCCAAGACCAACTCAACGCACCATTCGCATTCCAGGTTGTTGTCGATGCGGAGTATGTGGATGCCGATTGTTTCGCCAAGCCACGAGGGCCGATGGTCGTTCCAGCGAAGACACTTCTTTCTCAGCTTCTTTGATCGGCAACAGGATCACCCACTCCAATGCCGTCGCCCAAACATAGGGAGCGGTACAAAATATGGAGGCAAGTCACCCCTCGCCTTCCTCTTTGAACAAGTCCTTCAAAACCGGACAGGACACCGAAAGAAAGTTTGTCTATACCGGGTGCTGTTCCCGCGGGCCTCGCCTGAAAAGCATCGCCCGGGAGTACCTACGCCCCTCCCCCTTCCCCCTCGATTCCGAACTCGGAGCGCGAACTTGAAGCGCGCACGCGCTTCGAGTTCACGCGGGCGAAGCGAAAGCGCACGCCCGCGGGGGGGGGATGGGGGGGGGGGCGCGCGCTTCGAGTTCAACTTGAAGCGCGCGCACAAAACGGGGTGAACTCCGAGCGCTCCGAGTTCGCAGCGCTTCGAGTTCGGGTTCAGTGAATGGGTCTGGACATGGCTCATTGCGTGCCCCCCTTGGGTGCGATCGCGTACCCCCAGCGGCCGCCTCGACCCGGCAGACGGATGCGTTCGATGAGCCCTTGGTCTTCGGCAATGGACTGCAGATCCGCCACCCGACGCCAAGACAGCCCCGGTTCGGACGCGGCTCGCTCGCGCAGCTCGGCCAGGCTGATCGGCTCTTCCGAGATGAACGCCTCGACGAACCGCTCGACATCCCACGCGGGGGTCTTGGGCTCCTCGGGCTTCTTACGGTCTTTCTGTTTCTTCGCCCGCTCGTTCTTGAGCGAAGCCGGATCGAGCGTGTCGTCGACCGACCACACCGGGAAGTCCCATCGCAGGCAGGTCGGGTCGATCGGTGCCCAGGACCGCACGGCCGCGTCGTACTCGCTACGCCAATCGTCGTACGACCTAAAGAAGCTGCGTTGCAAAGACCTCGTGCGAAAGAACTCGCCTCGCGGGCGGTACTATGAGCCGACCCCAGATGGTCTCCGCTCCATGGCCGCATTGGTCGTGCTCCGCGACAAGGTGATCAAGCCGTTGCTCACATACAATGGGCGATGCAAACCCGGATCCAAAGCCTCGTCCACCGCCGACCTCGATGCCCGATACCAGACCGTCCAGCGTGAGATGCAGAAGCTGTTCCGTCATCTCCACCTCGCCGCCTGAGATTCAGACAATGCATTGTCGATGTGCAGCGTATAAGCGTCTAATCGCTTCTGACCTCTGACACAACCCCCTCTACCCCAGCCCTGATGAGCCGAAAACGGGGTTGTGTCAGTTCTGTCAGTGTCAGTATTCAAGTGTCAGGCGTCAGCACCATCAAACGGAAGCAAACGATTCCAGAACTCCGACAGGGCAGTGAAGGCCTCATCGATATCTTCAACCGAAAGACCAGCCTCGTGTGCCATAGGAGGAAACTCATCCCGCCAAGCATCTGGGGGTAGCTCAAGCTTGCCAGGCAGTGGCTGACGCTTGCGGTGCTTAAATGTCGCAATGATCGCCCGTCTGGTCTCCTCACGATCCAGATCACCCCGCTCGATGAGCAGCACCATATCGACCAGATCACGCGACCGGGTGTTCTCGCGGCCGGTCCACTGGAATGTGTAAGCATGAATCTTTTCTGCAAACTGTTGGGCCCTCGGAATCGCATAGGCATAGGCGGGAGCGATACCTGCAAAGGCCATCAGATCATCGCCCGGAAGGCACTCCGGTTCACCAAGCACAATATCACCAAATCCAATGTCAATGTGAAAACGGGCAAAGTCTCGCCCCGCTACTTTGGAAACAATACTGAAGACACCACCACCGCCTAGAGCTGCTGTGAGCTCACTGCGAGCAGGTGGAATGACGAACTCAAAGTAATCACCCAGATCATGCTTGGTGGCCATCACCAATGCCTCATGCACCGCAACAAGTTTGGACGCAACGGCTTCGGGTGTTACAGCCTCACTCAGCGTCAGATCCACATCCCGAGTCGTCCTCGCCTTGGGACGAAAGCGAAGTTCCATTGCATATCCGCCCTTGAGTATCCAAGGAGGATTCTCATCATAAAAGAGCCGAGCCAAGAGCCGCTCGATCGCAACTTTGAGACGAAGCCCCTGGATCTGCACACCCCGTTGCTGCGCAACAGTGCGAAGCCTTGTCTCAAGTGCTTGTCGAAACGCAGCCGCATTGGCATAGGTCTTGGTCATGACCCCTTGCCCTTCTGCTTACTGAATATGCCTCGACGAGCTTCAATAAGTTCAGATGCCTGATTCTGAAGGATCAGCCCTCGCTCGACCGCCGTCATCACTGCTTGCTCAAACTGCTCTGCTGGGATACTCGGGTCGCCAGCAAGATCCTGCATGGTCCGTATCGGGGTTGTCACCGGCAGCGCATCGAATGGCTGTGTTTCACTCGAATCGACTTTACCCTTATGCAGCGTACAACCATCCGGCGACTTCTTTCGGAACCCAGAAGGCACAGTGAGATGGATCTCGGTCGGTATGAACTCTGCCAGGTCATGCAGCACCAGAGCAGTCTGGTGCGAGACCACCGCACGCGGTTGATCATCGTGACCACGAGTCCATAGCCAGAGTCGAAGCAGATCGTCATGCTCTGCAAGCGGCAGCGTCGGAATACGATACAGCCCGTGCCCGAACCGCTCGAAGTTACCTGCCTTGAGGTGGTAACTCAGATTCTGCGGGCTATACCCAGCGCTCTCGGCTTGTTTGGCCGTGAAGTACCCCCCCTGCGTGGCGGCTACCTCTGTCAGGGTGCGAAGGGCGGACTTGGAATCGTGGTAGGCCATTGCATAAACCTTCAAATATTTTGAAGGTTTATGCGCTTTTCATGACAAAGTCAAGCAATTTACCCTGCCATCATCCAAGCTTTCTCTTTCCCTCCATACGGACCATATCCGCAATACTTGGACCCGGCCCCACCCCCCACCCCTGATCGCGAACACGGGCCAACCTGCGGGCTCGTGGGCGAAGACTTCAAGCAAATCCGCTGCCGGAATCTTGCCAATCTCACGCTCATTTGAACCCAAAGCTCGCGCGCTGCGCCAGGCGCTGCGCGCCCTGTAGATTACGCCACTTTCCCCGGAGAATAGTGAACTCGTCGACCATTCGATTCCCCCCGGCTCATTTCGAGAGCCACAAAAGAAACCAAAAAATGGAGCCGGGGGGAATCGAACCCCCGTCCCGGGATAGTCAGTAACATGCCTCTACGAGCGTAGTCATCCGTTTCATCTCAGCCTTGCACCGGAGGATGACACCCTGTGCTTCGGCCCAGCCCCTCGAAACCTCCTCGCCAACACCCCAAGAGACACCAAGCGTTGACCAGTCTGATGATCGTGACCATGGACTCTATCAGACATCAAATCCATGATCCGTAGCCTGTATTAGGCTGCGAGTGCGTACTGCGGTTCTGCAGATAAGTTTTGCGTACTTTTTACGAGGCTCGCACGCTCCTCGACTCGCCACATGAAACCTTCCCTATCCGGTCGAATGCCACTTCGGCCCCTTGGTTGTGCCGCCGGACGACCCGGACGGACTGGGCAATACTACGCATCCAAACACACCCGTGTTCACCGATATCCTTATGGGAGCGTGTACTCGACCAACACACTCCGCACACCAAGATTTCCAACGGAAGGCCATATGCCTGTCGATGGGATCATCCGGAGATTGTAAGTCTGAAGTGTATTGTCAATCAGAATTGGTGTGCTCGGCTCGATTACCATCGTTTGCGTGAATCCGATCGCCGACCCGCTCGATTCGCCCAAGAGTGTCGCCGTGAATGCCATGCTTGCAAGGTCCCGGGTAAAGAGTTCTACTCGCAGATTTGGGCTGACCTGTTGGTCTACATAAACGATTTCGATTTTCGTGATACTCGAGCCGTGAGGTAGGTCGAGGCCTGCACGGAGATACAATGGACTTCCTTGGGCGACAACCGCACCTGCAAAGCTGTTAAAGAGGGTATTACTGTTCGAGAGTCCGATGAACAATGACTCGGGGGTATAACTCGTATACCCAATCGTGGTTTCTCCTGTACCACCCAGTGCGGTAACCGTTCCGCCGACAATGAGGTTGTTGGTGATGATGACATCGTTGTTCTGGTCAATCTCGAGTTGGTCGCCATTTTTGTTGACGATCCATGCGTCACTGACCGGGTCGTAGTAGGTCTTGGCCCGCATGAATCCACCGGTAGCGTAGCCGTAATACGGCATCCCATTGGCCCAGCTTGAAATGGTCAAACCTCCAAGCCCATTTTGTGCCGAGTGAATCACCATGATGTCGGTGGGATCAACATCGCGATCACGATTAAAGAAGAATCGGTCGTTGCCTTCATTTTCGCCGAAGACCAAAATTCCGGGTGCTTGTGTCCAAAATGGATCAGCAAGTGCGTCAGCCACCGCGGCAACCCCTGCATTGCTCGCATACGATGCCTGAGGAGAGTTGCCGACTTTGGCCCGCGGGCTCAGTGTTGTGTAATTGCCAACATCATCGCCAGCACGCACGCCGATCTGAATCCATCGTTGCGATCCATCGAAGGCGTCGCCGAAGTCGAGTTCGACAGCAAAGGTGCCTTGTGTAACCTGCTGATCCTCGAGTACAACTGTCCCGGCGATTGCAGTCCCCCCAGAATCGACCGCAAAGAGATCAAAAACCAGATCGTAGATTCCCGTTGCAGGTGCGCCTGCATCGTTGAGTTGCCCCTGAAAAACGAACGGCTCTGCTTGGGCATAGGCTCCAAAGAACCCCATACCCGACACCAAAGCCACCGATAACCGTTTGATATCCATCTCTGCTCCAATCACTTACACACCACCCCTTTTCGAGTTTTTTCGAGTGGGCACCAAAGAAGATACGCAGAAAAAGTCTCAAATTGAAGGGAATAGATTCAGATTTGGGTGTATTGTTGTTTTTAGATGGTAAACGATTGATACCAAAAAGCAAGCAAGCGCAAGCAGATGGTAAGCAAATGAAAAACGCCCCTCAAGAACGCCGGAATACACGCATTGACCTCAGGGAGGCAGCCATCCGCCTCGGTGCCCAGCAAGGGGTCCACGCAGCCACGATTCGCACCATCGCCAAAGAGGCAGGGGTCACCGAGGGGGCGATTTACAAGCATTTCCAGAACAAAGAGGACCTTATTCGCGATGCCTACACCGCCATTGTCAACGAGATGGTCAGGGACAAAGAGGTTCTTGTGAAGGCTGACCTTCCTTTTTCATATGCCGTAAGTGCGTGGGTCAAACTCACCTATGAATACTTCGACGGCAACCGTGACGCATTTACCTATGTTCTTCTGATGCCACAGAGCATGGCCGACACGCTCGGTGAGATTTACACCAGGCAAGGGATGCTTTTTCGCTCTTTTCTTCGCCACGCCCAAGAAACCAACCAAGCCCGTGTGATGGATACCGACCTAGCGGTCGCACTCTTCGCCGGGGTCATACTCAATATTCCCAGGCTGATCAACGAAGGCGCACTTGAAGCGCCCGCAATGCAATACGCCGACGAAATCGCGGAGACCATACTCAAAATCTTTGCCACTTCGTAGTCGGAGAACATCACAGTGGGGGCTCACGCCGAGCAAGCCAAAGCTCAGCGGCGCGATCGGTGTGCATGTGCTCATCCGCGTGTCCAATCGGCAAGTACGCTTCAAACCCAAGCGACTGAGGAAACAATTATGAGAAATCTGAAAACCAATCTGAAAACCAAAGCATCCATGCTTGCCATCGCATCGGCATCCATCCTGGCAACAGGGGCCCACGCCGAGGTCATCGCCGTTTCGATCGAGAATACCATGGGCGGCGATTCATTCTTCTTCACCCCCTTCTGGATTAGCGCAAGTAACGGAGGCTTTGATTCCTATAACACCGGTGAAGCCGCTGCCAATTTCCCAGGAATCACTCAACTCGCCGAGACAGGCAGCACCGCACCACTTTCCGATGCATTCGCAGCCAGTGCTGCCGGAGTGGCAGGCGGCGTGCAAGCGACCGTCACCGCTTCGGCGTTCGATGGCGACGCGCCTGTGTTCTCACCGGGAGAGTCTACCACATTGAATCTTGATGTCGGGAACGCATCAGTGAATCGATACTTCTCCTTTGCTTCGATGGTGATCCCATCGAACGATCTCTTCGTTGGCAACGACGACCCCTTCACCTATGAACTCTTTAACGCTGCTGGCAATTTCAATGGCCCGCTCGTCATCGAAATCTACGGACGCGATGTCAACGATAATGGCACGGAGATCAACTCTGCTGGCAACGATGCCGCCTTTTCAACCAATGATGGACAATCACTCCCAGAGTTTATGGTCATCCGGGATTTCTTTTCTTACGATGCCGATGGAGACTACCTCGATTCATTCATCGGATCAACCACCGCCAATGGCGCAACCATCGGTTCGAGCTTTGGAGCCGATGATCTTATCGCACGAATCACCATCACCCAAGTCCCTGCGCCAAGCAGCGCCATCGCCCTTCTGGGCGGGGGATTGTTGATCGGACGCCGCCGGCGAGCAAACTGATCACCGATTCAACATCATTGAGTTTGCGTGGCGTCTCTCAGTATGACCATCTACAGCCTCGCATGTTCAGATCAAGGACGAGACTCACAAGTCTCGTCCTTTGTCTTTGGATACCATCATCCATGCGCATCTCTGTCATCATCCCCGCTGCCGGCTCGTCGTCTCGCTTTAACGCAGGCAGTGACGATCCACTTGCAGCCCTTGGCGCACCGCGCTCAAAGCTCGACGAGGACCTCGGAGGCAAGACCGTCCTCCAACGCACCATCGAACTCTTCAACACCCGCGATGATGTCCATCAAATCATCGTCGCCGGCCCACACGACAACCAAAACTTCGCCAAATTCAAAGCCCACCACGGCGATCGGTTCTCGCTTTTGGGCGCAACCCTTGTCCGAGGCGGCAAGGATCACCGATACGAATCCGTCCAAGCCGCCCTGGCTTTGGTCGATGAATCCGCCACCCACATCGCCATCCACGATGCAGCCCGACCCGCGACCAAGCATGAACTCATCGACCGCATCTTCCATGCTGCCAAAAACCACTTGGCCGTGATTCCCGGTGTGCCGCTCTCCGATACCCTCAAGCGCACCAAGCCCGATCCCATCGGCGACGCCGGCGAGGTCGATCAGGTTGCTGCCATCCTCGGAGCCGAATCCAAATCCCCGATGTACGCGGTCGACCAAACCCTCGATCGAGCGAACCTCTTTGCGATCCAGACGCCTCAGGTCTTTGAGCGTGAGATTCTCCTTCGTGCGTATGCGCAGGATGATCTTTCATCGACCGACGATGCGGGTCTGATCGAACGGCTCGGCGAGCAGGTCGTGATCGTCCAAGGTGATCCGACCAACATAAAGCTTACCTACGCCAACGAACTCCCCTTGCTCCGTGCCATCATGGGCGTGAAAAAAACCGCCCCGCGCCCCACGCACAAGCGGTTCTGATCTTTGGGTTGATGACCATATTATTTCGAGGCAGAATGACCGTGAGCGGAGTCGTTTGGGGTCACGCTTTTCTCGATCACGCGATCCCCGATGGCACGAAACACATGCCCATCATCCGCACAATACCAAAGTACGGACATGATTTCGCCAGTGAAAATGCCAATGAGCGTTGAGAAAGCAACCCGAATGAGGTTTGGGATCGTCTTCACAACGCGGGTATGCGTCTGCTGACATTGTGGACATATTGGTCGAAGTAATATTGCCATCAAATTGCCTCACAGTTGATGTCGTTTTAGACCCAAGTAAATCAAAACCAATCATTTTGCACTGAGCACGCAAATCCTTTTTACGAACAGGTGTTGGAAAGTTCTTTGCGATGCTATCCTCCCCCCTCCATTTGTCAAGAATGGGTCGGCGAGGGTGAGTGAGTATTGGTTTATGGGGGAAAATAAAAAAGCCCGATATTTGCGGGCTTGGACTTGATTGACTCATTGCTTGCCAGAGTTCAGCCAAGTGACTGCTTGGGTTTCAGTATCGCCGAACCACGCCTTTGACGATCCCCTGAATCTGGCAGAACTTCACGCGGATCGGTTCAAATTCCGGATTCGCAGGCTGAAGCCGAATGTGGTCGTCTTCTTTATAGAAAGTTTTGAGTGTGGTCGAGCCGTCTTCGAGCAAGGCCACGACCCGGTCGCCGTTGTTGGCGACTTGGGCGCGTTCGAGGAGCACGAGGTCTCCATCGAGGATTCCTTCGTCGCGCATCGACTCGCCATCGACCATCAGCGCGAAGGTCGAGCCCGCGTCATCGACGGTCGAGAGGAACTCGACGAGGTCAATCTCATCCGCATCGGCGACCTTCTCGATCGGATACCCAGCTGCGATCTTGCCCACAAGCGGGAACTTGAGTGGACGCGATTCATCAGGAACCGCGACCCCCTCAGCGATCGACAAAGAGCGTGCCTTGTTCGCTTCGCGCACGAGGGCGCCCTTTTTGATGAGGGCTTCGACATGTTCGAACACGGTGACTTTGGAAACTCCGATCTCGTTGGCGAGTTCTTGCATCGTCGGGGAAAAGCCACGGCGAATACGCGAATCGCGGATTAACTGAAGAATGCGGAGCTGTTTGGGTGTGAGGTTCATATTGCCCATCCTTTCGATCGGACTGATACCGATCAGTTTCAAGGCCTCGGGCTCGATACCCAGAGCGGGTCGGGTCCAAAGCAAGTGTCGAGGTCGTCCCAATAAGTTGTCCCAGTGATCGCTGCACTTGTGCAATGCGGTCACACTGTGAAAAAATTCGTTTCTGGGTCACCATCAGCAATCCAATGATCTCCGCCCGGCTGTAGACCCGTTCATCGTGCGCGCTTGCGTCTTTTCGCGTAAGCCATCCGCGTCCTGATGTCTTGGCTTGGTATTTGGAAACAAAATCTCCACCCGGGCCCAGTTGTAAAAGGGTTGAAGTTGTTCGTAAAGAGGGTTCCTGTAAAGTGTCCTGCAAAATTGTTTGTCTTGTTCCGACTTGTGTTGTCTGATGCATGCCGAGTGTCCTGATCTTGTTAATTCGACACGCATTGATCGCATGTCAGCTGTCTTTGTTCTGATCGGGTATCTCTGCGGAAAAGGATCAGCCTTTCTTTTGTATCTGTTTGGTATAAGATAGCCAATCACAGTCCACACGGCAAGGGAAATGCCGTGATTTCAGTAATTTATCACAGATGAATCGCAGATAAACCCAAAATATGAGTCAAAAAACCCATACAAAATCCATGTGCAAACCATGCGCAAACTTTGCCAGCCAACCCGAACAGACCTTTATCGGACGCGCTCGAATCGACTCCCTGCCCGCCGAACCCGCTCTTGAATCTCAAGCATGGTCAACTTCGCCCGAATCTGACCCGGGTCCACCCCCATCAATTCGGCAAGTTCATCCCCGGTTTTGGGGGTGCCGAGCGATTCGAGGAGTCGCTCCGTTTCCTCATCCACATCATTGGTCGGCATCGGGACCGACACCATGGTGGGTTCGGGTATGCGGGCTGGGTCGATAGTTTTGGCGCGATGTGATCCTGCAAACAAATGAAACGCATCACGCTCAAGAATCGAAAGCGCATCGCGTGGTTCAGTTACCAGGTGGGCACCGCTTTTGAGCAGTTCATGTGTCCCGGCACTGGCAGCCGAATCCACCCGTCCGGGCACACCCATTACCTCGCGCCCATGATCCTCAATCGCATGCCTGGCGGTGATGAGAGCGCCAGATTTGAGCCCGGCTTCGATCACCACCACGCCCAGAGACAGCCCCGAGATGATCCGATTCCGCGCAGGAAAGTTTTTCGCATCGGGTGAAGCATGGACGGGAAGCTCAGAGATGATCGCACCGCCTTGCTTGACGATTTCATCAAAGAGTTTTGCATTCTCAGGCGGATACACCTTGCCGATCCCGCAGCCGAGTACCACTACGGTGCTGCCTCGAGCATCAAGTGCTCCGCGATGCGCAGCGGTGTCAATCCCACGGGCACCACCCGAGATCACTGTCAACCCCGCATTGGCAAAGGCACCTGCAAATTTCGACGCCTGCTGAGCTCCATAGATGCTGCACGATCGAGACCCGACGATTGAGATGGTGTACTGATTTTTCACTTCATGATCGAACCGCCCACGGATCATCAAAATCGGCGGAGCTCCCGGAGTTTGGGCAAGCATCGGGGGGTAGTGGGGGTCCGCGATCGAGACCACATAGGCCCCGGCATGAGCGACCAACTCAAGTTCATGGTCAATCCGTTCAATCGAGCAATGCAGGTGCTCGGCGATGCTGGTGGCGGTGGAATTGCCGATTCCACGGATACGGGCAATTTGCGAGGCACTTGCGCCAAGCACCGCCTGCGCTGATCCTAATGTTTCGGTTAGTTTGGCAATTCGTGCTGGTCCAAGCCCGGGCACCAAGGTCAGGGCGAGGATTGATCGGGCATCGGCGGAGCATGCACCGGGTTCGAATCGTTGGACGCACTGATCGGGTTGGTCAGCTTGGTGAGGCACAATGCTTACTCTTCAAACGCTTCAACAGGTGTGAGCCTGCCATACCCACGACCTTTGGTTGTTTCGTGGGCATCAAGGAGCCGGGCATAGATTTCGAGTGGTGAGTCGGTGCGGATTTGGGTGAGCAGCCGTTTGGTGACGATTGCTTGGGGATATAGAAAGGTCGGATCCGGACGACGCACCGTTACAAAGACCCGCATCCCGGCTGCGATTCGTTCGTCTCGATCAATCTCAAGAGCCCATCCCGAGTTGGGCGCCTGCATGATCAAGAGGTAGTGTTCGTTGAGTGCATCGAGCATGATCGGCGGGATGCCAACGACAGGGACATTCATATCGACCTTCTGCTTTCGGAGTCGTGGGCGATCTTCCCAGATCAAGCACCCGCCCAGTGCGAGCATGGGCACGGCGACCAGCGCTGTCAGCAATGTCATTGTGATCCAGCTCATCGTCAGCCTGAAACGGTGTGCGTTCATTCATACTCCCGGCGAAAACCTGTATGTCACGATCAGTGTTTGCCCATTGTATGGTAGCCGGCGTGATTGGAGTGTGTTCTCTTGTCCAAGTTATGATTTTGTGCATGCACTTTTTGTTTGATGCCGGCATGCTCATTGAAGTTTTGTCATCAGTGATTTTGAAAGCGTGATCCATGTTCAAACGCCAATGGCGATCATGTTTATTTGGTACGAGTGATCCGGCAAACCCATGTTCGATGGTTCAACTCCCAAGGATCCGATGGCCCTCGATCATCATATCACCCAACCGAACCACAGAGGCAGATTTGGAGACAACGCGATGTTCTCTTTCATGTCTTTCTCATCCTTGCCTTCAGTGTGCACCAGCATTGTGAGCGAGCGCTCTTTCCGGTGGGGCATTGAGGGAAAAGACTCAAGGTTGTAGGCGGGTGCACGACCAATCGCCGACCGATACCTGATCGCCATCGATATGTACCTGACGAGTCCACCGGGCGCGATCGTGGATTCGGCCGGTGCCCGCAGCCCAGAGTTCGAGGGTGTGGGCGTGAAGGTGGTATCCGCCCCAGTGCGGTGGGCGTGGGATGGTGATGTCTTTGCCATTCATCAGGTCGGCCGCGTCGATGCCGAGTTGATCGATGACCTCGACCACTTTCTCGAGCAGTGCCTCGCGAGATTCGATTGGTTCGGATTGATTTGAAATCCATGCACCAAGTCGAGATTCGAGGGCGCGAGAAGCAAAGTAGGCATCGGATTGTTCGGGGGTGGCTTTGATGACCTGCCCGCGGATACGAACCTGTCGTTCGTAGTGATCCCAGTGGATCACGGCTGAGACATGAGGCGAGGCGGCGAGCTGCTGCCCTTTGAGTCCGTTGTAGTTGGTGTAAAACATGACCGACCCGGCATCAATGTCGATGGATTTGCACAAAACAATCCGGGCGTCAGGATGCCCGTCGGCATGGGTGGTGGAGAGGCACATCGAGTTGGCGTTCGGAGTCAGGTGTTCGCTCCAGGCCTGATCAAACCACGCGCCAAAGAGCGGGAAGGGGGAATCGGGGAGGATGTCCGGGAGGCGTTCGCCTTCGTCGTAGAAATTGATGGGGGATTGGTCGGCACTCATGTTCGATTATAGAGGATGGGGATCAAGAAAATGCCTAATTCGATGGGGACAACTTATCGGTTGTCAACCCGGCGGGCAAGATCGCTTAGTATGTCTCTGTGAACGAAAACACCCTTTACGAATCCAATCCGGGCAAAGCACGGAAGAGCCGCAAAGCCGACATCCCTGATGTAGGCAAGCTCTTCGATCGGACGCCCCCGCACCATGTGGATGCGGAACGATCATTATTGGGCTCGATCCTGCTCGATCCTGCGATCCTCAATGATGTGGTCGAACTGGTGCCCAATGCGGAGTTGTTCTACAAAGAAACCCACGGCGTCATCTACCAGACACTCGTCGATACCTATGAAGCACATCAAACAGGCGATTTGGTGCAGCTGACCGAATCACTCCGGGCCAAGGGCGTGTTCGATCAAGTTGGCGGGTCGTCGTATCTGATGGAACTCGCCGAGGCGGTGCCCAGCGCAGCCAATGCACCGTATTATGCCAAACTCATCGCTGACAGCGCCCGGTTGCGCAAATTGATCGACGCGGCGGGCGAGATTCTCTACGACGCCTACAACCAAGGCGGCGGCGGGATCGATGCAGCAAAAACCGTGATCGACCTCGCTGAAAAACGAATCTTCGACATTGCTTCGGAAGACATCAACGCCGAGTCCGAATCGCTCAACGAGCTCCTTCTCGCCGAGATGGAGCGCATCGAACAGGCAGAAGGCCGAGCAGTCGCAGGAATGGCGACCGGATTCACCGACCTCGACGAATTGCTCTCGGGTTTACAGCCTGAAGAGTTGTTGATCTTGGCGGCTCGCCCTTCGATGGGCAAGACGGCAATCGCGCTCAACATCGCCGAGCAGATTGCCTTTGGTGGTGCGACGCCTTGGGCACCCAAGCAAATCAATAACCCGGTGCCGGTCGGTGTGTTCTCATTGGAAATGGCACGCGGGGCGTTGGTCCAGCGACTGTTGTCTTCAAGGTCGGGGGTGGACTCGAATCAACTTCGCACCGGACGGGTCAACAGCAGCGAGTGGGGAAAACTTACGCGGGCCTCGGCAGAACTGGCGCAGGCACCGATCTACATCGACGACACCCCCGGCATGACGGTGCTGGCGATGCGGGCCAAGGCGAGGCGGATGAAACAACGCCACAACATCGGGTGCATTGTGATTGACTACCTCCAGCTCTTAACTTCGCCTACTTCGGCGCGTGAATCACGCCAGGTTGAGGTGTCGGATATTTCGCGTTCGATCAAGGCGTTGGCGCGTGAACTGAAGATTCCGGTGATCTGTTTGGCGCAGTTGAATCGTGGCGCCGAGCAGCGCGAGGGGAATCGCCCGCGGATGAGCGATCTGCGAGAGTCAGGATCGATCGAACAGGATGCCGATGTGGTGATGTTGCTCCATCGCGAGTCCTACTACCATCGTGGCGATCCCGCATGGGACCCAACAAGCCCTGAGTTCGACGAAGACAATCGCGAAAAACTCAACATGACCGAACTCATCATCGCCAAGCAACGCAACGGCCCAACGGGAACCGTCAAACTCATCTGGGATGCAGGTACCGTGCGGTTCAAGAACTACGACGGGCATCACCGAGGCGGAAGCTACGGATTTAGCCAAGAGATAGAAGGCAAGTCCTATGGCTTCGACAGCCCGGATTTCGCCGCGGCCCCAAGTCGCGAAGCAGACTTTACACCTTCTCCACCAACGGTGGATTTTGCCCCGGGAAGCAAATCAGGACCCCAAACCAACTTCCGCGATGGGTCTGGTGATCGTGATGAAGAGATGCCACCGTTTTAATCTCCCGCCATCACCGCGTCAATGCGGGCGTTGAAATTTGCCCGGTGGGTCATCAGGGGGATGAGGATGAGGTCGATGAGTTGGCCGATGAAGAGGAAACCGAAGGTGAAAAGGTAGAGGAGTCCGGTGATCCATTTTCCGTTGTAGAAGCGATGGATGCCGCAGACTCCGAATAAGCCGAGAAGCCAGAGTAGGTATGAAACGGGTGTTGATCGCATGGAGAACCTCTGGGGAGGTTATTGGGATTTTGTCGACGGGGTTTCAGCCCATCGTTTGGCGGCTCTTGGGTCGTCTCTGGACAAAATAGCTCAGTAGCTCACCTCGGCTTTGGACATCGAAGTGCTTGTGAAGTTTTACGATGTAGTCGTGGACTGTTGCTTTGGAGAGTCGGAGTTCTTGGGCGACTTGTTTCTCGCTGAGCCCTTTGAGCAGGAGATCGAGGGTTTGTCGTTGGCGGGGGGTGAGTCCTCCTTTGGAGATTTGGTTTCGTAGGCTTAGGCGAGTGCCGAGCAATGGGGTGATTTCTTCGCCGAGGATACCGAGGAGTTTGACGGTGCTCATTGAGATCGGCGGAGCACCGAATTTTTGGTTGCCTCCGATCATCACGATGGAATCAAGCTGGGGTGCGACCCGAAACGAGCTGGCCCATTCATCTACGCCGGTAAGTTTGACATACTTCTGGTAGAAATCGCTCTGGTACCAGAGGTCATCGGGAACAATCATCGGACGAGAAAACGCGACCGATCCCTGGTTCATTGCAGGGCCGAGGGCTTTGTTGACATTTGGGAGTACCGGGCGGTCTTCATCAGCCATGGAGCTGAGATAGATTTGTTCTTGCTCGGGTGTTTCCCAACCTTGGTAGGCGATGGGGAGGAGGTCGGAAGGGTGCCCCTCAGGGACGGGGCGAATGAGTTGGAGCCCAACGAAGGGGAGTCCGGTGAGTTGCTCGACGCCATTGAGCAGGATGGATTGCCATTCCTCAGGATGATCCCAAGAATCGCAGCACGCGTTGACGAGCCGAAAAACGGCCCGGATTTCGTCAATGCTTGGTTCATCGGCACTTATTGAGCGCCAGGATGTTGTGGTCATTGTGAGCCCTCGATACCACTGTTTAGTCGTATTGTATCATAGCAGAGAGAAGCACTATAAATAGACGCTTGTTCGCGGTTTCCTGTATTGGGATTGCGGCGTGTGGATTTATTAGGTCCGGATTTATTAGGTCCGCAGGGTGCCTGTGGGGGGCTTGTCGACCGGATTGTCCTTGAAAACCAATTTTAGGAGCGAAACAGGGTTGAGAAACAGGGTTGTAGACAAGCCGCAGTAAGCCACACAGACAAATACTAATCGCCAAAGCTGGTGTAGACGCTTCGGGCAGCCGTGATGAGGGGATGGCTGCTGGGAACAAGTCGCTGCTTGTCAGCAGCGCTGTTGATGTCGACATCGCCGAGAACGCCGCCTTGCATCACCACAAGGCGGTTGTTTTTTCCCATTTTGAGTAGCTGCATCGCATGGTGTCCGAACTGGGTCGCCAGAATGCGATCGCCAGCCGTTGGTGTTCCGCCGCGTTGGGTGTGTCCTAAAACCACATAGCGCGATTCGATTTCGGTGCGTTCTTCGATTTCAGTTGCAAGCCATTTGGCGACGCCGCCAAGGCGGATGGGGTCGGGGGATTTTTCAACGACCCGATCGACGATCTGCTTGCCGCCTTTGGGGCGTGCGCCTTCAGAGACGGCAATGATGGTGAAGCGTTTACCTCGCTGCGAACGCCAGAGGCAGTATTCGCTGATCTTGTCGAGATCGAACTCGATCTCGGGGATCAGGATGACATCAGCACCCGAAGCGATCCCGGCGTGGAGTGTGATCCACCCGGCGTTGCGCCCCATGAGTTCAACAACCATCACGCGGTGATGGCTCGCTGCAGTTGAATGGACCCGATCGAGCGCCTCGGTCGCCACATGCACTGCGGTCTGAAACCCGAAGGTGATGTCGGTGCCATAGAGATCGTTGTCGATGGTTTTGGGCACGCCGATGCAGTTGAATCCTTTGTCAGCGATTGGCTTGGCGACCGACATGGTGCCGTCGCCTCCGATGACGATGAGGGCTTCGATCTTTCGAATTTGCAGGTGGGTGACGCAGACATCGGTGAGGTCTTTGTAGATGATGTTGCCGTCTTTGTCTTCGCCGACGGGATAGTTCTGCGGATTTGAGCGGTTGTTGGATCCAAGAATGGTGCCACCTTGGGTGAGGATGTTGGACACATCATCGAGCGACAATGGGCGAATTCGATCTTCGATGAGTCCAAGGAACCCGTCTTCGATGCCATAGACCTCGATCCCACAGTTGATGGCGTCTTTGACGACTGCCCTAATGACGGCGTTGAGTCCTGGGCAATCGCCCCCACCGGTGAGGACGGCGATTTTTTTGATGTTGGAGACGGGAACGCGATCGTTGATGGTGGCCATGGGAGAGATGATATCGTGTTCCTCTGTCTTGTGCTTGGATAGGCGGTAGAATCAGGGTGCTAGGCGATGGGTAGCGCGGTTTGCTCAGCTGGTTGAGCCTTCTTTTCTTTGATTTGGAGTATTCTGTGATGACGAAGTGTCTTGTCTCGATCAGTGTTGCTGTGGTTGCCCTTCCTTGTGTGCTTGTTTCTGCCGAGCCGATCGAACTGGTCTACCAGTTCCCCGAAGATACGCCGGTATGGTATGAAACGGTTCAGGAGATGGACCAAACACAAACAATGCTTGGGCAGACGGCTCAAGTATTGAGCTCGACCACCCAACGGACACAGACAGAACTCATCGAAACCTACGAAGATGGCACCTTTGTCATCGGCAATACCGTCGAGTCGATCGCGTTCTCGATGGTTGGGGAGGGGCTCGATATTGAGTATGATTCGACCAAGCCCGAAGACCAAGCCAAGCTCGTTGATCCAATGCTCGCCTCACTGGCAGCACTCAACGGCATCCAAGTTCAGCTCTTGCTCGATCCCACCGGGACAATCCTCGATGTGCCCAACCTTCCCGCGCTCCAGAACCATATCTTCGAGATGGAAGACCCATCAATGATGGCCATGATGGAAATGATGGTTCAACGAGATACCCTCATCGCAACCAACGAGATGAACTACAAGCTCCTCCCGCTCAAGCCTGTCGAAGTGGGCGATCAGTGGCAACGGGTCTTTGAGGTCCCCTTTGCACTCGGCAAAATCACCATGGAGCTCAACTTGACACTCGAAGAGGTTTCAACTGAAAAAGATGAAGCCCAAATCGCGGAGATTTCCATCGGCGGCAAAATCGACATGCAGTTCAATGACATCGAATCGGTTACCATCATCCAAAAAGATTCATCAATCGCAGGCGTGGCCCGATTTGATGTTGAAGATGGAGTATTTGATACCCTGCTTCTCAATACGGGGTACCAGATGGAGGTTCATGTTGCTCAAGCTATCGAGCCTCAAGCGGTGATCGGCATTGGGCAGAAAGTTAAAATGACTCGCCTTGAAGATTGAAGCGCGATGCCCATGGCCTCAGGCAATAAGTCTCAGGAAACAAGTTTTAGTGGGAAACAAACCTTAGAAAACTTTCCTGGTGATGCTGCAATCGTTCGTTTGGCCGATGGACAAACATCGTCAGATGCATCAGAAACGCGCCCCCCCTAAATTAGGGAGTGAGCGTTGGCAAGGGAGAAGGGCATCAGCAGCAAGGAAGAGGCGAGAAAGGCGAATAAAAAAGATCAAAAAGACCAAGATCATCGGGAACCAACCCGCAGGGCGTGCGAATCTTCTCATGATGACAGGAGACATCGGCTGTTCTCGCCGATGAGTATGAAAGTAGCCAATCTGAGTCGTTCATAGACGATCCAATACAATCCGGTGAATGGGTTGCCAAGCGATCTGTTCGTTTCGTTCCGTACTTTCCATCAGGCTCTACCTAATCATGACCCCCACGAGACTCGGCGCTCGGCTTTATAGCTGGGTGCCGGGTTTTTTTGCTCCGGGTTTTTTTCTTGATGTTTTTCACCGGTTCCGTTTAAAGGCGGCACTGAAGGGGTTTGGTGTTGGCTGTGAGACATGATGGTTGCGAAAGGGGTGAAGAAAAAACGCCGGGCAGTGAAATGCAGGCCGGCGAAGGGATGATTTATACTTGACTTCCAAACACTCAAAGGCGGGTTATGGCCCGTCGTTGCCGGGGATATTGCCCATCGCGTCGTCGATGACATCTTGGGTTGCGTCTTTGAGCTCTTCGATCTTGTTGGTGTAGTCGATCACTGTGTCGGCGGGGAGTTTTTCAATCTTGGTGATTTCCCAGGCATTTTTGCCTTGCCCGCTCCAGTCGACGGCGAAGGTAAATTTGATTTTATCGCCGACAGCGAATCCGTCGAGGCTCACGCCTTCACCTATCGGGAAAGGCATGGTCATCGAGCGCATGCCTGAGATTCCATCTGCGGTGACATTGATTGTGCCGTCTTTGGTTTTGAAGTTGGGGATCTGTACATGGCGGATTTTGAGATCGGTATTGGGATTGCCTGCGATGGGCAGGCTGGTGATTTCGCCGAGGATGTCTGGGTAGACATCGAGTGAACCTTTGGGCTCATCTTGGCTGTGGTCGTGCCCTGCGTGGTCGTCATCGCCATGGTCATGCCCGGCGTGATCGTCATGGTCGTCGTGCTGGACATCGCGGGTGTCGCGGTCGGTTTCGGAGCAGCCGACAAGCAGCGACATCGTGCTCAGTGAAAGCCCGGCGATCGCGATCAGACGCAGTGGGGTGGTTGGTGAGTTCATGGGGTGTTCCTCGTGGTTTCTGTAATGACGCATCGGGAAACCCTGCTCGACTTGATCCGGGGCCCGAAAAATTGTTCTTGGAGAAAATCATACGCTTGGTTCGTGGACGAGGTTCTTTGCACAGAAAAAACCCGACCTGCGGGTGCGAATCGGGTTCGGCTCTTTGCATTGAATTGCTAGGTTGATACCCGGCCTGATACTGGACCTGATACTGGGGGGGGCTGGATATCGGGGTTGATTTAGGCCTTTTCGAACGAAAGGTATTGCTTGACTGACGAGAGGTCTGGGGTGATATCGTGGGTGAAGCGCATTGACCATGCGTTGCCCTGTTCGCACCGGGCGATTCGGGCAGCTTTTTCGCGTGAGTACCAGAGCCGTCCGCCTCGGATATAGGCGTGCATGCGTTGGCGACGCATCCGTTGGGCACGGGCGAGGGAGCGCTTGATATCAGGATCGCGACGCATCATCCGTTCGATGGTATCACATGCCGCCTTGTTGCTGGGCACCTTGTTGATGGTGCATTTGACGGTATCGCCTGCGTTGAGTGTGTCGATCATGACCCGAATCCTTTGCCTGCCTTTGCCTGTCTCTTTGGGGACCGATTTGGTGCCGATCTCGGCGATGATTCAGATCATGCGGATCGGGACGACAAGTTTAGCACCCTCAACCATTTCGTCCACTCATGCCCCTACACTATTGGCTCGCAAGTTCAATTCATGACTTCATTTCCGCTCAGGAGCAGCGATGACCGACACCCCCCAAAACAACCAATCAGACAGCCAATCAGACAATCAGCCCCCCGCACAAACACCGCCCGAGTTTGATCCAGGTGCATTGCATCAGAACACCCCCAAACTCCGAAAAGTCCGGGGCGTACCCATTCCGGTCAAAAATCCCGATGGTCAACAGGTCAATATGCTCGGGATTGCCGATGCCCAGCAGATTTCTACCAAAATCGTCGTCACCCATCCGGCCTTTCAAACCGTCTTGCCCATGATGGATGGCACGCGGGATATCGACCAAATCGTCTCCGAAGCTGGGAAGGGGCTCCAACGCCCGATGCTCGAGCAACTTGTCGCCCAACTTGACGATGCCGGGCTTTTGTTTGGGCCAACCTATGAAAGTCTCGCCCAGAAGATGCGCGATGCTTTCGATGGCTCGGATATCCTGCCTCCTGGCTCAACGGCCCAACTCGCGGACATGCTTGTCGCCAAAGCACTCGGCGAAGATCCCACCGACGAGCAGAAGGCCCAAATGGGCGGATCAGAGCTTCAAAAACAGTTTGATCTCTGGATCGACGAATCGCTTAAAAACGCCGAGTGCACCAGCTTTGACACCCTCCCCGCAGCGGTCATCGCTCCGCACATCGACTATATCCGAGGATGGATGAACTACGGGCATATTTATGGGCGGATGCGCGTGGTCGATCGCCCGGATCGGGTCATCATCTTGGGCACCAATCATTTCGGGCAAGCCACTGGGGTGTGCGGGTGCGATAAAGGGTACGAATCGCCGATCGGCATTTGCGAGCTCGATGTTGAGTTGCTCGATGCCCTCAAAGCCGAGCTCGGCGACGAGATGAGCGCTCAGATGCTCGAGAACCGGTATGACCATGAAAATGAACACTCGATCGAGCTTCACATCCCTTGGATTCAGCATGTCTTTGGTACCGATGATGCGGGGGCTTATCCCAAGGTCTTCGGAGCACTGATCCATGACCCAACCGTCAATAACGGCGATGGTTACGACGAAAACGGACTCGGAATTGATCCGTTTGTCAATGCCCTCAAATCGGCCATTGCGAAGATGCCGGGCACGACTTTGGTGGTCAGCTCGGCCGATCTGAGTCATGTGGGCCCGGCCTTTGGGGATCAGCAGGCACTAGCGGGTGATTCGGAGGAGGCCAATGCGTTCCGGATGCAGGTGGCAACGCATGATCGGGAGATGCTCAAGTTGATCGAAGAAAACCGGATCGATGACCTGATCGGCTCGTTGGCCTGGCAGCAGAACCCCACGCGGTGGTGTTCAATTGGCAATATTGCAGCGATGCTGCGGACAATCGAGCCCAGGAGTGTCGAGGTGCTCAACTATGCCGCTGCGATGGATCCTCAGGGATCGGCGTTTGTGTCCTCAGCTTCGGTGGCTGTCTATCGGTAGTTTGTATCCATGATGGTGATGCCAGTGTGGCGTCGCGTATGTCACAGGTGTGTCACAACCGAGGTGTGCATCGGAACACAGGAATCAAAGTATCGTATTGTTGTGTGCGTTGGTGGTCTTGTTTGAATACCATTGCGTTCCCTGATGAGCCTCGCGTTGGACTGGGCACCGGGGAATGTTGGGGTGGAATAGGTACTGGAGGTATCTTTTTATGGCTTCGTCAAATATATGCTGGGGCATCGAAATGGGTTTCGGTGCGATCAAGGCGCTCAAGCTCGAAATGGATGGCGCGGAGATCAAGGTGCTTGATTTCGCGATGGTGAATCATCCCAAGGTGCTCTCGACGCCTGATCTTGACCAGACCGACGCGATGCGTGTGGCGCTGGGGATGCTGGTGAATCAGCATGATCTGACCAATGCTCGGATCGCGGTTTCGCTCCCTGGGCATCAGAGCTTTGCCCGGTTTGCCAAGCTGCCTCCCGTTGAGCCCAAGAAGGTTCCTGATATCGTCAAATTTGAAGCGGTCCAGCAGATTCCATTCCCGCTTGAAGAGGTCGAGTGGGACTACCAGACTTTTGTCTCGCCCGATTCGCCCGATGTGGAGGTCGGCATTTTCGCGGTCACCCGTCAGCGGATCATGGATCAGCTTTCGATGCTCCATGATGTCGGGTTGACACCCGATACAGTGACGCTTTCACCGATCGCAGCCTACAACGCTTTGGCGGTTGATCTGGGGTTCACCAATGACACTCCGGGGACGATTGTGCTCGATATCGGGACGGTGGCAACGGATCTGATTATTGCTGAAGCAGGGCGGGTCTGGGTGCGCACATTCCCCATTGGTGGGCACCAGTTCACCGAAGCTTTGGTCAATGCGTTCAAGCTCAGTTATTCCAAAGCCGAGAAACTCAAACGCGAAGCTGAGCAGTCCAAGCACGCTCGGCATGTGTTCCAGGCGATGCGCCCGGTGTTCTCCGATCTCATCCAAGAAATTCAGCGTTCCATCGGATTCTATCAATCGGTGCATCCAGATGCTGATTTGAAACGGCTCATTGGGCTCGGCTCGACCTTCCGTTTGCCCGGGTTGCGTAAATACCTCAAACAACAGCTTCAGCTCGATGTATATCGACTCGAGCAGTTCAAGAAAATCTCATACGACGGTCCACGGGCTGGCGAGTTCCAGGCGGCAAGTTTCAATCTTGCCACCGCCTATGGGTGTGTGCTCCAAGCGTTTGAGCATGCGCCAATGCAGGCCAACTTGATGCCCGTGCAGGTCATCAAGACAGCGATGTGGAAGAAGAAGGTGCCTTATTTCGCAGCTGCTGCCGGGTTGGCAGCGGCCACCGCCGGGGCGATGTTTATTCGCCCTTTGATGGATTCGACGGCCTTTGAAGGGGCAAAAAAGCCTCCGGTGCTTGGGCAAGTGGTGTATGAAGCGGGGGTACTTGCTGAGGAAGCACGCCAAGCGGGTGTGACCGATGATGCCCAACCCAATCTCCAAGGCGCAGAGATTGTGGGGCTTTTGGATGGGCGCGAGCTCTACGCCCAGATTCTCGAAGATACTTCACGGCTTCTTTCAGCAGTCAACACAAGTGCGCAAGAAGCAGCCCAGACGGACCCTCGTTTGGCCGAGTCATTTGAAAGCGCCGATCCGATGAAGTTTTTGAGCCTGACGACGGATTATGTGGCTTCGGGCGCGATTGATACAAGCTCGGCGGGCAGGTCCTCACGCGGTGGTGCTTCTGCTGCTTCGGTAATCGACCCGGTGCTTTCAGCGATTGCGGCCAAACGCCGCATCGAGATCAAGGCCCAGTTCGAGATTCCTTTGGGGGATGTCGAGGTGTTTATGCTCGATCATGTTGATCCGATTTTGCGTGGGCAGCTCGACCGTGACGACACGCTGTATACCGTGGTCGTAACGAGGAAAGAGCCTTGGGAGGTTGAAGGGGCAGGCCCCTTATCTGGAGGCAGGCTCGGCCGACCCAGAGGCAATCCCCTGACTCCAAGGGCAACAACAATCAGTGGAAGCGGGGGAGGTTCGGGGCTTGATTCGCTTGCGCCGATTGTCCGCCCAGTCGAAGAGGATACACAAGCCAAGCCAAAGACAGTTGTCACCCTGACTTGGTATGCAGTGCTCGATCCAATGGATGATAATGCGGAGAATGGAGATGACTCATGAGTAAGATCATCGGATTTATCAAAGCAAACCTCGTGGTGGTCATTTCGATCGTGATGATTCTCGCGTTTTTACCGACAGGCTACATTTTTGCCAAGAAGTGGAATGCGAAAGTGTATGAAAAGGCCAGCGCTGCTTATAACAAGGAAAAGCGTGCTTTGACCTCGGCGGGGAAGATCACTTACGCACTTCCCGCAGTGCTCGAAGGTGAAGAGGATCTTTCCGAAACCCGAGCACCCAATCATGCGGTGACGAAATTCTATCAGACGCACAAAACCCAGCGTGAAGAGCAGGTTCAAGAGGTTGTTGATCGGGGAACAGCATTCAATCGGGGGGATCATGTCGAGCTTGTTCCCGGGATTTTGCCTCGGGCAGCGGACGACCGGACGCTCAAAAGGCTCGGGCGTGAGATGGCCGAGGCGATTGTGGGGACCAACGCGAGTTCGTCGGTGTATCAGCGTAAGCTTCAAAGACTCAATGCCGGATCACCTCCAGATCCAGAATCGCTCCAAGTTACACTCGAAGATTTCAAAACCAGAGAGCAACAGCGATACGAAAATGCCAGTGCCGATGGCAAGATGACCGCGATTCAAACCGAGCAACTCAATAAGGATCTCATCGCCCGTCGCCTTGGTGAATACATTGGGCGAGCCAAATCGCTTACTTTTTATTGCACACCTGAAGCATTTGTTGACAGGCCTCAATTGACTTCAGGTCGATCAAGTGTTGGTCAGTCGAGAGGTGGGGGGGCAAAATCGTCGTATTCAACGATTCCCGCTGTGGTGCCCTCTTTGAGCACAATTGACGAGGCAATGATTTTCAACTGGCTTTGGGATTATTGGATCATTTCCGATGTGCTCGAAGCAGCAGCCTTGGCGAACCAAGATCCAATTTCGGGAGCCATGTCCATCCCTGAGGCGCCCGTTAAGCGCATCGAAAGTATTCGGATTTCAAAGATTGAACTTGATGACGCCTCAGCACAAAATCCGGATGATGATTCGTACTCTGGGAGTCGAAACCGAAGATCGGCCAGAGACGATGATGATGCCTCGCCGAGCACCTTCACTCAGCGCATAGGTGGCGAGCCCGACAGCGCCTATGACATTCGCATGATTGAACTTGTTGTTATTGCTTCTTCGCAAGATCTTCCTCGGTTCATTGATGCGATTGGCAAAACCAACTATATGACCGTCACCGATCTTGACCTCGAAGAGGTCGATGTCTGGGATGATCTTGGGCAAGGATATTACTACGGCGACAAGCATGTCGTGCGGGCCACCATCGCCATCGAAAGTGTTTGGCTTCGCTCGTGGCTCAAGCCAATTATGCCGGATCGAATCAAGACGGCGATGGGAATTCCTCTCGACGACGGGCTCGATGAATTTGAGGATTCCGATGGCTGAATTAGTAGGCAAGTAGACGACACGAACGATTTAGATTAGTGAACCACCAATTCATTGAAATGAGATTGATATGAAACTCAAAGGCGTCAACCCAATCGAGCAGCACATTGAAAAGATTGTGCTTGGCATTGTTATGATTCTGCTTCTGGCGGTGCTCTCAATGCAGTTTGTGACACGACCAAACGATATTGATGTGGGCAATCGGAAGGTTGCTCCAGATCAGGTCTACGCCGTGCTTGAAGGGCAGGCCAATCAACTCCAGAGCCAGCTTACCGACTTGAATCCTGCCTTGCCGGATTTTAAATCGGTTGATCTTGTCGAACGATATAATCAGGCGTTTGAGAGTGCTTCGGGGGGGGCGATCAAACTTTCTTCTGCGTTGGGTCGAGGAGTTGATGTCGTCGGCGCTTCTGATGGGGGGGCATGGGCTGCACCTGAAATTGCCACAGGTCCCATTGAGGCGCTCCGGGTTCCTGTTACTTCCAAACCTGTCGCAGCCTCACTCTGGGCGACGCTTGACCCGTTCGTTCCTGCGGTGGTTCCTGAGTATGAACAATTTATCCCGGCCACCCAGCCCTTTGATTTCCCGTCGGTCACGATCGAAGCAGTATTCAATGGCAAGGACCTCGAAGCGGCCTTGTTGGGCAAGGGGGAATCACAGACCGCGATTCCACGCCGATTCTGGTCGGTGACTGGTTTGGCAATCTTAGGATTTGAAGCCCAGCGCCAAGAGCTCATGTCTGATGGATCATGGGGAAATGCCGAGCCAATCGTTACGCCGCCTCATACCCCGATGCCAACCAATGCTCTTGATCAAGAGGCGGGTCTTTTGGATTTGGCAGCATTGGTGACAACGGCTGCGGGTGTCGTGGATGAAGTGGCCCGCCCGACATTTCCCCCGACGATTGCAGGCGAACCTTGGTCGCCTCCAAGCGAACGGGTTGCATCGGGTAGTTATTCTGAATCTACTCGGATATCGAGGCTTACGCGACAGCTTGATCGGGCCAGGGCCGAGCTCGATCGACTCAACAATGCCCCCGCCGGCAATCCTCCCCCGTCGCCCAAAGGGCGAACTCGTGATCCGCTGCCTTTGATTCCCAACACCAATGCTCGTGACAGGGATCGGCTTGAAAAGCGAATCAAAGATATCGAAGATCAGCTTAAGGAGCTCGGGGTAGACACTGCCAGCACGGGAAAATCCCGCAGGACTCGTACTTCCAGGACCGACATCAGGTCAGTACTCGAAGAAGAAGCGGTTGATCTATGGGCACATGATTTGGGGGTCAAGCCCGGGGCGACTTACCGGTATCGTACTCGCGTGGTGGTCAACAACCCACTTTTTCGCAAGAGCTCAGAACTCGATCCGGATGATGCTGCCCAGCAAGCTCTAACTCAGGACCCATTTGCTCGAGGGGCTTGGTCGGATTGGTCAGATCCAGTGGTCGTGGGGGCTCGTGAATACTTTTTTGTCACAGGTGCCGAAGCCGACACGGGATTGGGGGCAACGGCACCAAAGGCGACCGTTGAGCTCTATAAGATGTTCTACGGGCACTACCGTCGGTCAACATTCTCCGCAAGTCCGGGCGATGAACTGGCAGGTTCAGTACGGATGTCGGGCGAACTCCTGCATTTTGATCAGACAGTCATCGATCCTGATGAAGCGGCCCAAGTGGTTGTTCGTCTGAATGAGAATGAAGAAAATGTCGATCTCCCCGAGGGAGTCACTGTACTTTCGAATCGGATGCGAATCAATTTGGGTGTGTTTGTGCTTGATATTTATGCCGGGCAAAGTGTTCAGGAAACCGGTTTGGGTCAGTCCGTGGTTCCGATGCAAATTGTGCTCCGTGATGCAACAGGGTCGGTAATTGTGCGGTCGGATCTGCGTGATGAATCTTCTCCTGCCTATGCCCTTGCATCTCAATCGGCAGCCTCGGCATCGAGCAATCCGCTGCGGGCACCTGGGGAATCGCCCATCTCGCCTGCAGCAGCCCTCTTCGAGCGGGCAGAGCCCTGATTCTGGTGTCCAATTGCCCATTCCTTCAAACAGCTCCACGAGTGCTCCTTGCGGGGCCTGTTTCTTTCTTTGCAGGCTGGTGGATAGGTCAAGTTTGCGCCCAATGAGGAGCAATATGGGGTGGCACGATGAATCGTTGTAAAGAATTGTCAGATAAGGGGCTGAATTGTTGCTCTTACAATTTGACGAATGATTTCGACGGCCTATCATCTCCCCGCCTCTGAAATAGGGGAAATAAGCATCGCCAGGTTGATTTGGTCGGTTCTTGCTTCTTTGACAAGTGGATGACGACGAGCGGAACTCAGATAGACGGGCTTCAAAGGAGGCCCGGGTGTGCTGTCAAGGCGTGCCATCTAGGCTGGGTTCGGCAAATAGAAATTAACTGAGAAATCTCAAAGTGCGTCCGAAATGGTGCTTGTGAAACTCGCTTTCCTTCACGGGGTGGGTGGATCAAGTTGATAGACCTTGCCGGCAGGCAAGGGAGGTCATGCGAGCGATTCGAGGTGGTTTCGATTGGCGGTTTATTTATCCGTTGGTCGGCATCAGGTCGGATTGATCAAACCAATAAGGGCATACGGTGGATGACTTGGCGTCAAGAGGCGATGAAGGACGTTGGAACCTGCGAAAAGCTATAGGGAGCCGGTAACCAGGCTGTGATCTATAGATGTCCGAATGGGGAAACCCACCCGCAAGGGTATCGTACACTGAATGCATAGGTGTGCGAGGCGAACCTGGGGAACTGAAACATCTAAGTACCCAGAGGAAAGGAAAGCAACATGCGACTCCGTCAGTAGCGGCGAGCGAAATCGGATAGCAGTGAAACTCGCGAATGCGTTGGAATGCGCATCCAAAGATGGTGAAAGACCAGTAACGAGAGGTAGCTGCACAGCCCTCGAGTAGGCTCGGGCTCGTGGAACCCGGGTTGAATATGGGAGGTCCACCTCCCAAGGCTAAGTACTCCTTGACGACCGATAGTGAATCAGTAAGGTGACTGAATGTTTAAAAGTACCCCTATTAGGGGGGTGAAATAGTACCTGAAACCGTGTGCCTACAAGCGGTCGGAGCCCTCCGGGGTGACGGCGTGCTTTTTGCATAATGAGCCCGCGAGTTAGTCTCTGTGGTGAGCTTAAGGCCTAACGGGCCGGAGGCGGAGCGAAAGCGAGTCTGAATAGGGCGTACAATCGCAGGGGCTAGACACGAAACCCGTGTGATCTACCCATGGTCAGGGTGAAGGTGGGGTAAAACCTGCTGGAGGCCCGAACCCGTCAACGTTGAAAAGTTGTGGGATGAACTGTGGGGAGGGGTCAAAGTCCAATCAAACCGGGAGATAGCTTGTTCTCACCGAAATAACTTTAGGGTTAGCCTCAGGAGGCAACTATTGGGGGTAGAGCTACTGGATGGATGGTGGGCCCGCCTAGGGTACCCCATCCAACCAAACTCCGAATACCAATAGCCAAGTCCTGGGAGATAGACTGCGAGTGAAAATATCCGTAGTCAAAAGGAGAATAATCCAGATCGCCAGCTAAGGTCCCCAAATCATACTCAGTTCTTAAGGAAGTCAGATTGCCGTGACAACCAGGATGTTGGCTTAGAAGCAGCCATCATTTAAAGAGTGCGTAACTGCTCACTGGTCGAGGAATTTGGCGCCGATAATGATCGGGAATAAGTATGATACCGAAGCTGCGGACTTCGTAAGAAGTGGTAGGTGAGCGTTCCATTCAGCATTGAAGGTTATCCGAAAGGGTTGCTGGAGCGTATGGAAGTGAATATGCGGGCTTGAGTAACGATAAAAAGGGTGAGAATCCCTTTCGCCGTAAGTCTAAGGTTTCCTGGGGAAGGTAAATCCGCCCAGGGTTAGCCGGGTCCTAAGGCGAGGCCGAAAGGCGTAGTCGATGGACAGCAGGTTAATATTCCTGCGCACATACAAAGATCAAAGCATAGTGCGGATCTCCAAGCTCTTCTGGACTGCTAGATGTCCAGGCCTTCGGGCCGTTGAAGGGGGAGGGGGTTCCTAGAAAAGCTGTGTGGGCGATGTATGTCCCGTACTAAAACTGACACAGGTAGACGAGGCGAATAGCCTCAGGCGCTCGAGAGAATGGTCGTGAAGGAATTAGGCAAAATCACTCCGTAAGTTCGCGAGAAGGAGGCCCTTCGGGGCGCAGAGAAAAGGCCCTGGCAACTGTTTATCAAAAACACAGCACTGTGCTAACTCGCAAGAGGATGTATACAGTGTGACGCTTGCCCAATGCCCGAATGTCACGGAAGCAGGTTAGCTTTATGCGAAGCTTGCGACTTAAGCACGGGTCAATGGCGGCCGTAACTATGACGGTCCTAAGGTAGCGAAGTTCCTTGTCGGGTAAGTTCCGACGCGCATGAATAGCGTAATGACTGGGGCACTGTCTCCACGACCAACTCGGTGAAATAGTAGTGGCGGTGAAGATGCCGCCTACCCGCAGCAAGACGGAAAGACCCCGTGAACCTTTACTGCAGGCTTATATTGGTCACGAGCACATGATGTGCAGGATAAGTGGGAGGCTTTGAAGCTGGTATTCAGGTACTGGTGGAGCCGTTGTTGAGATACCACTCTTCTTGAGTTTGTGGCCTAACCCTGATTCCCGTGAAGCCGGGCAGGGAACAGTGTGTGTCGGGTAGTTTGACTGGGGCGGTCTCCTCCTAAAGAGTAACGGAGGAGCGCAAAGGTTGGCTCAGCACGGATGGAAACCGTGTTTTAGAGTGTAAGAGCACAAGCCAGCTTTACTGCGAGTCCGACAGGACGAGCAGTCTCGAAAGAGGGCTCTAGTGATCCTGCGATCGCGTGTGGAAGCGTCGTAGCTCATCGGATAAAAGGTACTCCGGGGATAACAGGCTTATCGCTCCCGAGCGTCCATAGCGGCGGAGCGGTTTGGCACCTCGATGTCGGCTCATCGCATCCTGGGGCTGAAGGCGGTCCCAAGGGTTAGGCTGTTCGCCTATTAAAGCGGTACGCGAGCTGGGTTCAGACCGGCGTGAGCCAGGTCGGTCCCTATCTGCTGTGGGCGTTGCAAACTTGAGAGGAGTCAACTTTAGTACGAGAGGATTAGGTTGGACTGACCCCTGGTGATCCTGTTGCGCTGCTAAGCGCATCGCAGGGTAGCTACGTCGGGCAGGGATAACAGCTGAAAGCATCTAAGCAGGAAGCCCCCCTCAAGATCAGGTTTGCTTGTCTTGTACGAGAGACCCCTGGGAGACGACCAGGTTGATAGGCCGCAAGTGTAAGGACTGAGAAGTCTTCAGCTGAGCGGTACTAACGGTCGAAGGTTTGATCATTCCGACCAAGTGCCGACGGGCTTGTTTGAGTTCGCTGTCTTCGCAGCGAAAGCAATCCACTATGTAGACAATAGTAAAAACGGTGTAGATAGTGACAAAACAAGTACGGTCGAGACAGGTCGAGATGGTCGCAGAACCATTTCAACGCATGTGAGCATTTCAAGAAGCTTCCATATCGAAGTTTCTCGAGTAAGTATTTTAAGTTCTATTTGTCGCGAAGAGGGATTCGTCCCTCTTCTCCGCTCGTCGTAATCTTTGTCAGTCATGACGAATCGAGAAATCGGTTTGATTCGTGATTGTTGGTGACCATAATGTCGGGGTCACACCTGTTCCCATCTCGAACACAGTAGTTAAGCCCGACATGCCGATGATACTGTTCAGCGGGAAAGTAGGTTATCGCCAACTTGCGGACCCTTCAAGGTAATGCTTGAAGGGTCTTTTTTCGTTTTGATTTTAAGGATACGAATATCGCTGCCTGATCCTGTGATATAATTGACGCTCAGCCATGAGGAGCCAGTGATGCCAAAGACGACAACTGTTCAGATTTACAATGACGGAGCGGATGATCTGCTCTCGGCGGAGTCATTTCCCGACCGAGTGTCGTTGCTGCCTTCCGAACACGGAGCACCACAATCTGGATCGCGCATTCGTGTGATGTGGGGGCAAGAGCTTCTTGCTGATGTTCTCGATGGGCGATACCGTGCCGTGATCTGTGGTGTGAATGATTCGGACAACTCGCACGGTGTGATTGCTCAGATTGTGTCGTTATTGACGACTTCGCAATGGTCGCCGACGGCGGTGACGAGTTATGCGAAAATGTTTCAAGAGTCAGCGCAGATCCATGCGTCGCAGGATCGTGAACCGTATATTCTCAAGTATGATCTTGATTCAGTCTTGGTGCTGGCATTGTTGAGGCCTCGGGGTCGGGAATACTTCACGGTTGGCGATCTTTCACGCGGGTTCAGGACCATCAACAAGATGTTGCAAGGGCGGGCGGACCGTCGACCGGTGTGTTCGGTCTCATTCCTTGGCGCAATGTCGAACAAACTCGTCACGGATGATCAGCACCTTGAGGAGCCGAGCTTCGAGACGGTGGTGCAGACGATGCACGATGCAGGGTATCGAGGCGATGTGTATCCTTCGCCTGCGATGTGGCATTATGCCCATGTTGGTGTTTTCCCGAGCTATCCGTTTCCCAAAGGGATTGATCGGATGCGTGCGGGCAGCAGTTGATGAGGGGATATTGGGCTCAATCTGCCTTATTGATAAGTCCCTTTGGCAGAGGCCCGGCGGTATATGCTGCCGGAAGTTGTTGGTGTGGGTTCGGGCCGAAGAATCACTTGTTAAAGGGGTGAGTAAAGAGAAATTGCAAAGAAGAATGAAAAGGGCCAAAACTCCTTGACAACAAAGCCAGTCTTTGGCGATAATACAATCAAGCTGGCACTTGAGACCAGCCGACCAGCCGACCAGCCGACCAGCCGACCAGCCGACCAGCCGACCAGCCGACCAGCCG
>JALSHH010000002.1 GCA_026982335.1 Phycisphaerales bacterium
GGGGGGGGTATGCCCAGGCCAATGTAGGTGGTGGAGGAGGACAGGGGAGCTATGGTGATGGCAAACCGGGAGGGGGAACGGGAGGGGGAAGAGGTGACTTTAATCATGACGAAATTCCATTCTAAAATCACTGAGATCGAAAATCACGAAGGCGGGACGATGAGAAGCCGGTGAAAAGTCCAAACCCTTGGAGTTACCAAGGGCTTTTTAATCAAGGGCTTTTTAATGGTGCTCATTTCATGGGTGACAATGGATAACGGGAGAAGTACTTGTCTATACTTCTCTCCCGATTGGTCGTCAAAATTTGGTCAATTGGACCTTTGTTGGGGTGGGGCACCGTGCACCACTCCTCAACTCTTCCGAGGCCATCATGTGGTGGGTTCGGATCAGGACAGCGAAAGGATCAATCCATGGCACGCACCGTTAAACTTCTGCTTACCGAAAATGTTGATAATTTGGGTATCGTCGGCGATGTCGTCAATGTAAAGGTTGGATACGCCCGCAATTACCTTCTCCCGTTTAATTACGCAACGACACCAAGCGATGAACTGATCGCATCGTTGGCAGAAAAGCGTGCGATTGCCGAGCAGGAAGTGGCGGCTCGTCGGGCCCAGCGCGAGGAAATGATCAGCAAACTCAATGGGCAAGAGCTTACCCTTACTCGGGCTTGCAACGACCAGGGGCAGCTTTACGGTTCAGTCACCCAACAGGATATTGCCAATGCCCTCGGAGAGGTTGGGTTTACCGTCGCTCCACGCGAGGTGCGTCTATCGACGACCATCAAGCGGATTGATGCATTTGATATTCATATCAAGGTGGATTCAGATCTTGAAGCCGATATCAAACTTTGGGTCGTCGCTGATCGTGAGCTCGATCTTGAGGAGGCCGAGGAGATGGAGTTTGACAATGAAGGTGAGTTAATTGTCAAAGAGAAAAAGGACTCAAAGACAGAAGCCGATTCGGGAGCCGATTCGGGAGCAGGGGCCGAGCCCACAGCTGCTCCATAAGTGTGGGCAAGAGGGGCAAGGACGATTCACACAACATGCAGATTTGATGCTCACCCCCAAACAACCCGACAGTACTGCCGGGTTTTCATTTTTCCATAGCGTGCATGAGGAACATAAAAGAGATGCGGATGAGGCGTCCGATTGATTGCATGCCAAGAGATGACGAGTGAGTATAATCTATTCTGCATCAAGTGGCGGGATAAACTCGGCGATTGCCACATCACCAATGGTATAATGCGAGATATTGATCCCCTTCGTCACAACGAAAAGTATGATCAGGTCTTGGTCATCCCGACTCCGGCTCATGCTCGGAGTATCTTGGATGCCTGTAAGTGTTGATCCTCGGGTGAGTCGGGCGTGAAATGTCTCGGCGTCGGTGTATTCAAATCCGACGGCTTCGTACTCATTGCCGTGTTCGTCGATAAGCAGCAAGGGTTGGTCAAGGGGAGCATCTCGCGAGGCTTCACTCAAGAGGCCAATCTCTGAATCAGGGCCGACTTTGACTTTGATGAGGACTTGTCCGCGATCAACGGTATAGCGTTCAACGCGGAGGTTTTTTCCTGTTGGTGCATTTTTTCGTCCGACCTCAGTGATGAGCCATTCACCTTCTCCGTCAACAATTTCATTTTTCTCATTGAGAGTGAATCCCCGTCGGGCGATCTGTGTAGACATCATTTTGAGAAGTTTGGTTGATCGGGTGATGAGTGATGGTTGTCCTGTGGGATCGTAGGTGAGTGTGTTGGTGGTAATGAGTTTACGCTTGGCGGAGGATTCGCCTGTGAGAATTGCACCCGAGCGAACAAGTTCATCGCGTTGTGACGGGGTCGTATATTCGATGGGATCAGGAAGTGTATCGGTCAATACGCGGATATTTTTTGCGTAGAAGGCCACCGGTGAGTATCCTTGGGGAATAACAAACTCGAAAGCCATGGGTATCCGTGATTTTGCGCCGACAGAAGTAATGAATACATCCTTGGAATCAAATCGCCAGCGTCCATATTGGTCAGGTTTTGATGATTCCGAGATTGTTGCAATGGGAAAGACAGTTTTGGTATTGCCGTGGTTGTCTTCGATGAGTAGGCGGAACTGTCCGTTGGAAACGACGAGTTGTCCGCCTTTTTTTCCTCGTTCCTTGGCCCCGGGTTGGAACTCAACGACATATCCTGCAAGGTAGCCTTTGGATATGGATTGGGAGTCGATGTCGATGTATTTCTGTGGGCGATCTTCTCTTGCATCAACGAGGAGGTCAGTGATGGAGGAGGTATCTTGGGGGTTGCCGACGAAGTATGTGGATTTGATTTTGAAATCATCGGGAGCAAGAACATTTCTGCCCGACCCATTGCCGGGCGAGACTCTTGATGCCATTCCCACGAGTTCGATCTCGGGATACCATTTGGCGAGAGGTTCGTCGGTGCTCATGGTTCCAAGAGAGAGCATCTCGTAGGTCATGGCCGTGAGTCGATCAACGGGAATCCAGAGGGTGTCGGTACGGACCAGTGATCCGTCGCCTTTGGCGCGGTCTTCTGAATATGCCAGAGGTTGATATCCAAGGAAATCAGTTGGTAGGCGCATGGTTTGGATTCCGAGAACGAGCATACCACCACAAAGGATGCCTGTTGCCAAGCCACAAATTCCACCTCCAATATAGTCGATGACGGATGAGTTGCGGATGTTGTGAGGTATGAGTTTGTCCGTGAGTGTGCGCAAAAGCAGGAACACAACTACAAAGGGGATAATGAGGGCAACGCCCCAAGCAATTCCCTCAATAAAAGAGAAAAAACCGCGTTCAGGGCTGAGTTCGATGAGCTTGAGTGCCAATATCTCCCAAAAGGCAAAGGCAATTGCCCCCGCAACAACCGCGCAGAGGAGATGGATGAGTGCGTTGAACATGCCTCGGATCATCCAAGCATAACCAACACCGAGGACGAATATGACGACAATGATGTTCAGGATCATGGGATTGATTCTCCAGAGCCGAGAGGTTTGCTGCGTGGTCGGCCGGGGTGGTTAACTTTTTGCTTGTGCTGTTTTTGGGGACGCTGAACGGGAGGAACTTTTTCGTGCTGAAGTGCCAGATATCCGCGAGACTTCTTCAATACTTGTGAGCCCTTCGACAGCTTTGCGTAAGGCTGCCTGCTGAACAGTGGGCAACGAGCGCTTACGCATCATGGTTTGAAGCCCGTTCCAATCTTGGGCAGCGATCATTTTGCGTTCATCATCTTCGATCGGAAAGACTCCAAAACATCCGGTTTGTCCGATGTATCCAACGCCGTTGCATACAGGGCAGATTTCAGGTTTGTTGCGGATAAGTACCTGTCCCCCTTTTTTGTTGAGTTGCTTGACTTTGTTGCTAGGCAAGCGGAGTTTTTTAAGCATCTCAGGGGTGGGTTGATATGCGACCTTACAGTTGTTGCAGAGTACGCGAATGAGTTTTTCGCCTACGACTCCACGGAGTCCATCAGCAGCGAGTTTCGGATCGCCAACTGCCCGAACATAAAGTTGAATAGCGGCAATGGCGCTATCGGCCTTGAGTGAGAGATATACCCGTGTTCGATCATGGTCTGATTTGGCAATGTTTTTTCCGGTGTCGGCATCGGGGAGATCGCAGACGCTGACGACATCGGGATCCCGACGAAGAGTTGAACGGACAAGGGTTGCAAAGTCAGCATTTTCATCGTCGGCTTGGAACTTGATCTGCTTGACACCTTCGATTTCATCTTCGATTTCGTATTCGATTGTCTGGATATTGGAGGTATAGGCATCATGCAACAGCAGCATCGAATACATTGTGGTCGTGCGTCCGTTGTCACTCGGTGCGCCCAGAAGCACCACGCCGGTACTTTCTTGTGCCCAAGATTTGAGTTCGCCGAGTTGGTTATCGAAAAGTCCAAGGTCTTCAGGTTTTCTGCGGACAGCTTCTCGGGGATTGAAGAGGATTGAGAGAACCATGCCGTTCTTTGATCCGCTCGAAATGAGTTTGAGGGTTGTTGTAGTCATTTTCTCACTGGAGATTGAAACTTCGCCGGTGAGTTTGCGTCGCCGATCTTCGAGATCAAGCCCGGCACATTTTTTCCAGAAATCAATGATCTGCACTGCGTCCGCCTTGGCGATGGGTTCCCCGGCTTGACGCACGCCATCGACGAGCATGGAGGCGGCATAGGTATTTTCATTGGCGGGGATGATATCAATTTGCGAGGCATGAGCAGCATATCCATTGATGACCACCTCCTCTGCAGCGACTCGCACTGCGTAGGCATTGGTTTCTTTGTCTGGAGGCATCACTTTCATTTTGTTGGCACCCAGGATGTTGAGTTCCGAAGTGCCCAGTTTTTTGGCTTCGCGTTTCTCATCGCGGCGTTTGGCCATTTCCGAGAAATCCATTGTGAGCTTTGCCGCCTCGGGGATGCGTTCGTCTTTGTTGGCGATGATGACAAAAATACCAATGTCGATTGCGAGGATTGCCACCAGACCAAAGAACCCGGCGGCGATCCCAGCAACGCCACCCAATGGCAACATCAGAATATATGCCAAGGCGATGAGTCCGAAGATCATGTGGATTGCGTTCCACTTTTCCTGTCCGAGAAAGAATCGCTGGGCATGTTTGTCGAGAATCGTCGAGAGCATCCACGCCCAAGCCAGAAACGGCATGAACAAAAGTAAAGGCTTCCACCACGAAACAAGCATGAAGGTCTGGGCGTCGCCCAAAGTTAGCGAAGAGCCGAGGGTTAAGAGTCCGGCCGGTTCTGTGTATGAAATGAGTATGGAATCGAGCACCGTCGTATCCTCTCCAAAGTCGTTCTAATCCACGATCATACAGGTGTACCGCGGGGATATGGAAAGCATCGAGCGATGCTGTTCCTGATTTCGTATCGTCTCATTATAGAGGCGCTTGTTCTTCGGCACCATCGTCAGCATCCTTGAACCTGCCAATGGCCGGTATCGAGTCGATCTCTGGAAAATTCGAGAGACGGTTCGGATCGTGAACGGGTCGATCCAGTATTAGGAATATCAGTTGAATTTCTTGAGTTTCATCTGAAGTTCATCGGTATTGGGCGATGCTTCGATCGCGGTTCGCATATGGATGTATTCTTCTTCGACAAGTTTGACGAGGGAGTCATTGAAGTCGATCATTCCGATTTGCTTGGCTTCAATGGAGTTGAGTACATCGCGCAGATCGCCCTCGCGTTCTTCGAGGATGTATTTTCGGACCACGCCGTTGTTGATGAGGATTTCCAAAGCAGGAATTCGAAAGATATTTTCGTGGAGCGTAGGCAAGAGTTTCTGATACACAAAAGCACGCATTTGGTATGCAAGAATCTTGCGGACTTGCTCGACTTCTTCTTGAGGAAAAAGCCCATAGACGCGCGAGAAGGTTTGGGTGGTGCTTGACGCATGGATTGTTCCAAAAACTAAGTGCCCCGTCTCGGCAGCGTGCAGCGCTGCTTCAAAGGTTTCCTGGTCACGCATTTCACCGATGAGTACGACATCCGGGTTTTCACGCACCAAAGCGCGCAATCCGGTTTTGAAGTCCAGGCAATCGAGCCCGATCTCGCGTTGGTTGATGGTCGCCTTGCGATCTTCGAAGATGTACTCGATGGGGTCTTCGAGGGTGAGGATGTGAACACTTTTGCGTGCGTTGATGTAGTCAATCATCGAGGCAATGGTGGTGGATTTGCCCGAGCCTGTCACGCCACAGAGAAGCACAATCCCCTGAGGTTGCATCGCGACATCAGACATGACTTCAGGTAGATGCAATTTTTCGAAAGGGAGGATGTTGGAGGTGATGTTTCTGGCAGCAACCGAGATGGTGCCTCTTGCTTGGAAAAGGTTGACACGGAACCGGTGCTTGGCATCGTAGTTATAGGCAAAGTCAACCGATCCAAATTTGTGAAGATCCTTGAGCTGCTCTTCAGTGAGGATCTCCTTTGTGATTGTGAAGAACTCCTCGGCGGAGACGGGTTCGACATCCATTGCTTTGAGCGTGCCACGCATCCGGATTTTGGGTTTCTGGTTCGATTTCATAATCAGGTCTGAAGCACCGAATTTGATGGTCGCTTTGAGAAAGTCGCCCCAGCGTGTCGCGTGGGGGTCTTTTTTGGTGATCGTTGGATCGAGATCGACATGGCCTGCCGATGCGGTGGAAGAGGGAGATTCGGTCAAACTCATTACTGATTCGTCCTTATGAATTGGGGTCGATGACTATTATATTGGCTTAAGGCTCTTCGCTGGTTTTGGTCTGTGGGGAGTGGGGATTGATTATCGACTACATTCTAGACGCGTCAAGAGGTGTTTCGAGGGGGAAAGAAGATTCTTGATGTGGGCACCGATCTGCACCAAATGTCTACACCGAATGACATTGTCGGAAAAAAAGGGGCGTTTGACGAGCCGAGAAATGAAAAGCCGAATCCAGAACGGAGAAGCTCTGCTTTGCTGTTCGATCCCCAAGTATGCCCGGTTCCTCAGGGGACTCAGAAAGGGAAGAAAGTATTCCCGAAGGATCGGAAAGGGAGATCCACAAAGCGTGATGGAGAAAAGGAGGTCAAGAAAAAGCGGATCCATCAAGGGATGGACCCGCGCATAGACCTCGTAATAGGCACAGAACCTCAGAGCGATCGGCAGGAGAAGTGGTTTATTGCGGAGCAATCATTTTGCACCAACGGCTTCTGGTTCCTCGACTGTGCCCAAGAAGTTGGCTTCGAGTTCGACGCGGATTTTTTCCATTGCCTTGTTCTGGATTTGCCGGACGCGTTCTTTGGTGACGCCGATGATCTGTCCGACTTGTTCGAGGGTCATTGGCTTTTCCATGCCTCCAGTTTCGAGTCCGAAGCGGTGCTCAAGGACGGTGCGCTCGACACCTGTGAGATCCGCTCGGTTGGCGACGACAATTTCACGAACTTCACTCGCGGTGTCTTTCTCAAAGTCGGCCCGTTTGGTTTCGAGAAAATTAGATTTTTCGAGTTTGGGATCAAAATCAGTCGGGAAGCGCTGGCGATATTTCGAGAGCTTCATGCCTTGACGGGAGAAGGCTTTGAGGATTGCCCGGCAGGCATAGGTTGAGAATTTGAAACCTCGCCCGGCATCAAATTTGTCAACGGCGCGAAGGAGGGCCATGTTGCCTTCGGAGACAAGATCCGCAAAATCCACTTCGCTCATGCGAGTCCGCTTGGCCATCGCCAGTACCAATGCGAGGTTGGTCTCGGCGATCTGTTCGCGGATGCGTTCGGACTTGCGGTACCAGTGCAAAAGTTGGTCGGCCTGTTCGGGAGTAGGTTTTTTGCCTGGACGGGCCCAGACCTCCTGCTGAAGCTTGTATACCCGATATCGCGAATAGTTGAATTGATGAAACAACACTCGCTCTTGGGCACCTGTCAGGATCACTTGCTGCGAAGATTTTACTGTTCGTGTTCGCGCAATTGACGAGATGTCGTCCATCACTGGGTGATACCAGATCGTGTCGGGCAGGGGAATATCCGGGGCGTCTTCATAGATGCTCTGCTCAGCATCTTCCTCATAAAAGACTTCTGAGTCGATAAAATCCTGCTCTTTGACGAGGATCTGGTTGAGCAAGCGCTCATCTTCGTGTGAGAGTTGACGCGCGGTTTTACCCGCACGGGTGGAAGTGCGCGACACCCCCACACGATGCTTACGACGCATCTGCTCAAGTGGGCTGGGGTTGTTGCTTGTTGCTTGCATCATGCTGTCTCCAACCGCCACGATCCTGCAGCGGCTTGTTCGTGTTTCCAATACACCGTTTTACCCAATCAAAAAGGGGCAACGATGTATGCGGGGTCAGTCCAGAACGCCCATATGAGCGTCCAATCGTCAACAACTTGTCCTGACTCACTCCATGTGAGTGATTCAATCGAGTTGTGTTCGACCCGAGACTTCCTTGATCTGTCAGGAGATCAGTCTGGGGCCAATCCCATTTCCGACATGCGATTACCACACACATCCGGTGTGCATGGGTACGACGGTTGCTTGAGTCGGCCGATGTTGCTTTGGCCAGGCTTCGATAGGATGCGGATGATCTGTGGCTTTTCGAGCCTCTTCTGGTCATCTCGGTCATCACGAAGCGTTCTGGTCCGTGTGTGGCCTCAAGCATGTTGCAGGTTTCCCTGCCTGGTGGCGTGCATCATGGGGGGAATAATCTCTCGAAACGGTCCTCACCGACATAAAATTGCACTTGCTCTTTCGGTACGAGAAAGGACGGTAAAAGTTTCGATTCAAATCCGTGAAATGCACAAATTCTTCGATTGTCAGCCAACAATTCGCATCGTTGACTATGCGACCTGTGCGACATCTAGGGCTTTTTCACTATTTCCGACGCGATCTCTTCAGAAATCACACCAAATCCAAGTGAGTTAGCCGTCTACAACCACACCGATCACCACGACACATCCTGGTCAAGTTCAGATGGAGTTCGAAAAAAGAACCTCAGTCTGATGCGGTCGTCGTCCTTGGCGACCGCAGGGAAAACCGGTGAAACAGGCGGTAAGTTGACGGCCGATAAAACCGTGCCTAATGTCGCTTGTCGGGCATTCCTTGGCTTGGCTTAGTCGCGCCTTCGGTATGCCTTTACCCGGGCCGCCAGTATACACAATCTCAATGCAAGTAGCAACCAGCAACCCGCATTTCATATCCAAACCTGACGAGTTTATGAAAAAATGGGGCTTTGTGTCTACATCAGGTGGCATTACACACATTTCATCCACAATTTCGATTACTCGGGCATACCCAAAACAGGGTGGTTCGAGTTCGAGACCCGCAATGCAGAAAGTTCAGGATTATGACTTATCAACTCCCAGAGCTCCCATACGCATACGACGCCCTTGAGCCTTACTTCGATGCACGGACCATGGAAATCCATCATTCCAAGCACCATGCTGCCTACATTGCCAAGGCCAACGCCGCTTTGGACGGGACCCCGTGGGAGGGTAAATGCCCATGCGACATCCTCTCGAATCTCAAAGAACTCCCCGAAGAGATTCAAAAAACAGTCCAGAATAACCTCGGCGGGCACGCCAATCATACGCTTTTCTGGAAGCTCCTCGCACCGGCGGGCAAGGGTGGCGGCGGTGAGCCTGCCGGCGAACTCCGCGAGGCGATCGACAACTCGTTCGGTTCATTTGACGGGTTCAAAGAAAAATTTGCCGAGCAGGCCGCGACCCGGTTTGGATCAGGGTGGGCTTGGTGCGGTTTTGATGCTCCGGGCAAGCTCCATGTGGGTTCGACGGCCAATCAGGACTCACCGTTCTTGTTCGGGCACAAACCGATTCTTGGACTTGATGTCTGGGAGCATGCGTATTACCTCAACTACCAGAACCGCCGCCCTGATTACATCAATGCCTTCTGGAACATTGTGAACTGGGATGCAGTGGCAGATATGTATGCCAAATGGAAGGGTTAACCCGATTCTGGAATCTTCATCGCCAATCTTCGTTATCACCAATCTTCCCCAAGTGGCACAGGCTTTGGGCCTATGTTTTTTATTGTGTTTTATGGATCAGGTATAAAAACTCACCACAGGCTGGACGCCTGTGCGACCGGGTTTGGCCGTATGATCGGGTGTGAAGAAGAAAAATATCTATCTGACGATTTGGCTGGTGCTTCCGATTGTGATTGTGAGTTCATTGATCTCGTGGATTTTCTATTCGCTCGATAAGGATCGCCTGATGGCCGATGCAGTGCCCTATGGCGCGGGGGCCGGTGATACTGGTAACGCCAACGCCCTGGGGCAATGGCTCGCCGGGCGCAATCCTGATCGAGTGGCTGCCGCCCTCAAAGCGAGGCGCAACGGATATGCGATCAACCCGATCGATTGGCCCGGTGGGGTGATGGTGAAGATTCCTGCTTCAGCTTTCGGTGAAGAGGTCGAATCGGCAATGCTTGTGTTCGTCGATGATCAATCACTCGAAGTGCTCGCACAAGAGATGGTCATTGGTGAAGCAGGTTTTGTGACGCTGGAGATGTCACATGCCGATGCTCATGGTTTTTTCTTTTATGCAACGACCAGCGAGCCGATGCTCCTTGGAAACAAGATTGTCGATGCCGAGGGGCGTGCGTTGAGGCCCATTGAGTTCGGGCTCCGGATTCCTGATCCTGATTTGCAAGTTTCGAATCCGATGGTGGTCGAGGTTCGGCTCGATTCGGTGTACGAGGAATCGCCTTGAGAATCTTGACCCGAAAAATCTGGCGTGCGTTTCCGGAATTGGATCAGTTTGACGACAAAACATGCCAGCAGTATATTCGGTATGCGCAGCGGGCTAAGAATTTCTGGATAGGTGCAATTTTTGTGATCTTTGCCATACCCGTTGGACTTGCCGTGTGGCGGGGACTCCTGTTCAACATTGACGCGATTGTGTACTACCTTCGAGATTGGTATAATTTAGGTATCTTCGATGACTTGGACGACACTGGCGAGAACTTGCTGGTATTACTCCGAATTACCGGATATGTCTGGTGCCCCGTATTTTGTATGCTCCTCGTGCGCGATCGCTGGCTCAATCGGTGTATCCGCAAACAGATCTCAGGCATCAAGTGTGGTGCCTGCGGGTACTCGCTCATGGGGCTTTCGCTGATCGAAGATGCTGACATGCCGGTAGTCATCTGTCCTGAGTGTGGACATCGGATTGTGCTTGGCGATGTGGGGCTTACACCAGCGGACATTGATCCAGCCTTGCTCACCAAAGACTGAATCCCAACGAGCCGCGACCGTGAGGGCACGGTCTTTGTAGGTTTACACATTGAGCACGCGCAGGTGCTTGAAACTCGCACCGAGCACATTGCGGCTCTTGGCGCTCATCCATTTATCAAGCACCTCGGCGTACACGCTTCGGAAGTCTGCGGTGTATTTGAGGTCGCCATTGTCGAGATTCGTCAGCGATGGATGGCGTGAATGGAACCCGCCTTGGACTTTGGGGCCAAACATGAACACGGGGGCTGCCGTGCCGTGGTCAGTTCCGTTGGATGCGTTTTGTCCCACGCGCCTGCCGAACTCACTAAAGCACATGGTGGTGACGCGATCGGCGTTGCCCTGGGCAGTCATATCTTTCTGGAAGGCGGCGATGGCATCGGAGAACTGGCGGAGAAGTCGGGTGTGTCCGCCGGCTTGGTTGGCGTGGGTGTCGAATCCGCCGAGCGAAGCGTAGTAGACGCGAGTCTTCATACCCGCGCGGATCATCGAGCCGATCATGCTGAGTTGTTTGGCAAGGCTTGATCCTGGGTACTGGACCAAAGGTTTGGCCGCGACGGCTTTGCGGATGGTTGCCGAGGAAACCCGTGCGTCCATCGCGGTGCGCATGAGAAAGTTGTGGTTTGAATCATCGTTGGCGTGTTCATGGCTCATGTCGGTGAGTTGCTGATGATGCTCGATGATTTCCTTGGAGAACTTGCCCCCGGCCCATTCAAAGAGACCGGGCGATTCAAAGGCAACAGGCATCATGTGCCGTCCTGAGAGGGCCAATGGTGCTTCGCGTCCGATGGCGATGGGCGGTTCGAGTGTGTGCGAGCCGTCGGGTTGTCCGCTTTGCCCTTTGTCGTAGCCACAGCATTGGGCGTCGATGTATCGCCCGATCCACCCGTCACCGGTGCCTGAGATTTCGGCGGTGTGCCAGATATCGGTGGAGGTGAAGTGTGAGCGGTTTGGGTTTGGATACCCAACGCCTTGGATGATGGCGCATTGTCCTTGATCGAAAAGTTCACGGATGCCGGTCATCGCGCCGTTGAGGGCGAGGTCTATTTTTTTGTCGAGGATGAGCAGGTTATCGACATTGACCGCCAATGTTGGGCGCAGTCGGTGGTAGGTGTCATCTCGGTAAGGGATGACGGTGTTGAGCCCGTCGTTGCCGCCGGAGAGTTGGATGATGATGAGGATGTTGTCTTCATTGACGCCGGGAATGGATGCGAGTCCTGTCTCTGGTTTTGGGAACGCAAAGGCCGAGGACTGGATGAACGCGGGGACAGTAAAGGCAGCCGAGGCGAGGATGGTGGAGGATTGGAGAAATGCTCGGCGTGTGTAGGCGTGGACGCCGTCTGGGTCATTGTGCAGGTTCATTGGGGGATCTCCATCGGCATATCATCAGCAAAGTTGGTATTCGGGCATCGAGGTGATGAGTGTGAGCATGGTGGTGATGCCCTTGGCGGTGTTGGGTTGATCGACCTTGTGGGCGGCTTCGACAAGGCTTTGGGCAGCACCGGCAGGGCGGTGCCCGAGCGCCAGGTCGAGCAACTCGTTGGCAATGAGTTCGGACGGTGGATTGCGATCGAGTCTGGGATCATTCATTGAGGCGACAAGCCCGGTGGGGTCGTAGTTGGTGCGTTCGACAAAGTTCCGATTGGCTTGGCGTCCTGTAAGCAAGTAGACCAAGGTGTTCTGGCGGACAAATAGGGTTGAGGTGTTGATCCACGATCGCCCTCCGTCCCATCCTTTGACACTCGGAGGCATGAACACGCTCTGCCCCATTTTGTCCATCGCGTCGGCGATGATACTCATGTTGCGAGGCGGGGCATTGAGCGAGCGAATCGACCCGACAACAAGCTCGGCGGGGCTTTTGATTTTGGTGCCCATGACCGATGGATCGTAAAAGTGTCGACTCAAAAAGAGCCTGCGGAGGATTGGCTTGAGTTCGTAGTGATGCTGTTGGAGCATGATGCTCATTTTGCGGACCACGGTGCGGGTGGGGCCCTTGAGGGCTTTGACATCGGTGGGGATGTCGGCAACGAAGAACTTGTAGAGTTTGGCGCAGATGAACGGAGCGCAGGCCTGTGAACGAAGGATTGCATTGACAAACCCGTCGGCATCGAGGTTGCCGGTGACACCCAGAATGTGCTTGATGGTATTGTCATGGTTGTTTTTGTTGTAGAAGAAGGCGTCGTCTTGGTAGGTGAAGCCGGTGAGTGCTTTGGCGCCGTCTTTGATATCCCGTTCGGTATAGTTGCCCTCGCCCAATGAGAAGAGCTCCATGAGTTCACGGGCGAGGTTTTCGTTTGGGCTTGATTTGCGGTTTTGGTTGTTGTTGAGGTATCTGAGCATGGCCGGGTCACGGATGATCCCGCGGAGCAGATCGGCGAAGTTGCCGATTGCGTAGTGGCGGAACATCCGGTTCTGGGCGTACATGTGGTAAGAATCTTCGATTGTTCGGTAACTTGTCGCGAAATGCCCGTGCCAGAAGAGGGTCATTTTTTCTTCAAACGGGCGAGGGGTTTGGATCATCCGGGTGATCCACCAGCGTTGAATTTGGCGCATCTGATTGCGGTCGGCGCGTTGAGCTTGTTGTCGCATGGTTCGGAATCGGGCGAGGGTGTCTTCGTCGCCGTTTTGGCGGGCGCGTCGAATCTCGCGTTGCTCGGCCTGCGATCGCGGGCGGATGATATTGGAATCAAACGCATCGGGAGGGTCCGCCTGGGCAGGGATGTCGGTGTAGTCGAGTAGATGGTCGACCGCGGCTTTGGGTCCCCACCGGGCGAGTGTACGGATTTGTTCGTCGGTGCCTCCGAACCCTGCGCGCAAGAGCAGGTGCCTTGCCTGAGGATATCCGAAATCCTTTTCTCGGATTGGCAAGAGCGAGGTTTCAATGCGGCTGAGTTGAGTCGAGTTGATGTGCGCTCCGGGCATAACGATCTCCCCATGGACCACGATGGGCCCCTTTCATACAACCACAACGCACCAGCATCTGGGTGATTGCACACGATCGGCCATCAAACCGGCTGCCAGTCTCCCATTCAGTTTCCGATGATGCTTGCCGGCCGGTGGGTCTTTGGGGTTGTGTCGCTTCAGATTACCGGATTTGCCGTTTTGATGCGAGTCGAAAAGTCCAGACCAATGCCCCGGCAGCTGCAGCAAGGAGCAAGGCACCGATGATGTGGTGTGCGGTGGTGATCAAAGCAGCGGAAGTTTCGATCGGAGGGGCATCAGCAAGATTCTCAGCCGTGGGCAATGCCGGGGCATCATCACCTTCCCATGCCATTCCCAAGACAGCAAATCCGATCGTAAACTGAAGCACGACCAATCCATGCAGGATGCTTCCAAATGGGCGGACAGGTCGGGCCGATGGATGGGCCTTTCCAGTGCGGATACACAGGGCGCCCCCAATGATGACGAGCATCATGGCGATAAAGGAAAAACCCATGTGGGCCATCATCGCATGTCCGGAGTTGAGGTGGCGAGTTACTGCACCCAAACCCAGTTGGATGACCAGAGCGATGAAGGTCAACATCATCGCGGTGCGGGCACGCTTGGCCGCAGCGAGCGTTTCTGGGACCGGATTGGCGCTCGTCCAAGCGTCCGAAAGAATGATCGCTGTGGATAAAGCGCCTGCAAAGACGATTTGGGCGAAGATGCCGTGGAGAATTGCGAAGAAGGTGCTTTCTTCTGCGACACGAATAATTCCCCAGTATCCCTGAAGGGAAACGGCCAGGAACAAAGCGACGGCGAGTACCTTGGGGAGTTTTCGGGGTTCGCCAGTCAAGATGCGGATCATGAGCACAAGTGTGGTGAGCCCGGCGAGGGTGCCGAAGAGTCGATGGGAATGTTCGAGGAAAATCCGAGGTTCGGCCATGAGTTCGAGGGGGAAAAGGATGGAGATGGCGCCATAAGTCGTGATGGCATCAGGAACTGCGAGCCCTGAGTCCGTGCTGGTGACGGCGCCACCGACCGCAATCAAAGGCAAATAGGTCAATGCGGTGATCCATGCGAACCGTGATCGCCAAGTCGTTGTTGGTGTGATGGTTACGGGTGAGTGTTTGCGGGCGATGACGCCGGCAATCATGCCAACGATCATCGAGAGGATGAGCGAGCCGATCACCACGATTGCAGCATTGGGAGCCAAGGTATTGGCATGTTCGGGCATCTCGGCGGTGCTCTCAGGTTGAACAACGATGTTCGAGCCCAGAATCAGAAGGTTGATGAGTCCGGCGATGAGTCCAGCGAGTACGCCGGTTTTGATTCGATTTTCCGGAGCGATACGGGGGAGCCAAAGCATTCCGATGGCCAAGAGGGGGATGAGGAGAACAGGAATGGCAATGGCGGGTGGCACATGGACCCCAGGCATGTGCAAGAACCATGCGATCATCCACATCATTACAGCAGCGGCAAATCCGATTGTGACCGCCGGCCCCCCAATTTTGCCAAAAAAAGTATCAGAAGGTCCTTTATCTGGAAGTTCTTGAGTGGTCATGCTTTGGGTCTTTCTTGGCCTATTTGACATATCCAATTGATACTGGCTCGCAAGAGTATTTCCGGTGTGTGCGTTTTTGTCGCGTATGGTGCGTGTGAAAACGGATAAAATTTCGGCGAGGCCGCACGGCATCGTGGGATGAAGGATGCTAGGCTTGGCTCACTTGTTGGCACGGATCAGAATTTGGTCTGTGCTGTTTTGGTCCCCATACTCTGTATCTCTTTCCTCATGCGGTGGAGTATTCGACTTGAAACCCATCTTTCCCAAATGGATGAACTCGTTGCCGACTTTTTTGTTCATAGTCGTGCACAGTGTTGTCATTTTTGTTATTGCTGGCATTTGGTACTACGCAACGCCCAAGTTTTTTGAAGTTGGGTACATGCCTGCTCAGCCGGATACTGGTTTTAATCACCAAATTCATGCAGGCAAGCTCGGTCTTGATTGTCGATATTGCCATACGAATGTCGAAGATTCTTGGCATGCCAATATTCCTCCCGTTGCGACTTGTATGGGATGCCATGCGGAGAACAAGCTTAATGTTGAGATTGCCTCGGCGACTGATGAGAAGGTGCAGTTCATCCGTGATGCCTACGACCAAGACAAGCCCATCGAATGGCGCAATGTTCATGTTGTTCCTGACTATGCCAGTTTTCCACACGATGCGCATATCAATGCGGGCGTGAGCTGTTTCTCTTGTCATGGGCAAATTCAGGCAATGCCTGTTGTTGCCCAGGCCGAGTCACTTTCGATGGGGTGGTGCCTCGATTGTCACCGCAATCCTGAAAAGAATCTTGTTCCCAAGAACAAGGTGACGGATTTGTTTTGGGTGGAAACCGAGTGGTTCGGCAAACCCGTTGAGGAGCGGGTGCATGAAGGGATGACTCCTGATGAGTTGACCCAGACGCTTTTGCGGAATCCGCCTTTGCATTGTGCAGCGTGCCACTACTAAGAAGAGTTTGAGTACCCGACACACATTCCGATGTGTGATCCAAGAGACGATACCATGAGCAACCTCGATCAATGTCCTTCAACGAAGGAAGCAAACGAGACTCCGATCAAGCCTGCAGCAGAAGTTGCCTCCCTTGGTCAGGTCAGCGGCAAGAAATACTGGCGCTCGCTCGAAGAATACATCGGCACCAAAGAGTTCACTGAGTTTGTTCATCGTGAGTTCCCCAAAGGCGCTTCGATGCTCGGTGATTCCACACGCCGAAACTTTGTCAAGATTATGGGCGCTGGTTTTGCCATCGCAGGTGTTGCGACGATGCCCGGGTGCCGACGCCCGGACCGTAAAATCCTCGCTTACTCAAAGCATGTGCCCGAAGATATCATTCCGGGCAATGCGCTCTATTACAGCACTGCATTGGCATTGCCCGGTGGTGGGGTTGAGGGGCTGCTCATCGAAACCCATACCGGGCGTCCGACCAAGGTTGAAGGCAATCCACTACATCCGAATAACCAGGGCAAGACCAGTGCCTATGCCCAAGCCAGTGTGCTCGGGTTGTATGACCCGGATCGACTCAAGTTTCCGGTTTACAACAATCCGACTCGTGGCAAACTTGATGCGACTTGGGATGATTTCAATGTTTGGCAAGAAGCACATTTTGCCAAGTTTGACGCCAATGGTGGGCAGGGATTGGCATTTATCGTCGAGAAAAAATCAAGTCCGACCCGCCAGCGGCTGATCGATGCGATCAAAGCACGATGGTCCAAGGCTACCTTCGTCCACTGGAACCCCGCCGAATCACGCGGCATGATCGAAGGTTCAAAAATCGCATTCGGCTTGCCAAGTGCAGTCAGCTATGACTTTACTGGGGCGAAATGTATCGTGTCGATCGACTCGAACTTCATGACCGACGCCCCAGAGGCACTCAAAAACGCAAGAACGCTCGCTTCGACCCGCAAGGTGCTCAGAGCGGGCGATTCAATGTCGCGTTTATACGCAGTTGAGTCCAAACCAACAGCTGCGGGTTCGCTGGCGGATCACCGCTTCCGTGTTTCACCATCGGAGATGCATAATTTTACCGTGGCATTGGCCAAGGCGGTTTTTGCGCTCGTGGGTGTGAATGCGACGGGACTTCCAGACGCTGCCGTTTTGGGCATGAGTGACAAGGACATCGCTGAGATCGCCAAGGATTTGGTCGATCATCGCGAGCACGCGGTTGTGGTGCCTGGCGATGATCTCTCGGCAGAGAGCTGGGCGCTGTGCATGGCGATGAATTCAGCACTCGATGCGATGGGGCAGCAAATTTCGGTGTACCGCATGGCTCCTGAACTCTCGGGCAATGCCAATGACGAACTTGCACTGTTAACCGACCAACTCAACGCTGGACGGGTTGATACCTTGGTGACGATTGATTGCAACCCGGTCTATGACGCGCCGGGTTCGTTTGATTTTGCATCGGCCTTTGGCAAGGCCAAGCACACCATTACGCTGAGCGTGGGAATGTCTGAGACTGAGCATGTCTCGACTTGGTCGCTCAACGGCACGCACTACCTTGAATCTTGGGGTGATGTGGCCAGTGTTGATGGCACGATGTCGGTTGTTCAGCCGATGATTGCACCGTTGTATGAGCCGGCGCATTCGGATATTGAGCTCTTGGCGATGCTCGGAGGATTCGAGCACCGTGATGGGTACTCGATTGTGCGTGATTCATGGGCGAAGGCAAGCAACAGTTCGATTGATTCAGATGGTTTCAATCGTTCGTGGAGGCGTGCATTGCACGACGGGATGCAGGCTCCGCAGAATACGAATCCAGCGGGTAGTGTCAAGATGAGCAGCGTGCTCATGGCAGTTGCTCGCAAGGGAGTCAACCAAGCACCAGGGCAAGGTTCGATGGATGTCGTTTTCTACACCTCGAACTATAACAACGGGCAGAACGCCAACAATGGGTGGCTCCAAGAACTTCCAGACTTTGGCCCATCAGTCGTTTGGGATAACCCGATTTTGATGAGCCCCAACACCGCCAAGGCCTTGGGTGTGCTCCCGGAGAGTTCGTGGCAGGACGAGTTCGACCCGTATACCAAACAGCAGATGCCTCAGGCACAACTCATTACCGTGACGCTCAATGGCCAGACGATGACTGGTGCTGCATGGATCTTGCCGGGGATGGCGGATAACACTCTTGGTGTCAAGCTCGGCTATGGACGAGAAATCGTCGGCAAGGTTGGGTACAGCGTCGGGCACAACACCTACGCGATCAAACCCGCAGCCGGTGGCATGACCACCCGCGGAGCAAGCGTCAAAAAGGCTGGTGGAACCTACACCATTGCTTCGACCCAGAATCATTGGTCGCTCGAAGGACGCGAAACCATTGTCCGGGCGATGGATAAAAAATGGTGGGATAAGTATGGCGACAAGAAAAAAGAATATCCCGACGGTATCTACGGACAAGAGAGCACCGCGCTCAACATTGCCGAGCGCATTGGCGAGCTGAGTCATACACCTCCCAATATCGGGATCTACAAGAATCCGCTCAATGATTCGTACGAAGATGCCGATCCGAGCAACCTGCACGAGGACACAGCACTCAATCGCGAGATGCCGCCTCGGTATGCTCAGGGCCCGCAGTGGGGGATGTCGATTGATATGAACGCGTGCATGGGATGCAATGTGTGTACCGTTGCGTGTCAGAGTGAGAACAACATTCCGATCGTCGGCAAGTCCGAGGTCGCCAAGGGACGCGAGATGCAGTGGATCCGTATGGACCGCTATTTCGTCGGCGAGGACCTCAACAATCCAGACGAGATGCTCATTCAGCCCGTCGCTTGTGTGCACTGCGAAAACGCACCATGCGAAACCGTCTGCCCGGTTAACGCGACCGTCCACGGCGACGAGGGCACCAACGACATGGCATATAACCGGTGTATCGGGACACGCTACTGTGCCAATAACTGTCCGTACAAGGTGCGGCGGTTTAACTTCTTCGACTATGGGGTTGTCAAGTTCAATGGCGGGCTCAACCCGACCTATACCTCCGTCGCTGTCGATAAGAAATTCGAAGAGACCATCGGCAAAGATCGGACATTCAATCAGAACTTCATCCCGCCTCGTCTTCGCAAGAAACTTGACGAGATTTCAAAGATGCAGTTCAACCCTGATGTCACGATCCGTTCTCGCGGTGTGATGGAAAAATGTTCGTTTTGTATCCAACGCATCCACCGGGCCCGCCAGGAAGTCAAAATCAAAGGCATCTGGAAGGATGAAAACCAGGTTGGCCCGATCCCTGACGGTTTCTTCAATGTTGCCTGTCAGCAGGCGTGCCCAAGCGATGCGATCAGCTTCGGGGATATCCTCGATCCGGGCTCGCGCGTTGCAGATGAAAAAGAATCCGGGCGGAGCTACCTGCTTTTGGGGTATCTCAACACTCGCCCGCGTACGACTTACATGATGCGTGTGCGAAATCCAAACCCAGCGATTCGTCCGGTCGAGTCCGATCCTTTGGGGCATTATTCGCACGGGGGCGATCATGAGAAAGAAAAAGAACACGATAAAGCGGCCGGTGAAACTCACGGCTCGGCATACATCGACCGCGCCAAACAGTACTTTGATCAGGGATATTCGATGAGTCTGAAGGTGCTCTCATGAGAGATTCTCTTTATCAGTATTCATCGGAGTTCACGCATCAGTCAGCGGAGTTGATACAGCAATGAGTGATATGCATCCTGACCAGACCATCGCACTTCAAGCTTCGGGCGTTACCTCGGTGCAGCCTGTCGCTCGCCGGGTGCCGATTATCCCGGGTACCAAGGACGACGGTACTTTGTCGGAAGACCCTGCTCTTCGCGCACCATTGGTGCTTGGAGAACGATCTTTCGATGATGTGACCAATATCGTCTGTGGTTATGCCGAGGCGCCGATCCCCAAGATTTGGCTTACCGCCTTTACCATTACTTCGTCAATCGCGGCGTTGGGTACCGGGATGATCTTGTATCTGATCATTACTGGTGTTGGGGTTTGGGGGCTCAACAACCAGGTCGACTGGGCGTGGGACATCACCAACTTTGTGTTCTGGATTGGAATTGGTCACGCCGGGACGCTGATTTCGGCGATTTTGTGTCTGCTCAAGCAAAACTGGCGAACTGCAGTGAACCGTGCTGCCGAAGCGATGACGATTTTCGCCGTGATTTGCGCCGGTATTTTTCCGGGTATTCATATTGGTCGCGTGTGGTTTGCATGGTTTTTGGCACCGGTGCCCAATGCCAATGGCATTTGGCCCAACTTTCGCTCGCCGTTGCTCTGGGATGTGTTTGCGGTTTCGACCTATGCGACGGTTTCGTTGTTGTTCTGGTACATGGGGATGATCCCCGATGTTGCCACGCTGCGAGATCGGGCAGCACTTCGTCTGCACAAGGGTGTTTCACGGGGATTCAAGATGCCCATGCCTTTGGGTGATGGGCTGCCATTACACTTCATGCCCAAGCCCGACCAGATTCGGGTGTTGATCTATGGCATCATGGCGCTGGGATGGCGATTCTCATCGCGACATTGGCATCGGTATGAAAAGGCCTATCTGATGCTTGCGGGCATTTCGACGCCTTTGGTTCTTTCGGTGCATTCGATTGTTTCGTTTGACTTTGCGACCTCGATTATTCCGGGTTGGCACACGACGATCTTCCCGCCTTATTTTGTCGCTGGTGCGGTCTTCGGCGGGTTTGCCATGGTTCTTTGGCTTTTGATTCCATTACGGATGTTCCTGCCCAATTTTTCTGACTTGCTCACCTTGCGCCATCTCGAAAACATGGCCAAGATTCTGCTGCTTACGGGTACGATGGTCGGGTTTGCCTATTCAATGGAGTTCTTCATTGCTTGGTATGGTGCCAATGAGTTCGAGTTCGCAGCCTTTGCCAACAACCGTGTTAATCCCGCCAAGGCACCATATTGGTGGGCGTATTGGACGATGATTATCTGCAATGTGCTCTTCCCTCAACTTTTCTGGTTCCGGAGGATGCGTCAGAACCCACTGGTTATTTGGATCGTTGCCTCAGCGGTGACTGTTGGCATGTGGTTCGAGCGGTTTGTGATTATTGTTACTTCGATCCACCGTGCGTTCTTGCCCGGTGAATGGCACATGTTCTTCCCAACTTGGGTCGATATTTTGACCTTTGTTGGGTCGTGCGGTATTTTCCTGACGCTGTTCTTGTTGTTCCTCAAGTTCCTCCCGATATTTGCGTTGTCCGAGGTCAAGATTGTGATGCCTCAATCGCATACAGATGACCACCACTGAGAAGGGGCCGATGGTATGGATATGAAAAAATTGATTGACGATGCAAAAACATTCGGTGCTGACTATTTCCCGATGTTTCTTCGCAAGCCTGCGCCCAAGTTTGTGACCGAATCGGGCAACCCGGTCTTTGGGATCGTGGCCGAATTTGACGAGACTCCAAAGGTCTTCAAGGCGGCGAAGAAGGTGCGCGATGCGGGATATTCCAAGTGGGATGTCCACACACCTTTCCCGATTCATGACATGGAGGAGGCCATGGGGATTAAGACGACCAAACTTCCATTGATGGCCGGTGGGGCAGCAGTGACAGGCTTATGCATCGCGATCCTCTTGCAGTGGGGGACGACCGACTGGTTGTATCCAACTGTTGTTCAAGGCAAACCTTTCGAAGCTTGGCAGCCCTTTGTGCCGGTGATGTTCGAACTGGCGGTGTTGTTCACCGCATTTATGTGTATCTTCGGAATGCTCGCACTCAATGGGTTGCCTCGATTTCACCATCCACTCTTTTCCCATGAGCGGTTCTACCGAGTGGGGAACGATCGATTCTTTATCGCTATTGAAGCGACGGATCCAAACTTTGATCCCGAGAAAACCAAGAAATTACTCGAGGATATCGGCGGCACCGACATCACGCTTATCGAGGATGTGAACTAATCAAACCAGATTCAGGCCAGAGACGATCACCAATCGTTCACCATAGAGACCAATAGGATTCAACATGATCCCAAAAGGCAACACAACCAAGACGATGACTCGATGGGCACTCAATGGTGCGTTCGGGATTATTGTACTTGGTTCGACAATAACTTTTATGGGCGGGTGTCGAGGGGATCGCACCGATGCTCCACCACGCCAGTTTTTCCCCGATATGGACTATCAACCCAAATTCAAAGCACAGAGCGAGTCCAAGTTCTTCGAGGATGGGCATTCCCAGCGTTTGCCTGTCGAAGGTACTGTCGCGTTTGGCTCGGATGGATTGATTCCTCAAGGGGCAGGCCAATGGGTTGAAATGAAGAACAAAGACCGCGATGATATGCTCAAAGCTGATAAGACTTACTACTTTGGGCTTGTCGCAGGTTCGACGGACCAAGACCCTCCTGCATATGTTGAGTGGATGCCTGTTGAGGTTAACAAAGAGCTCATTATGCGAGGTATGGAACGGTATAACATCTACTGCGCAGCTTGTCACGGATATGACGGGTTGGGTAATGACTCCGGACTCGTCGGGCGCATGATGAATGTTCGCCCGGTGAACCTGCTTGACAATAAGTATCGTGATCGTTCAGGGGAGTTTGGAGCCGACGGGTACCTTTTTCACATCATTCGTGATGGTTTGTGGGCGCCCGACGGATCAAACCGGATGCCTTCCTATAAGCATGCAATCGATGAACAGGACGCATGGGCGATTGTGAGTTATATTCGCACACTTCAAAGAGCATTTGATGCCAAGGGGCGCCGGCTTGGACGAGTGAATGAAACACCTGGGTGGGATTCTAAAGGGCAGGATTCTGAAAAGAATCAGGCAATCGCCAGCACAGATAACGGGGGTGGAAGAAAATGACCCAGATTGCGACCAAGCATCCAAACCATCCTGCTCCGGATTCAACCGGGCTTTCGGAGGACCAATGGCAGGCACGCCTGGATCGAATAGCCAAAGATCCGCGAATGAGCGAGGATAACACAACGCTTTCGCGTGATGATGCCAAGAAATTTGCGATACCTCTACTCGGGATTGGTGTTCTCGGGCTTCTGGTTACAGCGATTAGTGCCTTTTCAGTTGATCTTCGTCATGCACTGGGTGCGTTTGAAGTCGGGGTGTTTACCGCGTTGGCGATTTCGATCGGCTCATTGTTTTGGGTGATGGTTTTTCATTCACTCAACGCCAGTTGGGCCATTACCCTTCGCAGGCAATTTGAGAACATTGCTTCGTTGGTCTGGGTTCCGGTTGCCATGATGATGGTCGTCGTTGGGATCGAGCTTTCCCAAGGCGGTGTGCTGTTGCAGTGGATTGGATATACAGGTGAAGAATACAATCATCTGCTCAAAGTCAAGTCGCCTTATCTCAACGCCAACTTCTTTGTCATCCGGGTTCTTGTCTATGCGATTATTTGGGTCGGTATCGCAAGGGTCTTGCTGAGTTGGTCGTGCAAGAACGATGAGACTGGTGACCGGATGCTGGGACGCAAAGCCCGGTTCCTTTCGGGTGCAGGTATTCCGCTCTTCGCACTTTCAACCGCTTTCGCTTCTTTCGACTTCCTCATGTCACTCGATTACCGATTCTTTTCAACGATGTGGGGTGTGTACTATTTTGCCTCGTGTGCTTTGGCTTCGGCTTCGGCGGTGGCGATCGTGGCCACGATACTCCGTCGAGCGGGTAAACTCGATGGGCTTGTGACTCAAGAGCATTTTCATGATCTGGGCAAGCTTGTCTTTGCCTTTGTTGTCTTCTGGGCCTATGTCGCTTTCTCACAGTATTTTCTGATCTGGTACGCCAATATTCCGGAAGAGACGGCATGGTATACCAATCGTCAGCAACACGGATGGCAATGGCTCTTTGTGGTGATGACCATGGGACACTTTGGGATTCCATTCCTGCTTTTGATCTGGCGTAAGACGAAACGCCGAACCATGCTTTTGTGTGGGATGAGCGTTTACATGATGATCATGGTCATCCTTGATATGGTCTGGATTATTCGCCCGATGGTCTACATGAATACGCCCAAGGCAGATCCGGGACTTGCGATGATTTGGCTTGATATCGCCGGGATTGTTGGCGTGTTGGGTATCTTTGCCGGGCTCGTTGCCCTTAGGATTTCCAAGAGCCCTTTGCTTCCACTCAAGGATCCAATGCTTCACGAGTCACTCAAGCACAAAAATTATGTATAGGCCCATGTATGAAAGCGAAGGGCTCGAAATTGTATATGAAGATACGATCGCATACGCGATTGCCAACACAGAACACTGTCATCGGGAATGATTTCGATGACCAACCCGGGAGGGTACAGCGATGAGCGCTGATGGACACAACGGACACGATCAATGGCACCAGCATTCGGCAGAGGAAGGTGTACCTCAGGAAGAACATACTGCCCAAGCAAGTGCGAAGGCACTCGGGCTTACATTTATTGGAATGACACTTGGCGTTCTGATTGTGATTGGTGTGCTGGTCGTCTATTTCCAGAATTACATGAGCAATTATCGCTCCATGATTAATGAGAATACCGAAGGGGCCGCTGCTGCTTCGGCCTATCGAGAAGCAGAACTTGCGTCAATCAAAGAACCCGTCGAAGGGGCCGTTGAGGACATTATTGCCGAGTATACAAACAACTGAGAAGCATGAATTTCATTACGAGCTCCAACCCGATGCACAAGCGATTCCTGATCCTCGCCTTGGCGAGCGTGCTTTCAATCGCATCGGGTGCCTACGCCCAGCGTTTGCTCGATCGTTCGGAGGTTCAAGAACTCAACGGCGTCGAGGTCACCGAGCAGTTGGGAAACCATGTTCCTCTTGATGCGGTCTTTACCAATGCCCAAGGGCAGCAAATCGAGTTGGGCACCTATTTCGATGGCGAAACTCCCGTGATTCTTGCCTTGGTTTACTACCAATGTCCAGTGGTTTGCCCAGTGGTGCTCTCACAACTTGCAGCATCGCTTAACAAACTCGATTATGCTGCTGGTGATGATTTTAAAGTACTGGTCGTGAGCTTTGATCATACCGAAACGACCGCGATGGCGATGGGCGAACGGACAAACTTTCTCGGCGAATATAATCGTGGGGAGACACCTGAAGCGCTTGCCGGGGTTGCGTTTCACACTGGCGATGCACTCAATATCAAGCGTTTGGTCAATGCGGTTGGGTTTGGATTCAATCCGCTTGATAATGGTGATTTCTCCCACCCAATTTCATTGATGGTGCTTTCTCCAAAGGGTAAAGTCACCCGATACATGTATGGTTTTGATTACCCGGCACAGGAAATCAAACTTACTTTGCTCGATGCATCACAGGGCAAGATCGCAGCCAGTTTGGGTGATCGACTTTTGCATTTCTGTTATCGATTTGATCCGCTGGCCGGGGAATATTCGATTCAGGCAATTCGCGTAATGCAAGTGGGGGCGCTGTTGACGCTCGCCTTCATGATCATCGGGCTTACCATATTGTTTATGGGCGAACGCGTCCGTCGAAAGTTTTATTTGGCCAACACCATGTCCAATGGATCCATCGACACCGGCGCAGACGACAACGATTCACATTCATCGAACACCTCCTCGGGCTCGTGTGCCCGAGCACAGACAGGTCATGTGTCATGATGCAAACGCTTGCAAGCGCACAACCAGATATCCTCCAGAAGCTCATTTTCGGCGAGACTCCGGCCCCTTCCGAAGCGGCGGCGTGGTCCGATGGGCTTTTCTTGATGATTACCTGGTTTTCGATCTTCTTTTTCGTACTACTCATGGGACTGATGGTTTACTTTACCATCAAATATCGCCGACGCCCAGGTGTTCCTGCACAGCCAAGCCCACACCACAATCTGCTTCTGGAAATCTTCTGGACAGTGGTTCCGTCATCGAGTCTGATCGTTATGTTTGTCCTCGGTTTTCAGGGATACACATCCAAGGTTGTTTCTCCAGACAATGCCATGGAACTTAAAATTCAAGGATCAAAGTGGTCGTGGATTGCAACTTATCCCAATGGAGCCACTTCACCAGAAACTCAAGCACTCTCGCGGGTTGTTGATAACGAAAACCATACAGTTATCGAGGGTAAGCAGTATCCGATTTTCTATCTTCCCGAGAACACCGATGTCAAACTTCGCATGATGTCCACTGATGTCATCCATGCCTTCTGGATTCCAGAATATCGCACCAAGATGGATGTCATTCCTAATCGTTATACCGGTTTTGGATTTCGCACGCCAATTCTGACTCCTGGTGATACTTATGTTCATCGGGAGACGGGTGAAGTGATGCCTGGGCGTGATATGTGGGTTTTTTGTGCTGAATATTGTGGCGACGATCACTCACGCATGGCGGCGACGATTCGCATTGTGCCACAGGAAGTTTATGATCAGAAAATGGCCGACTGGAGTGTCAAGCTTTCACCGATTGACGCCGGTATAAAGATTTGGACCCAACTTTGCAAGACTTGCCACGAAACGGATGGCACACGGCTGGTCGGGCCTGCATGGAACTCATTCAAAAATGCCGATGGAGAGTTTGGTTTTGGGTATGACGCGCTCCTTGAGGATGGATCAAGCGTGATACGCGATGCGAACTACTATCGCGAATCTATTCTTGATCCGAACGCCAAAATCGTCAAGGGCTTTGCACCTGCGATGCCAAGCTACCAAGGTCAGCTATCAGAAGAAGACATCGATAACCTTATCGTTTTCATCCAGTCGCTCTCGGACCGTAATCCGAACGCCGGTCAGGACGCTGGGGATGCCGAGGAAGCAGGCTCAGATACAGAAGCCGGGAGTGATTCATGAGTACGCTTGAAGCAAATGCTGGACATCATCACGATGAGGGATCATATTTCGACGGTCCTCCGGGGATGATGGCGAGGATTTGGCAGTGGTCAACCACTGTCGATCACAAAAAGATAGGTGTGATGTATCTTGTCGCAGTCCTCTTTATGTTTTTCCTCGGAGGGATGGCTGCCATTGGGGTGCGCTATGAACTCCTCGACCCCATTCGCACACAGACCACCGAGTTTGTCAATGCGGCAGGTGATATCGAAACTGTTACGGTTACCACTGGCGAGAGTCTCAAAGAGCTCATGGGGGGCATGTTTGGGGAAGGTGTCTCGGGATCACAGATCTACAACCGAGTCTTTACACTCCACGGTGCGATCATGGTCTTTATGTTCATCATCCCCGCCATTCCCGCAGCTTTGGGTAACTTCCTCTTGCCCATCATGCTCGGTGCCAAAGATGTCGCCTTCCCAAGACTCAACCTCTTGAGCTGGTATATTTATGTCGTCGGGTGCCTCTTCGGCGTGCTCTCGATCCTCCTCGGAGGGGTCGATACCGGGTGGACCTTTTATACCCCATATTCAACCACCACCGACGCTGATCATTGGCGGGTTGTGCTGATGGTGATGGCCGCATTTATCCTTGGATTTTCATCGATCCTTACCGGGCTCAACTTTGTCGTCACCGTCCATAAACTCCGCGCGCCGGGTATGGGCTGGTTCGATATGCCGCTGATGATTTGGGCGCTCTATGCCACTGCGATTATCCAAGTCCTTGCGACACCCGTTGTCGGGATTACGCTCTTGCTGCTTATCTTTGAGCGCGTGATGCACATCGGTATTTTCGATCCATCGCTCGGAGGGGATCCGGTTCTCTACCAGCATTTCTTCTGGTTCTACTCTCATCCGGTGGTTTATGTGATGATCTTGCCTGGCATGGGCATTATTTCTGAAGTCATAGCAGTTAATGCTCGCAAGCACATCTTTGGATATCGCGCCATCGCGTTCTCGTCGCTTGGCATCGCAGGCGTGTCCTTCCTTGTCTGGGGGCACCATATCTTCACCGCGATGGGCGAGCTTGCAGCGATCCTCTTTTCAGGGCTGACCTTCCTCGTCGCCATTCCCACAGCGATCAAGATGTTCAACTGGGTGGCAACACTCTACAAAGGTTCGATCGTTATCAATACCGCAATGACCTACGGATTGATGTTCCTCTTCACCTTCTCTATTGGTGGACTCACTGGGCTCCCCTTGGCAACGCTGGCGACGGACCTCCACCTCCACGATTCGTACTATGTCGTCGCCCACTTCCACTATACCATGATGGGTGGCACCGTCATCGCATTCATGGCTGGGCTCCATCATTGGTGGCCAAAGATGTTTGGCAAGATGTATTCTGAAAAAGGTGCCATGCTCGGGGCAGCACTTGTCTTCATCGGATTCAACCTTACCTTCTTCACCCAGTTCTTCCTCGGCACCCAAGGCATGCCTCGCCGATATGCCAACTATGTCGATGAGTTCCAAACACTCCACCAGATATCGTCGGCAGGTTCACTCATCTTGCTCGTTGGATTCCTCGTCCATCTTTTTGTCTTTGTGCAATCGTTGCTCTCAGGTGATAAGGCGCCAGCAAATCCGTGGGGCGGGCTCACACTCGAGTGGGAGACCGAGTCACCACCGATCGAGCACAACTTTCACAAAGAACCAATCCTCAAGCACGGCCCATATGATTTTGAAACCACCGTCCCGCCGCACTGGGATCCAAAGGATTATCCACTTCCGGAAAATGCTGGCAAGCACTGATTGGCAATGGGCCGAAATGTTCAACAAACCCGCGACATGCTGATGTTGAAAAGGGACTGACGAAATGACCATGATTGATACAGATACCTCAGGCGTACCGGCTCGCATCCTCAAGAGCCCCATGCACTGGCGAAACGCCAAACACCAATCCCATTGGCGATCCGGCGATGAGGAGTTCGACGCGGCCAAGTTTGGGATGTGGCTCTTCCTGTCTACCGAGGTTTTGCTCTTTGCAGGCATCTTCTGTGGGTATGCAGTCTTTCGGATGCTTTATCCAGAAGCATGGGCCAACGGGTCACACTCACTCGATTGGCGTATGGGCGCAGCCAACACTGCCATCCTGCTCTTTTCTTCGTGGACTGCTGCCAATGCTGTTCGTCTTTGCCAACTTGATAAGCAGTTCTGGTTCAAAATCAATATCCTGATCACCATTTTGTGTGCCATTGCTTTCGTGGCAATCAAGTTTACCTTTGAATATGGCATCAAACTTCCCGAGGGGAAAGCACCGGGCACCTTCTTCTCGTATCCTTATGCAACTGATCCTCATGAGCCACTTTGGTGGTCGCTTTACTACATTGGCACCGGAATTCACGCTTTTCATGTTATTATCGGCGCATTCCTTTTCGCATTTGTCCTCTGGCGAGCACACCGATACCAAGCCTATGGGCCAACTCAGTACACACTCGTCGAAAACTCGGCGCTTTACTGGCACATTGTTGACCTTATCTGGATATTCCTTTTCCCCCTCTTGTATCTGATTCATTGACTCTTTTGGATAAGCCGTACTGCATTCCAATTTTATTCTCATCGAGACCATGCCATGAGCCAAGACACCACAAACGCATCGAACAATTTGGGCTGGGATCCAATCGACCCACACGGGATCAACCCACATGACGAGGCCCACAAAGGGCATTTTGTCGCCGATTGGAAGATGCAAATATCGATCCTTGTGATTCTGCTCGTTTTCACCGTATTGACGGTTGGGTTTTATAACCTTGAGCAGTGGGCTGAAACTGCTTTTGAGATTACGCTGCCCAAATGGATCAATATCGCAGGGGCCATGTCAATCGCAACGGTGAAGGCGATTCTTGTTGCTGCCTTTTTTATGCAACTCAAGTACGACAAAGTCCTCAATACCTTCGTCATGCTTTTTTGCCTCTTTTGCGTTGCTCTGTTTCTCGGTTTTACCATGATCGACTTGGGGTCGCGGCACCTTGTTGATCCTGAAAGGGCGCCTCCAATCGTTGCTGGCGGTACCGGAGTTGGGCTCAATGCAGCACCGGTAGATAAAAAGTTTTCACTCATTCTGAGTCCCAAGGTAAATACCGGAGGTTCGAACATCGTCTATTACGCCAGGCTTCATGGTAATGAAGAAAAACCGGGACTGCTCTATTATCGTGAGAAGGGTGATGAGGCGAGCTTCTGGAAAAAGTTTTACGGTGCACACGCAAGTGGGCGCGATGAGCTTGATGAGCGTAATTTCTACGAGCAGCTTGGATTTACGACCGGCACTTCGATCTCCGATTCCAACGCATCACACCCGCGGTATGGTTTGACACCCGGGCTCTTCTCTGATGTCGATCCCAAAACGGCAGAATCGCAAGATGATGGACATTGAGCGTGTCCAACCTCTACACAGTATACCGTTGGCGAAAGAAGGCCGATGGATTTGGTGGGGGTTGTGTGTCCTCTCCTTGCTCACCATTGTGGTCGCAGGCATTGCACTGGCTGGACGCATCGCCGATTACAACAAAGAATCTGCCCATCCTCTCTTTGCGTATATCCAAGTTGCTTCGACCTCGTTTACTTTTGCCGGACGCACCGTTGAGCTTGTCGAAGAGACACTAGACGGCCGTGATGTTGTGCGTGTACGCTATGGAGACGAAGAGCTCATACTCGATGTTGCCATTCCGCCTTTGGTTCCCCTGCCCACTCTTTACGAACGCCAAAAGGACTGGCTAACCCTTTCCTTTTTTGCCGATCGGGCCGGGATGTCGATGCGTGAGTTTCAGAGGAAGCTTGAGAATGATGAAATTAAACCTCGTTTAGCATTGGTCACTCGAACACCCTTTGGCGTCGAATCACTCAAAACTCCAAACCATGAGCGTCTTCAACAGCCAGAAACCTGGGGCAACGGTGAGGTCCGAAGCGATCTTTGGCGATTCGATTGTTATGAGTTTCTCCGCGACGGGACCATCGTTCATGAGGTGAAACGATTTCCAGAAAGCGGAAAAAGTCTCCTCCGCAGGCAAAATTATGCCAAGCTCAAAGGCGAGCCTATCCCCCAACGCCGAGATGGTGAGCTCGAAGAGTATTCTTGGCAGCGCGGGGCCGCCCTCAAAATCATGCCCCGAGCACCCGCAATCACGATGGAGCAACAGGCTTTGCGTGTTTCAGGATGGACGCTTCCTGCCACTGCCGCAGGATTCCTCGTGTTCCTTGTTTCCTTCTTTTTCGCCATTGCTCCCGCACGGGTGACTGAATAGTTTTCTCATGTGATCGTTGCTTTGGAGCGAGTTCCAGTTGGAAGAGGGAAGTCTTTTTTGTCATATCACGAATTTGTTATACCACGAAAAAACCGCTCCTTTACGGAGGCGGTTTTCATCGTTCGACAGGCGATTTGATTTCGTTCAGATTCATTTCGCCAGTTTGCTTTATCGGTTTACTTTGTCGGATCAATCTTCGGACGCGTGGTTGCCGGGGTTGGTGCAGAGTCATCAGCCCGAGCCTCAATGGGTGCAGGCGTGACACCGGTCCTCGTAGAGGGTACCAGATAAATTTCTACCCGGCGGTTTGCCGGCGTGCCTTTCCCCGTGTTATTGGGAACCAATGGACGGTTTTCACCCCACCCCGTCACCGACATTCGATCCCAAGCGATCCCGGCTTTGCCAAGTTCTGCTCGTACAGCGATCGCCCGATGGGCTGAAAGATGCATATTCGAGGGATGGCGCTTTCGGGTATTGGAACTAATTTTTTGGTCGTCGGTATGTCCAACGATCTGGATATCGTATTTGTTTGCCGAACCAGAGTTGAGTACTTGAGCAAGTTGTTTGAGCGAATCTCCAGCTGATGCCTGCACAGAATCAGAACCCGACGCAAAGGTCATATCCGAAACGAATCGAAGCATTCCTTTGTCTGCGTCATAGATAATCATGTCGGGGAACTGGTTGGCAAGATCAGTAAGGGCTTGATCTGTCGCCGCATCAAGATGCACAATCTGGAAGGAGTTCATCCGATCTTCAAGATTTGCAAAGGCAATTTGCGAGCTGGCCAATCCATTGCGGAGTGTCTCATTTTCAGAACGTAGTGCGTTGATTACGCTTTGTGCATCACCAGCCGACCCTTGAAGCTGGGAGTTGGTCGATTCGATGGAGTTTAATCGATTGGTCAGCTCCTGATTTTGGCTCCGGAGTGACATATTTGTGTCATAAAGTTTGTCGTATTCTTGCTGACTGACACAACCCGTGCCGAGTCCGGCAATGGCAATTAGAGCGGTGCTCAGGGCAACCCGTTGCCCGATAGCGCGTTTCGTGATTTTCATGGCTAAAAAACTCCTGGTCTGCATCAAGCTTGGCGATCTGCAAAGCTCTGGGTGTGTTGGTCGAACCACCGGTGTCACCAATGGAATGGTATCGTATGATATCGTATTGAGTCCAACTCGGTCGCCAATCTACAACCTTATTGCATATTCGACCCATACAATCTGCATATATGCGCAATCAATACCGTCAGCCTTTTTCTCAAACCACCCGATACAAAGTAGATGCGCTGCTTGGCCCGAGTGCTTTGAAAATTTCTCCGGATTCGGGCACTTTCATGCCTTACATCAGGCTTAATGCGTCGGCGATTGCCGATGCAATCCGAGGGTGCATCGAGTCTGCATCCATCATTCTCAAACCAACCAAATTGGGCTACAAAATCATTGCTTGGGGCACCCATGCCCAGATTGACCAAATGGACCTCCCCAAGTCCATGATCGAACTTACCCTTCGCGGTCGGCTCATCATCCCCGCCTTGGTCAACGCCCACGCCCATCTCGATCTCACCCACATTGGTCCTATCGCCCACGATCCTGCCGACGGATTCGTCAAGTGGGTCGATCACATCCGATCCAACCGGAAACTCGACGATTCAGACATCCAAGACGCCGTCGCATTGGGCATCAAAGGCTCTCTTGCCGGAGGCTCGATCGCAGTGGGGGACATCGCCGGCGCACCGATGGGCCGAATCACCGACGCCCCTGCCCATGAACTCGCATTTTCCCCCCTGATCGGGGTGTCATACTTAGAGTTCTTCGGCATCGGCACCAGCGCACCTGCTGCGATCACCAAAATCAACCACTACCTCTCCACCGTCTATCCCCAATCCCTTACCAACATCGCCAACTCAGGCGTCGAGATCGGGCTCCAGCCTCACGCCCCCAACACCGTCGATCTTGTTGTCTACCGCTGGGCCGCGGCGGCGGCCCGCGCACGATCCATGCCCCTCTCGACCCACCTCGCCGAGACCCCCGAAGAACGCGCCTTCATCGCCGAAGGCACAGGCCCCCAGCGCACCTTCCTCGAACGCTTCGGCATCTGGCACGACTCCATCCTCGATCACATCGCCAAATCCAATCACCCCGTCGAGCACCTCGCCGATGTGCTGGCTGATTTCCCCTTCCTCGTCGCCCATGTCAATGATGCCACCGATGCCACCATCGAGACCCTCGCCAAAACCAACACCGCCGTCGCCTATTGCCCACGAGCCAGTGCCTACTTCGGAGCCGATCACCACTTCGGCCCGCACCGATACCGCGACATGCTCGCGGCGGATATCAATGTATGTTTAGGCACCGATTCCATCGTCAACCTCGATACGCCCGACCGAATCTCCATCCTCGACGAGATGCGCTTCCTCCATCGCCGCGACGCGATCGACCCAATCACCCTCCTCCAACTGGCCACCACCAACGGGGCCAAAGCCCTCGGACTCAACGAATCCAACTTCACCCTCGCCCCCGGCAATCACCCCCTGGGCCTCCTCGCCATCCCGGTTGCGCCGGGAATTTTAGATTCTTGGCAAGGGGCAATGCTGAGCAGTGAGCCGCCGGAGTGGGTGTATATTCAAACAAGTTGATGCTTTTGTGCGGGTGCCATAACTCACCTTCTTCGGCACAGTCGTATTTTGTTTTCAATTGAGCAGCCCGCACGACTGCGTTCTTCAGGTGAGTCGTGGCATCCAGATTTTGTCTTTGCCAAGGCATCCCCAATTTCCCCATCTTGCCACCTCTACCCCATTCTCCCTCAGATTCCTGCATCCAACCTCCGCCTGCGTACGAAAAGATCAAGAGAAGAGCTTCGTATTCCCGAAGGAGTTCGTAGGGATACCCTTCCAAGACGGGATTGGGTGCATATCGTTTCAAGGACAGCGATGTGCAGAAAAGTCCCACCGAGTGTGCGCTATGAGTAGTGAAGTTCAAATCGATCTCAAAGATGTTATGGATCAAGCCGGGGGCTATTCGCCTGCGTGCTTTGGGTTTATCCGTGATGGACTTGCACATACCGTTGAAATGGTGCACGGCAACCCCGCCGATCAAACCATGCTCGAACTTGGACTCGTAGAAGACTCCCGCCATGTCTGTGGCCGAGAACTCTGCATCGGGCTCAAAGACTATGCCATTGACCGCTATGGCATGCTTGCCAAGTCCGTCCTCAACCGCTGGGGCATCCACTCCACCCGCGACTTCGGGAACATCATCTTCGCGATGGTCGATGTTGGTTTGATGCGGACCACCGACGAAGATTCGATCGAAGATTTCGATTTGGTCTACGAGTTCGATGATGTCTTCGCCGACCCTGCCAGAATCACCCGTCCTGTCACACTCGAATCCTGATTCTCTCGATCCACAGGAATCCCTGTTCCGTGCTATGCTTGTCGCATGGATGAACACCCATCAAACGATCAGCCATCCCCACCTGCTTGGGCCTCGCTTCACCTCTGGCACATGCAGCCCGTCCGCGATGTCCTCCTCGGACTGGGTATTTTTGCTCTGTTCCTCCTCGGGCAGAAAGCTTCGGTGGTTACGGTGCCGTTGCTCTTGGCGATCCTGTTGGCCTACCTCTTCGAGCCGGTGATTGTCTGGTCGATGAAAAAGTTCAGCATCGCTCGTCGAACCTCCGTCATCGGTATCATTGTTGCAGTTGTAACTTTCATTGTTGTCCCTGCCTTTCTCGGGGCAACCTATGCCACAGGCCAACTCGTCACTTTTGCCACCGATACTGTCGATGACATCAAGATCGTCAATGAGGCGATTGAAATCAGCAAAAATGATCCGGATCGGGCTTCTCTCTACATGACGGACCATACTACTGGTCCATGGCCTTGGATTTACGACCAGATCATTCTTTCTCAGGCGGGCAATTCTACTCAAAGTGCTTTAAACACCAATTCTGATGTCAATCAAGGCACTGCCATTGGGGATATTTTTTCAATTATGATCCAATGGTTTGAAGAGAATCAAACGCAAGTTGCTCAGACTGCTGCCGGAGTAGGAGCCAGCGCCGTCAACTCCATCCTTTCAATCGTCAGTGCTTTTTTCGGATTTGGATTTCTTGCCTTTGTCACGACCTTCTTTTTCTTTTTTACTGCGACCGAATGGATCGGACTTCAACGATTTGGCACTCGCCTTCTTCCCGAGAAAAACCGTGAGAAGACCATTGACCTACTCATCAAGTTTGATCGTGTGATCTCCGGTTTTATCCGCGGGCGCATCACCATTGCCTTTATCCAGGCGATCGTCTTTTCGATCGGATTCTTCCTCATTGGTGTCCCTGGGGCCTTTATCCTCGGCCCCATTGTCGCGGTCCTCTCGATCGTGCCTTATCTTGCACTTGTTGGCGTACCTGTTGCCATCGCATTGCTCTGGCTTCAAGGGCACACCGGATTGCGAGGCGAAATCTGGTGGGTCATCGGGGCACCGATCCTCTTTTATTTTGCAGGACAAGCCATCGACGATTATGTCCTGACCCCGATGATCCAAGGCAAAAGCACAGGAATGGATACCCCAACGATCCTCTTCGCATCGCTGGCAGGGGGTGCACTTTTCGGCATCTTTGGCCTACTCATCGCCATCCCCATTGCAGCTTGCGTCAAGATTCTTATCCAAGAAATTTTCTGGCCCCGCTTCAAGCAATGGGCCGAGGGACGGGCCAAGGATCCATTGCCGATCGATCGTTGATGCCAGAAAAAAGGCGAACGCTGAAGAGTTCGCCCATGTGCTTGAGAATGTGAACAGCATCATTATCGTCGGCGACGCGTTGCGATCAGCCCGCCCATACCAAGCAGTGCAATCGCACCCGGTGTTGGTACAGTCGAAATCTGGAAGTTATCGAAGAAGGCATCGTCTGATCGGCCTTGCGAGCCAACAAAGTCTTCAACCATCAGCCGTACGGAGTTGCCGAGCCCCAGATCTGCTGCAGTAAAATCATACTGATACGAATTCCACTGTCCATCGTCAATCAATACATCGCTGGCGCCCGACGCATTGCCCGTGGCCCACTTCCATGTGTGGAGTCCGGGCATGTCCACGGAGAATCCGACATATCCACCGGTATCATCAATCCGACTCTTGGCCTGCGCAAGCCCAAGATAATCAAACGAGATTCGGTAAGTTTGGTTTGGATCGAGCAAAATGGGATTGATCGTGAACAAGTCTCCCGCCGAGGCCAACCCGCGAAAGCCCAGCACTGTGTTGTTTCCACCAAGCGGGTCGTTGACCAGAATTCCTTGGTGGATGCCACCATTTTTCCCTGTCCATTGTCCCAATCCAGATTCAAAATCGTCATGAAAGACAATATCGGCGTTGGCTGTTGCTGCAGCAGCAATACAAGTGAAGACAGCGATCATGGTCGATGATTTGGAGTTCATATCGGGCACCTCTTGGTATTGAGATTGATAGGCGTCGCGTGCAGACAATCTGCACGGAGAACGCACCAAGAGCATGCAGTTGAAGTGGGGACCCTGCCAGCGATATGTTTCCGCATGCCGTTTGCAATGACCAGTTTGTCAGGTTGGTTTATCTGGCGCGTCCGGATACTGCACACACCATTGGGAGAAAAGAAGAGGCAAGCCCGATAACTCGAACGGTTCAGGACGCGCTGTGCTTATCGCCGTTTCTTTTTTTTAGGTTTGCGTTTTTTGCCGCCAGACTTGGATTTCGTGGACTTCTTCATCGAAAACCCAGGCATCCCCATACTTCCGATTCCAGGCATCCCGCCTCTTGCGCCCATTCCACCACCGGCCATCGCCTTGGCTGCAGCCATTTTGCCTCCTGGGCCCATGGCTCCCATCTGTTTCATCATTTTCGAGAGCATTCCAAATTGTTTGGTCAGTTTGCCCACTTCGTTCTGGTCAGTTCCTGACCCCTTGGCGATCCGTTGCTTGCGCGAATGCTTGATGATTTCAGGTCTTTTCTTTTCCTCAGTTGTCATCGACTCGATCATTGCTTCTGTCCGATCGAACTGCCTCTCATCGACATCAATATCCTTGAGCGCTGATCCAACGCCGGGCAGCATTCCTAATAACGATTTCATCGATCCCATCCGACGCATCATCTTCATCTGCTTGAGGAAGTCGTCCATATCCAATTCTCCCTTGGCCATCTTCGCTTCAAGGGCTGCCGCTTCGTCTTCCGACACTTCCTGCTGCGCCTTTTCGACCAACGATACCACATCGCCCATCCCCAAGATTCGCCCGGCCATCCGTTCAGGATGGAACACCTCAATCGCATCAAGGTGCTCGCCTACCCCAATGTATCGAATCGGTGCGCCCGTCACTTCTTTGACTGACAACGTCGCTCCGCCTCGGGTATCGGAATCGAACTTGGTCAGGATCACGCCATCAACTTCAAGCTGTGCATGGAACGCCTTGGCGCTGTTGACTGCATCTTGCCCGGTCATTGCATCGACAACGAGGAAAATATGATGCGGATTGAGCATTGACCGCACGCCCTTGAGCTCGCTCATCAATTCGTCATTGACATGAAGCCGTCCCGCCGTATCGAGAATCAACACATCCACGCCCTTGGATTTGGCCTCCTTGAGCGCTCGCTGACACACCTTCACCGCGACTCCGACCGCTTTGCCATATTCAGCGCTCTGGCCATGCTCACCATAAAAATGAACCTGTGATCCACCGGACAGTTCGTCATTGGCTTGGTTCGCCACGGTCTCTAACTGCTCAACCGCTGCCGGGCGTTGCAGGTCCGCAGCACACAACATCACCGATCGCCCCTGCTTCTTGAGCATCCCTGCGAGCTTGCCACAGGTCGTCGTCTTGCCCGAACCCTGCAATCCACACATCATAATAATCGTCGGCCCCGGCGAAAGCTTCATGATTCCGGGTGGCGTCGGTTGTTCTTCGGCATCAGGGTCACCTCCGAACAATTCCACCAGCCGTCGATGCACAATTGCAATCATCTCTTGCCCTGGCTTGACGGCCTTGGTTACTTGTTTTCCCTTGGCATCTTCGAGCACCTTAGCACAAAACGCCTCGGCCACCTCATAATGCACATCGGCTTCGAGCAATGCCTCACGCACCTCGTCCATCGCCTCACGAACATTGGACTCGGAAATCTCGGCATTCCCGCTGAGCTTGCGAAAGACACTATTGAACCCATCAGAAACGCGATCAAACATACCTACTCCCATACCCCCGGCACAGGCGTCTCACCTGCGTTTGATGAAACATTCCAGTTGTCCAAGGCCATTGACCGCAGCCAATGGTATTCTATCCCCAGTAGAACGGGCTTCCAGCCCGTTTCCCATCCACCCTCACCTGATATACTGACATAATGGACACGCACTCCTCAACCAAACCGGGCTATCGCACTTGGGAACTCCACGCTCGCCCCATCGGAGCTGCGCACGAACCCTGGCGAACGATGCGCGTCGCAGCCCGATCCGCTCTCCAAGCCCAAGCCATCCTCAGACGCCTCGGTTACGAAACAGTTCTCGAATCGGCAATAACGGTTTCTGCCCAGCCTGACACGATGCGCCCCGCAACGCTCCAGCCGCTTGTTTGTGCCCGTTGTGGCTATGAACTGGTCGGATTGACGATCGAATCCGCATCGGTCATTTGCCCTGAATGCTCTTTTTCTCAGCCTCTGGTCACTTGGAGTCCGGAGATGAACACTCGAGAAAGCTCAAATCATCCACTCATTGGCATCTTTGCCGTCATTGGTATGGTGGGTGTTTTGTTCGTGCTTTTCATTATCTTTATGGTCTTGCTCACATTTTAATCGCATCGAACGAGCATAAAAAAAACGCCCGGCACCAAAGCGCCGAGCGTGAAGAGAGTACTCAAGTCCCACTCAATCCTTCGACAGAATAATCACCGAATAAGGTCCGATCCCGACATTGGCGTTATACCCCATGCCGTCCTTGGCTCCCCAGTTCGCACTCGTGTCATACGCGTTCCAGTTGCCAAAGCTTGAGTCATACCCGTTCCAGTCCGAGTTGAACCGCACCTTCCAAGTTCCACCAGACGGGAACCCGATGTTGTAGCTGCTGTACCCGGTGCCTGAGAAGTTCGCCACCACGATCACATCGTCGCCGTTGCCCCCGTTCTTCCAACGATGGAACGCGATGAGCTTATTGGTGTTGTTCACATGATGCACATTGACATTGTTCCCGCCAAGCCCAGCCGTTTTGCCGCCGCTGTTCTTGCGGAGCCCGACGAGATCGGTATACAGATCAACAATCCCCGAATAGGTCGTCGCCTTGGCCCAATCAATCGGATCGGTATCGGCAAAGTATCCGTCTTCAAGGAACTCCTGCCCCTGGAAAATCATCGGCACACCCGGCGAAGTAAACACCAAACCCGCCCCAAGCGTCGATCGCTTCTTCGAGAACCAACTCCCCGCATTGCCAGGCCAAATCTCCTCAGGCACCCGTGCCTTCCCATTGGCCACCTCGTCATGGCTCTCGGTGTAGACCACCCGATCCACCATGTCGCCGTTATAGATTGCTGCGATCGCATCGCGCACCGCATTCATATCTCGGTTGGCATCATTCTGCTCGATAATCGCATCACGGATCGGGTGCACAAACCCTGCATCCCATTGTGAATCGAATCCGGCCCCGCCTGCTCCGGTGCTCTTGGTCATCCAGTCGTTTTTCTGGAGATCTTCTGCGATTGAAATCTTCCAAGGCATCGTCGCATCAATCTCATTATTGATATACTGCATCAACGACCATCCATCGGGGATATCGCCGCCAAAGCCGTTGTTCTGCGTGCGGATATTGATCGTCGAATCCCACCGCAATCCATCCGCATTGAACTCGGTCAACCAGTACAACGCATTGTCCTTGAGGAACTCGCGCACCTCGTTGCGTCCATAGTCTGGGCGGGTATGACCCCAAGGCGTTTGCGCTCGCCAATCCTCATAAAAATAGATTCCTCCGCCGCTTCCGGTCCCTGACCACCCATCAAACTGCCACATATCGAGATCGCTGGGGCCGAGGTGGTTGTAGACCACATCAATGAGCACAGCGATTCCTCGTTGATGACACTCATCAATGAAATCTTTCAAATCTGTCGGCGTGCCGTAGATACTCTCGGGTGCAAACGGATGCGCCGGGTTGTATCCCCATGAAAAATCACCCGCAAACTCCGCCACCGGCATCAACTTCACCGCATTGAATCCCATGTTCTGGATATGGTCGAGCTTGGTGATCGCGGATGCCCAAGTCCCCGGATTCCCACCGGGCACATCGTTATATGTTCCGGTATGCATCTGGTAGATCACCATATCCGTCCATCCGGGGGTCGTGAACGAAGACCATGCATATGGTGGATCGTTCACGACAATGCTTTCGCCCACCGAGTTGGTCACATCGCGTGCATGAGGATCATTTCTCCAGATGTTCCCATTGATGACATACTTGTAAGTCGCATCATCAAGATCGCCTGCGACATCGACCGACCAGTTGCCCCCGGCTTCACTGGCCAATGGATTGGCCGTGGTACTCCACCCGTTAAACGATCCTGCGACCGAAACGCTCGTGGCATTGGGCGCCCAAGTCCGGAAAGTCGTGTTGTCATTGACCACTTGTGATCCCATTCCGGGGGTGCTTGAGGGGACCAGTGATGCGGTGAACGAGTAGTCCGCGCCGCCGTTGTTGTCATAGATGTTCCATCCCCAATCGTCGTACCCACGGAAATAGTATTTTACGGTGCTTCCGGGAGGATATGAGTTGGCAGGTGTGTAGGTCCAAGTCGAATTGCCGCTGTTGTTGCCAGCGTAAGACATCTGGTATGTATTCCATGCTCCGCCGTTGACTTGAATTCCGATCTCGGCGTGGAGCCCATAGTAATCCTGGTTCATCAAAATCGTATGCGTGCCCGGATTGCCTCCATCGTGGCGTTCAAATGATCCATAAACCCCGATCCAGGTGGGGGCCGCGAGTGCGTGCGATGCAAGCACAATCGCAGTCGTTGCCGCAATGGGTACAGGCGAAAACATGCCGAGGGTTGAATGCCGATTGAACATGGACTTGGTTCCTTTCGCTGCGATGGTGCAGAAACACGATGCACATGAATAGGTGCAGATCAAGAATCTACTTTCATGATTCCGCAATTGCAAGTAGGCAAAGTACCCATGCCGACATGTCGGGCGAAGCGATATCCTGTTGTCGCCAAAGAGATTGCATGCTCTGTGTTTGTAAAAAATCATGGGTTGGCTTTGCGAAATAGTTTCGCAACACCCCGAATTGTGGATAAACTATCCCCAAATCAACGCTTCGACTTCAGCCATCCATGTAACTTCTTCGCATCCCAAGTATTGATGCACCGCTCGGCTGTCAGCCAACCTCGCTGCCCAGTCAGCACTCCGAAAATCAGGTTGTCGTAGTCGCCGGGATGGTGACCGTCGCAGTTGATCGAGATCAACGCCCCGGCCTCAACCACTGCTCGCACATGCGTATCGCGCAGATCCAACCTCATCCAATGGCTGTTGATTTCAAGGGCAACATGATGCTCGATCGCTGCCGCGATAATTTCGTTCATGTCCGGCGATAACCCCTCACGCTGTTCAATGAGCCGACCTGTCGGATGCCCGATGATGTGGACCATCGGATGCTCGATCGCCTTGAGCAATCGTTTCGTTGCCTGCTTGGGCTTGGCTCGAAGCCCCGCATGAGGTGAAGCCACCACCACATCGAGGGCATGAAGCAGGTCATCGTCATAATCAAGCGTCCCATCGACGAGGATATCCACTTCGCTCCCCGCCAAGAGCGTGATTCCATCGATTCGTGTGTTTGCTTCTCGGATCGATTTGATGTGCTCGCAGAGTCGATGGGGTTTCAATCCACCCGCCACGGCTGAGCTCTGCGAGTGATCCGTAATCGCAAGGGTATGGAACCCGCGTGCTTTGGCGATCGCTGCTGATTCCTCGATCGTCATCTTCCCATCCGATGCCATTGTGTGCGAATGGAGCTCAGCCTTGATATCCTCGAGCTCAATCACATGGATCGGCTCCGTGAGCTTCATCTCCCCGCGATCCTCGCGCATGGTGGGGGGGATGAAGGGCATTTCCAGCGCCAAATAAATCGCCTCTTCACTTGCACATGCGATCGGCTCAATCCCTCGGGTTTGAGGCGGCATTTTTTTAAAGTCAGCCTCTGAACTTGCATCTTTAAATAATCCATACTCATTGAGCGTCATTCCCATCGAGATCGCCCGCTCACGCAACCGAACCCCGTGCTCTTTTGAGCCTGTGAAATACAACAACGCTGCTCCCCAGTTCGGCTCGTCGACCATCCGAAGATCGACCTGTACGGCTGCGTTCTTGTCCTTGCCCCATCGACTTGCCGAATCCCCGATCGCGGTACGAATCGAGCATTTCGTTTCGCCTTTGGCGAGCACCTGCATCACTCCATCGCAAGTCGTGAACGCCTCGCGAGCCGCATCGGGATCAGTGGTCGCGATCAAAATATCGACATCCCCGATCGAGTCTTTCCCGCGTCGAAGCGATCCTGCAAATGCGACTCGGATCGTTCCGGGTGCTTCTTTGAGCATCGTGATAAACCGGTCCGCCACTTGTTGGGCGATCCCGATGGGGAGGCGCCTGCCACTTGATTCGAGAAATGCGATTGATGCCTTGATATTCTCGACGGTTTTTTCCCCCATTCGAGGCAGCTCCAGAATCGACCCGTCATCAAGAATCCTCTTGAGATCATCAATCGATTCGACCCCCTTTTGTTCCCACATCAGCTTCACCGTCTTCGGTCCGAGTCCTTGCACCCCGAGCACCTCCATTACGCCGATGGGTACCTTGGTGCAGAGGGCTTCGTATTCCGAAATGGTCCCCGTTTGGGCGAGTTCGATGAGTTTGGCTGCGGTGCCTTTGCCGATTCCTTCGATCGCGGCGATCGCTTTGAGATCGCCATCGCGTGCCAATGGTTCAAGATCAACAGTAGTGTCTTTGATGATCCGCGAAGCCTTGGCGTGGGCATTGACTCGAAACCGATCGCTTCCGGTGAGTTCGAGCATCTGGGACATGGTGTGGAAGAGATCCGAAGCGTGTTTTTGAAAACTCATATCCAATTGTAGGTCGTGGCTTCTTCAATCAGTCGTTGCTATCGGCAGTAGTCCGCTACGATTTGGGCCTCGACCGCTTGGACAATGGACTCGCGTTCTGATTCAGGTACCAGCATCAACACGCTGACCCATCGCCGTGCCAGCTCGACCGAGCCTGGGCGCATCAGCTCGATGAGTAGCTCAAGATGGTCGTTTGGCAATAGCGTCTCGGATGCGCTGGGCTTGGTTGGTTCCTGAAGTTCCCTGTTGGGCCGTACGCTTGGGTGTGTTGTTTCGTTGCTCGGCTTTGGGTTTGGTTTCGATGGATTGTGTGGATCGCTCATGTTCACCCTCAGCTTTTTGTAGGCCTTGGGTCATTGTATCCGGATTTGGGTGCAGCTTGGCCGCTTTGGGTTTGGGGATCGCTTGTTTCTCGGCGGCAAGTCCGCCACGAATCCGGGTTTCGAGCCCTTGGACGAATCGCTCAAGCCGATCCATCCGATCGCACAGGTCGGTGAGTGTGTTGGCCACCGCGGTCATTAACTCCGATGGGTCTGCTTGGTTCAACGCATGTGAACGCATCTGGGCACACTTCATAGGCCCCTTGCCGGTGAGCAACCATTCCCCCGAAATCCCCATCACGGAACACAGATTCGTCAAAAAAGTTGCACTCGGGGCCTGTCCTTGCATGTACCGTCGAACCGTTTCGGGATGCGTATCGGTGAGCCGACCGAGCTTGCGGAATGAAAGATCACCGGCTGCCTCGTTGAGCCTGGCATGAAAATCCATCACCGGCAAAGACTTCTCAGGTCGTTGGGGAGACGATATTGGGGATTGTGTTTGTGTGCTCATATCCCGAGCATACTGCCAAGTGCATCATTTTGTTTGGGGCTCGACAGCCGACAGAATCCCAAACGAACCATCTTGGATTGCAGAAAACGCGGCATTGCCGCAATATTGTGTCAGTTGTATTTTTCCGCCAAATAAGACAAAGTGGGAGGCACAAGTTTGAGGAATCTTCACCATTTTTGTATTTTGAAAAATCAGCCCCAAGTGATCCACATTCCTGTGCTTTTCCAGAGGAGTTGTCCACCAACTGATCTTCGTACCCACTTACCCCACATCTCCGAGTCCGAGCCATTGCCCATGGGTCTTGAGTAGCCTTCGCCTGGCCAAAGCGTCCTCAGGGCGATCAAGTTTGGGTGATTTGCCGATCCAATGCCCCGCATCCCGCCTAGCCATTTGCAAAAGTTCGAATTCCTTGAGTGGATCGGCGACCTTGAAGGGCGGGGCTCCGCTTTGCCGAGTTCCAAAGACATCGCCAGATCCGCGAATCTCTAAATCCCGCTCCGAGAGCTCGAATCCTGAGTTCGTCTCCACCATCGCTTGTAATCGTGCAATCCCATCTTCGGTCTTGGGATGTCCGATCAGTACGCACACGCCGGGCTTTTTGCCCCGTCCGACACGCCCGCGTAGCTGATGCAACTGGGCCAATCCAAACCGATCCGCATCCTCGATCACCATTACTGTTGCATTGGGTACATCGACCCCGACTTCGATGACGGTCGTGGCGACTAGGCAATCAATCTTGCCTGCGCGAAATCGGTGCATGATGTGCTCGCGGGTATCGCGTTTGAGCCGACCGTGCAAGGCTGCGATGCGCACATCATGGAGCTCACCGCCTTCGAGTTCCTTCATCAATGACCGCAAATCTCGAATCGAACCTTCCTTGCCCCCCGGTTCGATTGCTGCGACGACGATAAACACCTGATCGCCCGATTTGATTTTCTCATTGACCCAGTGGTACACCGTCGATCGTTTCTCAGGGGTCACATGCTTGGTCGTCACCGGCGTCCGCCCCGGGGGAAGCGCATCAATCGTTGAGATGTCGAGATCGCCAAAGATCGTTAATCCGATGGTTCGCGGAATTGGTGTGGCCGTCATGACGATCACATGAGGTGTTTCGGATTCCTGGCTGTTTTTGGCCGATTGCCCACCCTTGACCCGAAGCCTGGCACGCTGCTCGACCCCGAAGCGGTGCTGTTCATCAATCACCGCGACCGCCAGCGAATGGAACGCCACCGATTCCGAGACCAACGCGTGCGTTCCGATGACCAAATCGCACTCGCCCGAGGCAATTTTTTCCACCACGCCGGCTCGATCGGCAGGGGGCATTGATCCCGTGAGCAACTCCACCTGTACGGTCGATCCCTTGAGCATCTCGGTGATCAACAAATAATGCTGTTCGGCGAGGAGTTCCGTCGGTGCCATCAATGCTCCTTGATGCCCATGGGCAATCGCCAGGAGCATGGCATCGAGTGCAACGACCGTTTTGCCTGATCCGACATCACCCTGAACGAGCCGATTGGTTGGGGTCTCGAAACTCAGGTCGCGTGAAATCTCATCAACCACTCGTTGTTGGGCAGGCGTCAAGGCAAAGGGCATCCGCGTCAGAATCCGTTGGTTGATCTCAGGCGTGCGCGAAAGTGGGGGGGCTTTGAGTGTCTGGCGCAGATGCGCTCGTTTCATATGCACTCCGAGCTGAAGCATCAACAACTCGTCATAGGCCAATCGCCGCCTTGCCCAAGTGACCTCCGCTTCGGATTCGGGCGCATGGATCATCCGATACGCTTCGCCCAGAGTCGGCAGCTCGCGATCCTTGCGATAGTCATCGCTCAGATGATCCTCAAGCAACGCGCACGCTTGATCCAAGACGGCGCGCACAATTGTACGGATTTGCTCGGAGGTGATCCCTTCGCACGCCGGATACACCGGGCGATACTCATCGTTCTGATCCACATTTAGGTTTTTAACTTCATCGAACGGGATGATCGAATACATCGGCGAGTTCATCTGCAATCCAGGCCCAAACCGCGTTGGCTTGCCCTGCACCCGCAGGTACATTCCCACATGCAACTTCTTGGCCAGATACGCCTGATTGAAGAACACCAACTCCAATCGCCCCGTCTCATCCATCAACACTGCCTGGAACCGTTTCTTGCGTCCATATCCAGAGAGTTTGGTCGCCGTGATTTCGCCGATGGCCGACCCAATCATCCCGACTTCCAAATCCCCTAATCCCGACTGTGCCCGGATCCACTCATGGCGGTGAGGCAGATGCACCAACAACTGCCCGACATTGCGCACCCCGAGTATCTCCAACTTCTCCACATGTACCCGATTCACATGGGGCAGCTCATAGGTCGGGGTGGTGAGGGTGATGGTTTGCATCTTCTATACCATTTACGAACGGATTTCAATCAATGTGTTCCGCAAAAGCAACGCGAATGTCATCAGTGCTACGCATTCTTCGAGCGTATCGCCGAGTTTCTGGCCGTGCTCGCCGCGAGGCAGGAACCACATGGTATTGGGTGAGGACGATTTCAAGATTTGGGTCCTTTGAAACAGTCGTAAGAGTTGGTTCCAAGAAGAGGCTTGCCTGGTTTGTCCGACCCAAGTCGGCACGGACTCGTTGTTCGGAAAATCAAGATGGATGCGAATCCCTGATTTCTGATCGAGGCGCATTCGTATGGCATCAATATCGCCGATCCGGATCGACCACTCGCATGGGAAAGTGAAGAGGAAGAAGAACTTTTTTGATCTGAGGATATCGAAGCTGCCAATCTCGAACCCATTCGCATAGATGATGTATGATTCGGTGCGCCCTACCTGTACCGTTTCGATCGTTCGCCCATCAATAAGCCAGAGCAATCGGTATTCCTTGGGTCGAAATGGATGGAGCCCCATCGCGCCCAGCATAGTCCCTGTTGGGGCGTGCTCAAGGCGATAGACCTCAGTTTGCTCGCTCATATCAATTGCCAACTCATCTTCGTCGATCTCGACGATCCCCTCTTGCTCGGCTCGATTGCGATAGTCTTGGAGTTCCTCAGGCTCGGGGATCATCTTCTCACGAAGCCGCTCAATCCGAGTCAGAATTTTCTTGGGCAGGTCAAGCTCCGCCAGTTGGAACTCTGGATTCAATCCACTCATTGCTTGCCTCCTAGCCCCAATGGATCATCGTGAGGCGATGCGTCATCGCCGGGGGCTTGCCCGGTCGTGTTGGTCGCGGGGTCGATTTTTCTCAGGTAATCCCAAGTATAGATCCCCGTGTCGTGCCCATCGGAGAAGGCGATCTTGATCGCGTAGTTGCCGACCATCTCGGCGCCGGTCGCGGTGATTGTTCCGGACGATCCCATCGAATCAGGCAGGATCGTCAGCGGGTTCTTGGCCATGGATTTGCGGAGCTCGCGCATATCGGCACTGGGGGAGAGTTTTCGGAGGTAGGCGATCGGATAGACCGAAACCGCCCCGTCGTCCCATTCGATGGTGAGGGCGTCATCTTTTTTGAGATCGAGATTCGTTGGTGTGTTCGATTGCTTCATCGCTGCTAAAGTGTAGTGCCCGTTTATTCCAAAGGCCTTGCAAATGCCCAATACAACCACCCCAATCGACCTTCTTGTCTCTGCCATTGACCGTGCTGGCTCGCCGGCCTGCATCGGGATCGACCCCGTGTTCGATCAGCTTCCGCGTTCACTCCAGGTGGAAAGCGAGCTCGAAGTGATCGAATCTTTTTCGCTTAAGGTGCTCGATGCGGTGGTTGGGGCTGTTGGCGTAGTCAAGCCTCAGAGTGCCTGTTTTGAGCGCTACGGCTCGGCAGGCTATGCGATTCTTGAAAAAGTCATCGCCCGTGCCCGTGACTTGGGGTTTGTGGTCATCCTTGATGCCAAACGAGGCGACATTGGCTCGTCAGCGACCCACTACGCGGTTGGGGCTGCCAATATGGGGGCCCACTTCATCACCGTTTCACCTTATATGGGCCCCTCGTCGATCAAGCCGTTCCTCGATGCGGGGTTGGGGGTCTTTGCTTTGGGGAGGACGAGCAATCCTGATTCGGATGCAGTCCAACTTCAAGAACTCAAAGATGGTTCATGCGTCACTCACGCGATCAGCGCGATGATCGCCAAGATGGGTAAGGATCGAGTGGGCGAATCGGGCTTGAGCAATTTAGGAGCCGTCGTGGGGGCGACCAAAAGCGCCGACGATGTGCGTACATTGCGTGCATTGATGCCTCACCAGATGTTTCTGGTTCCCGGGGTTGGAGCCCAAGGCGGGACCATTGCCGATGTGCAACCCATGATCCGATCAGATGCAGCTTTGGCAGGTCAACTCGGCGTCGTTGTCAATGCTTCGCGCTCGGTGATCTACGCCGATCCCAAAGCCGGCGAATCTTGGCTCTCAGCGGTGCAGGGTGCCGCGATCGAGTTTGCCACCGATCTCAAAGCTCTTGTGTTTCACTAGTCTGTGTTTGAATGGACGGTTTTTTCCACATAAGTGGCGAGAGGGTTGGGATTGATTGCGTTAGACAAGCAATGAGGCTGGTGATTCGAGGAGTTCTTTGACGGTTTGGAGATAGGCAGCAGCCATTGCGCCGTCGATGATGCGGTGATCCGAGGAGATGGTCATCGACATTTCCGAGCCGATAATCAGTTCGGCATCACCGTTTTCGTCATACTCGATGAAGGGCTTGTCGATGGCTTTGCCGACCGCCAAGATCGCCGCGTTGGGGGGGTTGATGATTGCGGTGAAGTGTTCGACGCCGAACATGCCTAGGTTTGAGATGGTGAAGGTTGAGCCCGAGAGTTCGGCAGGGGAGAGTCCCTTGTCGCGTGCTTTGGCCGCGAGGCGCTTGGTCTCGGCAGAGATCTGACGCAAGCCAGTTTGGTCGGCGTTGTTGATCGTGGCGACGACGAGCCCTCCACCCTTTTCTTCGGGGAGTGAGACGGCAACGCCGATGTTCACATGTCCGTGGAGTTGGATGGCTGGGCCTTGATCAACCCACGACGAGTTGATGAACGGGTGTTGGTGCATCGCGATGGCACAGGCCCGGACGAGGAAGTCGTTGACCGAAAGCTTCACGCCTTGGGGGGCGAGTTGTTCGTTGAGTTCGCTCCGCAGTGCGTTGAGCGCGTCCATGCGAGCACTTATGGTGACTTGATAATGCGGGATGGTGGTTTTGGATTCGACCAATCGCTTGGCGATCACCGTTCGCATGGTATTGAGCGGCACAGTCTTGGATTCAAGTATGGCACCAACAGCTGGGAGCGGTGCAGGCATAGGAGTGGATGTGGTGGGGGTCTGAACCTCGATGGGGGAAGTGGGTGCGATGGCGCCTCCGTCTCGGATGACGGCTTCGACATCTTTCTTGGTGATGCGTCCGGAGGGTCCTGTGCCGGTGATGCTGGCGAGGCTCATGTTGTTCTCCTGCGCGATTTTCCGCGCCAGTGGTGACGCAAATATACGGTCATTGGTGGTGGGGGCGGGTGATGATTCTGCTGGAGCGGGTGGTTCGGCGATGGCGGTCGCCGATGGCGAGGCGATATCCGATCCGTCGTTCTGGGCGGTTGCCGGAGCAGATGATCCAGACGAAGCACTTACCGAAGCGGCGGCTTCTTCGACGCTCTCGCCGTCCTCTGCGAGGACGACAATCGTCTCGCCGACATTAATCGCTTTGCCCTCTTCGATGGCGAGCGTCGCGACGATGCCATCGTCGAAGGACTCGAGTTCCATGGTGGCTTTGTCGGTTTCGATATCGGCGATGACATCGCCAGTCGAGACGGTGTCACCGGCTTTGACATGCCATTTGACGACAGTGCCTTGTTCCATGGTGTCAGACAGGCGGGGCATGGTGATGTTGATGGCCATATTCAGAATCCTTCAGTCCAGTCAGTGGGTCTCAGATCAACAGTTTATGCATTGATGAGCTTGCGGACAGCACCAACGATCCGCTCTGGGTTGGGAAGATAATCATACTCCAACCCCTTTGCGTACGGCGTTGGGACATCCGCAGTATTCAATCTTGCCGGGGCTGAGTCGAGCCAGTCAAAGCAGCGTTCACAGATTTGGGTGACGACTTCACTCGCGATCGAAGCGAACGGCCAGGATTGATCGACGACCAAGACCTTGTTGGTCACCTTGACCCGTTCGATGATGGATTCGATGTCGAGTGGGCGGATGGTTCGCATGTCGAGGACATCGACCTCGATGCCTTCAGCCGCGAGTGTCTCGGCGGCTTCGAGACAGAAGTGGACGGGGCGACCAAAGCTCACGAGCGTGACGGCATCACCTTCGCGGGCCAAACGAGCACGTCCAAATGGGATGTAGTATTCTTCTTCGGGGACATGGGCTTTGTCGCCGAGCATTCGTTCGGACTCCATGAAGAAGACCGGATCAGGGTCGTTGATCGCGGTCTTGAGCAGCCCCTTGGCGTCGTATGGGTTCGATGGGATCGCCATCTTCAACCCGGGTACATTGGCGTAGAGTGCTTCGACGCACCAGGAGTGAGTCGAGGCGAGTTGTCCACCGGCGCCGTCGTTGCCTCGGAAGACGATTGGGCATCCGAACTGCCCGCCGGACATGTAGAGCATTTTCGGTGCGTTGTTGAGGATCGGATCGGCCGCGACGAAACTGAACGACCATGACATGAACTCAACGATGGGCCTCAATCCAGTCATCGCCGCAGCGATGGCCATGCCTGCGAACCCGTTTTCGGAGATCGGGGTGTCGATGATTCGTTTGGGCCCAAACTCATCGAGCATTCCTTGCGAGACTTTGTAGGCCCCGTTATATTGTGCGACTTCTTCGCCGAGGAGAAAGACCCGCTTGTCTTTGCGCATCTCTTCGCTCATTGCTTCGCGAAGTGCCTCGCGGAATTGGATGATGCGATCGCCTTGGCGTGATGGCATCTGATCTTCTGGGAGAAACATTGGCAGTGCAGGGTTGTCGATCGCAGGGTGGATATCGGTTTCGATCATGGTCATGGTGTTTTTCCACTGAGTTTGGCGATGAGGGTTTGGGTATTGGGGAGTCCGCTGGGATAAGTTCGACAGCTCATATTCGATGAGGTTGGTTCAGGTATGTCGAAGAGGTCATGCCCATTGACGAGGATGGTCGGCGAGCCGTACCCGCGGCGGATGTCGGTATCGGGGAGTTGGGTGAGATCAATTGCTGTGAATGAGTCATTCGATTGTTCGAGTGCGGCTTCGAGGTATTCCCGAAGTTGAGGCGTGTTGGGGCAGCCGTCGAAGTAGAGGAACTCGATGGATGGTGCTGTGGTGTTGATATCCATTGTTGTATGTTGACCCGTTGCGCAGCTTAAGAGCGAGAATGCGACGAGGGTTCCAAAGATGATGTTGACAATGGTGCACATGATGAGTGTGTTCACATCAGCGGGTTCTTGGTCCCATGCGTATAGGTCGCGGTGGGGGATAGGTTCTTTTCAGGGTTGGCGTATACATCGGTGAATAATTCATCGGCATCAGGAATCGGGGCAGCATCGGCAGATTCAACCGAAGCACGGACGATGTCTGCGATTTCTTTCCGCATGGCCTTCCAGCCGGTTTCGTCGATGTGGCCCATGTCCATCAGGTCGGCGCAGAGCTTGGCGATCGAGTCCTTGTCTTTATATTGATCGACCTCTTCCTTTGTCCGATATTTTTGGGGGTCGGACATGGAATGGCCTTGGTATCGGTAAGTCTTGAGATCGACAAAGGCAGGGCGCGAAGTTTCGCGGCATTCGTCGGCCAATGGTTTGAACTTATCGTAGACATTCATGATATCGAGTCCGTCGATTTCGATGCCTCGGATGCCATAGCCTTTGGCACGGTCGACAAGGTTTTCAAAATTGGCGGTGTGTCGTTCGATGGCGGTGCCCATGGAGTAGCCGTTGTTTTCGAGGATGTAGATGACGGGCAAGTCCCAGAGCGACGCGAGGTTCTGGGCCTCGTGGAAGCATCCCTGATCGAGTGCCCCATCGCCGAGATAGCACAGGCAGACTTTCTTTTTGCCCGTGCCCATGACTTCGAGCTCATACTTGGCTGCGAATGCAAAGCCTGCACCCATCGGGGTTTGGGCGGAAACGATCCCGTGTCCGCCCATGAGCCAGTTGGGTCGATCAAACATGTGCATGGATCCGCCTTTGCCTTTGGCGCACCCGGTGGTGCGGCCGAACATTTCTGCCATGCACGCTTCGGGGGTCATGCCCCGGGCGAGGGCGTGCCCGTGATCGCGGTAGGCAGTGATCACCGGGTCGTCATGGTTGACACATCCGATGGTGCCCACCGCGACGGCTTCTTGCCCGGTGTAGATATGGCAGAACCCGCCGATTTTGGCTTGTTGATAGGCTTGCATGGTGCGGTTTTCAAACTCGCGGATGAGCTGCATGTCGTAGAGCCATTTGACGAGGATTTCCTTGGGCAGTTCGGTCGCAGTTTTGGCAGTGGGTGCTTGCATCGGTAGCGAATCTGCTTTCGCGGTGTTCATTGGGGATTGCTCACTGGAGGCGGCGGTTGCCTGGGTCATGGCGTCGTCCTTGGATCAAGAAGATCATGATGGCGCACATTCCAAACACAAACGCGATCGAGGCGTGGAGGGCCGTGCGAATATACCAATACCAACCGAACATCGGTGCTCGGCTGGTTTATCCGGGAGTATAGGAACTCTTGCCAGTTCTTGCCAATCCCGGGCAGAAGAATCCGCACGAGGGGGTGGGGTATTGGGCATCCATTGGGAGCCAAAGCTCCCTATTTTGCCATGAAAAACGCCATCCGGACGAGGATGGCGCTGGGGTGAGCTTGGTTTGAATAGGGATCAATCCATCATGGTGGTCTTGGTGTTGTCCACGATCGTCTGCGATTTGAGCAGCACCAAGGCCGTTTCGACTTGCAGATCGGTGCCTTCGGTGATGAGGGTATTAGGATCTGGGCGTTCGGCGTCTTCGATGATGTTGCCGTATTCATCAAGTGGGAGCACATCGGCGCTGCGCCGGAGCAGGAGGGCCTCTTCTTGTTGGCTCGGAAGCATATCAACGACAAGATCAGGGTCGACTCCCCATTGGGTTGCTCCTGGGATTTTGTGGATCATGCGGGGGGAGTCGATGTGGTAGTAGTTGGTGGTGACTTTCATTGCCGAGGTAGCACCGGGGAGGAGGTAGACATTCTGGACGGACCCTTTGCCAAAGCTTCGCTGACCCAAGACAAGGGCTTGGGTCTTGCCTTTGCGAGCAGATGCTTGGATGGCACCCGAGAGGATTTCGGAAGCTGAGGCGCTGCCTTCATTGATGAGGACGACGACGGGGATGTTTGCGAGCGAAACCCGGTCGGGAACCGATCGGGCCTTATCGAGCGATTTCGTTACACCCGAAGCATCGACGGTCTTGACGATCATGCCCTCGGGGACGAATCGTGACGCCAAGGAAATCGCTTGGTCGAGCAAGCCGCCAGGGTTGTAGCGCAGATCGAGGATCAGGGCGTTGAGTCCTTGAGATTTCATGGTTCTCACCGCTTGGTCGAATTCTTTGGTGGAGTCTTGGGTGAATCCGGTCAGTCGGAGGTATCCGATGCCGCTGTTTTTGTCGATGAAGTAATTCCAGTCGGTATCACCCGGGCCGGTCTTTGACCAGCCCTTGACGGTTGGGAGGTCGATGCGTTGTCGGATGATGGTGAACTCTTTTTCGATGAGCTCGCCGTTTTCATCTTCGCGTTCGACGGTGATGGTGACTTTGGTGTTGGCCGGGCCGGTGATGATTTCGACTGCCTGGTTGAGTCCGAGTCCGACTGCGGTGGTTCCATCGATCTTCTTGATGATGTCGTTGGACTTCATCCCTGCTCGTTGGGCGGGCGTGCCTTCGAGTGGGGTGACAATTTTGATGTTCTGAAACTCATCGAGCTGGATTTGGACACCGATGCCGATGAACTCGCCTTGGGTGCTTCGGCGGAACCGTGCAAGCTCGTCTGGCCAGATGATCGCGGTGTAGTCGTCGAGGGCGGCCATGGCACCGTTTCCAAACTCATGGAGCAGGGCGTTTTCCATGATCCCAACATGTTTTTGTCCAGCTTCGAGGATGGCGTCAATGACTCGGCGCAGGTCGTACCCGCTTACCGTGTGCTTTTTGGCTTGGATTTTGGCCCGCTGGGCACGGATGACATCAAGAAATTTTTCGCGTTTGGATGTATTCTTGAGCCCTCGGAAGACCATTGCCAAGTCAGTTGTTGTGGCCATGGTTTCGATGGCATCGATCCCGGAGAGGATCAGGTCGTTCATGGTGACGCCGGTGGGGTGCTTGCGGGTTTTGCGTCCTACATGTTGATCGGCAGCTCGTTGAATCGCGGTGCGGACGGTGATGGAGTTAATTCCTTTGAGTTTCTCGTGATAATCGTCTCCGTAAGCATTATAGGGAGGGAGCGGATCGAGCCCTTCTGCGATTCGTCGTTCATTGCGAATCTCCCAAAGGCGTTCGGGGGCATACATTCGAATCATTGCCAGTCGTCGGCTGAGCCGTTGGACATCTGCCTTGTACCGTCCGCTCTGGTCGTAGATGGCGCTGAGACGAAAATAGAGTTCCGAAGCGATCATCCAGTCGCCTTCATTCTCGGCCTGAGAAGCAGCTTTTTCTGCAAGATCAATGGCTTTGGAAATATTGGTATTGGCGAAGAATCGGTCTTTGTCGTTGTAGAGTATCTGCAATTTGACAGCTGCCGCGAGCGCTTCGGAGAGTTCGATTCCGGATTTGGACGCTTCGTAGGTTTCGAGGTGCTCGAGCAGAAGCGTATTGGTCTCAACGATCTGTTCGGTTCGGGAGGCCTCTCGCTTGTCGATGTTGGTGTTGAGCAACTCGATCGAGGCGAGCAGGTCGGGGTTGAGGTCTGATTGATTCCAAGTCGTTGGTGTGAGCAAGGTTTCGAGGGTGGCCGAGTCACCTTGGATCGCAGCGGCCCAGATCGAGCTTGGGGATGAACGGGTGCCGGCGACAATGCCGGGTTCATTGAATTCGCCGGCAACACCCGCTGAAGTTGATCCAGCAACTGGCCCAGAGAGTGCAGTCATCAGACCGATGAGTCCGACGGCGCTGATGGTGCTCATTCTTCGTGCTCTTTTCATCCAAATCGCCATATCGACTCCAATCGTGGTCATCGTTCGGTCAATAAAATCATCAGCATTTCAGAGGTGCCTCTTGATCCGTCGTTTCTACGCCAGTCTTGACGGACCGCCTGAATATCTTCGGCAGTTCATCTCCCCACAGGTCAACTTCTCGTCAGATGAGATCATTCCCCGAACGGGTAAATACGATATCGGGCGTTGCATAACAGACAATCCATACAATACCAGGCACCCCGGTTGTACGATTCACCCGATAAAAAGTTTCCGATTCTCTCAGAGAGATTGCCAGATTCAGGCCTTTGAAATCTGTTTGAAGCGGTTTCGGTGGATCAAACCCCACCCGAGCAAAGCAGAGGTCATTACTGCCCCGGCGACGAGCGCAATTACCCAAAATCGGAATAGATCGGGATCGCCGCCCGAAAGTCCAAGACCAACCAAGCCACACAGTGGTCCAAGCGTATACCCAAGCCCGATGACCGCTTCGTGCTTGCCTCCCGCGTCAACTTGGGCATTGCCCACTGCCATTGCGTAGTAGAGCGCGCCGTAATAGGTTATCGCGATGCCGACGCCCATGATGAACAATCCGAACAGGAGTGTTGCCAGACCAAAGCCTCCCGCGATGGGGGACATCATACATGCGCTGAATCCGATGAGCATCAACCCCATCCCCGTCCAAGGTGTCCACCACTTGCCATGCCAACCATGCCAGCGCTCGAAGAAAATGAACAGGAACACACGCGAGGTGAGCCAAGCACTCGCCAGGGGTGTTTTCCAGTGGACATTGACACCGAGTTTGTCCTCCACAATCGGGAGCAATGGGGAGAGGGCCGAGAGGACAATGTATGAAGCAATCAACAGCACACGAAAAATCGTAAGCAATGGTACATAGACATCGGGTGTGGGTTGAGTGTGTTCGGGCAGGTGCTTTGGGGGGTGGGAAGGAAACCAATAAAGCAGGGTGCACATGAGGAGCTGGAACGCACCTAGGAGCGAGAGAATCAGGAAAGGTTGATGCCCCAGCAGCGGGGCCATGAGCCAAAATGCCATGACCAACGCCACCGACCAGGTGATATTGAACTGTCCAATCGCCGATCGAAGGGCTTTGCCCGATCGTCCACCCGAGAGATACCCTTCGACGATCGGCCAGAAGATGCCAGTGGCGGGGGAGAAGATGATGATGAATGCCCAGAGCGCAGGCTCCATCAGATCAGGCGCAGCCTGTTGGGCGAGCATCGGCAACTGACAGGCGATGGCAATGATGACCAAAGCGATCGCCAGCAATCCACGGGACGAGAGCCAGCCCTTGGCGATGGTGAGTTTGGCGACGAGCCGACCAGCGATCAGGGCGCCGACGACATAGGTGCCCCCCAAGACCAACGCCAAGAGCAGGTTCATCTTTCGTCCATAGCCCAGGCCTTCGGATGCGATAAACGAGAACCCGTTGGTGACAGCCCCGGTGCCTAGGCTGCCGAGGAATGTCAACGCCAGAACCGCCAGCAGCGGCGTTGGAACGGGGGAGGGTGCAGAGTGATTGAGTGAAGTCGTTGCCATTTGCACAGGGCGATCGTAGACTCATCTCCGGTGGCTCGGCGAGCCGGGCCACCGATTGTCGGTCCCGTAGCTCAACTGGATAGAGCGTTGGCCTCCGAAGCCAAAGGTTCTGCGTTCGAATCGCAGCGGGATCGTTGGAAAGCCTCCAACCGGGTTATAAAGATCATGGCTGGAGGTTTTTTCTATGCCTATCATGTTTGTTCTTCTACCGAAGGAGGAGAGCAAACAAGGTACGGTTGCGGCCTACGAGTGAGTCGTGGCATCCGGATTTTGCGACTGGATCCCAATCCTCCCCATTGCCTACTGCCTATTACCCATTGCCTCGATACTATCTGTTTATGAAGAAAGTCATCCTTATTGTGTCGCTTCTCATTGTGCTGATGCTCTTCAGCGTCGGTCTTTGGGTATATTTCGCATTTCTGTATACCAAGCCTTTGAGCAGGGCCGAACTTGCCCAACTGACGCCGGACTGGTCGGTGGTGACGCATGGGAACTGGTCGCCTTGGTTTACCAAGGCTGATGGGACGACCGAGTGGAACCCGGCAGCGAGTTTCAATGCGTGGGTGGCGACGGTACCCGAGGAGGATAAGGCGTGGCCGATGTTGGTGGACTTAAAGTATGCGAACCTTGATTTGTTCGATACGAAAAACATATGCGAACTTCCTGATGCTCGGTCGAGCTGGGAAGAAGTCATGGATGTTCTTGATGTCAAGAAGAATGCGCAGGTCATGAGTCTCCTGAAAGATGCTTTGCAACGCCCGGTCTTGGGGTGCGGTCTTTATGTTTCAAACGATCCCGTTGAGCACGAAACTCGGGTTCGATATGGATTGGAAGATCAGGATTGGGATTCGAGTTTGCAGGCGCAAAACCAGAGTTTACTCGATACTCAGTTTCCAGCAATTCGCACGCTCCATACAATGATTAAAGTGTTCGGGCTCTATGCTGGATACCAACTCGAACTTGGAGATGTCGATGAATTTATCGAGTTGATGACAGTTCTCATGGAATCGTCTCGGTTCTCAGACGAGTTTCCATTTTTGATCAATCAACTTTTTTCACTTGGGATTGAGTCACTTGCGACTGAGCATATCAGTTGGGCTTTGGATCGATATCCAGGGATGTTTGATGATTCACATCTTGTATTGCTCGATCAGTTGGTCGCCCGCCACCAACACCGCACATTCCTCTGGCAGGGCGAAGCGATTGGGTTTCATGATTCAATTCGCCGTGTGGTCGATGATAAGGGATCGTTGAAGATGGCAGGGGCGAGGACTTTGCAAGGTGGAGGCGGATCGTTCAATACTCCAACGAATCTGCCCGACATCGAACTTCATGCCTCGACCCAGCGAACCCTGTATGCTTATAACAAAATGCTTGCCCAGGCTCAGGTTGAATCTTCGAGTTCATTGATGATAAATGGGATGAGTGCGACGCAAATTCTGGAATCAGAGAAGCGGAAACTCAATAACCTTGGGAGCCTCCTTCTCGATATGCTGCCTCCGGTCGTTGATCAGGCGTCAGAACGATTCCGGCAACTCCAGCAGTCATCAGTTAATCTTCGACTCACCATCGCTGCCCATCGCCATGCGCTGCGGCATGGACAAATGCATGAATCCAACGAGACGATTGACGAGGATTTATTGCCGGACTGAGTGCCATTATTTTTTCTTTGGCAATGGCTTGTCACAGTTGACCCCAAACTTCACACAGATTGGATGATCGTGTTTGCAGTTGGGTCTGGCCGTGCAATTGTATCGCCCGTGGAAAACCATCTGGTGCCCTAGGGTGGACCAGCGCTTGCGTGGAAAGAGGGCCATGAGTTTTTTTTCGATGATGGCCGTGTTTGTTTTCGGATCGTCGAAGAACCCCCATCGCCAGCTTAGGCGTTGGATGTGGGTGTCAACGGTGAAGCCGTCGTTGATGCCGAAGGCATTGCCGAGGACGACATTGGCGGTTTTGCGGGCGACGCCTCGGAGTTTGAGCAGGTCGGTCATGGTGTTGGGGATTTGGCCATCGAAGTCTTCGACGATCATGGTCATGGCCGCGTGAATCGACTTGGCTTTGTTGCGAAAGAGCCCGATGGTTTTGATGTAGGACTCGATTTCCTCAGGCGTAGATTTTGCGAAGTCGGCGGGGGTCTTGAATTTTTTGAAGAGCTCGGGTGTGGCCTTGTTGACGCCGGCATCGGTGGATTGGGCACTGAGAATCGTTGCAATCAAGAGTTCGTGGGGGTTGGAGAACTCGAGTTCGCAGTAGGCATCAGGATAGAATTCCTGTAACGCGTCGGTGATGTGTTTGGCTTTTCGCTTCTCGGCCGGCGTGACTTTGGGGAGGGCAAAAGGAATGTCCTTGAGTCCGCGTGGATTGTTTTTGCCTTTGGGATGGACTTCATTCATGGGTTGATGTTTCCTTTGGAGCGGCGGTGAGTGTCCATCCGGCGAGAATAATATTGATGAGTACCGTGATGGTCAGTGTGCCAAGAAGACGCGATGCGGCAGTGTGTGATGCGAGGAAGCGGTCTTTAAACATGTCGGCTTGTTCGGTATCGCCCGCAGCGGCAAAGTCCCAGTAGCCTTGGAGTGTCATGGTGAGTTTGGGCATGAAGATGAACAGGTGATAGCTCAGCAATGCGAGTGTGGCGCAGAGGACCATGATGCGGAGTAGGCGGGCGATGGTGTTGATGTGATAGCCTGTGACGATCATGATCGAGCATGTCAGTAGGGCAAATGCAGCGCAGATGAATTGGATGGTATCGACCACGAAGAACACGCGTGAAGCAACCAAGCCGCCAGCGAGCAGGGCATGATTGCCCTCGTAGTTGGGATAGCTCGCCAGCGTGGGCTCGAGCGTGCGCATCAACGGGAAGACGATCGCGGCGACGATGCCTGACATCGTGACCGAACCGAGCCAGATCGAGAGCACGACGAGGTGGAGTATCTGGGCGATTCGGCAGAAAAAGGCACGGTTCATGCAAGGATCGTAGTGCGCCCAATGCCGGGAGGGCGGAATGATTCTACTATCTCTGCCATGTTGGGCCTGCCTGAAATCTCGATCAGCACTGCCGGGTATCTCGTCGGTTCTCCTTCGCCCAAAGCCGCGATTGAGGAGATTCATGCGATTGGTGTGCGGGGGATATCGCTCGATGCCGCTGCGCCTGATTTTCGCCCGCGAGCACTGACTCGATCCGCCCGGCGCGATTTGGCCGCGTCGTTGCGTCGAAGAGAACTCGAGTTTACGGGACTGGATTTGTGGATTCCGCCTGAACATTTTGCAGATGTGATTCATGTGCATCGGGCGATTGACGCGGTGAATCAGGCTGCCGAAATGAGCAGCGAACTGGCAGCACTCGTCGGTGGGCGATCGAAACCGACGGTCTCGGTGGTGTTGGCGAGTGATATGAACCCAACTGATCGTGATGCAATCGGGACCAATGCTCAGCAAGTCGGGGCGATCATCGCAGACCATCAGCCTGAGCAAGGTCAGCATGTTCCCGGGATTGGGATTGGAATCGACCCAACGATGGTGCTGATGACGGGTAGTTCACCGGGCAAGGCCGTCACGCGAGCGGGTAAAGACCTCGCAAGCGTTCGGCTCAGCGACCTGAGTGCGATGGGGCGGTGTGTGGTTGGATCACAAGGCGGCAAGCTCGATGTGAAAGGCTATGCCGGGTCGTTGATTGTTGCCGGGCAAGAGTGGATCGTGCTCGATGTGCGAGAGATGCCCGAGCCAAAGGTTGCAGCGGCGTTGGCGACTCAGGCATGGAATGAAGCAGCAGCGATCTGAAACAATCCAGACCCAGCGGGCCTCGACTGTACGGGAGCATCTTTGGTATTGTGCGCATTTGAAGATCGTCCCTTCACGGTCGTGGCTCGTTAGAGAAATACGATCGGTTCAAGATCCGCCCGCAGGTAGAGCGGGTGCTTGGGGAACCCGTGCTTGGTGATGGCCAGGCACATCGGGGTGCAGATACTTTGGAGCAGGTCGAGCACTTGCGTATGTCGATTGTTGAGCGCTCCGTGGGTGCCCCACCCGACGACCATCAGATCGGCCCGCGTGGCGAGTTTGACGATGGCATTGTCATTGTTTGGGCCAACGGGATCATCAACCTGCTTGAGTCCTTTGGGATCGGTTGACCGGAGGGCGAAGATGTTTGTCACATCCATCGCGTGGAAGCCCCATTTGACCGCGTAGCGATGGCATCGGGTGAGGGTTGGATCGAGCACCTTGGCGTCAGCGGTGGAGGGGTTGAGCAGGCAGAAGCAGACGCGCTGCCCGCCCTTGGCCCAGCGCCTGCCCAAGGTGTATCGGTAGGTTTCGGATTCATCGAATGTGGCCCATCCTTGCATCGGCGATGATCCTGTTCATTCAAGATTTGCCAGATCGGCAGCATCGAAATCGGCGTTGGAATAGACTTTCTGCACATCATCGTTCTCTTCGAGCGCATCGATCAGGTTCATCACCTTGCGGGCATCTTCACCTACGACTGCGACCATATTTTCGGGGATGCGGGCAATCTCGGCTTCGAGGATTTCAATGCCATTGGCTTCGAGGGATTCTTTGACGGCGATGAACTCGGTCGGATCAGTCAGAATTGTCCAGACGCCTTTATTCTCATCGTCGACGCCTTGAGGAGCCTGCACATCATCTGCCCCGGCCTCGAGGGCTTGGTCCATGATGGTGTCTTCGTCGTATTTGGACGCGTCGATGATGATTTGCCCCTTGGTACTGAACATGAAGGCGACGGAGCCCGCGTTACCCATCGACCCACCCTTTTTCTTGAAGGTGTTGCGGACATCGCCGACGGTCCGGGTGTTGTTGTCGGTGAGTGCGATAACCAGGAGTGCGGTGCCGCCTGGGCCATATCCTTCGTAGATGAGTTCTTGGTATTCTGCCCCACCAGTTTCGCCTGAGCCTTTGGCAATGGCGCGTTTGATCGTGTCTTTGGGCATATTGGCATATTTGGCTTCGTCAATCGCATACCGGAGCGCGAGATTGGTTTCAGGGTCGCCGCCGCCCATCTTTGCAGCGACCATGATCGCCTTAGAGCACTTCGACCAGATTTTTCCCTTCTTGTTATCCTGCGCTGCTTTGCGATGCTTGATGTTCGACCATTTGCTATGACCAGCCATGGTGGGCTCCTGTGTTCTACGCGTGTACTTCGATGATTGTTGGTTCATCTGACCCAGTTTTCTCGTCGGACTTTGGTTCATCCACCAATGGGGCGATTGCTGGTTCTCCGGTGGATTGGGCCTCGTTGATCCGGTGAAGAATCTCTTCCAGCTCGGTGCTGATGGCATCAATCGCCCGCTGGTTCGGGTTGGGCTGGGCATTGATAGACTCAAGCCGATGACGAGCAATATCCTCAGCCTGTCGCCAGGCGTCGATTGCACGATCCTGATATCCGCCGCGCCAGAGCGCGTCACCGAGGTGCAGCATGATCGTCGCGTTCTCGCGATCGGTGTCGAGTTCATTGGCGCGGATCAAAAGTGAGATCGCTCCGGGGGTGTGCGGTTGGCCATCTTGCCCGGGGATGTCCTCGAATATGCCCATCTTGTATCGAACCCATGCGAGTGAGTCGATGACTGATGCCTCGTTGGGGAGCGCATCGGCTGCCCGTTCAAGCAACTCGGTTGCATAATTGATCCGTTCACCTGCTTCGGCGAGCATGTACCCATAATCATTGTTCGACCAAGCATGGTCAGGATCATACGAAAGGGCCAGTTCGTAGTAGGACTGGGCTTGGGCAGGACGATCAAAGGCAGAAGCATAGACCGCAGCGATGTAGATTAGGTCGGCCCGCTGTTGATCGGGCGTGAGCGCCGGTTGATTTCGGCTCGGTGTGCCCAGCTCGATGGTGATGAGTTCAATCATTTGCTCCATGAGTCCATGTGCATCGAGCAGATCAAGCACGCCAATCATGTCGGTGTTGGTGCCTTGGGTTGCGAGGAGCTGATAGGTGTCAAGAGCGGTTCGCGTATCGATTTGGCCCGTGGAAATCGCAAGCCGAGCAGTGAGGGCAATCGCTTCATGGACTCGACCTTCACCCAAGAGCGATCGGATGGGCAGCGAACGAAGTGTTGATCGCTCTTGATCACTTTTCGCCTGATTGTCGCCTTGGTGAATCACCCGGACAAGTTCCTCGAGGTCAAGTCGGGGGAGCTGGGCGAGCAACAGCACCTTGACACGGACAAGATCAAGACTCAAAGGAAGCGAGCGGCTTTCAAGGATCGAGATGATATCGAGTAGTTGCAGAGCATTGTCGAGTGCTTCGACCGAGCGTGTCAGTGTAAAAATCACTTGGTCGAGTTGAAGCCTTTGGGCGGGCAACAACGCAATGCCCATCGGGAGGTTCGCATCAAGGAGTGCAGCCAACGGTTGAGTTCCAACCGATTCGGGTTTTTTCGCAAGGAACTGGGCATATTCGAGCGTCGGATCAATACCTTTAAAATCCTTGAGCCGGGCGATCAGATGGGCATCGGCCGCTTCGGGTTCTTCGAGCACTCCCGCAAGCAGTTGCTCGATTGCTCGAGCAAGTTCGAACGATCCAGTCCGTGCGTATCCCTTGGTCAACAGGTCCATTGCTCGTTGATGGGCATCGAGTTCGTAGAGCCCTTGGGCAACGGCGAGCATCCCCTGGGTTGAGTTGGGATCAGAGGCAAGTCGACCTTCGAGCCATTCGATCCCCAACGACAGCGCCTGAACCTGACCTTGTGTGCTCTGAGTTTTCCAGATGCTCATCAGCAGGTCATACCCGATTTCGCGATCGAGATGCTGATTGTTGAGTTCAACGAGCAACGACTCGGCCTGGCTGACCAACCCGTTGCGTGCCAACTCATTGGCGCGAAGAAGTCCAAAGAAACCAGAGTGAGGAAGGGTTGTGCCGAGCTGGCGAACAACATATTGCAACTCACTTTCATCACCAATCGGCGAAGAAGCCGAGCGGAGCACGAAGAGCTGTTCGTAGATGCTCTCGTTATAAGGATCAAGTTCCAAAGCCCGCTCAAGAAAGGTGGCTGCCGGTTCATATTTCTGGAGTACTTGGGCAATCTGGGCACCAAGAAGCAAATCCTCGATCTCGGCATCGGCATCGTCGGCAAGCTCGCTGGCGAGCTTCCACGAAGCATCGGGCTGCTGGGCAATCAGCAGGGACGAGGCGAGTCTTCGGGCAAGAGTCCAATCGTCGTCAGTTAAATGTGAACGGGTCAAACGCGAATGAAGTTCATCGGTCAACCGATTCGCCTGGGCCCACTGCCCTCGCAAGGCAAAGCCTTGGGCATGGGTGCTGAGCCAGTCGACGGATTCTTGCGTGATACGATTGAGTTCGACTGCATCAAGGTGCTCGATAAGATCAGCTCGTCCAAGTCCGATGCCCATTGCAGCGATGAGTAGCTCTTGGGTGGCCGATCGCGGGTTTGCATGCCCATGCATGAATTGGACGGGATGATTAAGTGTTCGGATCATTCCCGAGGCGATCGCTTTGGAGATGCCCGGGTTGGTTTCGAGGATGGTGAGTGCAGCGGCAAATCGTTTGTCATCATCCTCGATCCGATGCAAAATGCGCAAACACAGGGTTGAGTCTTTGGCATCGAGTCCTGCCGATCCAAGCCGGGCGATTGCGTGATTGGTGTCGAGGGCTTCGAGCTCGATGCTGAGGAGCGATCGTCGGATCGAAGCGGTGAGCCCTGGGCGTTTGGCCAACTCGGCGATGGCTGGGCCCAACACATCGCCGATCCCATCGAATGAGGCCAAGGCCCGGGCCCATTGGCGCTCCTCATTGCCCAGATTGGAAGCTGAGCGTTGGAGATGGTCAAGAAAAATGAGCGATGCCCTTGCAGGTTGACCTTCGCGCAGGGCCCAGGCAATTTGCCGGGCGACCAGCGCGATCGGTGGATGCTCAACACCCATCGCCGCATTGGTATACGCCTCTTGGGCCCGAGACTGGGCACCGATCGACGCCCACGCATCGCCCACAGCCAGCCAGAGTTGGGATCGTCGGCTCATGATCTGGATGATCTCATGCTTCCATCGCAGATCACGCGATCTGGTATTGAACGAATCGAGTGCATCGCCAAGTGTTTGCGCACCGGCTTTGAGATACCCCGAGTCAATCTCGGCAGCTCCAAGAAGTACCCTGGCGATCGAGCGGGCGAGCGGATGATTCCGGACCGATCGATCTCGAAGGGCTTGTGAGGTGAGCCAGATGACCCGCCGAGAATCGTCTTGTAGGGAGGCTTGGGCAGCAAGGTGGATCATCGCCCGAGGCGAACGATCGCCGAGCTCAATGGCCCGTTCAAAGGCTGCGATTGCTCCGGCACGATCATCGGCCACAATCAACGCGTCGCCGAGCTCGCGTTGGATCGAAGATGACCCAGGGTCAAGCTGGGCAGCTTGTTCGAGCACCGAGATCGCCTGCGAAAACGCCCCGGTTTGCCGCAATGCGCGTGCCCGGGTGTAGAGTTTGATTGCCTGCGATCGGTGTTGGGGATCAATCCGCTCTTCAAGACGCTCGTCAGCATCGAATGGGCTATGAGCATCGGCATCAATCGCAGTAGGATCGCGCATCGCCCGTTGATATGCAGGCGAACCCACATCGAGCGCAGTTGCCATATCGGGGATAATCAGGCCAAGCAATTCGTCGGATGCTCGGGTCATCGGATCGAGTGTTTCAAGCTCAGCGCGGGCTTCGAGTGCCCGGATGGGGTTTTCGATGTGCTCGGTTGCCAAGATAATCCGTTGGTCACTACTTGGAGAATGTGCACATGCAGAGAGGGAAGCCACGATCAAGAAGGTGCTGGTGATCCAAGCGGCAGAGCGCACCAAAGATGCGCAGCGCATGCGAGAATAAGTCACGACAAACCCTTTGTGATGGTCTTCGAGTTGCGGGCAGATGAGGAGGTGGCCCCTGACGCTTTTGAGAGCCGCTGTTTGCTGGCCCAATGCTCGATCAAAGTGTAGTAGCGTAGGGCGTCGCTTGCACGCACAAGCCGCTCCATTCGCATGGTTTGTTGATGGATGTTAAGCGAGGTATCCGTGATGCCATGTTTAGCGAGCATCTTGGTGAGGTAATCGTCAATTGGGAAGGCATGCCACCCTAATCCGAAGAGGATTACCCTCGAAGTGGCAAACGGTGGGAGTCCATCAATACGACCAAAATATTGGAGTACCTCTCGCTTGTTCATCTCGCGTAAAACCGCCAGTGAAAGATGGTTCTCACGCTCGAAAATAGTGTTGAGGATGCGGATGAGCCTTCGGCATCGCTCAAGGCTTCGGGGATATCGCGAGGGGAAAATAGCAACAAGCTCTTCTGGTATGCAGACGCGGAGCTCGTTGAGGTCGATGAGTTGATCTTGGATACAATCAACCGCTCGCAGTGCATGCTCGATCGAGCTTTCCCAGACGAGCATCGAGAACACCAACTCGCTGATGAGCGGGTCGGGCGAGAGTATGTGGTGGTCAATGAGATCGCAACAACCTACCCCTCCCAGATGCCCGAAGGATTGCTCAAGCGTCTGCATGAACTCACTGAGAATGTCAGAATCTGGCATGCTCACTCGGTGAGATCCTCCGTAGAAGGTGTTTGTGCATTGGTACTGGGGTCTTCTTGCACTGGTGACCATTTCGATTTCGACGAACTGCGTGTTTCCTGTTCGCGCCGGTCCTGTTCAAGCAATGCGAAGACTTCCATTTCCGCCTTGTGCCCTTCGTCATAGATGATCCGGAGCGTGGGCATCTCTTTGATGTGGATGCGATCCATCACATCGCGGCGTAGGCGCTTGGTTGCTGCGGTGAGCCCGTGCATAGTGAGTTTGGCACGCTCATGAGGCATTACCGAGATAAAGGCCTTGGCGTGCTTGAGATCATCGGAAAGCTCAACTTTGGTAACGGTAATAAGTCCACGGATCCGTGGGTCATTGAGCCCACGGGATAATCGCTTTTGGAGCTCTTGCTGAATATTGGATGCAATCTGCAGGCTTCGGCGTCTCAATCGGGGCTCTCCATGCGTGGTTTGTTTCTCCAAGGGAAAACATACGCCGACGGATTTCTCGGCATGTAATAGACTCAAAATCAATTGTCAAGTGTTCGAGCGACCTCAATGTTTTTGTAACACTCAAGCACATCACCAGCCTTGACATCGTCGTATCCAATGATCTTCATGCCGCATTCCATGTTTGCTCGAACTTCTTTGGCGTCATCTTTGAAACGCTTGAGCTGTTCGAGTTTACGGTTGTTTTCGATGACCACGCCATCGCGAGTAACACGGATAAGTGCATCGCGTTGAACCACCCCGTCGGTCACGAAACACCCAGCAACTGTGCCGACCTTGGAGACTTTGAAGACCTCGCGGACCTCGGCATGACCCAAGACTTCTTCGCGAATATCGGGGGAGAGCAATCCTTCGACTGCTTTCTTGATGTCATCGACAATGTGGTAGATCACCTGATAGTTGCGAATTTCAACGCCTTTGGTTTCGGCAAGCGCACGCCCTTTGGCGTTGGCAATGACATTGAATCCGATGATGATGGCTTTGGATGCTTCGGCAAGGAGAATGTCCGACTCGGTGATCCCCCCGATTGCCTGGTGGATTACGCGGACCTTGACTTCTTCGTTGCTCACTTTTTCAATTTCAGATTTGAGGACATCGACCGAACCTTGCACATCGGCCTTGAGTACCACAAGAATTTCCTGAAGGTCCGTGTCGGCGATTTGCGTGAACATATTGTCGAGCGTGAGTTTGGGGATTGCAAGCAATGCTTCGCGCTCACGCTCTCGACGCTGCTCAGCAGCCTTCTCGGCCTCTTTGAGAGAACCAAGACAATAAAATTTATCACCCGCATCAGGAAGGGAGTTGATACCTGAAATCTGTACCGGCAAAGGAGGGAGTGCCTTCTTGAGTTTCTTGCCTCGGTCATCGGTGATATCACGCACCCGACCAAAGGCCCGGCCCATGACAATGAAATCACCAACTTTCAACTCGCCATCTTGGACGAGAATGTTGGCGACATTGCCTCGACCACCCTCAGGACGCGCTTCGATGACTGTGCCCTGGGCTTGACCTGCAAAATCGCTTTTGAGTTCAAGAATTTCCGCCTGAAGATCAAGAATTTCAAGGAGGTCTTGGATCCCCGTATTCTTGATGGCACTTGTTTTGACGACTTCGGTGTCGCCACCCCACTGGGTAGGGTTAAGACCGTGCTCGGCAAGTTGTCCATAGATACGCTGAATATTTTCTTCTGTGGCTTGTTCTTTGTCGATTTTGTTGAGGGCCACAATAATCGGCACGCCTGCCGCTTTGGAATGTGAGATTGATTCGATTGTCTGAGGCATCACCCCATCGTCGGCAGCCACCACCAGTACCACGATATCCGTTACATTGGCACCTCGGCTGCGCATCGCGGTAAAGGCTTCGTGACCGGGGGTATCAATAAAGGTGATGAATTTCTTCTTATCGCCAGTATTTACAGGCACGCGGAAAGCGCTCGTTGCCTGAGTGATTCCACCAGCTTCGCCATCGGCAACATTGGCATTCCGAATACGATCTAAGAGTGAGGTTTTACCATGATCTACATGGCCGAGAATCGTGACAATTGGTCCACGGGAGCGTTCATCTTTTCGATCACGCTCGGCAAACTGGTCGGCGACTTGTTCCTCGGCCCCTTTGGCTTCGGTGACTTCGAGTTCGATATCCCAATCCATCATAATTTCTTGGGCTTTTTCTGATTCGATCCCCGAGTTGATCGTTGCCATCACGCCTTGCATGAAAAGTTTCTTGACAATGTCAGCGCCTTTGACACCAGTTGCTGCCGAGAGATCTTTGATTGAGAATGGGGCAGCAATTTCGACCTTCCCCCCGATCTTGGCGGGTGTTTGGGCAGCATTGGCAGAAGACTTCATTTGCATTTGACGCTGCTTGAGGTATCCACCGGAGCTTTTTAATCGGGCTTGGCGGTCGGCCAAGTCTGCAGCAGTCCATCCCCGTCCTGCCCCAGTATCTTGGGTGCGTCGGTTGCCACCATCACGCCGGCGCGAATTACCACCACCACGAGGCGGACGCCCTTCCATAGGCATCCCCGCACCCATACCACCACCCATACCACCACCCATACCACCACCCATACCACCTGTGCGAGGCGGACGCCGGCGAGGCGCTTCGACTTGCTCGGCAGCTTCCACACGGATGACCTTGGGGCCTGAGAGTTTGATCTGCGTTTTCTTATCAAGTTGACGCCCCGCTGGAGCAATTGTTGTGGGACGAGTTGGGACATTCATTTGAGGGGGCTTCACCGGTGCCTTGAAATCTGGCTTGGGCGCGCGCACAACCCGTTGCTCTGTGGATTTGTCGTCTGAATCAGCTTGCGAACCAATGCCCGGATTGGATTCTAAGTTGACTTCTGAATTACTCGGTGCAGTCGAATGAGATGGAGATGTGGAAGTGGACGATTTGGACTTTGGAGGCTCGGAAGAAAGTCCGGCAGGGATATTGGTCGTTTTGAGTTTCGTTGCTGCAGGTGCTGGGGGGGTGGCAGGCGGAGCCGAATCGGATGCCGGCGGTGGGGGAGGGACAGCAGTTGCGGGTTGGGCCTTGATCGCTTTGGTAGGGGGCTCAGCAATGGCGGTTGATGAGGAAGAGTCTCCATTGGCGTCACCGTCAGGCTTGTCATCCGTCGAAGCAATTTTCTTGGCCTTGGTGGCCTTCTTCTTTGTGTCGCGGACTTTCTCGATATCCACCTTCTCGGCCTGCTCGACCGAAGTATGCGAGGAATCCGTGGTCTCGTCGGCAGCAAACCATTCACGGATCGTCTGTTCGAGTCCGATCGACACCGTAGACATGTGGTTTTTGATCACATCCTTAGGCAAGCCCTCTGCGTGACATTTTTCCACAATCGCTTTGGACTTGATGCCCAGGTCTTTTGCGATTTCAAAAATTCGTGTATTGGCCAACTGATGCTCCAGCGCGTGTCGCGATTCGTAACTGTTCTGTCTTCGTCATTCCGAGTATTGATTTGCCAGCAGATGCACACACATCCACTGGAATGGTCTTTGGATCAGGCTTTCCCGCCGCCAAGAATATCCGCTGCTCGATTTTCTGAGGCAGCATCAGGCTCCTGAGCATCCGCTTCATTTTCGTCGCCTGCCTCATGGTTTGTTTCTGCATTGACAGCTGCAGCACCAAGGATCGCTGCAGCAGCAACCTCAGGAGACGCATCACCCGACGCATTACCCGAAAGAATCGCAGAGGCAGCCTGCTCTTCTTCTGCCTTGCGAGCAGCAGCTTGGGCCTTTTCAATTTCCTGTTGAGCGGCGACTTCCTTGGCTTTGGCAGCACAAAGCTCGATCGCTTGGGCAGCACGCGCCTCATCGAGTTCAAGTTCGGTCAAAAGCATTTCCTCGCCGACCTCTTCGATGTCGAATACCGAAATCATGCCCAGCGCTGCCAAGCGATCAACCATCTCGTCGGTGACGCCTTCGATCTGCTGGAGGGTTTCGGACAGAATCGTCAATCCCTTCGTGAACTCTTCAGGCGTTAGGATATCAACATCCCAACCCGTTAAACGAGCAGCGAGCCGCACATTTTGTCCCCGTTTGCCGATCGCCAATGAAAGCTGGTCATCGCGGACGACCACCGTGGCGCGTCCGAGTTCGAAGCACAACGAGATTTCATTGACTTCAGCAGGTTTAAGCGCATTGGCGATGAGAATCTGTGACGATTCGTTCCATCGAACGATGTCGATCTTTTCGCCATTGAGTTCTTCGACGATGGTCTTGATACGCGATCCACGGATACCCACGCACGCGCCAACCGCATCAACCTTCGAGTCGATCGACGAGACGGCCATCTTGGTGCGGTATCCAGGCTCACGGGACATCGCCTTGATTTCAATCGTGCGCTCCATCACCTCAGGCACTTCGACTTCGAAGAGTCTGCGGATGAAATCCGGCTGTCCACGCGTAAGGTAGATTTTGACTTGCGCGCCCATGTCCTTGACATCAAGAATCATTGCACGGACTCGATCGCCGGGCATGAACTGCTCGCCGGGGATTTGCTCAGAGCGGAGCATGATGGTTTCGGCACGATCGACTTGGACAACCAGAGCGCCCCGGTCGTACCGCTGGGCGACGCCGGTGACAAGGGTGCCGACCCGGCTTGAATATTCTTCCATGAGCGACTGGCGCTCGTCATCGCGGAAGCGCTGGATCATGACCTGCTTGAAGGTCTGGGCTGCGATGCGTCCAAAGTCGGCGGGGTCCATGTCCATCGGTTCTTCATACCGGAAGAGCTGAATCTCGCCGGTGATGGGATCGACGGTGCATTGGAACTCGTCGGCATCGAGTGTCCCAAAGAACTTTCGACATGCCGAAACCATCGCGGTCTCAAGATCAGAGATCAGCAGGCTCTTCTCGACATTGCGATCACGGGCAATCGAATCAAGGATGCGCATCATTTCTGAGGTGTTCACAGCAGTTCTCCGGTTCTTTGAGGCTCGCAGCGTAGGCGAGGGATTGGGATGTTGGGTTGTCCAGTTATTGAGATGTTTGTCGGGCTTTGCCCATTCGATACAGAATGAGCAAAAATACAAATGACCGCGAAGCATGAAAAGCCGCGGTCGAACGCTCAATGGGGGCGAAGAGGGACTCTCTTCGTGCCGTCCAGATCAGGATGGACTACGCGGTCATCGCATCGTCCGTCCCCTCATCGCAAGACCGGCTCCGAGCATGATCGAAGACCGATTACCCATGATGGCGCAAGACCATAAGCATATCCATACTCCTTCTCCGAGCACCATGCCCGGAGATTTCAGCCAAAGTATAGAACACCCAATGAGGGAGAATCAACTTATCTTGATCAGGCAACGCACATCCAACATCCAGATATTCACCCCGGTCGAGCGGGCATGGAGAGGCCCGTGGCTAGATATGATTTTCAATACGGTCTCCTCTGGCGACCGTTCGCTCAATCTTAATCGCCCGATTTCCGTGATGCTGACCCACCTGTCCGAGGAATTTGGATTCTTGCCCGATCATGACCAAGGCCGGGTCACTGGCATTTTTGGAAGTGACAATTAGATCTCCGACCTTCATCTCGCTCAGGTCCCGAAGCGTCATCGTTGTTCGTGCCAAAATAGCAGTGAATTCGACTCCTGTTTGATCCAAATTTCGGCTGATTCGTTCCTCAGAAGTCGTATCATTCTCATTTCGACATACTGCAAACCAGCTCTGTGAACTCAGCTCTTCCATGACCGGTTCGATCACATTATACGGAATACACAGATTCATCGTCCCCGCCCGCGATGCCATTCGTACTTCGAGCCCGATGACCAGAACCACCTCGTTTGGGGGGACAATTTGCACAAGCTGAGGGTTTGATTCGTGGGCGACAATCTCAAACTCGAGTTTGCGGACACTTTCCCATGCTTCAGAAAGTGCATCGAGTCCACGCCGAAGCACATTGGAGATCAACCGCTGTTCGATGGTTGTCATTGGGCGTTGGGGAATGAACAAATCCTGGTTATTTCCGCCCAAAAGCCGATCAATGATCGGGTAAATAATCAAAGGCGAGACCTCAAGGCACATTTGCCCTTCAAGATCATCGGGCTGAATCAAGTTGTAACTCGTGGGGTTGGGGAGTCCGGAGACAAACTCGCCATAGGTCATCTGCTCGCATGCAGCGACGCGCACCTCCACGATGGTGCGCAAGAACCCGGACAACGAAGCACCGAAGTTTCTCGCAAACGCCTCGTGCAGGGTTTCGAGGGCCAGCATCTGATCCTTCGAGACCCGTTCGGGGCGTTTGAAATCATATTCGCGGATCTCGACATGCTCGAGATCTTTGCGATTCCGCGAGAAGATCATTTGATCTTGTTGATCGTCTTCGGCTTCATTTCCCGAATCGACCGCGGTCAGGAGGGCGTCGATCTCATTTTGGTCCAACATGCTCATGGCGGTGCGGGTTCCAAGGGGGGAACAAAACAATACGAAACGGTCAAGGCAGACGAAAATCCCCGAATCTGACGGAGATACACCGGTTACTATCGGTCGTTTACCCCGGGAATCTTGATCTTCCATCCCTCCAGATCGAGATTTCCGGAACAAAATGGTTTTAGATTGGGTTGGCAGGGAGAATCATCCCACAGCGATCATGTCCCCCCATAGACTGTTCCATGGAATCACTCGGTATGCGATTTATTCAGTATGCACATGCTTTGGTCCGTTCCTTTATTTTACCTGGCCTGATGCTGAGCTTGGTGTGGGTGATGATCTTGGGAGCGATTGCGGGTCAAACCTTTGCCCAGCCGAGCTTTGATTGGTCGACGGCATCGTTGCCTGAGGGGGAAGATCGGCCACCGATTGCCGCTTCGATCGAATCGTCCACACCCCAAGTTCAACCCGGAGGCAAGCTGGTCTTGGCGGTCATTCTCGACCATGCCGAGCATTATCATTCGAATCTCAACGAGCCGATCGTCCCCGAGGAGATGGGGGATTTTTTACCTGTCCCGACCACCATCGAGCTTCCCGAAGTTCAAGGTGTCACCTTTGGGGCGATCCATTGGCCAACACCAATCGCGGTCGATGTTGATTTCTTCTTTACGGGTAACCCGATCAGTTACCTGGTCTATGCTGGCAAGACGATCATCTATATCCCCGTCACGATCGCAGAAGATGCTTCACTCGGCAAGCGAACCTTCGAGTTGAGCGTCACTTACCAAGTCTGCGACGAGACAACCTGCCTGGCACCGGAGACGGTGCCGCTGACAATGACCGTTAACATTGTCGAATCCGCTTCCGCAGCTCAAGCCCTGACCGGCACCTTTGCCGGGTATAACCCTGATCAGGCGCCTCAGCCTCGCGAGCCCGTCGCCATTGAACGCCGATTCCTCGGGGTATTGGTGGTTCCATCGACCGATTCGTTGGCGGGGGTGTTTGTTTTGGCCTTGGCATCAGCCGTCGGCGGGTTCATCCTCAACCTCACCCCCTGCGTGCTCCCGGTAATCCCCATCAAGGTGATGACCATTTCTCAGCACGCTGGCGCGCGCAAGTCTCGCGCGTTTATACTCTCGGTGTGGATGGCGATTGGTGTTATCGCCTTTTGGGCCGGGATCGGGATTCCTGTTGCGTTTGTGTCTCAGTTTACCGACCCATCAATCATCTTCGGCATTTGGTGGCTCACTGGAGTTATCGGTGTCGTGATTGCTGTAATGAGCTTTGGGATCATGGGCTTATTTCAGATCAAGCTCCCTCAGCAGGTCTATATGATTAATCCCAAAGCCGATTCGATATCGGGGTCATTTATCTTCGGGATGATGACCGCGGTGTTGGGGTTGCCCTGCTTTGGATTCGTTGCGGGGGCTTTGCTCGCTGGCGCAGCGATGATGCCTGCGTATCTGGTGCTGATTGTGTTCGTTTTCATCGGAATTGGCATGGCCTTGCCTTATGTTGTCCTGGCGATGTTTCCCAAGCTCATCGACAAACTTCCTCGCACTGGGCCGGCCAGCGAGCTCGTCAAGCAGGTCATGGGGCTTTTGATGCTCGCAGCAGCAGCCTACTTCCTCGGCACCTCGGTCATTTCGTTTGGGTCTGGGCGAGCATGGGTTTTTCCGTGGTGGAGCAAAGCCGTTCATTGGTGGGTCATCGGGCTCATTGGGTTGGTGACGGGGCTCTGGCTGATGATTCAGACCATCCGGATCACCAAGCGCCTCGGCCCACGATTGACCTACTGCTTCTTGGGCATATTGGTTGCATTGAGCGGCTCATTTATCGCTTATAACCAGACCATGCACCAGTACCACTATTTCTGGAAACCTTTTAGCCCCGAGTTCCTGGCGACTTCACTTGAGAAGGGCAAGGTGGTGGTACTCGATTTCACCGCGGAGTGGTGCCTCAACTGCAAAGCCCTTGAGGCAACGATTTTGGCGAGGGAGCCCGTGAAATCCATGCTCCTGAGCAGCGATGTCGTTCCGATGGTTGCCGACCTGACCAGCACCAACGCCCCCGGATGGGATCACCTCAACAATGCGCTGGGCCAAACGGGCATCCCCTTCTTGGTTGTCTATGCACCGGGGCACGACGATCCGGTCTGGATGTCCAATGCATATAACTCTGCCCAAGTCGTCGAAGCGATCAACCTTGCTCGCGATCTCGTAGCCAGGGAAGGAACAGCAGTAGGGGGGGCGGATTGATCTGATGGGGAGATTGGTCCGATCAAGACCAAAAATTGGGCTTATCAGGCACCAATCGTGCGACCTGTCAGGTTCATTGCTCAAGTTGATTGACGAATGCCGATTTGGGGAATATCTTTCTCCCCGCAGGGGCATGTCTTTGGACAGGGCACCGCGAAACAACCAGATGCGGGTGTAGCTCAGTGGTAGAGCGTCACGTTGCCAACGTGAATGTCGACGGTTCAAATCCGTTCACCCGCTTTGATAGACCGCTCGGAACCACAGACAGAATGGTTCGGGGCGGTTTTCTGTTTTCTACCTCTACTTTCCACTACGGGTTCTTATTCGGTCGGTTTTTGATTCTTGGCATCTCTTGTTGGCGCTGGAGTATGGGCGGTGAGCGTCTGATCCGGGGCATTCCTCATCGTACGATATGTTGATACCGATAGTCGATCGCTCGCTGGCCAAGTTCAGCGATGACATGATCCACCAGTCCCGTCTGAGGCCCGATCAACTCGGCATTGATCACTCCGGGCATTGTGAGCTCGCCTTTGGCAATCATTCGGGCGATGATCGCGCAGGGGTAGGCCGTCGTGCGCGACATGCTCGTGGCACCTTGGTTGTAGTAATCGAGCAAGTCCCATTGATGCCTGATTGAGGCGCCCTGATCATCAGTGCCATCGACAATGATCCGCATGATGGTCAGGTCTTCTTCTGCTTCGTCGTAGGTCCATTTGGGGAACATCAGTTTGCTGATGACATCGAGGGGTTTAACCGTGCCGCCTTGAACTTCGATCGGGGTTTGGCTGAACAATCCAGTTTCGCGAAAGACGCGCATCAACTCGATGTGCCCTGGGTAGCGCATGGTCTTCTCTTTCATGAATGGCACATTCATCGTGTAGGCCAACGAACGCAATCCATCGGTGTTGAACACTTCGAGTGTGCCGAGCCCATTGAAGTCGATGAGTTCGGGCTCACTCAGTGCTTCGCGGACGACGATTTCGCCGTGCTCGACGATCCGTGCGGGTCGGGTGTATTCTTCGAGCACATCGGCCGGTGAGAACCCCGCTTTGTATTCAAAGGGCCAGGTGCGCACGCGAGGCAGTCCACCAACATAAATCTCAATATTCGTGCACTCCTTGAGCAGGCTCGCGCCGTATCCGGCGAGCATGTTGCTCATTCCGGGTGCAACGCCCATATCGACGACCGCGGTGACGCCGTGTTCTTTGGCCAGTGCGTCGAGGTCCCACGAATTTTCTGGCATGAACGAAATGTCCGCGTAATTCTTACCTGATTCGATGACTGCACGGAGCGATTGAAACCCGATTCGACTCGCCAATGCACCAAGTACGATATCGCAATCCGCGATGACTTCTTTGAGGACTTGGACATCGCTCAGATCAGCGGATGCTGTTTTGAAGGCGACCCCCATCTTGGTCGCGTGTTGGGTCGCTTTGTCGAGTGCGCTCTGGTGAAGATCGACCAGCGTAATTTCAAAGTCGGGATCACCCGCCAGATCCGTTGCCATCACTGTCCCAACCATGCCTGCGCCCAGTACCACTGCTTTTTTCATTGATCAAACTCCGAGTCGGCTGTTTCTTTCTGAACTCTGTGGAACTGTAGTGTGCCCTTTTGACGATTTTGAGGTGTCAGGCATCATTCCTGGGGGTATTTGTATCCTGCGGGTTTACAGTGCAAAGTCGATTCTCTTCGGGTTCTTCAGTCTGTGGTTCCATCTGTTGTAAGAATGCGATAGAATGCATACACGGACAATCATGTCCAATTTGCGGAGGGTGATAGCAATGATTCGCGGTGCGCTCAATATCAAGAAACTCCTCGGAGCCATGGCCCGGCTCGATGCGTCTGATCTGCATATCAAGGTTGGAATTCCCCCGACCTACCGTATTGGTGGAGCGCTTCGACCGATCGATGGTGAGCCGGTCACTGAAGACGAAGCCGACCATTTGCTCGATCCATTGCTCTCTGAGCTTCAGAGGAAAAAATTTGAGGAGACCGGCGATCTCGATTTCGCATGGCACCTCGAAGCAACCGATGGAACCGGTGGCGATCGGTTCCGGATCAATCTGCTCCGCTCGGGTAATCATACCCACGCTGCAATTCGGCGTGTGAAGGCCGAGATTCCCAGCTATGCCGATCTTCATCTCCCCGAGGTCTATTCACAAATTGTTCATCGCGAGCGCGATGGGCTTGTGCTGATTGTTGGCGTGACAGGTTCGGGGAAATCCTCGACACTCGCTGCGATGCTCGACGAGGTCAACGCCACGCGAGGAGAGAACATCATCACCATCGAAGACCCCGTCGAATATCGATTCACACCCAAACAATCCATCATCTCCCAAAGGGAAATCGGGATTGATGTCATTGATTTTCACGAGGCGCTTCGCCATGTGGTGCGCCAAGATCCCGATGTGATTTTCATCGGCGAGATGCGCGACCAAGAAACAGTACTCTCGGCGATCCAGGCTGCCGAGACTGGGCATCTCGTGTTTGCAACGCTGCACACCGCCGACACGATGGGGGCCTTTGGACGGATGCTCGAGTTCTTCCCTCAAGACGAACGCGCCTTCGTCCGCAACTCACTCTCAGCGACACTCAAAGCCATCTGTGCCCAGCGTCTGATCCCTGCCAATGATGAAGTTACGGGTTCAAAGGTTGTGCCTGCAGTTGAGGTACTTTTGACCTCGCCGATGGTGCGTGAGCTCATTCGTGAAGAGCGCGATGCCGATCTGCCTTCAGTTGTGGCATCGAGCCGAGAGGATGGCATGATCTCCTTCACCCAGCACTTCGCCGAGCTCGTTGATAAGGAATGGATAACGATGTCCACTGCGAAGGAGTACGCTCCTAACCGCGACATGCTCGAATCGATCCTCAAGGGTGTCGAAGTCAAAGCCGCTTCACTCATCGGTCGGCTTAAGGGTTAGCCCGCCTGGGCATGATCTTCAGGATCAATGCCGAGCTGCTTCATTTTTTTGTAGAGTGTTGTTCGGTTGATTCCGAGTACCTCGGCGGTCTGCTGACGGTTCCAATCGTTGGCTTCGAGCGTGCGCAAAATCACTCGTCGTTCGGGTTCGACCATCGCTTCGCCAAGTGTCATCGGCATCCATGGCTGGTCATCGGGGACAGATGTGAGTTGGATCGGTGAGGCGTCTTGGTCGAGCACATGGGTCGGCAAATCTTCGACCCCGATCGTCTGTGATCGTGTGAGTACCGCAGCCCGTTCGACAATGTTCGAGAGCTCGCGCACATTGCCCGGATAGCGGTACCGACGCAATGCATCAAGGGCTTGGGGGGTGAACCCGTTGAACTGACGCCCGAGCTCGTCGCCCTGCTGCTCAAGAAAATGCTCAGCCAAACTTTGGATATCACCGACCCGCTCACGCAAAGGAGGCATCTCGATTTTGACTACATTGATCCGATAGTATAAATCTTGACGAAATTCGCCCGAAGCGACAAGATTTTCGAGCGATTGATTGCTTGCCAGAATCACCCGTACATCGACCTCGATCGTTTCATTGGATCCTACCGGCTCGAATTTGCGTTCTTGCAAGACACGCAAGAGTTTGAGCTGCATCGCTGGTGAAGCAGAGTTGATTTCATCGAGAAAAAGCGTTCCGCCATCAGCAGCCAAGAACTTGCCTACCTTGTCGGCATGTGCTCCAGTAAAGGCGCCTTTGACATGGCCGAAGAGCTCGGATTCGAGCAGCGTTTCTGGGATCGACCCGCAGGCGAGCTCGACAAAGGGCTTGGCCTGCCGATTTGATGCTTGATGGATCGCGTTGGCGATCATGCTTTTGCCGACGCCCGATTCGCCGGTCATCAGGACCGTCGTGCGTGAGTTGGCCACCGCGTGAACCGTCTCGGCGATCTTGAGCATCCGATGGTCGCTCCCAACCATATTGCCGAGCCCGAAGGTCGATTCAAGTCTTGAGCGCATCGTGGTGTTCTCGCGAGCAAGCTCGTGGTGGCGCAGTGCTCGCTCGAGCCCGAGCCGAAGCTCGTCATCGACGACGGGCTTGGTGAGGAAGTCAATTGCACCAAGTCGAAGCGCTTGGACCGCTGTCTCAACCGTGCCATACCCAGTGAGCATGATGACAGCTGCCTGTCGGTGCGATTTGATGATTTCACGTAGTAAATCAAGTCCGCCCATCTCGGGAAGGTTGATATCGCAGATCACGACCTGATACGGGCCGATGGTACTATGCTCTGCCTGTTCAAGTTCATGGAGAGCTGCCGAGGGTGAATAGACTGACACTGCCTTGCATCCTTCATTGTTGAAGAACTGCGCCAGCGAATCGGCGACGATCGGATCATCATCAATAATCAAGATGCGCGGATGATCGGCCATGTTTATTTTCCGATCTCCAGATCGCCGATATCGGTGCCCTCGTCAGGTTCATAGACCGATGGGATGCACACCCGAAGTACTGCACCCGATCGGCTCGATCCTGCTCGATCAGCCCGATCGGTGAGCGTAATGACCCCTTCGAGCTGTTCGACAATCTGGTGTGCCATCGAAAGCCCGATGCCTTGGTGGTCATCGGTGGTGCTTACACCATGCTTGAAGGCCTGATTATTGCGCACGCTTGAATGAAGCCCGACGCCGTCGTCAAAGATTTCGATGACGGTTTCTTCGCGTTTGGTATCGACGCGTGCGACGACCTCGATGAGCCCCCCGGGATCAAGCGAATCGGGTTTGGTCGCTTTGGCAATCGATTGTACCGCATTAAAGAGCCCGTTGAGCACCACCGTATACATCGGCCCGGCAGCCAATCGACCCGCACGCGGATCAATCCGTACTTCGATTCGCACACCCGCCTGGTTCGCCAATGGCCTAACGACATCGACTGCGTGATCAATCACCATCGCGATGCTTACGACGCTCGACACTCCGAGCAAGGGGGAACCGATCGGGACTGATTTGGAGCGCATCGCGGCGTTGACCATCGAGCTCATTCGCTCGAGTGTCGAGAGCACCGTCTTGATCTGCTCGCGTGCCTTGGTGAGATTATCAAGATCGCGCATCCGGTCTTCTTCCGGCAAGGCTGCCGCGGCGAGTCCGAGCCAACGCATCGAACCATCGAGCATGTTGCTCAGTTCATGGGCCAGCATCGTCACCTGATCGGCCGCGACCGGCCCCGAGGAACAATCACGCGCTTCGAGCACGCCCGGCGGGCGGATCGTCCGCTTCTCAGGCGCAGGGTTGTTGGGGTCATCGGGCGCGGGGTTATTGGGGTTGGTGCTCATACCACCCATTTTCGACCTACAAACCCCGGATGGTTCTCAAGCGTCGTAATTTGGCAACATCCTGAACCGTCGTCCCCGTTGCGTTGAGACAACACGGCATAATCGGCCCGCCCATCCAAGTTCTCGGACGATCGGACCTACTCCACCCCAACGGCCAACGCATCCCGATCCGACAACATCCCACCATCGGAGCGAAGCCTCACCGTCCCATCTCGCTTCCACGACCGATCACACCGAGGCTCATCACGCAGATCAATCACCGTCGTTTCGTCGCTGGTTGCCTCGACCCGCGACACGCCACAGAAGTCGGCGAGATCGTTCATGTTGAATCGGCTGAGCACGTTTTCAGGATCGGCGATCTTGAGTCCTGCATCGAGCGGATTCTCGATCCCTTGCTCGGCCCGCGAGTGCTCGAGCACCCGCTGAGCATCTTCGAGCATCGCCATCACCGTCGCCCAATCGGTTGAAACCACAACATTTGTCAGCGATGGGAATCCCGTCAGATGCACACACATGCTCGCATCCTTTGAATCGGCACCATGCAATGATCGGTACGCCTCATCTGCCGTATGGCACATCACGGGAGCAAGCAACTTGGCCAAGCCGTCGGCCATAATAAACAATGCCTGCTGCGATTGTTTCCGACGATCCGAATCCACCGAGTCACAATAAAGTCGGTCTTTGACGGATGACAAATACTCACCCGAGAGTGTGGTGTTACAGAAATTGTAGATCAGTTTGTGAACCTCATGGAAGGCATATGAATCGTACGCTTCGATAACTTTTCCGATCAGCCCATCAAACTCGCCAAGCACCCACGCTTCAAGGCTTGTCTCATCGAACGAAATCGAATCATCAGGCATGAACTCGTTGAGATTCGAAAGCATGAACTTAAAAGTATTGCGCACCTTGCGATAGCTCTCTCCTGAGAGCTTGAAGAATTCCTCATCGACCTTGACATCGTTTTCGTAGGCGATTGAACACACCCACCAGCGCAGGACATCGGCTCCGTATCGATCGAATAAATCCTTGAGTGCCGCACCGGCAGATTTGGAGAGCTTCTTGCCGTCCTTATCGACCATGAACCCATGCGTCAACAGCGTCCTAAACGCCGGCTCACCCATGACACCCAACGAAGGCAGCAACGACAACTGGAACCACCCGCGATGCTGATCCGAGCCTTCAAGATACAGATCGATCGGGTAATCCTCGCCATTGGATCGCTCACGCATCACCGCGTTCCAAGATGACCCGGATTCAAACCATACATCGAGAATATCCTGCCCTTTCCTGAGATCGGCCAAGGCGACCGATCCATCTTTGAGTTCGGCTGGTGCTTCAGGGTCGCTGCTTGGGTCGTACCCCGCAAGGAGCACCTCGGGCGATTCACTGAACCACAAGTCCGAGCCTTTCACACGCACAAGATCAGCCACCGCCTTCGACGAAGACGCGGTCATGAATGCAGACCCATCGGGCATCGTAAATGCTGGGATCGGCAACCCCCACGCACGCTGACGAGAGATACACCAGTCCGGGCGCGAATCGAGCATGCCTCGCATCCTGTTTTGGCCCCAGGCGGGGACAAAGTTGATGCTGCCGCCATCTTGTGTTGCTTCGAGGGCCATCTCTCGCAGTCCCTTGTTTTCCCGCTTCGTCGGCTTGTTGACATCCACAAACCATTGCTCCGTGCACCGGAAAATCACAGGTGTTTTGGACCGCCAGTCATGGGGATAGCTGTGCATGAACTTATGCGAGAAGAACATATGCCCGGATTCGGTGAGTCTCTGGGCGATGAATGCATTGGCATCCCAGATCGACATGCCGGTGATCCATTCGGGCACGGTTTCGTCGTAGGTGCCGTCGCCTTTGACCGGGCAATAGACCGGCAACCCGATACGCAGGCCCGTCAAATAATCATCCGCACCATGCCCGGGTGCGGTATGGACGAGTCCCGAACCATCTTCGAGCGTCACATAGTCGGCACTGACGATCGTGTAGCAGTTGGAGGTGTCCGCATTGGGCTCGCCAGAAGGGGTGGGGGGGCATGCACGCAGCGGATGCACATAGCGCAATCCCAAAAGCTTCTCACCCGAGCAAGTCGCAAGCGTCTCGACATCTTCCGCTTTCGCCTTGGCGCAGACCTTTTCAATAAGCTCCGTCGCCATCACTGTGATGTTCCCATCGACGCGCACCAACGCATACTCAAACTTCTCATGCACCGCGATCGCCATATTGGCAGGCAAAGTCCAAGGAGTCGTCGTCCAGATCATAAAACTGGGTTTCGCACCCGGGCGATCGTCTTCGCTGAGCCCAAATGCTTCATACACCGCGTCCCCATCGGCTGCTTCAAAATCAACATACACGGATAGATCTTCACGATCCTGATACTCAAGTTCCGCATCGGCCAGCGCCGTCTCATTGGCGATCGACCAATGTACTGGCTTGAGCGCCTTATACACCAACCCTTGTGCGCACAAACCAGACAACACATCCAGCACCGCCCCTTCATATCGAGGGGACATCGTGAGGTATGGATTCTTGTAGTCCGCGCAGGTCAACAGCCGTTCCATCTGCCCGGTCTGCAACTTGACTTGTTTGGAAGCGTACGACTTGCATACCTTGCGCACCGTCATTCGGCGTGTGTCATCATCGAGTTCTTCGAGCTTCTTGAACTTGCCCGACTCCACCAGATCCGTCATTACCTTGTGCTCAATGGGCAATCCATGGCAATCCCACCCAGGAACAAACGGGGTGTTATACCCGGCCATGAACTTGCTTCGGACGACAAAGTCCTTGAGGCATTTATTCATCAGGTGCCCCAGATGGATCGACCCATTGGCATAGGGAGGTCCATCATGGAACACAAATCTTTTGTCAAAGGTTTGGGCCCTGTCACGCATGGCTTGGTAGAGCCCCTGTTTGTCCCCAAGCTGGCTCCATCGCTTGAGTGAGGCCGGCTCGTTCTGCACAAGATTCGCCTTCATCGGGAACCCGGTCTTGGGCAGGTTCAGGGTTTTTTTATAGTTGGGTTTCTTGTCGGTGGTTGGTGTGTCGGACATATCGGGTCAATCTCCAGATCGCAGCGAAATCGCAGCGGCCTTCATGGTATGGCTCGGTGATATCAGTTTGAACGCGATTCGTGCCGATCGAGTCAGATTTGACGATCAACGAGCCCCGTGAGGATGGATGCAACGCATCGGTGCCCTCAACGGGGCAGCATAATTCGAATGAAGATTCGAATTGGATGTATCAGCATGACGCTCATGGCACAAAGCATAGCCCTTTTTTTCGACGATTTCGGCTTTGAAGTACACGCAAACCGCAAAAACTGCATGGAATCAAAACGAGCCATAGCTGGAGATGGTCTGCTCACAGGCAAGAGGAGAAAAACTCAACCCAGCGGATAAAGCCAAAGCCCCGTGGCCAATTTGGGGTAAAAGAAAGTCGATTTCTGAGGCATCAGCTCCCCCGCACGCGAAATTGCTCGTACCGCTTCGAGTGGTGTCGGACGCACAATGATCGCCAGTTGAGGCTTGCCCCCGCCAGCGATGGACGAACCGGTCTCCTCGCCTTTACCAATCGCGAGCACCTCGTCGATCGAATGTGGAAAAGCCCAGTTGACAGGCTTGTTGTTGTTGAGTTCAGGCTGACAGATTTCTTCGACGATCATGTGTTGAATGATCGCGACATCAAGATTCCGCCATGCCTGCGATTTTTTGGGAAACTGCATCTCGAGTGGATCAGGAACCGCAGGCCAAGCACCAAAACACAATCCGGTGGCATAGTCGTAAATCCCGAACACATTGGTTTGTTCTCGTTCAGCGAGGGTGTCCATCTGCGAAAGGAAAGTCTGCGGGTCATTATCGATCGGTTCGATATTGAGCAGCCCTTGCGCCGCTTCGATGAACTTCTCGATCTCGTAGTCTTCCATGCCTCCGAGCACACGATGGGTCGGTCCGATGGCCAATCCAGGATCGGACATGGATACAAGCACAAACATTGTCCGTCGGGCCGGGTGATCGGGAGCGACTTCGCCTTTGGATTCGAGATCGGCGAGGTAGTTGAGGGCAGTGTTGTACCGATGATGTCCGTCGGCGACGAACACATCTTCGCCTGCCAAGGCATCTTGGTACTGGGCAATGGTCGCCTCATCGTCGATGGTCCAGATTTCATGTTTGATTCCATCACCCATGTCGGCGTGCATATCAGGATCGCGCGAATCCATGATGCGATGGAGGATTTCGACCACAGTACCCGCTTCGTCTTGGTGAAGCCCAAAGATCGGGGAGAACTGGCACTGGGAGGCTTCCATCAATGCTTTGCGGTCTTCTTTCGGCCCGCCAAAGGTTTGCTCGTGGGCGAGGATGCCCCCCCCTTCACGGGAGCCAAAGGGCATGGTATCGAGTGTCAGTGCCATGCCACAGCGTTGGTAGGTTTCGCCCTCAAATTCAAAGGTTTGGCGATAGGCGAAGATGGCAGGTGTTTCGCGCTGCGAGAGGATACCTGAATCGAGCATCGCGCGGTAGGCATCGCCCGCGCTTTGGTAGACCGCTTTGGGTCCGAGCTCTTTGGCGGGGACATGAGGCAGGTCGATTCCCACAACATTGTGAACGCTGCGATGGAGCAGGGCCGACTTGGCACTCAGGTCAAGGACATCGTAAGGCGGGGCGATGAGCTCGGAGACATCACCTTGTCCCTGGTTGTACTGAACAGCTCGAAATGGGTAGACTACAGGCATCGGTGCCCTTTCGTTTGTCTTCATGCCAAGGGGCACAAAGCGTGAGCGCGAACATGGACGATCTTCGATGGGCACCTGCCCGACCGTCTCCTCAATTATATGCACCAACTCATCTCAATCCTTCCCATCATGAAGCAGAATCGTGCCCTACGATTGAATATGTCCATGCCCAAAGCACTCGTGATCCGAACCGCCGGGACCAACTGCGATGTCGAGCTCTGCCGGGCATTGACACTCGCTGGGAGCAACGTGGAGTTGATCCACTTGGATCGCCTCCTCGCCAAACCCTCGCAAATCACATCTTTTGACCTCATCGGATTCCCAGGCGGGTTCTCTTATGGCGACGATATCGCATCCGGACGCATCAAAGCGATGCACACCCGGCAAAGGCTCATGCCCGAGTTGCTCAAATCGGCGGAACGAGGCGTGCCGATGATCGGGATCTGCAATGGATTTCAAGTCATGGTTCAGATCGGGCTCTTGCCGGGCAGGAAGAACCACGAAATTTCGGTTGCCTTGACCGACAACGATCATGGCCGATTCATCGACCGATGGGTCGAAATGAAACCCAATGCTGACTCAAGTTGCATCTGGACACAAGGACTTGCCCAGTTTGATGGCGAAATCCTCTACCCGGTTGCCCATGGCGAAGGGCGATTGGTTACCAAAGGCCATTCCACGCTTGAATCGCTCACAACCAACAATCAGATCGCGCTCCGATATGGCACCGACATCAACGGGTCGGTTGATCAGATTGCAGGCATCTGCGATCCATCGGGGCGGATTTTCGGATTGATGCCTCACCCCGAGCGGGTATTGGATTGGAATCGACATCCATTCTGGACACGCCTCGATGAGCAGACAAAAAAGACACAAACTCCCGGACTGAGCATCTTCACCAGTGCCGTTGAGGCGGTTGCGAAGCAAACGGTCTAAACACACTTCTGATACCTCATAGAATGAGAAGGATCACACCAATGGACGAAACCGCAGTCTACGCCGGGAGCTTTGACCCACCGACCAACGGGCATGTATGGATGATCGAGCAGGGGGCTCGGTTGTTTAGCAAGCTCATCGTGGCTGCGGCAAGAAATCCTGAGAAGGGGTATTCTTATGAGCTCGATCAACGCGTTGGATGGCTTACCGAAATTTGCGCCAAGTATGGCAATGTCAAAATTGCCTCAATCGAAAACGAGTTTTTGGCGCATTATGCCAAACGGGTTGATGCCCGGTTTGTGATTCGAGGTATTCGCAACGAGGCCGACTATCAATACGAGCGCGGGATGCGGTATGTGAACTCGGATCTCAATGATCGGCTTCAGACGGTGTTCTTGATGCCTCCACGCGAGTTGTGCGAGGTGTCATCAAGCTTTGTCAAAGGCATGATCGGCCCTGACGGGTGGGAGCCTGTCGTCGAACGGTATGTGCCTGCATGTGTGTTTGCGGATCTGCGAATCGAGCATGAGCATGAGTAAAGAGTTGAATAATCCGGACAATACCAGGACACCGATCGATGAAAAGGTCATGGCGATGCGCATCGTCACCATGCCCGGCCAGACAAATCCCTATGGTACGATTTTCGGTGGAATTATCTTGAGCTATATTGACCAGGCGGGGTTTGTCGAAGCAAGACGACATGGCGATCTCGACTGGGTGACGGCGGCAGTCGATAAGGTCGAATTCCACGCCCCGGTGCATGTTGGCGATATCGTTACTTTTTATACCCATACCATCCGATTGGGGCGCACAAGTCTCGATGTCCAAGTCGAAGTGCAGGCTGAGCGATTTACGACCCACGAGGTGGTGTCTGTCACCAGTGCGAAGATCACGCTTGTGGGGATGCGCGATGGCAAACCCTTCCCATTTCGTGAAGCGGCGCCTACGGATGGGAACATTGCATGAGTTTTGATCGGCTCGATAGGTTTCATACTCCTGCTCGGCTGATGGTGCTGCTTTCGGGTTCGGGAACCACGCTCGACAATCTGCTCAAACATATCAAGCAAGGGGATCTTGATGCAACGATCCCGGTGGTGATTGCTTCGAAGGAATGCCTAGGCGCGCACAAAGCACGCGATGCCGGGATTGAGACGCATATTCACAATGGCCCACTCGATCCTGATTTTCTTGATGAATGCTGTGAACGCTGTGAAATTGATTTGGTGGTACTTGCCGGGTATTTGAAGCTCGTGCCGATCACGGATCGAGTACGCGACCGGGTCGTCAACATTCACCCGGCATTGCTCCCCGAGTTTGGGGGCAAGGGCATGCATGGGCAGCGGGTGCATCAGGCGGTGATCGAGTCAGCCAAGCGAGGCGAGGTTACTGAGTCTGGATGTACAGTCCATTTTGCCGATGAGCAGTATGATACGGGGTCAGTGATCGTCCAGCTGCGTTGTCCGGTCAAGGGCACCGATTCTGCCCAAGAACTGGGCGATCGAGTATTCAAACTCGAATGTCGGGCTTATCCCCAAGCCCTCAAGTTGCTCATTGCACGCAATACCAATGCCCACCGGGACGAATAATACGCGATGAAATATTCATACTTTCCATACTTTCTTGTGCTTTGTTTGTGTTTTTCCATTTCGAGGTCGTTTGCCTTGGGCGAGCCCAAGCCTTCGGTGCTCGAATCGGCGGGGATTGCTGCGATGGGGCAGGGGGACTACGAAGAGGCCGAGTCTATTTTTCGTCAACTTATCGAGCTTCGCCCGGATTCGTTCGTCGGGCACTACAACCTTGCCTCGGCGTTGTCAATGCAAGGCGATGGGAAAGGGGCGGTCGATGCGCTCTCGGTTTCGATTACACTTGGATTTTCGGATATCAGGCAGATCAAACGCGATCCAGATTTGACGACGCTGCGGACAATGCCTTTTTTTGATGAACTCGTGGCCAACTGGCAGGCGCTGCTTCAAGTGCGTCGGCAGAATGATCTCGATTCGATCAAGGGGTTGATTCGCAAGAAAATCGAGCTTCGGACTGATGAGGAACTCAAGTTTGAGCTTGTCTCCGCCCATGACCAGATCGCGACGGATCAGGCCCAAGATGAGTTGGTGTTGTTGGCAGGATGGGCCAATCGTGTTTTGTTTTCTGGTGTGGATTCGCTGGAGGATCAGCCTTGGATTATGGTGGCGTTGCCCGATCGGGCGGGGTTTGCCAAATGGGCGATTAAAGTATTCGGTCCTGGGGTACGCGGGAATATCAGCTCGGTGGGTGGAGCGTACGAGCATCAGAAGCGCCGATTGGTTGCTCAGGATCTGGGCGCGACGCTCCGCCATGAGTTTGTCCATGTGCTGCACTGGCGTGATATGAATCGGATCGGGCAAGTCCATGCGCCGTGGATTCAGGAGGGATTGGCGTCGCTGGTTGAGGATTACGATCTTAAGGATGGGCAAGTGGTACCCGTGGCATCATGGCGGACGAATATCATCAAGCGAACCAATGATCGGCACCGATTGGTGAGTATCGAGGAGCTGGCGAACACACCGATGAACGCGTTTACCGCCAAGCGGCCATTGGCCAAGTACGCCCATGCACGCACGATCATGCTCTACCTGCTCGATCAACGAAAACTCGGTGCATTCTACCGCACCTACACCCGGCAGTACCGCACCGATCCAAGTGGGATCAGCGCGCTCGAAACGGTGCTGGGCAAGGAGCTCGAGGAGATCGAGCAAGACTTTGAAACTTGGATCGATCAACTCGAGATGGTCCCAGAGACGGGGAGTGATCTCAATGCGACGCTGGGGATCGAGATCGAGAACGGTACAGGCGATGGGGTGGTGGTTCGAGGGTTGCCCGGCAATGCGAGATCACGAACCAAACTCAGGATCGGGTCAGTGATCACGGCCATCGACGGCAAACCAACACGGGATTTGTTTGAGTTGATCCGAATTCTAGGGCAGTATCAGCCTGGACAAACGGTGACGATTCATCATCGGCGAGGGACGGTGCACAAAATTTCAAAGGTGAAGCTGTTGCAGCGGTAAAAATAGGAAAGGCATCCAGACACGAGAATCATATGGTGAGCCTATCGACTAAACCATCGAAGAAGAATGACTGGCTCCGGCGGACGCTGCCTCCGGGAGTGTCGATTTTTGTCCATGGCCTGTTCATTGGTTTGGTTGCCTATATTGGGATGCAGATCGGCGTGCAAGATTTACCTGAGGACCAGTTGCCCATTGCTGAGCTTGCCATCCCGATTCCGACTTCGCTCCCCGAGCGTCAAGTGGCTGCCGAAGAGCTTTCTCATCACACACCATCGCGACCAAGTTTTCAGGGTTACGCCTCTTTGCTTGAACAGGAAGCAGCCGATCTCGGGTCGATCCAATACGCCCAGCCCGTGATGGATCCTGTCTCACTGGCTGCTTTACAAGGTGCCAATGCCCAGATTGCTCGCCCAGAGAGCACGATGCCACCGACGGTCGAGTTTGCCGGGGTCCAAGCACGAGCTGCCCGCAGGATCGTCTATGTTGTCGATGGGTCGGGTGCAACTGCCAATAGCTTTGCCTATCTTCAGTCTCATCTTTTGCGTTCAATTGATCGGCTTTCCCCAACCCAGCGTTTTCAGGTTGTACTCTTTCGCTCATTCGATCAGCACACGACCACCTTGGCACCGATGAACAACCGTACACTTGCCCGTGCTACATCGGAGAACAAGCAACGCGTTGCCGATTGGCTCGCAGGTATGAGTGCTCGTGGACGCTCCAACCCTGTTGATGGACTTCACGCGGCACTCAAGCTCAACCCGGATTTGGTTCTGCTCATTACCCGTTCAATTCGGCGTACCGAGATGGGGTGGGCCCAAGGACAGCGGGCGATCCTTGCCGAGCTCGAAACACTTAACCCGCAGAATCCAACAACAGGCAAGCGAAAAACCATCATCAAAACCATCCAGCTTCTCGATGAAGATCCTACCGGAATTATGCGCGCCATTGGTGTTAAGCATGGGGACGGTCACGATGATTATCGGGTAGTTACTTATCAGGATTTGATTTCACCTTCGCAATCAAGTGAGGTCAACAGCCTGAGTACACGCTCTTTGGAAGCATCGAATGAGCAGCGCATCGCGACTGCTGGCGAACTGATGGGTATGCTGGCTTCTTCAGGTACAAGCCTGAGTGCTTTCTACGCCTATACCGATCCTCAACAACAAGAACGGGTGCTTCAAAGTGCTCGCCAGATCCGTTCATTGATTCGTCCATTGTCGAATGACGATGGGCGGGCTGCCATTCTCGATGCCCAATCCACCTTGTTGATTCATTTCGTCAGCCCAGGTGCCGTTGCTCGTAGCGAACTCCAAATGATCGTTGATCGACTCGATGGGGTACTTTACACCGAGCCCAATACTGATGCCCAGCGTGTGTTGGCAGTAGCTTTGGCGTTGGTTCAACTCGGCGAACTTGAAAGCGCCCGAGCTCGCATCATTGAGCTTCTCGAACTTGCTGATGATCTCGGTCTTGACCCATCATCTCGGGCTCAGGCAGTGTTGTCATTGGCTTCGATGGGCGATATTCCTTCGGAGTTTGAGCCAATGCTCAGCCGAATTCCCTTTCTTACGCCCACAGGTACCATTGACGCAGTGTGGGGATTGCTCTTGCGCGAAACCATCACCAAGTCTAGGCTTGAACGATCGGTGTCTCATCCATGGGAGCCGATGATCGAACTGCGCCGGGCTGCGCGTACCAATGATTCGATCCGCAACTACATCGACACCCGCATCACCCTGATCCTCGACTCGACCCCGGCATCACCCGAGAACACCGATCTGCCCAGTGCGGTACTTTCGGCAGCGGCCAATACAATGTCACACACCCTTGATCGGCGGGCTTCGGCGATCAACTTGCTCGAGATCATTGCCCAACGCGAAGAAGACCCCGAACAAGCAGCCGATGCGCTCTGGCAGATCGGGGTGCTTGGGCGTGCGATCAACTCGCCCGATTCGAGAACCCGATCGGCAGCGGCCCTGACCGAGCTGGCCAAACGCTTTCCAACCCATCCCAAAGCCCCCGATTCTATCGCCAGTGCGATCCATGCGACCCCCGTCCACCAGGATACGCTCTTGCGTGATCGGCTCAGTTATGGAATCAAGGCCTTCCCCACCCATCCCCAAATCGACCTCTGGCGTCTTGCCTTGGCCGAGCTACTTGCGGATTTCGCTGTTCTTGATGTGCTCGATCCCATCGACCCTGACACCCGCGAAGGAGTGCTGGCGGGTCAGCTTTATGAGCAGACCATCTTGGGGATGATGGATCGGTTCACCGATCCACAGATCAGACGCGGGTTGGGCTTGCGGATGCGCAACGCGGCTGTCCGATTCAACCTCCCGGGGGCCCAGATGTGGACAACACGAGCAATGCGCATTGAAATTGAGCATGATCCTCAATCCGCCCTTGCCTCGATCGACCAACTCATCGTCGAGGCCAAAGCCCAAGGACACCCCACCGATGAGCTCGAACTCATGCGTGCCCAGACTCTCCACGGGCTTGGGCAACCCCGCACCGCCTTCGAGGCATTGCGTCAGCTCAGCACCCGCATCGACACAACCGGGAATCACACAAGCACTTACTGGCAGGCGTGGGCATTGATGCTCGAAACCATCGCTGAGCAAGGTTCGAGAGCAGAAAAAGCCGACGCATTGCATCACATCGCTCGGCTCGAACTGATCGATTCAAATCTTGGTGGATCTCCTTGGAATCGACGCATCATGGCGGTGCGCCAGACGCTACACTCAACACCGTGAGTACCAACACCATGACCAAACCGATCGAAGACCCCGCCAATCCCCCCAAAAACACGGCACCATCCCGTGATCTCTCGCCTGAGCTTTCCAGTGCGCTCAAAGGCAAGTTCTTGGTCTTCGATGGGCCCGATGGATCGGGCAAGAGCACCCAGCTAAGCATGTTTCTTGACGCCACCACGCGGGCGGGGATTACGGTTACCGAAGTCCGCGAGCCCGGAGGCACCGAGATCGGCGAGAAGATCCGCGATGCGCTCCTCGAGCACCTCGATCGTGAAGAAATGTCGCTTCGCTGCGAGATGCTCCTCTATATGGCTTCGCGGGCCCAACTTTGCGAGCAGGTTGTCGATCCAGCGCTCAAGCGGGGGGATTTGGTTGTCGCCGACCGGTTTGTCGCCTCGACCTATGCCTATCAGGGGGCAGCGGGGGGGATTCCCTTTGAAGAGATCGAATCGGCTGCCCAGATTGCGATGCAGGGGGTGGTGCCTGATGCGACTTTGATCTTCGATGTCGACCAAGAAACCGCAGCTTCTCGGCTCAACCCATTGCTCGATCGCATGGAAGCCAAAGGGGCTGCGTTCCACACGATGGTTCGGCAAGGATACCGCACATTGATCGAATCTGATCCAGATGCGATGCGATATCTGGGGGTCGATGCGACGGGATCGCCTGATCAAGTGTTCGGGAATATCAAATCAGTGCTCGAAGCCCGATTCCTCGATCACTGAGCGGATACACTTGCTTCATGCAATGGTGGATGTTCATTCCGGTCGCTTTTCTCGCCGGGTCGATTCCGTTCGGGTACCTCATTGGCAAAGTCAATGGGGTCGACATTCGCACAGTCGGATCGGGCAATATCGGGGCAACGAATCTCGGACGGGCTTTGGGCAAAGGGTTCTTCTATGCCTGCTTCTTCCTCGACATGACCAAAGGCATGATGCCTACGCTCATTGCCGGGCATTTTATGGGTACGCTGGGCACGATGCGGGTGGAAACCACCGACGCATTCTGGTGGCTCGCGGTCATGGTGGCTGCGGTTTTGGGGCATATGTTCACGCCTTGGCTCGGATTCAAAGGTGGCAAGGGCGTCGCGACTGCACTGGGGGCCATGGTCGGGATTCTGCCAGCGATGGCTTTGCCTGCATCGGGCGCTTTGCTGGTCTACCTGATGGTGCTGGCCCTATGGCGCTATGTTTCGCTGGCATCGACCGCAGCTGCTGCGAGTTTACCCTTGTGGACTTGGATCGTCTTTGCCCAGTACCAGACCTTGATGACGCGCCAGGCATCGACCCGAACGGATTGGGAAGATCTGCCTACTGAGCAGATTGAACTAATTAAATCTGATATCCCCAACTACGGCATCCCCTTCTTTGTGGTGTCGTTGATCTTGGCGATTCTGGTGATCTACAAGCATCGCTCGAATTTTGGTCGGATGATGACCGGGATTGAGCCACGAGTTGGCTGGAAAGAGCAGCGCATTGAGCAACCATGATGAGACACGATGAAGAGAATACATACCTTTTGTCTCAATTGCCCAGCACACTTGTTTCTGATCGAGTCAAGTGGCTCAGGCCGATAGCAGGGGTATGTTACTCGGAAAACGCACTTCCAAACCGGATAATCGGTACAGTCCGAACCCCATCGGCAGATTGGGCTTGAGTTCACGGAACCTCGAGACGATGCTAATTGCACGCTCAATGGTGCACCCCATTGTCCAAGGAGGCTTTTCATGTCTTACCTGAAACTTTTCCGGGATGAGCCCGAAACACTCGCTCCCGAACCACTTCCGTTTGAGCCCATCAAACGAGCATGGATGTCGACAAGGGCAGATCACCATGATTCAGGAGACCGTCCCATGGAGAGCATTACGCAGGTTGAGCAAGCTTTGAGTCAAGTCGAGCGGAATCTCGAAACACTTGCGGGACAAGTTGAAGAATGCTGTGAACCTATCCGTATGTCGGACTGGCTTGATGCCCAGGACGACGGACCCTGGGCAGCATGAGGTCGATCACAGACAACTTAACCCCACCGAGCCGCCCTTCATAGGGCGTTTTTTGTGGATAGTTGGTGTGCTGGGTGTGCAAGAGAAGGGTGTTTCACCTGTAAAATCGCACTGATATATCGAAAAATCAGGAGCAGGGACAAGAAATACCTTGACAAGTGCAATGGGATCCAACACTATGTTGTGCATAGTATGGGTGGCGTAGGCTTCCCCAAGGAGAATCCTGATGAAACTCGAACGAGAACTGATGCGTGGTGCCGGGCCAACAGCCGTTTTGAAACTGCTCTCAAAGCACGAAATGTACGGGTATGAACTCGTCGAGGCCCTTTCCAAGCAGACCGATGGCGTGCTGGCGATGGGGCAATCGACGCTCTACCCGATGCTCTACAACCTCGAAGCCAAGGACCTCATCGAGGCGAACTGGCGATCGGCAGCCAACGGGCGAGATCGAAAATACTACAGTCTCACGGGTAAGGGGAAGAAAAAACTCAAAGCCGATATGGAAGCATGGGCCAGACTCAACGAGGCGATGGTGTCCATCGGCGTGTTGAAAGGGGCCCCGGCATGAGTAGCTCATCACTTTCCAAAGCATGGCGGTGGTCGGTCGTCCGATCACCTTTGCTCAATGCTTGGCGATGGTTATGGCATATGGGGTATCCGAATCGGATTGCGTTTGATTTGCTCGATTCGGCGGACTTGCCCAGCGAGGTTGACGCATTGATCCGAGCGACGGTCAAGCGATCCAAACTCTGGGCCAGCGAGCGAGGCGAGATTGTCCGTGAGTTGATTGCCCATACTCAAGATGCCATCGAAGCGGGGCGAACCGGCGAAGAGATCGCGGAAACCTTTGGCGATCCCAAGCGCATCGCCAAACTCATGCGCCGATCCATGAAGGGGAAAAGGCCTGTGTATTGGCGGGCGTATCGGAACATGAAACGGGCGATGGGTGTGATGGTCTTGGTGCTGATTGTCGGTTACGGCTCGCTCGCGGTGCGGTTTTATCTGGGCAAGCCTGAAGTCAAGCGGAACTATATCGCGGAGTTGAATGCTCGCGATGATGGGTATTCTGAGGATCAAAAAGCGTGGGGGGTGTATCAAGAGGCGGATATCGCATGGCAAAGGCATACACTCGAAGCTCGGAAAAGACAGCGGGCACAAGCCCAAGAACGGGAGATGGATCGTAGTGATGATGTTGATCGGCCTTGGGCATGGTATCACGCGGGTCTTGATCGGTTGGGTTCGATGACGCCGGAGCATCCGGATTATCTGGAAGTTGTGGGGTTGCTTCGAGCATTTGAGCCTTGGATCGCAAGGATTCGAGAGGCGGCTCAGCGCCCAGCATTGGGTGTGCTCTACTCTGATCGAAGCGAAGAGGTTGAAATCGAGGATGGGATAAAAGTTGTCCGCGTGCTTCCGCCTTCAGATGATCCTGCGGCTCAGAGGGCATTGGCCGAGGTGCTTTTGTTCAACTTTAGTGTGATGCGAAGGTTTACCTACATGCTCAAGTTCGACACCCAACTCGCGCTTGAATCGGGAGACTCTCAGCGGGCACGGGCCAACTTGCTCGGGCAGCTCGGATTGGCAAAGCAGAGCAAGCAGCAAGGATTTCTCATCAGCGATCTGGTTGGGATCGCAATCTTGGATCGTCTGGGGCAGGATCTCAATGAGATGCTCTTGGCCTATCCTGATCCGTGGACTCGCGACCAACTCGTCGCCCTTGCTCACGCGATCTCGACGGTGCAGTCGTTGCCTGCGTTGGGTTTTAAGACCGAAGCGATGATGTTTGACGACATGCTTCAGCGTGTGTATACCGACGATGGGCATGGGAATGGGCGGCTGACCAGAGACGGGCTGTTTGTTCTTTCGGGTATAGGTGGGGGCAGCTTTGAGGGTGGTCCTGAGTTCAGGGTCGAAAGAGCGATCCAGTCGTTGACTGGGCCCATGACATTGGTGATGATGGAGGATCGCAAGACACAGTATGACTCGTACCATCGGATGATGGATACAGCGAGGCGTGTGCTTGAGGGAGGCCCCGAATCGATCGGATACCTGAGTTATCTCGATGGACTTTCCAAAGCCCGTGTGGAGCAGCGTTTGAGTTCGAACTATTCGCCGGTGGATTTGTTCATGCCTGCGATGACAAAGGCGGTCGATCGTGCTTTCCAATCGCAGTTGAGCACCCAGGCGACCATGACGATGCTCGCGATCGAAATCTATCAGCGGGATCATGGGCAACTCCCCGAATCGCTCGATCAACTCGCACCAAGGTATCTGCCAAGTGTCCCGCAAGACCCATTCAATCCGGGATTCCCCTTGCAGTATGTGGTGGGTGAGACCGGGTATATCGTGTATTCTGCCGGGGCCGATGGCGATCTTGATGGCGGGGTGCAGATTGATCCGGAGGTCGATCGGAGGAGTTTTCGGTCGTTGAGCAGGCGATTCTCGTTCGAGATTGAACATGGAGACGACGGCATGCCCAAGATTGTCCGTGATGCCAAGGGGCTTGCGATCCTGCTTGAGCCCGATGCCCCTGACTCTGATTGGGTGCTGATCGACATGCGAAGGGCGCCTGGGCCGACGGGTTCGGACTGATTGGCTATCCTCTTTGTATGGATGAGCCTCAGTCTTTCGATTTTCGCCGATTCCATGCCCAGCACCGGGTCGCCATGATTGTGGCGTGTTCGGAGAATGGGGTGATTGGGGCCGATGGGGATTTGCCCTGGCACCTACCTGCGGATCTGAAACATTTTATGCGATCGACCAAGGGATGTTGCGTCATTATGGGGCGCAAGACCTTTGAGTCGCTCGATCGGCCTTTGCCCAATCGACTCAATATCGTGCTTTCTCGCTCGATGAGTGATGAAGGGGGGAATCGGGATGATGGGGTGCGCGTGGCGGGGAATATAGAGGATGCGATCGAGAGCGCATTGGCGTCTGATATGGAAATGCCGATCTGGATCGCGGGCGGGGGGGATATTTATCAGCAGGCGATGGATCGGCCTGGGTTGGTGGATTTGATCGTTCGGACGCGGGTGTATGCCCGGGTTGCTGGGGATACGGTTTTTCCCGAGATCGAGGCCAACCGGTGGGATCGGGTTCGTTGTGAGCAGTTCCCAGCAGATGACAAACACGCCTATTCGATGGATATCGAGTGGTGGGTGAGTCGGCATGTGGAAAATTGAGCCAATCGAAGCATAATTTTCAATTTTTTGCCAAAGATTTTTGCTTTGTGTCGTTCAAATTAAGCCTGTTTTCGGACCAAAAAACCTTGTTTTTGATGGAATTTCGCAGAGATAGAGTCAAAGGTGGGATTGTGTTTGGAAATACGGCACACGATTGGAGAAAAAAGCTTCACAGATCATGAAATTTGGGCTTGCATGTGTGGTGGGGATTGATTATGATCGCCTCGGGTCAGGAATGTATATTCCGTAGAAAGTTTCGGTTTGTAAACGCGAAACAGTACATCACTGAGGAGAAAGAGAAATGAAGAGTACACTTACTCTCGTTGCAGTCGCCGGTCTTGCTTCGGCCGCAGCAGCACAAACAGGCTCGTTGAGCATCGTTCCATCGGCTATGACCGTCGATTCCACCACCACCACTTCGTTTACACTTTCCGTGTACGCAGACGCGGACTTCGGTACCGCAGTTGCTGGTGGCGGCTACTCGCTTTCAGCGACCGGTGGAGCAGGCATTGTGACTGACATGACCGTTGGAGTTCCTGACTGGGCAGCTCTTGGATTCCAAGATGACGCCCATGCTGGTGACGGCAACTACAATGGCGTGATCTTCGGTCAGTTGATCTTCCCTCCATTCATCCCAGCAGCTCCAGACTCGTTGCTCGACAGCGGCCCTGTGCTCATCAGCACATTCACCGTGACCATCGCAGCCAATTCGGCAGGCGTGGTTGATTGGTCAACTGGTGGCGGCGTTGGTCCATTCGTGATCGAGATCTTCACCGACGATGGTGGATCGGGCTCGTTTACCCAGTTGATCGACCTCGACTTCGGCGGCGCCCAAGTCAATGTTGTTCCTGCACCATCCGCAATGGCCCTTCTCGGGCTCGGTGGTTTGGTTGCCGGTCGTCGTCGCCGCTGATCGCTGCGAGCCGACATCTTGGTTGATCTTCATCTGAAGAACAACTGAATGCCAAAAACAAATTCCCCGGACGATTCTCGTCCGGGGAATTTTTTGGGTAATTTCGTGGCAGGCAAGGGAAGCATCTGTTTATCTGTGTTGAAAAATAAAGCATGGTTATCGGGCGAGCAATATGGAAATCAGTCATTTAGGGCCCAAAATCCGCATGTTTGGGATGGGGAATGTATTTTGTCCCTGAAATAGGCAAAATTGGGAATAGATTTTGGTAATCGGGTGGCACCACTCCCGAAGTTGGATTACTTTTCGGTCGGGTCACGAACAAACTGTTCGTTTCAACAGGTCAACGGTAACAGAAACAAGAATCCATAACCAAATTTGAGGAGAACTTCAAAATGAAAAACGCACTCGCACTTATCGCAGTTGCAGGTATCGCTTCGGCAGCCACCGCTCAGAATGGCTCGTTGAGCCTCGTATCGTCGGCCATGACCGTCGATTCCACAACCACCACTTCGTTCACGATTTCTGTGTATGGTGATGCTGACTTCGGCACGGCTATCGCAGGTGGCGGGTTCTCGCTCTCAGCTGTTGGTGGTGCTGGCATCGTGACGGATATGACTGCTTCGGTCGCCGACTGGGCAGCTCTTGGGTATGAAGATCAGGGCCACGCTGGTGACGGTAACTACACTGGGTTCATTTTCGGTCAGTTGATCTTCCCTCCATTCATCCCTGCCGATCCAGCATCTTTGCTTATTGACGGCCCTGTGTACATTGGATCATTTGCTGTCACCATCGCAGCCGATTCGGCAGGTGTGATTGACTGGTCTACCGGTGGCGGTGTTGGTCCATTCGTCATGGAAATCTTCACAGAGAATGGTGGAACGGGCGATTTTACTCAGTTGACCGACCTCGACTTCGGTGGCGTTTCGGTCAATGTCGTTCCTGCACCATCCGCAATGGCCCTTCTCGGGCTCGGTGGTTTGGTTGCCGGTCGTCGTCGCCGCTGACTGATCGCTGCGATTTGACGAAACAGTTGATTCTCGGATGATTTTCATCTGATGATTGATTGAATGCAAAAAACAAGTCCCCCGATCGGTTTCCGATCGGGGGTTCTTGGTTTTTGGCGTTGTTTACCCATTTTCAAGGGAGTAGTTGGGGAGCATTTCCGTACTTATTTTCCGACACCATCCACACTGGCCCTTCTTAGGCTTAGCGGTTTGGTTGCGGGGCGCCGTTGGCGCTGAGTTTGGCAGTTGAAGAATGGCTTATTCAATTCCCAGCCGAGCAATCGGCTGGGAATTGTGCGTATATGGGGGGGGGGCGCACGATCGTGGCTATGGGCGTCGAGCAGGGTGTCGATCAGGGGATTGCTTGGCCTTCGAGAATCATAAATGAAAGGACGACCGCATCGTTGGAGAGTAGGTCGAGTTTGTCGGGCTCGGCGTGGTAGGCGTCGATGCGCCGGAGTAGGTGGAAGAATCGGGATTCTTGTTGCATGATACCTTCGGGCTCGTCGCAGAACATCCGGGTCGAGAGGACCTCGGTGATCTGAAGCCCGGCGTCGGCTTTGCGGTTGTAGTTGGCGGTGAATCGGTTGCATCCGGCGTCGCCTTCGAGCCAGGTGTGCTGTTTAAAACCGAGGTTGATGGTGGTGCCTGCGATTGGAGCTTGGCCTTCGATCGTGACGAGGTACCACTGCTGTCCCGAGATCCATGCCCAGTCCTGCTCGGCCTGTTGAATTTCATCGACCATCGGACGGGTGTCGGGGCGAGGTTCAAACTCTTTTTGTTTGTCCACACACCCGCCAAGTGTGAGTATCGCGGTCATCACGGTTGTCACCAGAGCGGTTGGCGTGAGGGGGGCCCGGATGGATCGGGTGTGGGTGCATCTCATGGGTGGGCTCCTTCTGGTCTTGTATGATCTACAGATCTACAGATGACATGGTCACGGTACGGACGGGGGATGCTCACGGTTCGGCGTCTCCTGCGCTGGGTTCCCTGCCAGGGCGTTCATCGAGGCATCGTAAAGTTCATGCATCTGTGCATCGGCGATTTTCTGTCCGATCAATGATGCCCAATACAACAAAGCAGCGATTGCGAGAAAAAGAGGTATAAGCTGGAGCACGGTTGGAGGCTTGTCCATCATCCATTGGGCAACGCCGAACATGCAGGCGAAGAAGGTCAGGGTCGTCAGGGCGATATAGGTCAGCATGATCCCGGTCCAGACGCTTGGGTTGGGGCTGAATCGACCACGGACCGATGAGCCTTGGTCGTGCTCGGTGACTTCGAGATGGAGCCAAGGCGACCAGAAGTGGCGGTAGGAAGGTGGGATGACCAGCATCAGATGATTGCCCGCAATTCGCCCGTCGATGGGGTAATCGGCGTCGTCGACAAGCTGGGCAAGCCGACGGATGGCCTCTTCGGGGTCGATGGGGAAATCAAGGGTAAAGGTCGGTCTCATTGGGGGGATGTGCATCGCAAGGTTCCAGAAGTTACCAGTTACCAGTTCGTCAGTGGTCCCAGCATACCAGATCAGGGGCTGCGAAATTCCGGCTAAACTGGAATTTCACATACGAATATCCACCCAAGAGGCGCTCAAATACAGTGCCGGCAGGGTTCCCCGGCGAGGACGGATATGATCTGTTCATGCAAACAACCGATGCCATCGACAAACTTGCCAATCTGATCCGAGATGTACCCGATTTTCCCAAACCTGGGGTGGTGTACAAAGACTTCACGCCTTTGCTTGCCGATCCATCTGCCCTTGCCTTGGCGGTGGAGTTGATGGCCAATCCGTACCGTGGGACGGGGATTGATCTGGTGGTTGGGGCGGAGAGCCGGGGGTTTATCTTTGGGATTGCCATTGCCCAGGCGCTCTCGGCCGGGTTTGTTCCAGTGCGCAAGCCCGGCAAGTTGCCTCGGGCGGTGTATGGAGTGGATTATGATCTTGAGTATGGGTCGGATCGGCTTGAGCTCCATGAGGATGCGTTGCTTGCGGGACATCGGGTGTTGTTGGTTGATGATCTCTTGGCCACGGGTGGGACGATGCAGGCGAGCTGTCAGTTGGTCGAGAAGTGCGGGGCGCAGATTGCGGGGATTACGGTGCTGATCGAGCTGGATTTCCTCAACGGGCGCGACCTGCTCGGCGGATTTGGGGATGTGCACTCGGTGCTTCGGTATGGGGCTGAGGACTGACCTGGTCCACAAACTGGGGGGGGGTACATGGGCGAGTTTCTGATTGCTTTGCGCTATGATTCTGTCCCCGCTTTCTGAGGAATCACATATGACCACCATCCGAACACAAGGGCATCCGATTATGGCCAAGTCTGTTTCTCCCTATACGCCGATCACACCCAGTGATATCCAGGCGCATTCGATTTTTTCGACGCGCCATATTGGCCCACGCGATGCGGATGGACAGGCGATGCTCGAATCCATCGGGATTGGCTCGATGGACGAGTTGATCGATCAGGTGGTGCCTGCTGACATTCGGTTTGCGGGATCGCTCGATCTGCCCGCAGCAAGAACCGAATACACCCTTTGGCATGATCTTCGGAAGATTGCCGAGAAGAACAAGCTTTTTCGATCGTGTATTGGGATGGGGTATGCGGGGACGATCACGCCTGCGGTCGTTTTGCGCAATGTGCTGGAGAATCCGCAGTGGTACACGCAGTACACGCCGTACCAGCCTGAGACGGCGCAGGGTCGGCTCGAAGCGTTGTTGAATTTTCAGACAATGATCGCCGACTTGACCGGGCTGCCTTTGGCCAGTTCGTCGTTGCTCGATGAAGGTACCGCAGCTGCCGAAGCGGTGGCGATGGTGGTGGCGATTGGGCGGAATAAGCGGAAAAAGTTTTTCGTTGCCGACGATTGCCACCCACAGACCATTGCGGTCGTCCAAACCCGAGGCGAGTCGATGGGGATCGAAATCGTTGTCGGCGAAGTCAAATCGTTTGACCTGACAGATTCGGATGCAGCGGGGGTGCTGGTACAGTATCCGACGAGTGATGGGCGGATTGAAAACTATGAAACGCTGGCCAAAGAAGCACATGCCAATGGCATGATGGTTGTTGCGGCAGCGGATATCTTGGCATTGACGCTGATCAAATCGCCAGGGCAATGGGGCGCGGATATCTGTGTCGGTTCGGCCCAGCGATTCGGTGTCCCGATGGGATTTGGCGGCCCGCATGCAGGCTTTATGGCGACACGCGAGGAATATGTCCGCAAGATGCCGGGACGGTTGGTTGGCGTGTCGATCGATGCCCAGGGCAACCCGGCGCTGCGATTGGCGATCCAGACCCGCGAGCAGCACATCAAACGAGATCGCGCAACGAGCAATATCTGCACGGCACAAGTACTCTTGGCGATCATGGCATCCATGTACGGCGTCTACCACGGGCCTGATGGATTGAAGAATATCGCCAAACGCATCCACGCCCAGACGCAGACGCTTGCCTTGGGTATCGTCGAGCTTGGGCATGAGGTGATTGACAGCACAGTCTTCGATACGCTGCGCATCAAGGTGCGAGGCGAGAGCGACGCGGTACTTGGTGCAGCCCGTGCTCGAAGAATCAACCTGCGTGACTTTAGTGACGGAACGGTTGGCATCACACTCGACGAAACCGCCGACAACGGGCTTTTGCACGATTTGCTCGAAGCCTTCGGCGGCACGGGCAAAGAAGACCTTGCCGAGATGGCGATGCGGGCGACACTTGATATCCCCGAAGCGTTCCAGCGCGATACGCCCTTTATGACGCACGAGGTATTCAATAGCCATCGTTCAGAAACCGAAATGCTCCGGTACATTACCGAGTTGCAATCGCGTGAGTTGTCGCTGGCCCATTCGATGATTCCGCTCGGATCGTGCACGATGAAACTCAATGCGACGAGCGAGATGCTTCCGGTCACTTGGCCCGAGTTTGCACACATGCACCCGTTCGCTCCGCGCGAGCAGTGGGAGGGGTATGCGGTGTTGTTCGATCAACTCGAATCATGGCTCGCCGAGATCACCGGGTTTGCTGCGGTGTTGGTGATGCCCAACGCAGGGAGCCAGGGCGAGTTTGCCGGGTTGTTGACGATCAAGGCGTATCACGAGCACAACGGGCAAGGGCAACGCCATGTGTGTTTGATTCCCGAAAGTGCGCACGGCACGAACCCGGCATCGGCGATTGTCGCCGGGCTCAAGGTGGTGGCGGTGAAGGTCAATCAGGCAGGTGCGATTGAGATTGATGATCTGCGGGCCAAGGCCCAGAAGCATCAAAATGATCTGGCTGCGGCGATGATTACCTATCCGTCAACCTGCGGCATCTTCGACGACAACATCCGCGAAATGATTGACACGGTGCATGAATTTGGCGGATTGGTGTATCTTGACGGTGCGAATATGAATGCACAGGTTGGGATTTGTCGGCCTGGGGATTATGGAGCCGATGTGTGCCATCTGAACTTGCACAAAACATTCTGTATCCCCCACGGCGGCGGGGGGCCGGGGGTTGGACCCATTGGTGTCAATGAGAAACTCGCGCCGTTCTTGCCCGGGCATCCGGTGCGGAACCCGGGCAGTGCTGGTGAGCATGCGGTCGGTGCGGTGAGTTCAGCTCCCGAAGGCTCGGCGAGCATTCTGCCGATTTCGTGGACTTACATCGCGCTGATGGGGCCCAAGGGGCTCAAGCAGGCGTCACAGTACGCGATCCTCAACGCCAATTATATGGTCGAGCGATTGAAAGATCACTACCCGATATTGTTCCGAGGTTCAAAGGGGCGTGTGGCCCACGAGTTTGTGATTGATTGCCGAGATTTTAAGAAGACCGCCGGCATCGAGATCGACGACATTGCCAAACGATTGATCGACTTCGGGTTCCACGCCCCGACGATGAGTTGGCCGGTGCCTGGAACTTTGATGATTGAACCGACGGAATCAGAATCAAAGGCCGAGCTTGATCGGTTCTGCGATGCATTGATAACGATCCGTGCCGAAATCGCCAAGATCGAAGCGGGTGAATATCCAAAGGACGACAATCCGCTTAAGGGCGCCCCGCATTCAATGGCGGCCATCGGCGCGGATGAATGGACCCATCCCTACTCACGCGATGTGGCGGCGTATCCAGCGGAGCATTTGCGCCGGTTCAAATTCTGGTCGCCGGTGGGGCGTGTGGACAATCCGTTCGGTGATCGGAACTTGCAGTGCTCGTGCCCAAGTGTGGGGGAGATGGTCTAGGCCGACTGATCCGGGGCGCAAAGTGGTGCGAAATTTACCTCTAAAAGTCTGCTTAGAGATGTTCGAAGAGTGATTGGGTCCGAAGCACCAATCCCTCACGGGCGACGAGGTGGAAGCTTTGGACATGAATTTCCTTGGCCAATCGTTGGATGGCCAAGATACTCATGCACGGTCCCATCTCATCGTCCCACCGATAGACCAGCGAATCTTCCTCGCGGGCGAACTCGTCGAGTTCCTCGAATGTGGATAAGTACAGATTTGAGCCCAGTTGCTCGGTTTGCACCGAGGTCATATAGTTGAGGTCGGACCGGGCGAATCGATGCTCGAACTCGCGTTCGCCAGCACAGAGAATGGATTCAACAATCCCAGTGTCGGGGAGTCCGATGTTGGTTTCGGAAACAATTTCACAGGCGCAGGCACCCGAGATTTCGAATCGGCACAGATGCCGACCTTCCATGATCCACGCTTCAAACTGATAGGGTCCGAATCGGATTTCTTTGTGGTCATGGATCGTAAAATGCTCTGGATGCAAGGGTCTGGAGTAGAGGATGGTCTGGTACGACTGCAAAAAAGTGTCAGTCGACGGCGTGGATCTGAGCTGGGTCATGGATTCCTTCCCATGCCAATGGTGTGCTTGTTTGTCCCCGGGAGTCGGATGAAACTCCCCAAACAGATTTTCTCGCCAACATGGCGAATGGACCGATAAGGAGAAAGCTTATAGGACGGGTAGTTATTTCCCAAGGAAAAAGTGAAAAAGGAGGGTATTTCCCTAAATTTTTCTGCTTGAACTACAACATATTCGATTTGTGCACACCCTTTCCACAACGGGTAGCATATTTGGGATGAACACCATGACTCGCGAAACGAACCATAAAACAGGGTGTCAACTTGTCAAAGATCCACCCACATACTGATTCTCCTCTTGGGCTTGCTGCCAAGTTACCCCTGCGCCAGCGGATCGCAGCCTTGGGCGAAGCGATTCTGGTTGCTCCATGTTCGGAGTGCGATGAAATGGCGTTGAAACTCATTGAACTGGCAGGTTTCCATACCAACTCGCCTCATGGGCAGGATTCTGATCTGCATCGGATCGAGCTCGAGTCGGCAGCCGGGCCGATCGAGTTGCTCGCCCGCATCCCTCAGCGATGGCAAAGCAGGCACGCCAACGAGGCCATGCTCATGCTTGCCCGGGCGTGGGGAGTGCTCTCGGTGCCGATGCGTGAACTTGGTGCCGGTTTGGGGCGCACGCGTTGGATTCGTGTTGCCGAGACCTTGTCCCGTGATTCTGATCCACGCGCCCGTCTTGCTGCAGTGTCAATTGCTCGTGACACCGCCGATCCGGGGTTTGCCAAGATCGTGGGGGAACTGCTTGCTGACGAACACCAATCGGTCCGCCAGTCGGCAGACAAAGCACTGATGCGCCTGACGATGGTGATGCTCGAGCACCTGCCCGCTGAGATGCTCGGGGAAGACCTTGCCAAGGTGGCAGCAACCCCGCGGGTTATACTGCCGGTGGATCCGGCGGTACTCGAACTCGAGCGGTGCACGCTTCTTGGGGCGATTGCTGATGCTGCGTGGTCTTTTGCATCGCATCGGTGCCGATCGCCTTTGCTCGCCGCGTTGTTGGTGATAGATCGCGTGGTTGCCACGCCGTTGGAACGCGCGATATCGGTTCGGATGCGTCGTTTGCTCAGTGAGCGCAATCATCCGAGTCATTCCCCAATGCGGACGGTGCTGCGTCGGACTCCTTGTCCAATTTTGCGTGAGCGGGCGCTCCGTTGGTTGACGATTGCGCCCATCAGTGCTGCTGCGATTGATCGGCTCAATATCGCCGAGTCGCTTGATGAGCACGAAATTGTCCTTCGCAAATCGCACCTGGCGATCCGCCCCAAGCGGGCTGCCCGGTTGATTTCGCTGCGCCATGCCACGCATCAGGTCAATGGGCGCATCGAACTTGTCAATCAAGGCCCATTGCCCCATCGCGAGTCCTACGCTCAGCTCAGTGAAGAGGCTCGGCTGGGGTTGATTCGGATGCTCTGGCAGATCATGATCGACGATCAGCCGAAGCGTGATCTGCTTGAACCAGCACTTGCCGATCCGAGTCCTCGTGTTCGGCTCAGCGCCTGCGTGATGAGCCCGTTGATTGATCTGCCGGACTTTCTTTACGATCCTGATCCCGTGGTCGCGTGCACGGGCGCGTTGGTCTGGTCGTCAGCCGGACAGACGCCCCCGCGTCTGTTTTCGCCAGCATGGAAGCATCGGATGCAGGTGGCGCGGACCAATGCCCGTTCGCCACACGCCTGGGTTCGGCGGGTATCGGGGGAAGAATCCGATCGCTTGTCAATGGATCGCCCAGATTCGCCCGCGTCTCGGGTGCAGGCCAGGCGAATGTATCAGGTTGATCCATCTGGATTTGTCCGCATGCTCCGCGATCACCTTTCCGATCCAGACTCTCGGTGCGATGCATTGATGCTGATTCGGATACTTGGTATCGGGCATCGCTTTGAGCTTGACCTAATCTCGATCGTGCAGAATGAATCGTGTGACGCTCGTACCCGCGCGACCGCGGTGATGGCGTTGGGTGAAGTCGATACCAACTCGGCCAGCTACATCCTCAGCGAGGCGTTGCGAGATCGTGATGATCGAATTCGTTCAAATGCAGCCGAGTCGATTTCGGGTTCGGTGGATCAGCTCTTCGAGCTCAAAGCCGACGATCACCATCGAGTTCGCGCCAGCGTCATCCGTCGGATGATCCGTGAAACTGATTCAACGCAGCCGAGCCAATCGCGCGATGCTGCCCATGCGCTTCTTGAGATGCTCCATGACGATCGCCCAATGCACCGACTTGCAGGGACTTGGGCTGCCCAGCGAACACTGACGGGTTCCTCGCGGGAGGTGATGGGCAATGTATGGAAGCCTTTAGTTAATGAAATCGAACTCTTGGCTGCGGGACATGGTTGTTTTAAAGGTGATTTGAACTTGAAAGAGTCTGACCAGATACGATCACGGGCGCAGCGGTGTATTCACCGGATTGGTTGTGATCTTGAATTGGAACACCAAAGGCATCTCCAGACACTTTACACTGTTGGTCAAGACTGGCCGATCCAACGAGGTGTGGACTCTCAGGCGGAGAGCTAAGTAATGCAGGGATCCGATCCGACGGTACTGATTACGCCGTTTCCACTCGAGCCCAACTCGGGGATGGGGCTTGGTGGGCCGATGTTGATCATTGGAGGGGGCCTTGTGGTTGTGGGGGTGTATTTTGCGTTGGTGCGTCGTTGGCGTCGTCGGCTTGATCCGCGTGAGTTGGCGTTTCGATCTTTGAGTCGTCAACTTGGGTTATCGCGAGCGCAGATCCACACCATCCGCAAGCAATCGGTTTCGATGGGATTGGCGTCGCCAGTGGGGATCGTGATGAGTCCAGAGCTGATGGCGCAGGTGCTGCGGGATTGAGTATTTGGGATTCTTAGGCGATTGCGCCGCATCGAGCGGATCAAGTTCTCTGACCGACCAGCTCGATATTGATGCCTCGGAGCTCAATGCCGGTGCGGGCAGCGAGTTCTTCAAGCACCGATTTTGGTACAGCGTCGAGTATTTTTTTGCTCAAATCCATTGGGACATCCATCACCTGTCCGTCGTCAAGGACCAGGTGAACATGTTCGCCTGTGTTGGCGTCGTACATGCACGCGCCGCCTGAAGTCGGGCTGGGGATGCGCTTGGCAAGTCCGCATTCGACGAGTGCTTCGAGTGTGTTGTAGATGGTTGCCTGGCTGATATCAGGATCAATCGAGCGGACCAAGGCCATGAGTTCGTCAGCGCTAGGGTGGCTGTGGCATGCACAGAGTGCCTGATAGACCGCTTCACGCTGCCGGGTCGTGCGGAGTCCGTGGTCGGCGAAGATCGTCCGAAGCTCTTGAGCCGAGAGTGGTTGCGCGGTTTGTGCAGGTTCGGTCATCATGCCTTCTTATCATACAATGCCGGGGAGCGATTGCGACCAACTTTGAGCCAAATAGACCAAAATCACGGGTGAGAACCCAAGCAGGTCGTGTCAAATTACATTGAAGGTGATTCAATGGGCTTGGGGGCGGAGATATACATGCGTCTGTGTGGGATGCCTGCTTCTTCAAACTCATCGCCCTCAACGCTCCATCCGAGTTTGTCGTAGAAGGGCATGGCTTCGAACTGGGCATGGCAATAGAGACTTGCAAGTCCAAGTTCGCCGAAAGATCGGGCCTCGATTGCGATCATGAGTTTGTGTCCGATCCCTTCGCCTTGGCGTTGTTGATCGACGCACACTTGCTGAACTTTGCCTTGGTGGGGAGGGGGTTGAGTTTGGTCAACAAACAGCGTTGCTGCCCCAACGACCTTCTCCCCATCGGGGTGATCAACCACCGCGACAAAATGTTCGCTCTGTTCTTCGCGTCCCAGTGCAAGATTGAGGTAGTCTTCGATGGTGAGTCCGATGGGCTCAAGGAGTACCGTAGTGCGCAGCGAGATCGCTTGCTCATAGAGGGGATCATTCATCAAAATGTGCTTGATTCGAACCACGGGATAGTCACTCCTAACCGATGGCAAACTCTATCACAAATAGTCCGTGCTGTCATGCCCATCTCCAAGAGATTGGGCATGAATACAGAAAATCGGCACGGGTTTGCGCCCGTGCCGAGGTGTTTTGGGTTCAGAAGGTGTTGTCGATTTGCGATCAACCGTGGTTAACCCGATCACCGCGATCAACGGCGTCGACGAGTTCCGGCCAATGCACCAGCCCCGAGTAGGAAAAGTGTACCCGGCGTTGGGACGGAGAAGGATGCGAAGATGGCCAAATCTTCGCCGTTGTCAAAGCGATGCGACCAATCTGCTCCAACCAGATCATTGAGCGAGCTGCCCGGGCCTCCGGTGTTGAGAAAGACAAATTCGCCGGGGAGGTATTGGTCTGGGCCGTTGAACTCGGTTGCTCGAACGGTTCCAACTCCGGTTGGGCCCACGGTGTAGGTATTGAGGACGAAGAAGAGCAGCTCGCCATTGGCTACATTAATGTTGGGATTGAACACCGCTTCGTTCATGATGCCCGATCCGTCGATGTTTGAAACTGCACTCTCGTAACGGATATCGGTCAGGTCTGGTGCCCAGCCAAGTCCGCCAATGTCGGCTCGTGCGCCGGTGACGATGAGGGTGTAGTTGATGCCGCCCACAGAGGTCGATGTCGCGCGAAACCGGAACTCATCGAGGAAGACATCGGTTGCCTGAACGGACTGGGCATACATGGTTGTATCGGGATGTCCCCATGAAGATTGGTCAAAGTTATTTGGTAAATCTCGAAGGTCAACCACACCAGCGGTGGCGATCGAACCTGCCAAAGTTGGCAAAACGGAACAGAACAGTACAGACTTTTTCATCTCTTGGTCCCTCATAAGCGACAGGTCAACTTGACCTGATATCCCTGACGAACAGCTTCAGACATTCTGAAACCTCCAATAACCAGTGTATCAGTGTGGGGCTGTAACGCAAGATCTTTGTGCTTTATCATGAAAATAAGCAAATAAATTAATTCACTTTATATTTGCTTTGGAGACGAGACAGATATTTGTGTGAGCGTACTGGCCCGTTGGTAGGCCATTTTCTCCCATCCGCTGCCTAATGCGCCTTCTGGATCAGGAGGTGCGATTTCAACCTTCTTTTCCCCAAGTTTCGCCGCTCCAGAGAGTACTTGCGTTTGGAAAGCCTTGCATTCGCTCAGCAGCCGATCGAGGATTTCATCCTCACCGACGGTGGCGACCTTCTCGCCTTGAACATAGATAATGCCCTTGCGATCACCCGCAAACACCGCCACATCCGCGCCCTCAGCTTCGCCGGGCCCATTGACCACGCACCCCATGACGGCGACCTTCATCGGGACGGTGATGTCGGCGTTGAGTTTGTCGTTGACTTGCTGAACGAGTGTGAAGAGATCGACCTGGATTCGGCCACAAGTCGGACACGCAATCAACTCGGCCCCGATGCGCTCACGCTTGCCCAGCGTGTAGAGCAGTTCGAGACCGTCTTCGACTTCGTAGACCGGATCGTTGGCGTAGGAGATGCGGATGGTATCGCCGATGCCGTTGGCCATCAGGGTGCCCAGTGCAACCACCGAGCGAATACACCCGGTTTCCTTTGGGCCGGCGTGTGTCACGCCCAGATGCAAAGGGTGGGGGAATCGCTTGCTGATTTCGGTATACGCATCAATCACCAGCGACGCATCCATTGATTTCGCGCTGATCGCAATATCGTAGAAATCCCGCTCATAGAAAATATCGAGATACTCTTCGAGTTTGGCGATCATAATTGCCAGCATGGATCCATGTTTGTTATCGCCAAAGACCGCTCCGAGTTCCTTGGCGCGGGCTTGTTTGTCTTTGCGTTCAATGATCGAGCCTTCGTTGACCCCCACGCGGATCGGGATGCCTCTGCCCCCATTTGCTTCTTTGCACGCATCAATGACCTGCTCGACCTGCGCTCGATCGGTGATGTTGCCGGGGTTCAATCGAATCTTGTGGACACCAGCTTCGATCGCTTCAAGCGCCCGCTTGAAGTGAAAATGCACATCAGCCACGATCGGCACGGTGGTTTGATTGAGGATTTCCTTGAGGGCCTTGGTGTCTTTTTTCTCAGGCACCGCGACGCGGACAATGTCGGCCCCGGCTGTGGTGAGTTTATGAATCTCGGCGACGCATTTGTCGATGTCGTAGGTATACTCAGCCGTCATCGTCTGGACACTGATCGGCGCGGCTTCACTCTGGGAATCGAGTCCTTTGGCGAGCGGGTGATCTTGTGCGATCCCGCCACCGATCTGGATGATCCCGGTGCGATCGTCGCCGACGAATATGGGTCGAGTTGGGTTTCGTGGTTGCATCGGAAGATTCTAGGGCAGGCGTGATCCCAACGAGCCGCGACCGTGAGGGAGTGGTCTTGATTTATTGGACGATCTTCAAGAGAAGACCACTCCCTCACGGTCGCGGTGACCTGCCCCCATATTCTGTACCACTCCCTATGTTAGGGCAGTGGCGTTCCTTTGTCCCATCAGAGGGCTGCGGAGCGTAGCGGAGCAGGCCTCTGATGGATGAATGACGACTCGGGTGATTCG
>JALSHH010000003.1 GCA_026982335.1 Phycisphaerales bacterium
TCAGTTTGTTGATGATCTGTTCTGCTGAATGCCGTTTTCTGGCCATGTCTTCCTGCCTTCCAAATACGCCCATTCTACGAGGATACTCGCATAAAGAATGGACTAGGATTTGGGGGGCAGGTCAAAGTAAATCTTCACTTTGTGCATGTCAATCGTGAGAAGGGGCGGGCGTGCGGGCTCTGTCATCAGTCTCGTGCGGGGGCATTGCCCAAACTCATGCGAGAGACCGTCCCATTTGGGCCCGGTGGATGGAACTTGCCTATCAATTTCGTTTTCTCCGATACCGGAGGCTCGTGCATGAGCGTCTGTCATGAACCCTGAAGCTATGACCGGACCTTCTTGCTTCAACTTTTTTTCTGAATAAACGCTGAGCTTACAGATTAAATCTGGCGGAAGGCAGCGGAAATATCCGCTCTGATGTTTGTTCTGGGCGAGGGTTGATTTATTTATTATGTAGCCTATGCTACAGCAGGCAATTGTAGCTCGGGCTACAACCTGTCGTTTGCCTGTTGCTCCTTTGTTTCTCGCGAGGGTTCCATGCGAAGTTGGTTTCGACACATCAAGCAAGTCCGCCGACGCATCATCGTTGAGGATGCGCTCAAGTATCTCCACAAGTGCGATCGGGAGGGGCGCCAATCAACCATCGAGTCAGTGGGGGAGGCGATCGGGGTCTCGTCGCAGCGGATGGCCGATCTTTGTCAACGAATGCAAATTCAGGGAGTGGTTGAAATTTCAGATGGGAATCAAATTTATATTACACCTACAGGCAAGCAGTTGGCACTGCAAGTGATTCGTGCGCATCGGCTTTGGGAAAAGTACCTTGTGGATGAAGCACGCGTGCCTTTGGCAGATGTTCACGCGATGGCCGACCGGCGTGAGCATAAACGAAACTTCGAAGCAATGAGCGAGCTTGATGCTTCAATGGGATATCCAACAGTTGATCCCCACGGTGATCCAATTCCAACAGCGGAAGGAGTGCTCGTACAGACTGTAACAGTCCCCTTGACCCGCTGGGCGACAGGCCGACTTGCAACGATCGTTCATTTAGAAGATGAACCTGTCACCATATTCGCCCAGATCGCAGCGATCGGGTTACGCCCCGGACAACAAATCAAGGTGATTGAGTCGACATCCGAGCGCATTGTGTTCACCGACCATCAAGAAGTTCATGTGCTCGCGCCGATTGTGGCGGCCAATGTGTTCCTTGCACCGGCAGACCCAACAACTGTACCGATTTCGTCGCTACGGCTTACCTCATTGGAAATCGGGTCTTCGGCGCAAGTGTGCGGGTTGGATAACACGCTTCAAGGCTACACCCGTAGGCGATTGCTTGACCTGGGATTGACCAGAGGGGCCCAGATTGCCGCCGAGTATCGCAGTTTTCTTGGTGATCCTGTTGCCTATCGCGTGCGTGGGTCATTGATCGCGCTGCGACAAGATCAAGCCGAGCATGTGCTGATTTCGATGTTCAAAGATCAGGAGCAGGGTCATGTCTGATTGCAATTCATGCTCGGTCTGTCCTGCTTCTTCTGCACTTGACCGCATGGGGATCAATGTTGGCAAGTATGATTATGTGGTTGCATTGGCAGGCAATCCAAATACGGGCAAGAGCAGCGTGTTCAATGCGATTACTGGATTGCGTCAGCATACGGGTAACTGGCCTGGTAAGACCGTTTCACGGGCAGAAGGTGGATACAGATTCAAAGGCAATCGCTACAAACTTGTCGACCTACCCGGGACCTATTCGCTGTTATCCGCTGCGCAAGACGAAGAGATTGCCCGCAACTTTATTCTCTTTGGGCGCCCCGATTGCACGGTGGTTGTTACTGATGCGACTTGTCTTGAGCGAAATCTAAACCTGGCCTTGCAGGTGCTCGAGATCAGTGCCAAGGTTGTGGTGTGTGTGAATCTCATGGACGAAGCCAAGCGAAAAGGGATCGAGATTGATGCTCGGGCCCTTGGGCGTGATTTGGGGGTGCCGGTGGTGTTGACCAGTGCCAGGACTGGTGATGGTTTGTCCGCTTTGCTCAGATCCATTGAGGAAATAGTTACCGGGGAGATCACGCCCGAGCCCCATCGTGTGTTGCGTGACGGACCGTTTCAACATGCAGTTTCTGAACTCATACCAATGATCGAAGAGATCGCTCCCGGATTGCCCAATGCCCGATGGGTCGCAATGAGGCTACTCGATGGCGACCATCGTGTTCGTCAGGCATTATACACTGGCGAGTTGACTCAGATCGCTGCCGAGCAGAAGGCCTACAAAGAAACAGTACCAATGAATATCACCTATGGGAGTGAGGAATGAATACGCCTACGAATCCAACCGAAGCACTGCTTGCTCGCGCCCAAGAGCTTCGTCGAACACTTGGGAGCAATTTTCGTGACGAGCTGGTCGAAGCTATCTACACCGATGCACAGACGATTGCTGACCGGGCGGTGATCAGATCTGGTTCTGGCAAGTTTGATTTCGATCAGCGGATCGACCGCCTGCTCACTTCGCCGATATTGGGATTGCCTTTGATGATTCTTGTGCTTGCGGTCGTGTTCTGGGTAACGATCGCCGGGGCCAATGTACCTTCCCAGATGCTGATGACCGGGTTGTTCTGGATTGAAAATGCCGGGAGCAGCCTGTTTGAGCGCCTCAATGCGCCATGGTGGCTCACTGGGTTTGTTTGGCACGGAGTGTATCGGGGGTTGGCGTGGGTTGTTGCGGTGATGCTGCCTCCAATGGCGATTTTTTTTCCGATGTTCACGATTCTCGAAGACCTTGGATATCTTCCTCGCGTGGCGTTCAATCTTGATCGTTTATTCGGCAAGGCCGGAGCTCATGGCAAACAGGTGCTGACGATGAGTATGGGGTTTGGGTGTAATGCCGCCGGGGTAATCGCATGCCGGACGATTGATTCGCCACGTGAACGGCTTATTGCAATTCTGACCAATAACTTTGTACCATGTAATGGTCGCTGGCCAACATTGATTCTTCTGGCAACGGTTTTCATCGCAGCTGCTTTTCCACCCAAGGCCGCCTCAGTAGCTGCGGCTGGATCGGTGGTGATGGTTGCGGTGATTGGAGTTCTCTTCACATTAATTATCTCAGGGATCCTGTCACGCACCGTGCTCAGAGGCACACCTTCCGCCTTCACGCTCGAGCTGCCGCCTTATCGCCGACCAAGTCTTATGCGCATCCTCTACACTTCGTTCATCGATCGCACGATGTTTGTGCTTTGGCGAGCGGTTGTGTTTTCCGCACCGGCGGGCGGGTTAATCTGGTTGCTGGCCAATATCACGATTTCTGGGCAACCGTTGGCCCTGTACCTTACTGACTGGCTCGAACCATTAGGACATGCGATTGGTCTCGACGGGGTGATTGTCCTGGCCTTTATCATTGCTGTTCCGGCCAATGAGATCGTGGTGCCCACCATCCTCATGTTGTATCTCGGCAACACCATGATGACCGAGGAATTCTCATCGAGCAACGATTGGCGGAGTCTCTTTGTCGGCGAGCACGATTGGACTTTGCTGACAGCGATAAATTTGATGATCTTTTCATTACTTCATAACCCATGCTCGACAACGATCTACACCATATGGAAGGAGACCGGAAGCGCGAAATGGACCGCATTTGGCGCATTGATGCCACTGGCTCTAGGGCTTGTGGTGACCTTTCTCATTGCGCAGGCGTGGTATCTGTTCACATAAAGCGGCTCGCCGATCAAACGGTCATGGGCATTCGGTACCAAAGAGAATGAGCGAAAGAAAAGGTGTTATTGGCGTGAGAGGCTTGTGAAGCCCTCTGAACGCAATGGGGTATTTCACAGGTAGATTCAGCACCCATGACATCGCATAGCCTCATTTGATCTGCTCATATTGAAGAGCAACTTTGATGCCGGGTTGTCTTTGGGGGCGGACGGGCGAATCATCTGTGGAGATGCCAAGTTATACCATACTTCTGTTCGGTCCCGCCAGTGCTGCCATTGGGCAGGATCGGGTGACCATTGAATCGCCAAGCCAATGCACCTGCGATGAACTCAAAGGGCAGGTGGTTCTTCAGTTTCCTGCCCTTGAAACCCATGTGCAGGTCGGGCGCCTGGCGGTAGATCGGGGGTTTGCCAATGCCGATGCGTTGATTGACCCGGCAGCTGAAATCGCATTGATTACGATGGTATCGGGGGGATAAAGATGGCTGTGCGTGTTCGTTTGACCGATGGGGCTTTGGGTGGAATGGTCAGGGCTCCCTTTACTCCAGGATGCGGGGCACGGATTATGTTCGATGGAGTGGTTCGTCCTGAAGAAGATGGCCAAGGGATCACGGGACTCGAATACGAGGCCTATCGCCCCATGGCCGAGCAGCAACTCGAACGCATTGGGCAAGAACTCGTCGAGCAGCACGGACTCATTTCCATGAATATTGAGCACTCGATCGGGTTCGTTCCGAACTTTGCCTGCTCATTTCGACTTGTGATTGAGTCGGCGCACCGCAAAGAGGGGCTGAGGGCGATGGATGCGTTCATTGATCGACTCAAGCAGGATGTTCCGATCTGGAAGTGTGCCAAGTAGTTATGGATTCACATATCTCGCAAATCGCCGATTTACTGCAAAATCGGATAAAAGAGCAAAAAATACAAATAAGGGGTCACGGCTCTTGCGTCGCAAGAAATACGAGACTAGAATGTCCTGATTGGTCGGTTTAAGAACTGGAGATTCATGATGGCCATAGTCGGTGCATTTGCAAGGGTTGATTCGGGGCAAAACGCCTCATGCCAAAGGTTGTTGTGTGAACTTGCCGGCGTCAGTACCTTCGAGATCAATGACCCCGACAAAGTGGGGATTCTGATCGAGGCGGATACGCTCGACCAAGCCCATTCCATGGTTTCACAAAAGATACGGTCAATTCCAGGTGTACTTGGGGTTTGGCCGGTGTATGTCAATACCGAAGACGAACAGGACTGAATCCGGGCGATGGCACCGAGGCACGAGCCGTCGGCAGCCGCCCAGAAAGGGAGCAAGAAATGGATAACTCTCGACGAGACTTCATCAAAGCATCGGCCATGGCCAGTGTGGCAACCGTCGCAGTGGGGGGCACCGGGGTCGTTGCTGGTGAATCCGGGGAAACCGCCAAAACATCGCAGGCCCAAAAAGTTCAATGGACCAAGTCTGTTTGCCGATTCTGTGGCACGGGGTGTGGGGTGATGATTGGACACAAGGGGGAGCAAATTGTTGCAATGCGAGGTGATCCTGAGCATCCGACCACCAAAGGCTTGGTCTGTGCCAAGTCACTTTTTCTTCCCAAGATCGTCCATTCCAAGGATCGGCTCACCACTCCGATGGTGCGCAAGGATGGCAAGTTCGTTCCCATCAGTTGGGATGACGCAATGGAGCTCATGGCGGATAAATTTGCCAAAGCGATCAAAAAGCATGGTCCTGATTCTGTGGCCTACTACGGATCAGGGCAGGCAATGACCGAGGAAAGTTATCTCTGCAACCGGCTCTTTAAGGGCGGGATCGGGACGAACAATGTTGAGGGGAATCCTCGCTTGTGCATGGCTTCGGCGGTTGGTGGGTATGTCACAACTTTCGGTAAGGATGAGCCAATGGGGTGTTATGACGACATCTGGGAGGCCAACACAATTTTCCTCATCGGATCGAATACTGCCGAGTGTCACCCGGTGATCTTCGATCAGATTCTTGCTGCCAAGCAGCGAAATCGCAGGCTTAACATCATTACACTCGACCCGCGCAAGAATCCGATCGTATCGGTTTCGCGTGTGCATCTCGCACCGGTCCCGGGGTACGATCTGGCCGTCTTGCATTCGATGGCCCATTGTATCATCCGCGATGGGAAACATGACAAGGCCTTTATTGAGAAGAACTGTCAGTTCAAGACCGTCAAAGACGGCAAGCCGATCAATGTCGGATTCGATGGATATGTTGACTTCCTTAAAGATTTCACGCCCGAACGCACCGAGATGACCACTGGTGTTCCTGCCAAGGATATTGAAGAGGCAGCGAGGCTTTTCTCTTATGGGCCGACGATGTCAATCTGGACGATGGGGCTCAATCAGCGTATCCGAGGAGTCTGGGTCAACAATTTGATGCACAATCTCCACCTTATCACCGGGAATATCAGTAAGCCCGGGGCTTCTCCATTTTCTATGACCGGGCAGCCGAATGCTTGTGGGGGTGTTCGTGATACAGGCACGCTCTGCCATCTGCTTCCCTATGGGCGCTCGGTCAAGAAGGAAGAAGATCGTCAGTTCTTTGAGAAATTCTGGGGTTCGAAACCCGGTACAATCAAACCTAAACCAGGGCTCCATACAGTGGCCATGTTCCGGGCATTGGGTGAGAACAAAATCAAGGCAATGGTCATGCTCACGACCAATCCCGGTCATTCAATGCCCAACCTGCATCCTGTTCGCGATGCGATGGGCAAAGAGCGTAAGGATAAGCCGTTCATTGTCGTACTTGATATCTTCCCAACTCGGACAACCGAGATCGCAGATTTGGTGCTTCCGGCTGCGATGTGGTCAGAAAAAACCGGCGTCTTTGGGATGTCCGAGCGACGCTATCAGATCCATCCACAGATCAAGAGTCCTCCAGGCGATGCACGATCAGACTTTGATATTATGCTCGATTTCGCTGGTCGCCTTGAAGACAAGGGTGTGGTCAAGAAAGGTTATATAAAGGGCAAGTTTAAAACCACAGACGATATTTGGGATGAGATTCGCTTGGCATCGAAGGACACACCCTATGACTTTATGGGGATCACTCGCGAGCGGCTTCACAAAGAGCGTGGTTTGCGTTGGCCATGTCCCACAGAGGATCATCCCGGGACTGCCCGTCGATTTGTCAAGGGTGACGACCCAACTCTTGATCACGGAAAGTATGCTGATAATACCTTGTTCCCAGGAGAAACGAAGTTTTACACTGCTCCCGATGACCGCGCGATTGTGTGGCTCCGTCCAGCACTTGGCCCGGCCGAGCCTGCCGACAAGGAGTATCCATTCGTACTCTCGACAGGGCGTGTGATGGAGCATTGGCACACTGGGACAATGACCATGAAGGCGGAGGAGCTTCGCAGGGCATACCCGCATTGTTTCATGGAGATCAATCCCAAGGATGCTCGTGAGATGCAGATTCAATCGGGCGACATGATTAAAATCACCTCGCGGAGAGGCGAAGCAAAGATCCGTGCTCGTGTGGTTGATATGCCACAACCTGGGACAGTCTTTGTTCCTATGCACTGGGAAGATAAAGACTCATTGATCAACTTCGTATGTATTGATGCGTTTGATCCGGGGTCGAAGCAGCCTGAGTTCAAAATGTGTGCCGTGAAACTTGAGAAGGTCTAAGCGGAAGGAGTATGAAATGAAATTACAGTATGTCTTCATCCCGCTCGCTTTGGGGTCTGCGGCAACCTTGGCCGGGTGGATCGCATTTGAGCCGGGGTATACAGAATCCTCTGCGGCAGCGATTCCAATGGCCACCAAATATGTAGATGGTCCGCGCCCGGCAGTAGTCATCGGTGAATCAGATATTGAACTCGACCCCGAAACCGGGTTCGCCTTGGCGGCTTTTCCGCCAACGATACCTGACCAAGAGTGGCATAAGGATGCTTGGTTTGTCAATGATTGTCTCAATTGCCATGAGACGGGTGTTGAGGATGCACCAATGATTCGCCATGTGGGGTTGCCTGAAATTACTTTTGAATCAAAGTGCCGATCATGTCATGTCTTGATTCCAGGTGAGGCCAACTATGACACAACCGTTCTTGAGTTCGACCCTGTGACCGGTTTTGCTTCGTGGGCATTCCCGCCGTTGATGCCTAACAATGACAAGCATGAACAAGCATGGGGCGAGAATAACTGCATGATGTGCCATGAAGATGGAACTCGTGGTGCGCCAATTGTGAAGCATGACGGATTGCCTCGTATTACACTCGACTCAAAATGTCGATCGTGTCATGTGCAGGTACGGAGCGATGAAACTTCGCCTTGGCCTGAGGTTGACTTTGAATTCAATGATCCGCTTGACCGGTGAAACGCTGTGTCGCTGTGCCAATGCGGGGAGTTCCAGAGACATGAGAGCGAGTCGTGGGCGATACCATCTCCGAAGCTGCCCTGACTCGTTGTCATGATCTGGTTGTTAGGGTCGGTTTGTGATGTAGGTGATTTGTGATAGGATTGTTGTATGGTTACATCACTCCCCGTGCTTGCCAATAAGGTCCAGACGATCGGGCCTGATGTGCGTACGATCACTCCGGCGCTGCTGGCATCGGTCGGCGATGACTCGAGCAACGAGCTCGTTGATACCTATGGGCGAGTGATTCGGGATCTGCGAATTTGTGTGACGGATCGGTGCAACTTCCGATGCCGATATTGCATGGACGAAGATATCCGATTCAAGCGAAAGGTTGAGCTGCTCACCGACTCGGAGATTGTTCGGCTGGTGCGAATCGCTTCGAAGATGGGCGTACGAAGAATCCGGCTTACCGGCGGCGAGCCGATGGTGCATCCGACACTTTCGGCATTGATCCGTGATCTGAGAGAGCTCGGCCTCGAAGACATTGCTCTGACAACCAACGGCTCGCTCTCAACCAAATCCGACCTCCAAGAACTCAAAGACAGCGGACTCGATCGGATGACGGTTTCGCTTGATTCGATTCGCAAAGATCGCTTTGCGCATATTACACGATCAAGCACTTCCGTGGATCGTGTGCTGCAAACGGTGCGGTGGGCCAAGGAGATCGGGCTCAATCCCGTGAAGATCAACGCGGTAATTATCAAAGGGTTCAATGATGATGAACTTCTCGAATTGGCCGATTTGGCACGGACGATGGAAGTCGATGTTCGGCTGATTGAGTACATGCCTCTGGATTCGGGCAAGCGGTGGGAGATGGACAAGGTCTTTGCTGCCGACGAGATGATCAAGGCGATCAATGCCAAGCATGAACTGATTCCCGTCGGACGCCCGCGCCCACACGCACCGGCGACGGGGTATCGCTTCGCGGATGGTTCACAAGGGCGCATTGGTGTGATTGCAACGGTGACGCGTCCGTTCTGCAATGCGTGCTCGCGTTTGCGAGTGACAGCGGAGGGGCGCGTGATGCCCTGCCTGTTTTCAACCACCGAATGGGATATTCGTTCACTCTTGCGCGGCGATGCGAGTGATCGTATGATTGCCAAGGCCCTCGTCGCCATTACACTGCGCAAGCAAGCTGGGCATCGTATTCATGACGAAGATTATCAACAGCCCGATCGCCCGATGTCCGCTATCGGCGGGTAACGATGGAGAGATTGGAGAGAAAGGAACCCCATGTCAATCCCCAAGCCATACTTGGACATGAAAGAGCACTTCCCCGATCTGGTCGGTTCATACGAAGCCCTCGGCGAGGCCTGCAAAGTCGCCGGTCCACTCGATGAGAAAACTGTTGCGATGATTAAGCTGGCGACTTCGATGGCAGCCGGGCTCGAAGGCGCAGCCCATTCACACACCCGCAAGGCACTCCAAGCCGGGTGCACCGCCGAGGAACTCGAGCATGTCGCCATGCTTGGCACGCCGACGATTGGGTTTCCGTCGATGATGCGGAATCTCTCTTGGGTGCGCGATGTGACACAGAAACAGGGGTGATTCATGTCATGCGGCTGCAGATCAAAGCATTCTGAGTTTGCATTCGACTCGCCCGCATCGGCGTTGTCAGCCCTTACGGCAAAAATCAAACCCGTCGAGTCTGAAACCGTCGCATGGAACCATGCGATGGGGCGTGTGCTGGCGAGCGATGTGATGAGCGATCGCCCGAGCCCGTCGTGCGATGTCTCGGCCATGGATGGGTATGCGCTGCGCATGGATGATTGCGTTGTCGGTACCATTGAAGTCGCGGGTGAGATTCAGATCGGGCAAGAGCCCGGGCCGATGCCCACGGGCAAGGCATTGCAGATCGTCACCGGAGCGCCGGTGTCTGAGGGTGTCCAGATCGTCATCAAGCGAGAAGATGTCATCGAGCATGATGGCTCGATTGAACTGAGCGAGCAGTTGGTTCAATCACTCAAGCCCGGCGCCAATATCCGTCGGGTTGGTGAAAACATGCCCGCTGGGACGACAGTCCCATGCGCCGGGCGTGTCATCACTGCGCCGATGATGGGGATGCTCACGGGGTTTGGGATCGACCAGCCAACGGTTTATATACAAGTTCGGCTCGGGATCATCACCACCGGCAATGAAGTTGTTGCGCCCGACCAAGCTCCGGATCAATGGCAACTCCGCGATTCCAACGCCTCGGCATTGATTGCCCTGTGCGATCAGTACCGATGGATCAAGCTCGAATCGTATGTTCATGCCCGTGATACCATCGAAGACATCAAGTCAGTAGCTCAAGAACTGGTCGAGTCCTGCGACGCCCTCGTCTTTACCGGCGGCGTCTCGATGGGCGATCACGATCATGTCCCCGAAATTGTCGAAGCGATCGGTGGCCACATCATCTTCCACAAACTCCCCCAACGCCCCGGCAAACCCGCCCTTGGCGCGGTGCTCAATGGCAAACCAATCTTTGGATTGCCCGGTAATCCGGTTTCGGTCATGGTGACGGCTCATCGGTTGATGATTCCCGCATTGGCTCTTCGTGCTGGAATACAAGCCCCGATCCAGACACCCCGCATGATGAGGATTGTCAACAGCGACAATAAATCGCTTGGGATCTGGTGGAGTCGGCTCGCCCGGATCGTCGGCGAAGGGTGCGTTGAACTCATCGAATCCAAAGGCTCAGGCGATGTTCCCGCATCGGCTTTGTCTGATGGGTTTGTCGAACTCGCACCGGGTCAATCGGGCGCGGGCCCTTGGGCGTTCTGGTCGTGGTCTGGATGAACCGCTTTGGGCGGGCGATTGGCAAGCGGGACAATCGAAATCGCACTGGGTTCGACTGGGCAGCTCTTGACGCAGATGCCGCACCCGGTACAGATGTCCGGATTGACCGTCGGGATTTTACGCCAATCGTGTGCGATGGCGTTTTCGATTGGGCACGCATCAATGCACAGCGTACATTCTTCGCCAAAGTGTGATCGGCATGAGCTCCGATGGATCGTTGCATGTCCCATGTTCATCGGCAGCAGCGCGTCGAGGATGTCTACCCCTGCATCGACACAGGCCTTGGCGCACGGGCGATCTTCGCACATCGTGCATCCGCCAAGGTTCGGATCAATCACAGGCGTCCCAAAGGCCTTGCCAAACACGCCGGTCAGAGGCACAAGGGTCTTGGGCGGGCACGCTTCGATACATGCGTTGCATTTGGTGCACTGAGCGGTGAATGAGATTTCATCGATTGCCCCTGGTGGGCGGAGGTAGGCGGCGGTTTTCGGTGTCGGTGGCGACGGTGAGATGGGATCGCGGATGGTTTGTTCGATGTGCCTGCGGACGCCATGGGCCTGTCCGAGTGCATAACCTATGGATTGCGCAAGCCCAAGCCCGAGCTTCTTTCGTAGCATTTCCCGGCGAGAAATCGGATCTTTTTCATCCTTTTCGTCCATAGGCACTCCACAGGGCAATGATTGGATATGCCACCAATCGCCCAGTCCATTCTAGATCACATCCAGCCCGTTGTGCTTGTCGGCGGACAATCATCGCGATTTGGGCGCGATAAACTTGTCGAGCGCATTGAGGGTGAGCCAATGGTGACCATCCCAATCAGGACGCTCCGGGCGGTCTTTGGAAATCGGGTTGCGCTTGTTGGGCAGTGCGACCCACTTGTCGTTGATCTTGGCGATATGGTGATCGACGATCCATATCCCGGTCTTGGGCCCGTTGGGGGGATCTGTGCCGCTATCGAATATGCCAATTCGGACATTTTCGTATGCGCGGGTGATTTGATCTCGATCGACGAGCGTACCATTCGTACGATCGTTGCTGCATCGATCGAGGCACCTGATGCGATGGCTCTGATTGCCTGCGATACTCGGCGTCATCCCACCGTTGGTTTGTATCGAATCGAGTGCCTGCCGATGTTCGAGCAATCCATCGCCCAAAACAAACTCAAACTCGGCATGGTGTTTGATCACGACTCGGTTGTGCATGTGCCTGTTGAATCTTCAGCGCTTCGCAATGTGAATCGCCCTGATGAACTGAATAAACCGGATCAATGAAGATTGCTATCACCTCGGAGCGTTTTGAGCGCATGGACAAGCAGAGGCTCGATGGCTTTGATCTGCTCGATGGCACCCTTGGGTGAGCCGGGCAGCGTGATGATGAGCGTGTTTTTCGCTGCTCCGGCGACGCCTCGTGAGAGGTAGGCCAGCTCTGTGATCTGGGCGGTTTTCGACCGGGCCAGTTCGAGAAGTCCGGGATGTGGTCGATCAATCACGCGCATTGCTGCTTCGGGGGTGTGATCGTGAGGCGAGAGACCTGTGCCGCCGGTGGTGAGGATCAGGTCAATGGTGGGGGACTGATCGACCCATCGTTCGAGCTGTTCGACGATCTGGTCTTCGACATCGGGGATGCACGCCGATTCGACGACTTTGCTGGCGAGCGAGCGCTGCACGAATGCAACGAGTGCAGGCCCGGATTGATCTTCGTACTCGCCGCGTGATGCGCGATCTGAAACGGTCAGCACTGTGCATCGGAACACTCGAGCGGTCATGATGATTCCTCGACTTTGAAATGCCCGGATCGTCCGCCCCATTTTTCGACGAGCCGAATCCCTTCGATCACCATTGTTTTATCGACAGCTTTGCCCATGTCAACAATGGTTAAGGCAGCGATGCTCACTGCGGTGAGCGCTTCCATCTCGATTCCGGTGCGTCCGGAGCATTTGGTTTGCGCCTCGATGTGCATGGTGGTGCCTTCGAGTTCGATTTCAACCGAAACCGAATCAAGCCCGAGGGGATGGCACAGGGGAATTAGTTCACCGGTCTTCTTGGCACCCATAATCCCGGCCAATCGTGCGACATCAATCAAGTTGCCTTTGGCGATGTCATTGGCGTTGATCCGATCGGCGAGTGCTTTGCTGATTTGCACGCGTCCACGGGCGATCGCGCCGCGCGCAGTGATGGGTTTGCTCGAGACATCCACCATCGAGGCGTGCCCATGTTCGTTCATATGGGTCAGTTGTGGTTGGTTACTCGGTTGGTCGTTCGGCTGGGCGCTTGGTTGGTCATTCATCGTTGATCCCTTTCGATCGTACAAAGATCATCAGGCACACGGTCATGAGAATCAACTGAGCCGAGATCAATAAGGCCAGATCCATGTCGCTTTGGAGCGCCTGATAGATCGCCAGCGGGAGTGTTTGCGTATGTCCAGGACGGTTGCCAGCAAAGGCGATGGTGGCGCCAAATTCGCCCAGCGCCCGTGCCCAGGTCAGTGCGGCTCCGGCGAGGAGCGCCGGGCGCAAACCGGGGAGAATAATCCGTCGGATCACCATCGCGCGAGAAGCGCCGAGTACTTCGCCAGCATGTTCCAATCGCCGATCGAGACTCCGCATTCCCGATTCAAGCGTGAGAACCATGAACGGGCTACTTACAAAAGTGACTGCCAGAACCGCGCCTGCCATTGAAAACGGGAGCCGAATCCCAACAAGATCAAGCAGGCGACCGAGTGGCGCGTTGGCACCAAAAGCCGAGAGTAAAGCCACGCCGCCAACGATCGGAGGAAGTACCATTGGCATCAATACCACGATCCGGATCAGGCGTGTCCACCGGGACGAGCACCGCGTCATGACCCATGCGATGGGGAACCCATAAATCAGCGAGAGTATGACCGCGCCCATCGAGACAATCAGCGAGAGCCCAAGGGCACCCCAGACTTCCCGTTGAGCGATGATTTCCAAACCCCGGCTCCAAGGCATTTCAAAGAGCAGCGAGACCACTGGGACGACAAAGAAAAGCAATCCAATCGCTGCCAGCGTGTACAACACCGTGTTGGTCAGGCGTTCGCCGGATCGTGTCATGGGGATGCTTCCCGGACGATAAAGCCCAGGCGCGTAAAGATCGTCTGGGACTGGGATGAGTTGATGATGAAATCGGCCGCGAGCGATCGAAAAGATTGCGCATCGTCCAAACCGTTTCTTGGCGCGATCCAGGTCAGAGTCTGGGTCGAGATGTCTGCTGGGAACTCGATCATGCGGACTTGATCCCGGGCTCCGAGTGCATCGGTGAGATACACAAAACCAAGGTCGCCTTGTCCAAAGGCAACTTTGCTGACCACGCCTTGGACGGCATGTTCATAGGAGACGATCTTGGACGCAGCTGTTTTCCAGACGCTCAGTTCATCAAGTGCCAGGCGTGTGTATCGTCCGGCGGGGACATCCCCTTGGGCGACAATAATCCGCGATGCATGCTCGATTGCCTCTTTGATTGTTGTTGTGGCTGATCCAAGGGGAACAATGCCCACAAGCCGATTCTCAACGAGCACACGCGGAGAAGAGAATCCCTCGACGCGCTGCATCTGCACATCATCTGCTGAGATGAAGAGGTCGGCAGAAGCGCCGGCGTTTATCTGCATCGCCAAGGTATTCGAGCCTGCGAAGATCAACTCAAGATTAATGTCCGGATGGAGGGCTTCAAATTCGGCTTCGATGAGCTTGAGGGGCTTGGTCAGTGAGGACGCTGCGAAGACAATGACATGATCTTGGTCTTGGCCTTGATCTGAACACCCCCCAAATCCGGCAATGATCCCAAGCAAGACAAGCCCTCTGACCCAACGCCCAGCATGACGGCCAACCCGGCTGGAATGGGATGGTTTGGTGATTGGGATGCCGAATCCGATGCTTCTCATGCTGATCCATTTTAGGCAATCGGACAGAAATGTCCTCACAAGGGGATGCGATGAAGTTTTAAGAAAGTTTGCATTTCATCCGGAAATATGAGGAGTAGATTTGACATTTGTCCGATACTCAGTACACTCACCCGCTATGAACCAAGTCCACACCAATATGAAATCGACCAAATTGAAAGCCAAAGACGCCAAACGCGTCTGGGTTGCGATGTTGGTCGAGGTGTGTATGAGCTAAGCGAGTTCAACAACCAAGCCCAAGAACAGACGCACCCCTGACGCATAATCAGGGGTGTTTTTCTATGTGTCGTTTTCAAAGATTAATCCCAAACCAATCAGGAGAATCAGCAATGAACCAGTCACCAGCACAAACGGTAGCCATCGAAGCAACCTGTCCAGAATGTGATGCCGCGATCAGACTTGAGCGTTCGCCGCTCAACGGCGAGATCGTCAATTGCACAGACTGCACCGTCGAGCTCGAAGTGATTTGCGCCGATCCCATCACCCTCGAACTCGCTCCCGAAGTTGAAGAAGACTGGGGCGAATAAGCCGGTTATTTCAGCGTTTTGATCAAAAAGGACTACGCCATGCACATCGCCATGACTTATACCCGATTGCGGACTGAAGAGCGGATGCTCCTCGATGCCTTTGAGCATCTCGGCGTGCAATGCACACCGATTGATTTACGGACAATCGTTTTCAACCCACTGGTTCCCGATGAGGGAGGGGGCCAGTGGGGCGATTGCGATGCGGTCATTGATCGTTCGGTGAGTTTGACCAACACGCTGACCTCAGTTCGCATGCTCGAACATTTCGGCATCCGGTGCATCAACCCACTCCATGCGATTGAGATATGCGCCGACAAACTCGCTACGACGCTGGCGCTTGTTGAGGCCGGTGTGCCCACGCCTGAGATTCGCGTGGCGACCAATGCCCCGTCTGGACTCGAAGCCATCGAGGCGATTGGATATCCCGCGGTTATCAAGCCAACGGTTGGGTCATGGGGGCGGCTCGCCGCCCGGATCAACGACCGCGACGCAGCCGAAGCCATCCTCGAACACCGTGAAATACTCGGTTCTGTGCAACAAGGTGTGTTCTACATCCAGGAACACATCGACAAGCCAGGCCGAGATATTCGCGTGTTCGTGGTTGGTGGCGAACCGATCGCAGCGATTATGCGATCGAGCGAGCATTGGGTGACGAATACCGCCCGCGGCGCGACGGCGCAAGGTATGGAAATCACCGACGAGTTGCGTGCGATTTCCACCAACGCTGCGGCTGCAACCGGGGCCGACATCGTGGCGGTGGATCTGCTCGAGTGTCCCAGCCGTGGATTGCTCGTCAACGAGTTGAATCATTCGATGGAGTTTCGCAACTCGACTGAAACCACGGGGGTGAATATCCCTGAGCATGTCGCCTGCCATGTGGTGCAGATTGCTCAAGAGGCACGGGCCGAGTCGGAGATTGCTGTATGACCACTGGCATATCCACGCATGTTTCCATCATCGGCGGCTCAGGCTACACCGGAGGCGAACTCCTGCGACTCTTGCACGGGCATCCGCAAATAAGGATCACTCAGGTCTCTTCGCGTCGGCTTAAGAATCAGCCAATTCATCGGTCGCATCCGAACATGCGTGGGCACCTCGATATTCTCTACTGCACACCTGATGAGATTGAGCCGTGCGATGTGCTGTTTCTGTGCATGCCTCACGGCAAGGCAGCGGGGGAGATTGATCGCTGGCGTGTATTGGCCCCGTTGGTCATTGATCTCTCCGCCGACTTTCGGCTGCGTGATGCAGAGAGTTATCAAAAATGGTACGGCGAGGCACATCCATCGCCGAATACCCTCGCCGAGGCAACCTATGGCCTGCCCGAAATCGCCCGCGAACAACTCGCCGGTGCGGGTTTGATCTCAGGCGTCGGCTGCAACGCCACCGCGATGACCCTTGCCCTGCTGCCACTGGCGAGGGCGGGGCTCATTAAGCGGGCGATCGCTGATCTCAAGGTTGGGTCATCCGAAGCCGGGGCCCAAGCCAGCGCAGGCTCGCACCATCCCGTCCGCGCTCGGACTGCACGAACCTATTCCCCGTCGGGGCATCGCCATCTGGCCGAGGTGTTTCAATCGCTCGGCGAGTTCGACCTCGATGCCACCATCACCGCGATCGACATGGTGCGAGGCGTGCTCTGCACCGCCCACATCGAATCAACCCAATGCCTCGAAACCAAGGACCTCTGGAAACTCTATCGCCAGGCCTACCGCGACGAACCCTTTGTTCGCATCGTTGCTGATCGCTCGGGCCCGAATCGATTTCCCGATCCGCGCATTGTCGTCGGGTCGAACCATGCCGATGTCGGGTTTGCGATTGACGAACGATCTGGCAGGATCATCGCCCTGTGCGCCATCGACAACCTTGTCAAGGGTGCTGCCGGCTCGGCAGTGCAATCCATGAACATCGCGATGGGATTGATTGAAACCGATGGACTCACTTTCCCCGGACTCCACCCCGCATAAGGATATTTCAATGACGATCAATCACTCGTCCTACACCATTGTCGTCAAGGTCGGAGGCGGCGAAGGCATCGACCCCACCGCCCTGACCGCTGAAATCGCCGAACTTACGAGCGCTGGTATCCGCGTCGTTCTGGTTCATGGCGGATCACACGAAACCAATCAAATCGCCGAGACGCTCGGGCATCCGACCAAAACGATCGTCAGCCCAAGCGGAAATCAAAGCCGACGAACGGATCGGCAGACCCTTGACATCTTCAAGATGATCTACTGTGGCAAGATCAACAAGACCATCGTCGAACACCTTCGCCAATCGAGTGTCGATGCGATCGGGCTTTCGGGCATTGACGCGGGCATCTGGATCGGATCGCGCAAGTCGGCGATCCGAGCGGTTGAAGACGGACGCACGATCATCATCCGCGACGATCTCTCGGGTCGGGTTGAAACCGTTGATGCCGATTTTCTCAACATGCTCCTCGATGTCGGGCGTGTGCCGGTGTTGACACCCCCAGCAATCACACCCGACGGCATAGCGATCAATGTCGATGCCGACCGAGCCGCCTCGGCAACAGCACGGGCGCTCGGTGCCGACGAACTTTTGTTGCTTTCCAATGTTACGGGTTTGTTGCGCGATCATACGGATACGGATTCACTGATCGAAATCGTCGATCAAAGCACACTCGAAGAAGCCCAAGATGCTGCCAAGGGACGCATGAAGAACAAAGTCCTCGCAGCCCACGAAGCCATCGTCGGCGGCGTTCCCCGCGTCACCATCGGCTCGGCCAGTGGCGATCGCCCCATCGAACGCGCCCGAGCCGGCGCAGGAACCACCTTTGTGCAAGGGATAGCGACATGAATCCGGAAGCCCAGCTCCTTTTTGATCTCGTCAGTGCGCAGAGTTTTTCAGGCAATGAACAACCCGCAGCCGAGGTGTTCGTTCGCCATGCCGACACGCTTGGGTTCGACGCGCATATCGACGAAGTTGGCAACGCTATCGCCCATCGTGGCGCGTTGGCTGATGATGCCGAGATTCATATTGTCCTGCTCGGGCACATCGACACCGTACTTGGCGATATCCCCGTGCGCATCGAAGAGGGCATCCTCCATGGGCGAGGTTCGGTCGATGCCAAAGGCCCACTCGCGGCGATGCTCGTTGCGTCATCGCGCGTGGAACTACCCGAGGGTGTTCGATTGACCGTTGCAGGGGCAGTCGGCGAAGAGGCAGCGGGTTCGATCGGTGCTCGTCATCTTGTCGAGCAGTGGCGACCCGACGCCTGCATCATCGGCGAACCCAGCAGTGTCGAAGGTGTCACTCTGGGATACAAAGGACGGCTTCTCACGACCGTGACCGCGACTTGTCCCAACACCCATTCGGCAGGCAAAGATCCATCGGCATGTGATGAGCTCATCGCTTGGTGGGCTGGGGTTCTGGTGCAAGTCAAAGACTTCAACATTCGCCCAACTCGGGCCTTCGATCAAATCCAAGCGAGCATTGAGCAGATGGCTTCGTCTTGCGATGGATTTACGCAACAGGCCATTCTCAAAATCGGGTTTCGTCTCCCGCCTGCGGTGAACCCAGATGAGCTCATCGCCATCCTTGAGTCATTGGCCGGTGAGCACATCGAGCTCGAGTTCGCCGGCGCAGAACACGCCCACGCGACCGACCGCAACGACCCGGTCGTTCGCGCCCTGTCCTTCGCAATTCGATCGCAAGGGCTTCGTCCTCGCCCAAAGCTCAAGACCGGCACCGCCGATCTCAATGTCGTCGCGCCGATCTGGCAATGTCCCATCGCTGCCTATGGGCCGGGGGATAGCAGCCTCGACCACACCCCTGACGAGCACCTGCATCTTGAAGAGTATCAACGCTCAATCCAAGTGCTCACGCTCACCATCGCATCGCTTGCCGGCGAACTTATCGGGGTGGGAACGGTAATCTGATGAGATTACTGGGCGGATGTGTCTTGCTCATCCGATCGGATCTTTTTTCGGAGTCGAGCGGCTAGTCGGGTGCCGACGAGATGCTCCTCGTCGATGACCTCATGGGCTCCACCAGCGTGTAAATCCTCGAAATACCGGTGGTATCGAGCCCGGGCGATGATGTGGACATCGGGAGCCAGCCATCGCACCAACTCCACGATGGCGCAGGCAGCAGCCGGGTCGGGGACGGTGACGATAACCGCAGCTGCCGAGGTGACATTCGCGTGTTCGAGCACATCGGGCTGGGTTGCATCCCCAATCGTTCCAGCCAAACCCAACTGACGCGACAGGATCGGTGTGCTGGGATTGAGGTCAATCACTGAGACCCGTTGAGCCATCTGGCTCAGCGATTGCCCGACCGCCTGACCCGCAGGCCCAAACCCAATGATGATAATGTGGTCAGTGCTTGGAGACGCTGGGTCACCTGCGTGCGTGACCCCGGGATCAATTAGCTTGAGTTTGCCTAAGAACTCAACAATAAAAACAGATATCCGAGGCGCCAAAGCGACAAGGTAAGGCGTGAAGAAGAGTGTGGTGATTGTTGCTGAAATGATGAGCGTAAAGAGCTCTTCGCTGATCACCGTTCCTCGTCCAACCGCTGCGAGGACAAACGAAAACTCCCCGACCTGTCCCAAGCAGATTCCCGCTGCGAGCGCGTTGGTGTGGGTGAGCCGGAATGCTCTGAGAATGACCCAGATAATCAGCGCCTTGCCCACCACAATCGCCGCGACCAAGGTAAGCACCGCGGGGAGGTGGCTGGCGAACCATGCAGGATCGCCGAGCATACCGATTGAGCTGAAAAACAGCGTGACCAACAGCGTTCGGATCGACCCAATATCGGCACGAATTTGCGTGGCAAATGGTGACTCCGCCAAAATCATTCCCGCGATAAATGCTCCAAGTGCAGGCGAAAGCCCCAGTTGATGCGACCCCCATGCCGACCCAAGTCCCGTCACAATTGCTAGGAGAATCGGCAAGTCTCGGTTGCGGTGCAACGCTTCAAACTCAAGTATGCGTGGAACAACCCATTTGAGGGCAACATACAAAATCGAAACCAAGACGAATGCCAGGAATAGTGATTTAAAAATGCCCATACCAACTTGTTCGATCGAACCCTGCTCTCCCAGAACCGTCACCAAAAGCACCAAAGGCACAACCGCGATGTCCTGCATCAAAAGGATTCCTAATGCATGTCTTCCGTGATGACTATCAATTTCGGCGCGAGAAACCAAAAGCCGGAGCACACAGGCTGTGCTGCTCAGCGCGACCAAGGCACCGATGGTGATCGCAGATTGCATCGACATTCCAAAGAGCATTGCAACTCCTGCCCCGATTCCGAGTGTGACAAGAATTTGGGCAGTTCCCCCTCCAAGTGCTGCTGGGCCAAGTTTACGGAGCCGAGACCATGAAAACTCGAGCCCGATCGTAAAGAGCAGCAACGCCACACCGAGCTCGGCGATGTCGCTTACCTGCGAGGTGTTGGAGACAATCGAAAGGGCATTTGGGCCCAGCAGCGTCCCCGCAGCGAGGTACCCAAGAATGGGGCTCTGACGAAGGCGTTCGCAGAGAGCCCCAAGCACCAAGGCAGCCAAAAGAAGGATCAGGATATCTAAAAGCGCATTCCACAGGTCCAATTTGAGCACCTCGATTCGATTTCTGTTACTCTTTTGATGTTAGCACATGCCAAATGGAGGGAAGGGGCCATTTTTCTCTGATTCAGTGTGTTCTTTTTTTGGAGGCTCGCCATATTGGGTAAGGCCAGCCCCCGGAAGGCTTTGAAGCATCAAGCAAAATCATGGCATTGCTTTGGTTTCTCACAGGGCCGAAAAATATTCTGATTCAACAAGAAAATACAAATAATCTGATATATTTATCCCTAAACAGTAGAAATTCTTGCCGTACTGGAAGTATAATGGTGACAAATGCGTCCGAAATAGGTTTTCTGGACTTGATGGATTGGGAGGTTTGTCAGTGATGGCCAAATCAAATGCACCAGCAAGCAAGGGGCCGATCACAGGATACCTTGTGGGGATCGGGTTTCTATTCCTTGCAGGAGCTTTCCTACTGGGGAACCCTTCCGTCGAGATTCCGCTGGCACAGCACAACCAGGTCCGTACCGAGCAGATTATACCTGGTGCCTTCCGTGTTGCCCTCGAAGACCCCCCAATTGTGAATATCGGGACCTATGACCAACGGTGCAATGATTGTCATGGGCTCTTTGAGAACACGCGACCCAAGTTTCGTGAACTCACCCAGCATACGGACATCATCCTCGATCACGGGATCAATGATGGATGCCTCGACTGCCACGACAAGGGGAATCGGGAGAAGCTTACACTCCGCGGCGGGGGAACGGTCGGATTTGATCAGGTCGCCCAGCTTTGTGCCCAGTGCCACGGGCCAATCTACCGGGATTGGCAAAAAGGATCGCACGGCAAAACGATCGGGTATTGGGATACAGACCTAGGTGAAGCGACCAAACTGACCTGTTCACAATGCCACGACCCGCATAGCCCATCTTTCAAACCCATGCCACCCCTGCCTGGGCCCAAGACCTTGCGGATGGGCGAGCATTATGCAGACCATGGGGATCTGGTGGATGACAAGAACCCGCTTCAGCGTTGGCGTCTCAACGAGCACGAGGGGTCAAACAGAGTCGAGCAGGGGGAGGATCACTGATGCAACTGCCCATCATGAAGAATACAACAGGCGAAGGTGGGTGCGGACCGCGTGAGTACACCTCTCGTCCAGGTATGACTCGACGGAGCTTTCTTCGCCGGGGCACCGCAGCAACCGGGGCGGTGGCGGCGATCGCCGCCTCGCTGAGCCCATTGCGTGAGTTGACCGATACTGATGAGTTTACCATTGCCAACTTCATTCAGAAGCACTACAAGGAGATGGACCAGCATGATATGGCCAAGGCCCTCGAACGCATCTCGGCCCAGGTCGAGAAGCGGTACGATGTTCGGCCCAATATCCGTGACATCAAACCAATGGATGGCGTGGAGTTCGTCTATGCACTCAACCTCACACGGTGCATCGGATGTCGAAAGTGCGTCCATGCCTGTGTCGAAGAGAACAACCAGTCCCGAAGCCCCGAGATTCAATACATCCGCGTCCTCGAAATGCCCCGAGGGACCAATGATATCGAACAAGGCAATCACCACTATCAACGCGCCACGGTACCTTCGGAAGATCACTACTACATGCCGATTCAGTGTCACCAGTGTGCTAGCCCGCCTTGTGTCAAGGTCTGTCCGGTCGAGGCGACTTGGCAAGAGTCCGATGGCATCACGGTAATCGACTACGACTGGTGCATTGGGTGCCGATATTGCGAAGCGGCGTGTCCGTACTGGGCCAGAAGGTTCAACTTCTCCAAACCTTCAATTCCCAATGACAAAATCAATCCGAATATGAGCTATCTCTCGAACCGCCCGCGTTCCAAAGGTGTGATGGAGAAATGCACCTTCTGCCTCCACCGCACTCGCGAGGGCAAGATGCCGGCGTGCCTCGAGGTGTGTCCTACAGGGGCACGGAAGTTTGGCAATATCCTCGATCCCGAGTCGGATGTCCGCAAGATTCTCGAATCCAAGCGAGTTTTCGTACTCAAGCAGGACTTGGGCACGCTGCCACGCTTCTTCTACTACTTCGATGAACGGGACCCAATCAATGAAAAAGTTTCCACAGATACTCTGAGCGGGGGTGACGCATGAGCGGCGATACGAAATCTCTCTTCCGTGAATATCCCCGATTCCTTTGGCGATGCTTCCAGCTTAGTTTCGTTGGGGACTGGAAATATTACACTTGGATGTTCCTTCTTTCGGTGGTGGCGCTCTTTGGACTCAATGCCTATGCCAAGCAGTTTGTGCAGGGACTCATTACCACTGGCTTGACTGATCAAGTCTCGTGGGGACTCTATATTGCCAATTTCACTTATCTTGTGGGTGTGGCCGCGGCTGCAGTGATGCTGGTGATCCCGGTATATGTCTATAAGAACAAAGACCTGCACAACTTGGTGATCTTCGGCGAGTTACTCGCGGTAGTTGCGATCATCATGTGCCTGCTTTTTATTGCTGTCGATCTTGGTCGTCCAGATCGATTCCACCATATGTTATTGCGGTTCAACTTCCCGATGTCGATCCTGACCTGGGATGTGATTGCGCTCAACGGGTACTTGCTGTTGAATCTGCATATTTGTGGGTATCTGATCTACTGTGCCTACAACAACCGCAGGCCAACCAGAAAGTTCTATATCCCCTTTGTGTTCATTGCAATTGTGTGGGCAATCAGTATCCATACCGTAACGGCATTTCTTTATTCTGGTCTTGGAGGACGCCCGTTCTGGAATACTGCGGTGATTGCCCCTCGATTCCTTGCTTCGGCCTTTGCTGCCGGTCCTGCGTTGATTATCCTGACACTTCAGGTCATCAAGGTGAGCACTGGGTATCCGGTTTCTGAGAAGGCAATCTCGACGCTCAAGGGGATTGTCACGGTGGCGTTGGGTGTCAACATGTTCTTGTTGATTTCGGAGATTTTTACCGAGTTTTATACCGGAACGACCCACGCCGCCTCGGCCCGATATCTCTTCTTTGGTCTTCATGGGTACTCGGCCTTGGTGCCTTGGATCTGGACCGCAATCGGGCTCAATAGTTTCGCGCTCATTGTGCTGCTGACTCCTGCAAGTAAAAACCGGTGGGTGCTCAATGCGGCCTGTGTCGCGATGATTGTTGGAATCTGGATCGAAAAAGGTATGGGATTGATTGTGCCTGCCTTTATCCCTTCGCCACTTGGTGAGATTGTTGAATATGTTCCGACCCTCAATGAGATTCTTGTCTGTACAGGAATTTGGGCCTTTGGATTGTTGATTTACACAATCTTGGTTCGGGTGACAATTCCGGTGCTCTATGGTGAGTTGACAGTGGATACGGTGTATCACACCGATCCAGAACTCAAGGCAAAGCAAAAGCAAGCAACGAAAGAATCAGCGAGCGTATCGCTAGAGTAAAGGAGACGGTCATGAGAAGAAAACAACTGTTATTGGTTGCCGGGATCTGTACCTTAGCCTCATCGGCTATGGGGCAAGTCTTTGCTCCGGCAGAGATGTCACGCCAGTCCAATGAATGTCTGGAGTGTCATCAGAAGTTGAATCCAAGCCTGTATCAACAGTGGGGTTCAAGTAAACATTATCGTGGCAATGTGGGATGCTATGAATGCCACCAAGCAGACAGAGATGATGCCGATGCTTTCAAACACGAAGGATTTACCATCTCTATTCTGGTGACACCCAAAGACTGTGCCCGGTGTCACACCAAGGAAGTCGAAGAGTTTGCAGGGTCGCACCACTCCAAAGCCGGTCGTATCCTCGGTTCGCTTGATAATGTCCTTGCCGAAGTTGTCGAAGGGAACAATGCGATGGTGACCCAAGGGTTCCCCGAAGGCGTCTCCGCTGCAGCGGTCAATGGGTGTTGGCAGTGCCACGGCTCAGAAGTCAAAGTGCTTCCCGGCGGAAAACTTGATCCGGCGACCTACCCCAACTCAGGCATCGGTCGGTTGAATCCGGATGGTTCGGAAGGCTCGTGTAATGCGTGTCACACACGCCACGATTTCTCCGTCGAGCAGGCACGACATCCTGACACCTGTGGCAAGTGTCACCTTGGTCCTGACCATCCACAGAAGGAAGTCTACGAAGAATCCAAACATGGCATCAACTTCTTCGCAAAGATTGATGAAATGAATATGGACAATGAGAAGTGGATTGTTGGTGAAGATTATTGGGCAGCACCAACCTGTGCAACATGCCATATGTCAGAAACCAAGAATCAACCCGTTACTCATGATGTCGGGATGAGGATCAGCTGGAACAATCGGCCAGCAGTTTCGATCCGCCCTGAGGTTTCTGATGCCAAGATGGGACTTCCAGGTGCGAATGTGCCTTGGCAAGTCCGTCGAGACAACATGAAGGATGTTTGTCTAAGCTGTCACCAGACACAGTGGGTGGACAATTTCTATGTGCAGTATGATGCACTTATTGAGTTGTACAATGAGAAGTTTGCCAAACCTGGGCTTGAGTTGATGAAGTATGCCAAGCCTCTCAAGAGTCAGGTGCCTTTTGCCAACAAGATCGATTTTACATGGTTCGAGCTCTGGCATCACGAAGGGCGGCGTGCTCGTCACGGTGCTGCGATGATGGCACCTGATTACACCCATTGGCATGGAACTTACGAGATCGCCCGCAACTTCTACTCCAAGCTCATTCCAGAGTTGCGAGAACTTGTTGAGGATGGTCTGCGTTCGGGCGACAAGGACCTTGTTGATGCAGCCAAGGCGCTTGAAGCCAAAATCGAAGAGGTGCTTAATGCCGATGACCATAAATGGTACTTGGGCAAGATGGACCCGGCCGAAGCTGCAAAACGAAAGAAGGCAGCGCAAGACTTCAAGAATCGGTATAACGAGGACTGATTAAATTTGACCGAGAAATCGGTCAGCATCAAACGAATGAAGATTTGACAAGGATTTTGCAATGCCCCGTCATTTGACCGAACGAGATGCACAGATTGCACTCAAAGATCACCTTGGTGAAAAAGCGATGAGCGCCCGGCTCGCGCATGGGATGTACATTGATGCCGAGGCGATTCTCAAGATGCTTGATGATGCCACTTTCGTTCGATACCCGGTGAGCATCCGCTTCGATGCCGAGCCTTTAGAGCCCGGCGAGTTTGCGGTACCCATCGCTCTTGGCGATCATCCATCAGCAGGGTTCTGTCTATTCATTCATCCATATTTTGAGCATCAGCCAGAAGCCTGGCCGTTGCTCATTGCGTATCACATCCCCACAATCAACTATGGGGAGATCGTCTCGCACGAGGATGCCGAACATTTTGGCGCCACGCTTGTCGGGCTCGATGTTGACACTTATTACCAAGCGCTGTGTGAGCTTGCGGATTCGCTCCCCGGCTCCCCCGGGGACTTTGGTTGTGGCGGAGGATGTTCATGAAACCCCGATACGATTGGCATAGAACCCCTTTGGGGCGTGTGGTCCTCTTTTTCGGATCAATCCGATTTGCAGTACCCATTTTGGTCTTGACCACTATTGCTTTGTGTTATGGAACCTGGCTTGAATCCACTACCAACGCAACTCAGGCCAAAATGCTCGTTTATGGGTCATGGTGGTTCGTTGCCTTGATGGCGATGATCTGCATGACTCTTATTTTGGCGGTCGTGACACGATATCCGTGGCGAAAGAAACATACAGGGTTCATCATTGTTCATGCATCCCTCATCACGATCATCGTTTCCGGGATTGTGACTTTTTTTACCAAAGTCGAAGGTACCATATCCCTCGAAGAAGGGATGCGTGCCAATTCCTTACGGGCGCAGACCAGTGAACTTCAGATTCTGTCGCACGATGCAGGGAAGTTTGAGATTCTCGATGCACAGATTATCCAGACCCCAGGAATGGTTCGGCTTGCTGGAATTGAAATCGAGGTACTCGAACACTGGGACAATTCGGCGCAAGAAACCGTTGTCCTTAATGATGGCATGAACTTGCTCCATGCGGTGGAACTCAAATTTGGTGCAGGTGATGACGGGCATTGGGTTGGACAACTCCGCGATGGGGAAACTCCACCGATCCTTCATGAGGTCGAGGTGCGTGTTTTGCCTCAAGGGCAAAAATGGGCGCCCGAAACAATTGACCAGCAATCTCGTCCGGTGTTCCGGCATCGGGAGGATGATGCCCTGATTGATCCTGAAAAAATTGGACAGGTCGTTGACACTGGATGGGCCATTGAATCTATCAGACAATTCAAGCACGCAATGGTCGGTCCAGATGGGATGTTTGAAGGAGATAAATCACGCGATAATCCGGCAATCGAAATCACGCTCGTCCATGAAAGTGGATCACGGGAACGCCATGCAGCGTTTGATCGGTTTCGAGGTTCAATCAACAAAAAGCAAATCGATGGCGAGAAATTCTCAGATCTTGTGCTCGAGTATGTTGGACATGGACTCGATCGACCGACGCTTGTCTTTACTCGCGATGAATCATTAACCACGGTTTACTTTGCATCACCCGATGGACAGCGCATTGAACAGCAACTCATTGGGGAAGGCCCGTGGGTGATCGATATAGGAAATGGACATGAGTGCATCATCCTCAATGCTTTCTCTAATGCACGAGGGACCACCAAGCTTGTTGAAGCGCTTCAAGGCGAAGAGAATATGCCTGCCTTGCTCGTGCGGATTCATGGCACAACACCAGAAGGCCTCCCTTCACACGAGCCTATGGTGCTTGCTTGGGGTGCCCGGTCGATGATTCAAATTGGGGATGAGTTCCGAGGTATTTCGTACACACCCTCAACAATTCCAGTTCCCTTTACCATTGAGTTAGTCGACTTTCGAAAGGTGGACTATCCCGGGTCGTCTATGGCAATGGCCTACGAGTCTGATGTACTCTTCACCGATGAACATGGTAATACTCATGAGCAAACGATCTGGATGAACAATCCCCTCGAATACCAGGGATGGAAGGTCTATCAGTCTGGGTTTGTTGGGTCGGATGTTTCAATTTTTCAAGTTACCAAAGATCCCGGTTTGCTTCCAACCTATGCGGGATGCATTTTCCTCTGCCTTGGGATTTTGGTGATGTATTACTCCAAAGCATATTCATACGGACACCCGGGCATACCCAAGGTATTCGATTCAAAGAAGAAAAGGAGCTCGAACAATGCGTTTGCTGAGCGTACTTCTGATGTCGTTGATGGCGATGGCCATGATCTCCCCACAACTCCAAGCGTCGCAACAGCCTCGGCAGGATCAGGATTGGAAGTCCAAGTTTGCATCGATTCCGATTCAGGACCGCGGACGCACGATGCCAATGGACACTTACGCAAGGCGCGTGGCCGTCGCGATCACCGGACGCACACAGTGGGGTGATGGTCGGGGGCCGTCAGGGTATTCAGGAAGAGACCATATCGACCTGATCGTCGATTTGCTCTTCAAACCTGATGCGATGTTTCGCGAAGAACTCATTCCGTTTGAACGCAAGAAACTCAAGTCCAAGTTCGGGCTTGATCCGAACGCAAAGTTCTTCGCTCCCGGTGAACTGATGCTCAACGAAGAGTTCCATCGGCTTTCGAGTGAAATCCGCGCGAAGATGGATCGAAATAATAAATATCGCCCATCACGCGATGAGCAGGCGGTGATTGATGCCCAAAACAAGATGGCGACCTTGTCGTTTTTCATGACTGGGCAGGGCATTGCAATTATACCTGTTGAAGGCACCGAAACATTTGCTTCGACAGGGATCAAACATACCGATCATGGAACCGAAGAGGTTCAGAAGGTATTGTTGGTAATGCAAGACGCCTACTTAAATAACGGGGATATGAGTGCGGCGGTCGATACACTTATCAGTGCGATCAACGCCAAAACGATGCACCCTCAGGATCTCCAGTCCAAGATTGATATGGAGTTAATCTACAATGCGCACAAGCCTTGGCGAATGGCAGCCATTGCTACGGTGGTCGCATTACTATTGTTGATAGCCAGATGGATTATTCACTCCAAGATCATCACTGCAATGATCGTGCTGGCAATTCTCTGGGCCATGGCTGAGCAGGCCTTTGGGCTTTGGCTTCGTGTAGCAATTCTTGAGCGTGCACCGGTGTCGAATACTTATGAATCCTTGCTGTGGATGGGGATCGTTGCCGTGATCCTTGGAGTTATCGGCCAGCTTCTCTCACCCAAGAGTTGGTACTTGGCAGCAGGTCTTGGTGCGTCGGTTTTGTCCATTCTCTTTGCGATGCTTGTTCCACTTCAGGATCAAACCAACTCTCTACCTGCAGTGTTGCGATCGAATTATTGGTTGATTGTCCATGTCCTTACCATTGTCGCTTCGTATGGCGCTCTACTGTTGGGGGCGGTCCTTGCCCATGTCTACCTCTTTAAGGATGTACTTTTACGCAGACCTTCTAAAAAATCGGAACGAATCATTGTTCAAATCTACCGTATGATGCAGATTGGGGTAATTTTGCTCACCGCGGGAACCATCCTTGGAGGCGTTTGGGCTGCCGATTCATGGGGACGATTTTGGGGTTGGGACCCGAAAGAAACATGGTCACTTATCTCGATCCTGACCTATTTCATACTCCTCCATGCGCGATATGTCGGATGGATTCGTGACTTTGGGCTCGCCGTTTCGGCGATCGTCGGTTTTCTCGCCATCGTCTGGACTTTCTACGGCGTGAACTATGTTATGGCTTCAGGACTTCACTCGTATGGATTTGGATCAGGGGGGGAAATATGGGTTGTGACTTGGGCTGTGGCAGAGATTGTGTTTATCACAATTTGCCTATGGAGAAGGCCAACCAGTCCTTCACAATTACGGAGGAAACAGAAGATAGATCACTCAAAAGTTGCACACAAATCGGTGACGGTGACATAGGAAAAATATGAATAGATCCGTATTACTTTCCACAATGTGCAATACAAGCTATGAATTTGGTTCACAATGAAGACACATCTCCAAAGTGAATAGACAACACACACGACCTGCAGGGTGACAGCGCCGAGTGTTCGGCGTGTACCGTGCCGGTGTTTCAAATATTGAGAGGCCTGGAGGCATCAATGATACGCATGACGCACAAAAAAGAAACAAAAACAATGACCATCGCGGCGCTTGCAGGGACAATTGCCATCGTTTCTACCACCAGTGTGGCCTTGACAGAAGACCGGACGAATCAGGATGAATCACCCGCTGCCACTTATCCCAAGTTCAAGACCCTCCGATTTGATGAAGACTGGTCTGAGTTTGATCCTCAAAGTGGGAATGACTACTGGGACGATCTCAAGCATATTAAACTTAACGATGATGGATCATCATGGGTGGGGATTGGTGGATCGCTCCGTTTACGCTCAGAAGCTTGGCAATCATTTGGGTTTTCGCCTGTAACTACTGCGGACGATTCTTTTGCACTCTCACGCCTTCAGCTCCATACCGATTGGAACTTCGGCGAGAACTTCCGCATATTCATCGAAGGCGAGAGTGCACTTTCAACCGATCGGGATTTGCCTGGTGGCGTGCGCGGGCTCGATGCAGATGCTCTCGATCTGCAGAACGCATTTGCTGACATTATTTTACCCTTCGGCGATGTTAATGACAAAGTCACACTCCGCATTGGTCGCCAAGGACTTCTCTTTGGTAAGCAGCGCCTTGTTTCGACACTCCCTTGGGCGAACTCCCAGCGTTCATGGGACGGTGGACGGGTGATTCTTGAGATGAATGACTGGCGGGCCGATGCCTTTTACACACGGTACACACCTGTTGAAAAATATAACTTCAATGACTGGTATGCAGGACCAGATTTCTGGGGGATCTATGCCACCGGAAAAATTGGAGGCGAGCATAACATTGGAATTGATCTCTACTATCTGGGTATCGAAACCGATGGGGCAGTCACATTCAACGGAACCAGTGGCATTGAAGAACGCCATACGGTTGGCGCTCGTCTTTTTGGCAAATTCGGCGACTCTGGATTTGGTTATGATGTTGAAGGGGCATATCAGTTTGGTGATGTTGGCAGTGCTGATATCAGCGCCTACATGTTTGCGTCGCAGGTTTACTACGCATTCGACTCCCAATGGAAGCCAAAGGTTTACCTCGGGCTTGATATTTCCTCAGGCGATGACAACGCAGGAGATACCGATGTCGAAACTTTCAATCAACTTTTCCCACTCGGGCATGCCTACAACGGATTTATGGACTTGATCGGGCGTCAGAATATCACAGATCTTTCAGCGGGTGTTTCTTTCAAGCCTCATAAAAAGTTCTTTGTGAAACTTGATTTTCACAACTTCACACGGACAAGCGATTCTGATTCAGTCTATAACGCTGGGGGGGGAGTCTTGCGTCCAACAGCTGCTGGGGCATCTGATTCCGTTGGGCAAGAGATCGACCTGACTGTCAAATACTTTGCGAATCGGAATCTAACCCTCCAAGGCGGGTATTCTCACTTCTTTGCGGGTGATTTTTTTACCGATACTGGATCAGATGAAGATATTGACTGGTACTACTTCCAAGGTACCTACACCTTCTAGGTGCAAAAATTGGTGTACAAGTCTAAAAAACTCCTTGGCAGGGCCTCACCGGTGAGGCCCTGTGTTTTTAATAGGGGGCTGCGCGAAGAAAATGAGAGATCAATTCCAGTTCATTGCTCCTGCCATATTAGCTCAGCAGTAAAGTCAAGTGGAGTCTCTGACCAATCAGTGACTGCTGCTGACCTGCCCCCCAAATCCTAGTCCATTCTTTATGCGAGTATCCTCGTAGAATGGGCGTATTTGGAAGGCAGGAAGACATGGCCAGAAAACGGCATTCAGCAGAACAGATCATCAACAAACTGA
>JALSHH010000004.1 GCA_026982335.1 Phycisphaerales bacterium
TTTTGATATCAAGAAGGCACGGGAGTCGTTTTTTGCGCAGACTCGTGGGGGTGTGGGTTCTGGGAAGCATGGGATTGGGCCGACGATGGATTCGGTTGATGATGGGCTCGGCGGCGGGGGGGGGGGTGATGGTTCAGGGGGTGGCGCTGACGATGGGTTGGGCGATGATGCTGGTCATGATGATGGGTATTGCGAAGATGAGTATCACGATCATCATGATCATGATGGCCATTTTGATCACGGACACCACGATGAGCATTATTTTTACTACACGCATCATTCAAGTCCGTTTGGGTGGTGGTATTTCTATGGCGATTATGATGGGGATGGGTATACGGATTATGTGGTGACCAATGGATCGTATTCGATTTATTGGTATGGCTGGTCTGGGTCGTATTGGGGTGCTTCGCCTTGGTATGGGTTTTATGGGATGTCGGGGCATCGACGCTATTCTTGGTGGTATTACTCGGTGCCGACTCGATATCGGGGGAGGCTTCCTGGGAGCAACGACGAGTTGACTTCGGATCCGTCGTATGTTTTGGCGCCTGTCGATGAGCAGACGATGCCTGAGGCGATGCCTTTGTCTGCCCTCGAGGTGGCGAGACTTGAGATGTCGATTGGTGATCCTGGGGTGGCGGTGGATGCGTATCGGGCGCATTTGAGTGCGTATCCCAACGATTGGCTTGCGGTGCGTGAGCTTGGGTTGGCGATGATTCGTTTGGGTGATCGTGGTGATGGGATTTCGCTGGTGAGTTATGCGTATTTGATGGATCCGACTTTGGCTTATGATCCGGTACCTGGGAGTTTGTTTGAGCAATCGGATCGGTTATTGCGTGATGCGGTGATTGATGTGGTTGGTTGGGGGCATCGGAATCCTTCGTCGAGCGCGTGGTTGACGGTTGCGGTGCTGATGCAGGCTGAGGGGCGTGATGGTCCTGGGCTTCGGATGGTTGATCGGGCGCAGGATTATGGGCTTGACCCGGCGGTGGCCGATGAGATGCGATCTGCGATGACGCATCGGTAGTGCGGGGGGTGAATGAGGAATTGCGGACATTGAGATTGTTTGTTCCAAAGCCCCCGGTTTGCGGGGTTTTTTGGAGAAGAAGAAAGGTGTTTTCGGGGGTGTTTTGCCGGAAACGGCTGAATTTTGGAGGTCTGAGCGTCTTTGTGTGAAGAGAGGGCGATTATACGGGTTGGAATCGTCGGAGAAGCAGGAGGATTTACTCTTTAGCTGGTCCAGCGGTTTGATGGTTTTGATAGTTGGTGCAGCGCTGGGAATCTCCTGGCGATACGAGGATGTTTTGCTATGCCCAAGTTCAATACACAATCTTTCTCCTATGGTGGTTCTTTTCTTTTTCCGCGTCGATCTTTGGGGTTGATTGCAGCCCTTGGGCTCTGTGCGGGGTTGGGGGCATCGGTTGCGCAGGCCCAGGAGATCAACGATCAGGGGTGGACGGTACTTGAGCCGAGTGTTGATACTCGGTTTGTGTTTGTGTCTTCATCTGAAGGGGACGACTCGAATAGCGGATTTTCACCTTCGCAGGCGGTTCGGAGTTTGAGCCGTGCGAAGAGTTTGATTCGGGATAATTCGGCGGACTGGATGCTGCTTAAGCGGGGTGATGTGTGGTACGAGGGGATTGGGCATTGGTCGAAATCTGGTCGAAGTGCTGAAGAGCGTGTGGTGATTACTTCGTATGGGGAGAGCGATGAGCGTCCCAAGCTTGTGATTTCGAATGGAAAGATGCTCCAGAGTGGGTATCAGGTACAAAGGAGCAATTTGGCGATAATTGGGCTGAGCATGGTTGCCGATCGCACGACCGAGGATGTGCCTACGGGTATAAATTGGTTGGCCAGCGGAGAAAATTTGCTGATTGAGGATTGCTATATTTCATCTTTTAATGTCAATGTGGTGTGCCAAGCGACTGGCGAAGGTGATTTTAAGAACTTTGCCATTCGTCGATCGGTGATTGTGGATTCGTGGTTTACTCAGGGGCACTCACAGGGTTTGTTTGTTTCAGGCGCGACCGGGGTGCTTCTTGAGGAGAATGTTTTTGATCACAACGGATGGAATCCAGATATTCCGGGCGCTGAGCCGACGCTGTTCAATCAGAATATTTATTTGCAGACGAGCACTACAGGTGTCGAGTTTCATGGGAATATAACTTCTCGTGCGAGTGCTGCGGGGGTGCAGATGCGTCGGGGTGGGCATGCGTCTCGCAATCTTGTGTATGCCAACCCATTGGGCATGCGTTTTGGATACATGACGCTTGAATGGCCTGAGGATGCTGCGTCGGGAAGTTTGACTCAAAATGCCATTCTTGGGGGACCTTTGGCGACAAGCGAGATTCCTGGCAGTGGTGTTGGGGTGTACATTGAACGGGCCAAAGACACAATATTTAAGGACAATGTCGTCGCTGAGCTTGATGGCGGGAGTGTGAACTGGGCTTTTGCGATTGTTGGGTATGCTCGTGACATTCAATTTGAGCGCAACGCGGTTTTTGATTGGGGCATGGCTATTCGGTCAAACGCCAATACCGAGGGCATCGTGCAAGTGAATGGCAATCTGTGGCAAGCAAGGGAGTCGTCTGAGTTGATTAAAGTGGATGACTCTAGCGAGTATGGTTTTGAGAACAACAAACTCTTTGGGTTTGGTCTTGACGATCGTATCTTCAGGGTCAATGGTGACAGGTTTGATTTTGACCAATGGGTTGGCCAAGATTTTGTGGAAGGCGACGAGTTTGAGGCCTCGCTGTTCCCTGACCCTGGGCGAAATCTTGATTCGTATGCTCAGCATCTTGGGTTGGCTGATGCCGAGGCATTTCTGGAGGCGGCAAGGGGGCAGAGTCGGGCGAATTGGGATCCGGCATTGACTGGGAGGGCCGCTTCGGACTGGATCCGGGCGGGGTATCTTTCGGAAGAAGAATAATTGGGTCTTTACCGGTCGGTTTGGTCGATGCCATGCCGTTTTGGTTGATGACCAGCCCGTTGGGCTGGTTTTTTGATGCGCCCATGGTGGAGGGTGAATTGTCCAAATGCTGATGATGGCGGGAATTGTGTCAGTCAGTAGAGGGGCTTGGTGGACTGGCAGGTTCGGGGGGGCTAGAGTCGTGGCCCTGCTTTTTGGCGAGTTGCCGACGAGCGAGTTAACCGTACGAACCACATTGGAGCCGTTTCTGGCCGAAATGGTGTGCTTTGGGGCCTATATGGTATGGGTTGCCTGGAGTGAGATGTGGGAGGTGGAGGTATTATGGCAGCTAAGGAAGTGACCGAAGTGTTTAAGCTGATGGCACCGGGTGGGCAGGCGACGCCTGCGCCGCCTTTGGGGCCTGTGCTTGGTGCCAAGGGTGTGAATCCTGGGCAATTTATTCAGCAGTTTAATGCGGCGACCGGGGCACTCAACGGCAAGATTGTCGGGTGTGTCGTCACGGTGTATAACGATCGCTCGTTTGAGTTCGAGATCAAGTCTTCGCCTGCGAGTGTGTTGATTATGGAGGCGGCGGGCATCGAGAAGGGCTCTGGGGAGCCGAATTCGAAGAAGGTCGGGAAGATTACTTTTGATCAGTGTCGCAAGATTGCTGAGGAAAAAGGGGAAGACCTTAACGCCAACGATGTTGAAGCAGGCGCACGGATCATCGCGGGGACCGCCCGTTCGATGGGCGTTGTGGTGGAGGGTTAGGCGATGGCAAAGAGTAAGCGTGCAAAGGAAAATGCGAAGCTTGCGCCTTCGGCCCCGCTTGAGGCAGGGGCGGCGATTGCGGCGTTGAAGAAGTTTGTGCCGACGAAGTTTGATCAGGCTGTCGAGGTGTGCATGCACCTTGGGGTTGATGTCAAGCATGCGGACCAGATGGTGCGTGGTTCGGTTTCGTTGCCGAAGGGCATTGGTAAGGCCAAGCGTGTTATTGCGTTTTGTTCGTCGGATCAGGTGAAGGATTGTCTTGCTGGCGGTGCGGTTGAAGCTGGTGGCGAGGAGTTGGTGCAGAAGATCAGTGGGGGGTGGTTTGATTTTGATGTTGCGGTTGCTTCGCCTGATATGATGCGTGTTATTTCAAAGCTTGGGCGTGTGCTTGGTCCGAAGGGGCTGATGCCTTCGCCGAAGAATGGTACGGTGACTCCCAAGGTTGTTGAGGCGGTGGGCGAGTTTGCTGCGGGGAAGGTGGAATATCGTGCTGATAAGGGGGGGAATGTTCACGCGGTGATCGGTCGGATGAGTTTTTCAGATGCTGATTTGCTTGAGAACTACGGACACTTCGTTGAGACGATTGAGAAGGCCAGGCCTGCCGCGGTCAAAGGCGAGTATGTGAAACGCATTACCATCAGCGGCACAATGACGCCTGGTGTACAAATTGCGGCTGCTTCGGCAGCGGCCGAATAAGAAAGGGTCATCGAATGAGTAAGCCTGTGAAGGAAATGATGATCCGTGAGTACCAAGAGATGCTGGGCGATCATGAGGACGCTTTGGTGATTGGTATGCGTGGGATCGCGGCGACGGATAATAATGCGATTCGGTCTGGTTTGGCCAAGAAGGAAATTCGAGTGACGGTTGTGCGCAACAAGCTTTTTGGGAAAGCTTTTGGCGAAACTGGTTTGGCTCCGCTTTCGGAGGTGCTTGTGGGTGCCAATGCTCTTGCGTATGGCGCTGAGTCCGTGGTCGAGGTCGCTCGCGAGATTGTTGAGATTGTCAAGAAGTTTCCGGATGTTGAGCTCAAGGGTGCTGTGCTCGGTGGCGTGCTTTTTGAAGGCGAGGCCGGGGTTAAGGCGTTGAGCAAGTATCCTACGCGTGATGAGGCGATTGCGCAGGATGTGGCGTTGATTCTTGGTCCTGGTGCCAAGCTTGTTGCGTCGGTCAAGGGGCCGGGCGCGAATCTTGCGGGGATACTCAAATCCGTTGAGGAGAAGCTTGAAAAGGGTGAGGCGATCACGAAGGTGTGATGGCAAAGGTATGAAAGCGTTTTCTTCGTCCCGGTCAGGTTTGTATCGTTTTTGGACGGTCGGTTGGTGGGGCGGTTGACAAGACATCTGTATTCATCTGACTGGCCCTGTGAGGCGGGTGTTTCCGAGATTGGATCGCCTGCGGGTTAAAGAGTCGAGCGTTCGGCCCCTCTTAGATGAGCGAATGGGCACAGTGCTGGTTTATTTCCGGATGTGCATAGATATGTGAAGGAGTTGGGCGATGTCCGACGAAGCGAAGACATTTGATGCGAAGATCAGCAAGCTCGGGGACGAGCTTTCGGGTTTGACTTTGAAGGAGGCTGTTGATCTCGGTGATTACATGAAGGAGACCTATGGCATTGAGGCTGCGGCTGGTGGCGCGGTGGTCATGGCGTCCGGTGGTGGGGATGAAGGTGGTGCTGCTGCCGAGCAAACGGCATTTGATGTTCTGATCAAGAGCCCCGGTGGGAACAAGATTCAGGTGATCAAGGCGATTCGTGAGATCACTGGTTTGGGTCTCAAGGAGGCCAAGGCGTTGGCTGAAGAGGCGGGCGGAAAGATCAAAGAAGGTGCCAGTAAGGATGAGGCAGAGGAAATCAAGGCCAAGCTTGAAGAGGTTGGTGCCGAGATGGAGCTTGTTTGATTGTGCTGTATTGTTGTCGGCGTAGGTCGATGACGCTGCATGTGTAGAGAAAATGGTTGCTCTGTGGGAACGCAGGGCAACCGATTGGCCCGGGGTGAGTGCGGTGCTTGCTTCGGGGTGGCCAAGTTGAGCGTAAATGTCCGTTCGTACAGGATGTGTCGGGTTCCGGGGCACTGTTCGGGCGGTGGTGAGCAATCTGTTTTAGGATAATTTCTGGGCGACTGTGTGGCTTTGGAGATCGGTTTTGGCGATAAGCGGACAAAGGCGAATTCTGGCGGGTCGTTTTTGAGTTTTCTGGCGGCCGGAGCAAGTTTGATGCCGGGTGGCTTTGTTGCGCGTTGAGGGCTAGAATATCTTGCCGTTTTTTCTGAGGAAGTTTCTCTGAGGAAATCTGAGGAAAAGATTGGTTTGGATCTGGTTTTGGTATGGCGGGCGACATACTCGATCGGCATGGGCACACACAATTCTCCCACAATTTCACAAAGTAATCCAAACGATACCTGTCTGCGTGCGGAGCAGACGCATCTGATAGGTGTTGTCGTTTGAGATTCAAAACCATCACGAGGTGCTTGGATGGCAGCGACCAAAGTGCGCCAAATGGAGCGTGTACTGAATGTTCGGAGTTTCGCAAAGCGGGGCGATGCAACAAAGGTTCCCGATCTTTGGCAGGTTCAGGAGGCTGCTTACGAGCGGTTTTTGCAGACCCAGAAGAATCCTGATGAGCGTAACCCTGAGTTTGGGCTTGAGGCACTTTTGCGGGAGATTTTCCCTATTGAGTCGTATGACGAGACGATGTCGCTTGAGTATATGAGTTATTCGCTTGAGCAGCCTCGGTATACGCCGGATGAGTGTCGCGAACTTCGGTTGACTTATGGTCACCCGTTTCGATTGCGTCTTCGGCTCAAGCGTGAGACCCACGGAGATTTGCCTGAAGAGGATATTTATCTTGGTGAGTTCCCGGTACTCATGGGTGGGGGCGAATACATTGTCAATGGTGCTGAGCGTGTGATTGTCTCGCAGCTTCACCGTAGTCCTGGTGTGGATTTTTCGATAGTTTCTTCTGAGGGTGACCGTCCTTTGCACAGTGCACGGATCATTCCGGAGCGTGGATCGTGGATTGAGCTTGAGGTGACGAAGAAGGATGTGCTGGCGATGCGTATCGACCAGAGTACCAAGCTCACCGCGACGACCTTTTTGCGTTGTCTTGACGAATCGGTTGCCTCGACTGATGCGATCATTGGGTTGTTCTATGAGGTTTCCGAGATCAAGGCCAAGGATGTGCATCCTGAGGATTGGGCAGCGGCTTCGATTATCGATACCGAGACGGGTGAAGAGCTTGTTCATGTCGGGTGTCAGGTTGGCGAGGAGGGTGCTGAGGCGATCAAGGCATCGGGGCTCAAGACGATTCGCGTGGTGCAGAATCCGTCGGACTCGCTGATTCTTAATACGATCGCGGAGGAGAAGCTCGAGCAGTTTGATGATGTGCCCAATGTCGAGAGTGATTATGATCGCGCGATGTTGAAGGTGTATTCGAGGTTGCGTCCGGGGAACCCGCCTCAGGTTGAGAAGGCCAAGCAGTTGTTCCATGAGAAGTTCTTTGATGAGAACCGATATCGTTTGGGCAAGGTTGGTCGTTTCCGTATCAATCGCAAGTTTGACATGGATATTGCACCGGATCAGTTGTTTTTGCTTGGTTTGGACTTCTTGAAGGTTGTGCAGTACATGCTCGATCTTCGCTCGAACAGGCTTGATCCTCAGACGCAGCGTCCGGTGGCGTACATTGATGATATTGACCACTTGGGTAATCGTCGTTTGCGTACGCTTGATGAGTTGGCAGTTGAGGAGGTTCGTAAGGGGCTCCTCAAGTTGCGTCGGACAGTTCAAGAGCGGATGAGTGTGAAGGATCCGGAAGAGGTTGCCAAGATTGCGGATCTGGTGAACTCGAAGTCGATTTCTTCCGCGATTGATTTTTTCTTTGGGCGAAGTGAGCTTTCGCAGGTGGTGGACCAGACCAACCCGCTTTCGACGCTTGTGCATGAGCGCAGGCTTTCGGCGCTTGGGCCTGGGGGGTTGAATCGCAAACGAGCGGGGTTCGAGGTTCGAGATGTGCATACTTCTCATTATGGGCGTGTGTGTCCGATTGAGACTCCGGAAGGGACGAACATTGGTTTGATTTGTTCGCTCGGGATTTATGCGACGATTGATGAGTATGGGTTTTTGCGTACACCGTATCGTGTGGTCAAGGACGGGGAGGTGACGAAGAAGGTTGTGAATTTACGGGCTGACGAAGAGATTCGTTCGGTGCTTGCGCCGGCGGATGTGCTTGATGAGAATGGTCAGTTTAAGCCTGGGCTTGTGCTTGCTCGCAACGATGGCGAGATTGCTGAGGTTAAGGCGGACATGGTTGATTATGTCGATGTGTCGCCCAAGCAGTTGGTGGGTATTTCGGCATCGTTGATTCCGTTCCTTGAGCATGACGATGCGAACCGTGCTTTGATGGGTTCGAACATGCAGCGGCAGGCGGTGCCTTTGATCAAGGTTGATCCGCCTTGTGTCGCGACGGGGATGGAAAAAGAGGTCGGGAAGTATTCCGGCATGCTGATTCGTGCCAAGCGTGCTGGTACTGTCACTTATGTTGATGCGATGCGGATTATTATTGATAATGCCGACGAGTATGTGTTCCGTAAGTTTGTTGGGCTCAATGAGCGTACTTGTCAGAATCAGAAGCCCATCGTCAAGAAGGGACAGAAGGTCAAGGCTGGTCAGGTGATTGCTGATGGTGCTTCGACGCTCAATGGGGAGTTGGCGATTGGTCGAAATGCGATGGTTGCGTTTAACACTTTCGATGGGTACAACTTCGAAGACGCGATCGTGATCTCGGAGCGGCTGGTTAAGGACGATGCGTTTACCAGTATTCATATTGATGCGTACGATGTTGAGGTTCGCGAAACCAAGCTCGGACGGGAGGAGTTCACCCGCGATATCCCCAATGTTTCGGAGCGGATGCTTCGGAATCTTGATGAATCTGGTGTGATTCGCGTCGGTGCTCGGGTTGGGCCTGGGGATATTCTTGTCGGGAAGGTCTCGCCCAAGAGCAAGACGGAGTTGACTCCTGAAGAGAAGCTGCTCCATGCGATCTTTGGTCGTGCGGGCGAGGATGTGAAGAACGATTCGCTCGAGGTCAGCGCCGGGACGAATGGGATTGTGATTAATACTCGTAAGTTCTCGCGTCGGGTTCATATGAACGAGGCGCAGAAGAAGGTGCTTAAGGCGGAGATTGCTGCGTATGAAGCCGAGCAAGATGCACAGGCGATCAAGCTTTTCAAGGAGATGACTGAAGCGATCAATGAAGCAGTGGGCACCGTGATGGTTGATCCGATGACACGTCAGAAGGTCGGTGCTTCGGACATCCCTGAGGTTATCGTTGAACAGATCAAGACTTTCAATGTGAAGTGGATCAAGGGCTCGAAGGATACCCGGGAGGCTGCCGAGACGATTTATCGTCAGTATTGGCCTCGTATTGAAGCGGTCGAAGCGGAGAAGCAGCGTAAGGTTGCGCATATGAAGCGTGGGGACGAGCTGCCCAATGGTGTGCTCGAGATGGTCAAGGTCTATATTGCCACCAAGCGGACGCTGTCGGCTGGTGACAAGATGGCAGGTCGTCACGGGAACAAGGGTGTGATTGCTCGGATCGTTCCTGAAGAGGACATGCCGTTTATGGATGACGGGACGCCGGTTGAGGTGTTGTTGAATCCTCTGGGTGTGCCGTCACGGATGAATGTGGGTCAGATTCTTGAGACGCACCTTGGTTGGGCGGCTCAGGTGCTCGGGTTCCAGGCGGTGACGCCGGTGTTCGATGGTGCCAAGGAAGAAGAGATCCATGCTGCGGTTCGTGAAGCCAATGAGCATGTACGGAGTCGATGGGCCGAGTGCGAAGAGAAGGGTACTTGGCCTCATCCTCGCGAGTTGCTCGCCGAAATGCCTGCGGGCGGCAAGGTGCAGTTGTATGACGGGCGCACGGGCGAGCCGTTCAATCAGCGGACGACCGTTGGGTTTATGTACCTGCTCAAGCTGCATCACCTTGTCGATGACAAGATTCATGCTCGTGCGACGGGGCCGTATTCGCTTATTACCCAGCAGCCGTTGGGTGGTAAGGCACGGACCGGTGGTCAGCGATTCGGCGAGATGGAAGTCTGGGCGCTTGAGGCGTACGGGGCTGCTTATATTTTGCAGGAGTTGTTGACGGTGAAATCGGATGATGTCGAAGGGCGTACGAAGATTTATGAGTCAATGGTCAAGGGCATGAACAAGCTTGAGGCCGGAATGCCTGTGGCGTTTGATGTGCTTTGTAACGAGCTTAAGGGTCTGGGTATGAACCTGACACTTGAGAAGAAGCAGCTTGAAGGCGGGAGTCTGTTGTAGAAGCGGATTTGGTAGATGCGTGGGTATTGGTTGGTGTTCCCCCTTGTCGCTTTTAAGTGTTGATTGAACGAAGAGATTCACTCCTTTGCAGGAGAAACGATAATGGCTGAGAATGTATACGATCGCGTGAATGACTACTCATCTGTCAAGATTACCCTGGCGTCACCTAATGACATCCGGGCGTGGTCGTATGGCGAGGTGAAGAAGCCTGAGACGATTAACTACCGTACTTATCGTCCTGAAAAGGACGGGCTCTTCTGTGAGCGGATTTTTGGGCCTGAGCGTGACTACGAGTGTTCGTGTGGTAAGTATCGTGGGACGAAGTACAAAGGCTACATCTGTGATCGGTGTGGGGTAAAGGTGACGCATTCGCGCGTTCGGCGTAAGCGGATGGGTCATATCAACCTTGCTTCGCCTTCGGTGCATATCTGGTTCTTCAAATCGTTGCCTTCGCGTCTGGGCACACTCTTGGCGATGAAGACTTCTGATCTCGAGAAGATTGTGTATTATCAGGATTATGTTGTCACCAAGCCTGGCGATACCGAGTTGACTTATAAGCAGGTACTCACCGAAGACGAGCATCGAACGGCTTTGGATCAGTATGGCAACGAGTTCACAGCGATGATGGGGGCCGATGCGATCCGTGAGCTGATTGAGCATCTCGATCTTGATGCGGTGGCTGCTGAGATTCGTGAAGCATTGGCAGCGACACGGAGTAAGCAGAAGACGAAGGATTTGGCCAAGCGTCTCAAGCTGATTGAGCAGGTTCGGGGGAGTGAGAATGATCCTGCATGGTTGGTGATGGATGTGATTCCAGTGATTCCGCCCGATCTTCGGCCTTTGGTTTTGCTCGAATCGGGCAATTTTGCGACAAGTGATTTGAACGATTTGTATCGGCGCATTATCAATCGTAACAATCGGCTCAAGAAGTTGATGGACCTGAATGCTCCTGAAGTGATTATTCGCAATGAGAAGCGGATGCTTCAGCAGGCAGTTGATGCGTTGTTTGATAACAATCGTTGTCGTCGTCCGGTGCTTGGGTCATCATCGCGTGCACTCAAGTCGTTGACCGATATGATCAAAGGCAAGCAGGGTCGATTCCGTGAGAATCTGCTCGGTAAGCGTGTGGATTACTCGGGGCGGTCGGTGATTGTGGTTGGTCCTGAACTTCGGTTGAATCAGTGTGGGTTGCCGAAGAAGATTGCGTTGGAACTCTACCAGCCTTTTATTATTCGTAAACTTAAAGAGCATGGATTGGCTGACACGATCAAGAGTGCCAAGCGGATGCTCGAGCGGCGTGATTCGGAGGTCTGGGATATTCTTGAAGAAGTGATCTACCAGCATCCCGTCATGCTCAACCGTGCTCCGACGCTTCATCGGATGGGCATTCAGGCATTCGAGCCTGTGCTTGTTGAGGGCAACGCGATCAAGCTTCATCCGTTGGTGTGTGGTGGGTTTAATGCAGACTTCGATGGTGACCAGATGGCGGTTCATTTGCCTTTGTCGATCGAAGCGCAGGCCGAAGCTCATGTGTTGATGTTGTCGACGAACAATGTGTTTTCACCGGCCAACGGTACTCCCGTAATTAATGCTTCGCAGGATATTGTGATGGGAGTTTATTTCATCACGACAACGCTGAATGTAATCGATGAGGCAGCAGAGAAGGACATTCCTCGGTTTAAAGACACTCATGAAGCGATTCTTGCGTACGACTCCAAGAAGATCGGGATTCACGATATGATCTCGGTGCGCCTCTCTGGAGTGGACAAACTTGTTAGCGCTGAGCGTGGTCCGATTGAACCGATGCCTGAGCACGGTCGTTTGGTCACGACGGTGGGGCGTGTGCTGTTTCACGATATTCTTGGGGAAGGCATGCCATTTTATAATTGTGCCATTGGCAAGAAGGGGTGTGCTCGTGTAATTGAAGATACTTATGAATATTGCGGGCGAGCAGCAACGATTAATTTGCTTGATGATATTAAGAATCTTGGATTTAAAAATGCAACACTTGCAGGGTTGTCTTTTGGTGTGACGGATCTTCGCATTCCTGAAGAAAAGGCGGTGTTGCTTGAAGGTGCTCAGAAGAAGGTGAATCGTGTTGAGAAGAATTTCGATCGCGGTATTATTACCGAGCGTGAGCGTTACAACCAATTGTTGGATATCTGGTCGCACTGTCGTGAGGAGTTGACGGGGGTATTGATTGAGACACTCAAGCATGACCGTCGGCATGCTGATGGTTCGTATGCGAGTATTGCTGATGGGGAGGGGAGCAAGTTCCTCAACCCGGTGTATTTGATGAGTGACTCAGGCGCTCGTGGTAATGTTTCACAGATGCAGCAGCTTGCCGGGATGCGTGGTTTGATGGCGAAGCCTTCGGGCGAGATCATTGAGACACCGATTCGTGCGAATTTCCGTGAGGGTCTGCACATTCTTGAGTATTTTTCCTCGACGCATGGTGCTCGCAAGGGACTTGCCGACACAGCATTGAAAACTGCGGACTCGGGGTATTTGACTCGTAAACTTTGCGATGTTGCGCAATCGGTTATTGTGAGCGAGCACGATTGTGGTTCACGGCGTGGGATCATGAAGCGAGCCATCTATAAGGGTGAGCAGATTGATGTGCCTTTGAGTGAACAGTTGTTCGGGCGTGTTGCGGTCAATGCGGTGCTTGATCCAGTTTCTGGGGAGAAGATCATTGATGCCAACGAGATGATTTCGGAAGAGGCAGCCAAGCGGATTGAGGATCTTGGGATTGATGCGGTTTTGGTGCGTTCGCCTTTGACTTCTGAGTCTGCAACGGGGTGTTCGGCCCTTGATTATGGTATGGATATGTCCACAGGTACGCTTGTCGAGGAAGGCATGGCGGTGGGGATCATTGGTGCTCAATCGATTGGTGAGCCGGGCACTCAGCTGACGATGCGGACCTTCCATTCAGGTGGTATTGGTACGCGTGCGGTGGTCGATACTGAGTATCGGGCGCTTAATAATGGGACTGTGGAGCTTCGTGATTGCAACGAGGTTATGGTCAAGGATGAGGAAGGCGTCGAGTGTGCTGTTTCGCTCAAGCGTAATGGTGAGTTGGCGATTCTTGACGAGGACGGCAAGGAGCTTGAAAAGACCAAGATTCCTTATGGCGGGTTTATTTATGTCAAATCTGGGGATACGGCCAAGCGTGGTTCGGTGCTTGTGAAATGGGATCCTCACCGGACACCGATTCTTGCAGAGAAATCTGGGCGTGTCGAGTTTGTTGATATCGAGATTGGGGAGACGGTGCGTGAGGAGGATGCTGGCCGTGGCCAAAAGGCTTTGGTGGTTATTGAGCACAAGGGCGATTTGCATCCGCAGATGAATATTGTTGATGATGAGGGAAATATTCTCGATTTCCACTACCTGCCTGCCAAGGCGCGTTTGGAAGTTGTTGATGGGCAGGAGATCAAAGCGGGTCATATGGTTGCTCGTCAGCCTCGTGCTGCTTCGGGTTCGGCAGATATCGTTGGTGGTTTGCCTCGTGTGACGGAGATCTTCGAGGCCCGCAAGCCCAAGGATCCATCCTTTATGGCTGAGATTTCAGGGATTGTCGAGATTCACTCCGACAAGCGCAAGGGCAAGATGACGATCAAGATCGTTTCCGATTCAGGGATCGAGAAGGATCATCATGTGCCCAATGACAAGCCTTTGTTGGTGCATGCGGGTGATTTTGTGCAGGCCGGCGACGCGTTGACTGAAGGCCCATTGGTGCCTCACGATATTTTGCGAATCAAGGGCGAAGAGGCACTGTGGCAGTACATGCTCGATGAGGTGCAAAATGTGTATCGTGCGCAAGGGGTGACAGTTAACGACAAGCATATTGAGATGATCCTGTCACAGATGCTTCGCAAGGTGCGTGTTGAGAATCCAGGGGATACTGATTTGCTCCCGCATGACATTCTTGATAAGTTCAATTTCCGCCAGACAAACCTTGCCATTGCGGACAAGGTGCGTGTGACTGATGCGGGAACGACGACGCTTCGAGTGAACGATTTGGTGGACAAGGATGTGGTGAAAGAGGCCAATGCCAAAGCTGAGGCTGAGGGTGGGGAAATTGCGAAGACGAAGCGGGCCCGCCCGGCATCTGGCCGAACGATGCTTTTGGGGATTACCAAAGCGGCACTTTCGTCGGATTCGTTCCTTTCAGGTGCATCATTTCAAGAATCAACCAAGGTGCTCACGGAGGCATCGCTTCGTGGGGCAACTGATGATTTGATTGGGCTCAAGGAGAATGTGTTGCTGGGGCATCTGATTCCGGCGGGTACAGGTTTCCGCAAGTATCAGGATATTCGGGTAAAAACTTTGGTGTCGCCTGAGGAGCTCGAAGACCTTGCTTTTGAGGAGGAGTACTACAATGAGGCTGAGGGTGAGGCAGAGGCATTGATTCTTGATGCCGAGATGGAAGTCGAGGCGCTTGCTGGTGCAGGAAAAGAAGAGGGCGAAGCAATGGTCGGCGTGGAAGTGAGTCCGGAGACCAAGCCAGGGCCGAATTCGGAGGCGAGGTCGGTTGAAGGCGCGCCGAAGGTTGAAATTCGTGATGTGATTGTTGGAGAGAGTACGGCGGAGACGACTGAGGGGTAGTAGTTCTGGTCGTCAAGTTTTGGCCGTAGAGTGCATACAAGGGCACCTTGAAAAGGGTGTCCTTTTTCATATGTAGATAGTGGGTGGATGCAATTGAGTCGGCATTGCGCCTACGCTGGGTCTATGCCTGACACCTCGATTTTTGAAGTTTTCGACACTCCATCCAATACGCCGTTCGTGATTGAACATGTGGCGGAGGAGTTTACTTCTGTCTGTCCGATCACCGGACATCCAGACTTTGGCGTGGTGACGCTGCGCTACGAACCCAAGTCTGCCCAAGCCGGTGGCAAGTGCATCGAACTCAAGAGCCTCAAGTTGTATTATCATTCGTTTCGCAACGAGGGGAGTTTCTTCGAGGCGGTGACGAACACGATCCGGGCGGATCTGGTGCAGGCAATTGATCCGGTGTGGCTTCAGATCGAGACGAACTGGAAAGGGCGAGGGGGGATTCGGTCGGTGATTCGGGCAAATTACGGGGATGTGCCGGGGTGTTTTCTCGGGCGGTGAGGTTTGATATGCTGGTGGGTTCTTTCGTTGAGGGTTTCTGGCAAGTTGTGTAATCTGGGGTGAGATTACTGGAGGATTGTGGTTAGGAATCTTTGCATGATTTTAACCATGGCACCGTTTTATGGTTTTATGGATAATCTTGCCGCGTTGGACGAATCACGACATCGCAGAGATGGACACTGGCGGGTTGGGTGACGATGAAGCCGATGGAGCGGGCGATGTCTTTCGGGGTGAGTACGGGGCCGAATTTGTCCATGATTTGACCGAAACTTTTGGGGTTGTATCCGGCCATTTCTTGGAATTCGGATTTGACGATCGCAGGCTCGATCAAACTTACACGGATACCCGATGGGCCTAGCTCGCGCCTTGCAGCCTCGGCCAATGAGTTGACGGCGAATTTAGTCGAGCCATACATAGATGAGAAGGGGGAGATGTGTCGTCCGACGGTTGAGCCAAGGATGACAAGGTCGGCGGGGTGGTCTTGCCAGTCTCGGTTGGCTTGGAGTTCGAGGAGTTGGGTTCCTGCTTTGCGGATGAGCCGGGCGACGCCGAGGATGTTGGTTTTGAGCATGGACTCCCATTGGTTTGTATCTGAAGTCATGACCGACCCGTCGAGTCCGCGTCCGGCGTTGGCGACGATGAGATCGGCTGAGATTCCGAAGTGGTCTTGCGAGGCGTCGAGCATGGCGTCGATGGTGGAATCGTCCGATGCGTCGCCGGGGACACAGACGGCGCGGGGGCGCATTCCTTGGTTGGTTTTGACCATGCCGAATTGGTCGGTGAGTCGCTGGGCGAGTTCGTCGATGCGTTCGGCACGCCGGGCATTGAGGACGATCCGGGCACCTTTGGATGCCAGATCGAGGGCGATGGCTTGTCCGATACCTGCGCTGGCACCGGTGATAACGGCGACTCGGTCGGAAAGTGGGGATTGGGTGGACATTGTTGGCTCCTGAGGGGATGATTGGGTGTATGCGAGGATGAATGCCGATAGGATAGGGTATGGATAGACGCACAGGAAATCATCGTTCGACACGCCCATTGGTTTTGTCTCTGGCCCGTTCAGCATTGTTGGCCTCGACACTTTTGGTTTCATCGATGCTTTTGGTGCAGGTCAGCGGGTGCAAAGCGGTACGCGAGCGCCGGGCCCAACGGGCAGCCGAGCGTGAAGCGAAGAAGGCGCAAGATCGCCAGCTTCCCAATGGCGATGCGGAGCCGACCCAAGGCGAGTCACAACAGGAATGGCTCGAGCGTCAGCGGATCACTCAGGGGGTGGATTCTGGCAAGATCGAGACGCCTGTGCAACCTGCCCGGGGGGCGAATAGACCGGGTACTCGGCGGATTGATGCCTCGGGAATGAAGATTGTTGATGATCGTCCTTCTGCCAAGGATACCGGTCGGGTATCCGATGAGCCGGAGATCGAGATTCTCGAGTCAGCCCAGGGGGGCATGTTTGATCAGCGATCGAAGGAAGAGAAAAGTTATGCTCGTGCAGTGGAATTGCATGCGTCGGGTGATTTGGTCTCAGCATTGCGTGAGCTTGAACAGGCGATTGCGTTTAATCCGCAGTTCACCCGTGCGTTCCTTCAAGCGGGTGATATCTATCTTGAGTTGGCCGAGTATGAGTTGGCCGAGCGGCAGTTTGCCCTTGCGGTTCGCTCGGAGCCTCGGAGTTTCATGGCCCAGTATCGGCACGGGCAGGTGCTCCATCGGCTTGGTCGACTTGAAGAGGCCAACCGGGCGTATTTGCGTGCGTTGTCGATTCGTCCTGGGGACTTCGATGCCAATCTTGGGATTTCGACTGTTCTTTTAGAGATGGGGCGGGCTGAGCAAGCCTTGCCATATGGTCAGCGGGCGGTGAAGTCCGATCCACCAAGCGGACGGGCGCGGATGCACCTTGGGAATGTCTATGCAGCGATTGATCAGCATGAAGAGGCGATTATCGAATATCAACAGGCTGCCGAATTGATGGACGCCCCGACTGCTGGGCTTTTGCTCAATATGGCGGATTCTCTCAATACGCTTGGTCGCTATGCGGAGATGGTGGGGGCTTTGGATCAGTTGGTTCGGATTGAGCCCAACGCAATTGCGTACGAGCGATTGGGTTCTGGGCTCTTTCGGCTCAAGCGATATGAAGAGAGTCTCAAAGCGTTTGAAAAATCGACCCAGCTCGATCCGACACATTATCCGGCGTTCAATGGTTTGGCGGTGTGTGAACTCAATGAGTATCTCTGGTCTTCGAAGACAGACGGAGAGGCACGCGAGCGGGCGGTTGATGCGATGCGTCAATCGTTGCGGATCGAGAGCAATCAGCCTCGGATCGTGGAACTGCTGCGTCGATATTCGAGTGCGAGTAGCTCGGAACGGTGAGGCTTGGTTTAGAGTTTAAAAGACATAAAAAAGACACCCTTCGTTGGAGTGTCTTTTTCGTTGGCGGGTTCGTTGATGGATAAGCACGGTTTTTACGGGAAGATGCCTCGGGCTTTGTAGACATCGCCGATGTGATCGAGTGCCGAGGCGAAGGCGGCTTCGCGGAGGGTGCACTTGAGTTCATTACGCCGGGCGAGGGTGCGCTGGGAAGCGACGACCATGTGGCGGTTGAGTTCACGATCGACCTGCTCGGCGGACCAAGTGACGGCGTTTTTATTCTGGACCCATTCGAAATATGATACGGTGACGCCGCCGGCGTTGGCGAGGATTGCAGGGATGACTTCAACGCCCTTTTCGACGAGTTTACGATCACCGGAGGGGTCGCACGGTGCGTTGGCGGCTTCGGCCATGACTTTGCAGTCGAGCCATTGGGCTTGTTTTTCCTTGATCATTTGTTCGAGTGCCCCGGGGATGAACACATCGACGGGGGTGCGGTAGAATCCTTCTTCATCAATGACATCAACACCTTCGAATCCTGCGATGCCTCCGGTTTTCATGTTGTGGGCATAGAGTGCTTTGCAATCGATGCCGTTGTCGTTGCGGATTGCTCCGGTGTGGTCCATGACTGCGACGATTTTGGCCCCCATATCTTGGAGGATTTGTCCACCCCAGCCGTTTACATTCCCGAATCCAAGGAGGGAAACTTTCATGCCTTCGACGGAGATACCGATTCCTGGGAGCATTTCTGCGAGGGTGTCGGCAACACCTTGCCCGGTAGCTTTTTCGCGTCCTGCCGAGCCACCAAATTCAACGGGTTTTCCGGTGACGACGCGGAGTGCGTCGTGATGCTGGTGGGAGGAAGACATCATGTAGGTATCAGCGAACCATGCCATGATTTGGGCGTTGGTGCCGACATCTGGTGCGGGGATATCGACATCGGGTCCGATCTGGTCCATGATGGCCGAGCAGTAGCGTCGTGTGAGTCTCTGGATTTCTCCTTGGGAGAGTCCACGGGTATCGACATTGACGCCGCCCTTGCCGCCTCCGAATGGGATGCGTACGACGGCACACTTCATGGTCATGAGAAAGGCGAGGGATTTGACATCATCGAGGTGGACATTGGGGTGGAACCGGAAGCCGCCTTTGTATGGTCCACAGGCGTTGTTGTGTTGGATTCGGTACCCTTTGAAGAGCCGATGGTGCCCGTCGTCCATTTTGACGGGGAAGTGGACCATGATCTCGTTTTTTGGTTGGGCGAGGATGATTCGGGTGCGATGTTTGAGGTTGACCAACTTCGCCGCGTCGAGCATGGTGGTGACGGTTTGGAGGTAGAGGTTATCAGGGTCGTTTGGGAATCCGAGTTCATCGGTGACGGCCCCACGAGGGAGTTCGGTCGCGGTTGCTGTTGCGGTCATGCGTGGCACCCAATTTCAAATACGCACGGTTTATTCCGTGAGACATTCGCAGCACACGCCTCCCGTATCTCTTCCATTTCTGGGGGTGAGCGGGGAGTCATCCGGTCGCTGCAGAGGCCGAATGATTGGCTTTCCGATAAAGCCAATTGAGCGTCAATGATACGCTTTGGTGGGGTCTGAGCCCAACAAGTCCATCGGTTGAAAGTGATTTCTGAGGACAATTTCCAGTTGTCGCACCATGAAGTCGGCGATTTGTGGGAAGAGAATTGAGAATCATCTTCATTCCGGAACGGAATTGCTTTTCTGGCAAGCAATGGGGCACTATGCTCCTCTCCCTGAGCTTTCCACTGGCATGCTGGGGAAAAGGCCGATCTTGCTTCCGGACGGTCCGGGTTGGCAAGGCAAAATAGACTCAAACCGCACCGATTTGGTGCAATCTGATCTGGCTTTGTGTTTGATCAGGTGTGGCGGCACACGCCTCCCGGTTGGCCGACTGGGGGACGGAAGCGTCGCTGCGATACTCGCAAGAGTATGGAAGGATACAGTAACTATGATCGATGAGAATCTGATCGCATCCCTCGATATCGCTGACGACGAGGCCTTGGCGCTTCTGGGCGAAGCCTTTGGTGAGAGCGCCGATACTGAGAACCGGATGGATACGATCCTGTCTGACCAGGCAACGGATCTTTCTCCCGGGAAACTTATCAAGGGCACGGTCATCGGGTTCGCAGGTGATGATGTTGTTGTCGAAGTTGGGCTCAAGAGCGAAGGGTTGATCCCGCGTGAAGAGTTCTCGGCGATGACCGATCTCAAGATCGGCGATGAGGTTGATGTGCTGCTTGAATCGCTCGAAGGCGACGACGGGCTCATCGAGCTCTCAAAGCGCAAAGCCGACCGCCAAATTGCTTGGCAGCGCATTGTCGATACCACCAAAGAAGAAGATGTCGTCGAAGGTACGGTCATGCGCAAGATCAAGGGTGGTCTCTTGGTCGATATCGGGGTGCCGGTCTTTTTGCCTGCTTCGCAGGTTGATGTTCGTCGACCGCATAATCTTGACGAGTTTATTGGTCGCAAGATTCGGGCGGAGATTCTCAAGATCGATACCGAACGCCGGAACATTGTGATCTCGCGTCGCAAGCTCGTCGAGCACGAACGCTCGGCAGCCAAGCAGAACCTCATGGCCAACCTTACCGAAGGTCAGGTCATCACCGGTACAGTTAAGAACATCGCCGACTTTGGTGCCTTTGTTGACTTGGGCGGGATCGACGGGCTTTTGCATATCACCGATATGTCTTGGGGACGAATCAATCATCCATCGGAGTTGCTTAAGATTGACGACAAGGTCGAGGTCAAGATATTGAATATTGATCGTGAGAAGGAAAAGGTTGCTCTTGGTCTCAAGCAGACCGAATCGTCGCCTTGGGAAGAAATCGAAGCCAAGTTCCCCGTTGGGGCGCGCATCAAGGGCGAGGTGGTCAACATCATGTCCTACGGTGCTTTCATCCGGCTTGAAGACGGGATCGAAGGGCTCGTGCACATTTCCGAGATGTCTTGGACGCGTCGGGTGAATCACCCGTCGGAGATCGTCACCGCGGGTGAAGAGATTGATGTTGTGGTTCTTGAAATCGACAAGAACAAGCAGGAAATTTCGCTTGGTATGAAGCAGATTGAGGTTAACCCGTGGGAACTTGTCTCCGAGAAGTATCCCAACGGGACCATCGTCACTGGCACGATTCGCAACCTGGCCAACTATGGTGCGTTTGTGGAAATCGAACCCGGGATCGATGGGCTCTTGCATATCTCTGATATGTCTTGGACCAAGAAAGTCACCCATCCAAATGAGCTCTACAAGAAGGGGGATGAGGTGGAGTGTGTGGTCTTGGATGTTGATCGTGACAAGCAGCGCATCTCATTGGGTATCAAGCAGCTTTCGGAAGATCCGTGGGTCGAAGCGATTCCAAGTGCCTATCAGCCTGGTATGGTCGTCCGAGGCAAGGTCACCAAGATTACCAACTTTGGTGTGTTCGTCGAGCTTGAAGACGATCTTGAAGGGCTTTTGCATATTTCGGAACTGGCGGACCACAAGGTCGAGAACCCTCAGGATGTTGTGACTGTTGACGAAGAGGTCGATGTCAAGATTCTGCGGGTCGATATTGATGATCGCAAGATCGGGCTCTCGCTCAAGCGTGCCCAGTGGGGCGATGCTTCGGGCAACGAGGGTGGATCGGTCGAGGGCGGACCGGCCAACAGCAGCGGCATGGGTGGGGGGATGAACATCCCGGCCAAGGGCGGCATGGACGATCACGGGGCCATGGGTACCGACAAGATCGAACTCTGAGCTGACCAAGTCTGCTTTCTGGACTGGTTTCTGGACTGAGCCAAAGCTCCAAAACCTGAAACACCCCGACCAACGAGTGGGCGGGGTGTTTTTTGTGATAGGGTCCCAAGGGTGCGTACAGTTATCGGTCATGCTCACCCTGATGCACAGGCAAGTTGCACAGAGCATGATCTCTTCGGGTGTGTGTTGGTGGTGGATTTGGGCTCAGAGCAGGGCGACGAAGCTTAGCAAGGCGAGGATGGCGACGCGGCGACGCAGAGCGGTCATGAGGAAGATTTCTTGCATAGTGGCCATGGGGAACTCCTTTTTTCAGTTGTTGCCTAGAAGAGACGCAACCGGTATGCCAGAACTTGGCCTGGGGTGCTTGGATCGCTCCTAGGATGTGTCAGCATGGTTTGCATTTTTTCTCGGACGGACAAGTATGTGCATCCCAAGCTACATGATGCACGAAGACAACACCATGAGTCAACACCAATCTCATCGAATCGAGTCTATTCTCTGTCCGGGTACTTTGGCCGATAACAGGGTCCGGGTGCTGTGGGTGGGCTTGCTTTTGTTTTTTCTGGGGATATCCGGCGCATGGGCCTATGCCCAGCCCACGATGCCCATCGAGCCAAGTCTCGAGGCCTATGGGTTGGTGGATCGGTGGGTTCGGGATTGGGAAGTGCCCGAGCGTGGTGTGTCGGAGGCCAAAGGGGAGGGCAAGGGGGTGTTGGCCTCGGCGGTGGTTGTGACCCTTCGGCTCGATGGGCGTGTGCTTGGGCGGGGCTCGAGCGGGGCATCAGATCCGAGTTCGACACTGCTGTGGGAGGCAGTCCGCAAAGCGCTGGGCAGTGCCAATGCCAGGCTCGGCGATGGGCGTGATGCGGCGTGGGATGAGTTGATCGTTGAGATTGCTTCACGGGTGACGATCACCCTTGAGATCGCGGATACTCTCGTGCCGATCTCGGCATCGGAACTCGAGCTGCCCGGGTTTGGGTATACGCCTGGGGTGCTGGGCGTCGCGGTTCGGCGTGGAGATCGGATCGAGGTGATGGGGCCTGAGTCCATGCTTGCGCGCAACACTGACATGACCCAGGGAGCGATGGCCTTGGCCAATACACTCGCAGGCGACGGCAGTGCGGTGCTCAAAACGCCTCGCGAGCTTGTTGAGAGTGGATATGCTTTTTTTCGTTTTGAACCCATTGTGCTTGGACAGATCGGGCCCAAGATGGGGGCCTCGTTTTTCGATCGGGGTGGGCGGGTGGTCGGGCAATCGGAGATCAGCGTCCGTTCGATCCGCGTGCTCTCATCGAATATTGCTGAGCATTTGATGGGTCGGCGGTGGGCTGGGGTTGAGCCTTATGCGATGATGGGGACACTTGATCCGGTGACGGGAGTGAGCGATTCTCCTTTTGCTTCTCCCTTTGAGCAGGCGATCAGCGCGTATGCGCTTTTACGATTTGGTGATCTGGGGACAACCCAAATTCATCGTCAGGCAGGCACTGTTGCCCGTGAGGTGCTTGGTGATCTGGGGCAGATTGGGGAAGGGGAGGCGGTGCCTTGGGACGAGCCGATTGGAGCGTGCATGGCATTGATTGCGCTCTCCGAAATTCAATTGATTGATATCCTCGGCAATGAAGAGCTCAATACCCTCCGCATACGGTGTCTTGAGGTGCTCGATGGGTTGTATCAACCGGCCAGTGGGTTCGCATCACAGGTTCCTAGGGCTTCGCATGGGTTGGTTGCCCATGCGTTGGTGCGAGCAGCCAAGCTTGACCCTTTGGATCGGGGCACCTTGGCGGAGTCGGCGATTGAGCGGGTATTTGCCGAGACTCCGATTGGCGGGTTGGTTGCGCAGATGCCGTTCTTGGGATGGGCGGTGATGGAACAAGAGCAGGGGGAAGGGGGCGATGCGCACCGTGAAGCCTTGGTGGCGATGCGCACGCTTGTGTGGGAACACCAGCTTAAGCGGGCAGATTTGGCATGGATGGACCGGGATTTGGAAGGTGGGATTGTGTTTACTTCTTCGAGCACCCCTTTGCCGAGCTGGCTTGGGATGCGGCCTTTGGCGATCATGGCGACCATGCTCGGGGATGAACAGCTTACTCCCGGGACGGTTTCCTCGGGTGAAATTCCAGTGCAGATCGGTCGGCAGGTTAGCGCGATCCGGTTTATCCGTCAGCTCAGTGCCGACAAGGAGCATTTGCATATGTATGCGTCGGGTTCGAGGGCCCATTGGGGCGTGCGCATGGCGCTGTGGGATCAGCGGATGCCTGTCGAGGTCAGCGCGATGGCCTTGCTGACATTGACGGAGACGATCCGATCGTTTGATGTGATTGTGTCGAAATCTTCGCCTTGAACGCGTTGGTTAAAAACGGTATTTTCCGACAACAAAGGGTGTTTTTTTCGGTGTTTTTCTGGGTTGGAAACCGGGCCAAAATTTGGTGGTGCGCCTATGATTTTGCGTCCCGTTTGCGTGGGATGTCTGGTGCTTTTGTGCGCTCGATTCCTGCCCAGCGACCGACTGATACTCCCTCGGAGAATACTCAATGCCAGATAATCTCCCGCCTGATGATTCGATTGAAGATGGTGCCGAATCATCCCCGGAACATGATTCAAAGGAAGATTCTCCAAGTTCGCACACCAAGGCGATAGATCTTTCGATCGAACGCGAACTTGCTGATTCCTATCTCACCTATGCGATGAGCACGATTATGGATCGTGCGTTGCCTGATGTCCGCGATGGCCTGAAACCTTCCCAGCGGCGCATTTTGGTGGCGATGAATGATCTCAACCTTCGCCCGAACAAGAAGCATCTCAAGTGTGCCAAAATCTGTGGCGACACTTCTGGGAACTACCATCCGCATGGGGAATCGGTTATCTATCCCACGATGGTGGGGATGGCGCAGAAGTGGAAGATGAATACGCCTGTGGTCGAGCCTCAGGGTAATTTTGGTTCGATCGATGGCGATCCGCCCGCGGCCATGCGATATACCGAAGCACGGATGACCCACGCTGCAGTTGATATGCTTGCGGACATTAAGTTTGGCACGGTCGATTTTCAATCCAACTACGACGATCGTTTGCTCGAACCGACCGTATTGCCGGGCAAGTTTCCGTATTTGCTCATCAATGGGGGGATGGGGATTGCGGTGGGGATGGCGACGAGTTTGCCGCCTCATAATCCCCGGGAGATTTTCGATGCGATTGTTCGGGTGGTCAATGATCCGGGGATCGAGTTGGTTGATCTGATGAGGGATGAGGTTGATGAGGATGGCAATGTCATTCGTCGCGGCGTGCAAGGTCCAGACTTTCCAACTGCCGGGCGTATTTTGGGGCGCAAGGGGATTCTTGATGCGTACTCGACAGGGCGCGGGCGCGTTACTGTGCGGGGGAGTCTGCATGTCGAAGATCGAGGGTCACAAGGGCGACAACAGATTGTTATTGATGAGATTCCATATTCACTTGTTCAGAATACCCTTGTCGAGAAGATTGTCGATGCGGTGAAGGACGAGCGGATCAAGGATATTTCCGATGTCCGAAACGAGTCGGGTCGCAATGCCCAGACGCGGATTGTGATCGAACTCAAGAAGGGTGCCGATCCGGCGGTGGTTGAGAACCAGTTGTATCAATGCACGCCGTTGCAGCAGACTTTTTCGATTATCAATATCGCCTTGGTGAATCGTCAACCTCGCACGATGGGGCTCAAGCAACTCATCGAGTGCTATGTCGATCATCGGATCGAGGTCATCACGCGCAGGACGCAGTATCTCTTGCGTGAAGCAAAGAAGAAGGCCCATATTCTCGAAGGGATGATCTACGCAGTGATTGATATCGACGAGATCATCCAACTCATCAAATCTTCGCAGACTCGCGAAGAGGCGATCGGTAAGCTGATGGAGCGAAGGTATACCATCCCTGCGTCGCATCCGTCTGCTGCCAAGATTCCCGATCGGCTGATGAAAGCGATGCGCGATTCGGACAGCGAAGGTGGCGTTTTGCTCACACGGATTCAGGCGGAAACGATTGGGTCGATGCGATTGATTCAGCTTGTTGGTCTTGAGATCGAGCGATTGGTTAAAGAGTATTCATCGTTGATTTTTGAGATCGAAGGGTACGAAGCAATCTTGGGCAACCATCGCATGGTTCTTGATATTATAGTTGCGGATTGTGAAGAGATGAAGCAGCGTTTTGGGCGTGATCGTCTTACGAGTATCGAGGAAGCTGCAGGGGATATTGATATCGCGGCATTGATCCAAGAGCAGGAAATGGCGGTTACGATTTCGCATGCGGGGTATGTCAAACGCGTGCCTCTCGAAACTTATCGAGCTCAAGGGCGTGGGGGTAAAGGAGTCCGAGCGTCGGATTCGAAGGATGATGATTTTATTGAACACCTGTTTGCTGCTTCGACACACGATGATTTGTTGTGTTTTACCGATACAGGGCGGGTGTTCAAAATCAAGGTTTATGAACTCCCTGAGATGAGTCGAACGAGCAAGGGTCGGCCGATTATCAACTACATTGGTCTCAAAAATGGTGAGCGAACTTGTGCTTATCTGGCGATCAAGGATTTTGAGTCGGGGTCGAACTACCTGACTTTTGTGTCCAAGGGTGGCATCGTCAAGCGCACTGCACTCAAGGCCTATGCCAATGTGAATCGGTCAGGATTGATTGCGGTTGGATTGAAGGACAACGATCACTTGCTTGATGTCCGATTGACCAGTGGGCATGATGATTTGATGCTTGTCACATCGGGCGGCATGGCGATCCGGTTCTCGGAACAGGATGTTCGTGAGATGGGTCGATCGGCAGCTGGAGTCAAGGGGATTGAGTTGCGTGAGGGCGCCTCGGTGGTTGGGATCATGCGTGTGCCGATGGCTCAAGACGAGAATGATCCTGAAGTGACCCATACGACCCAGGAGATGCTTGATCGGAATCTGTGTCTGTTGACGATCACGGAAAATGGATATGGCAAGCGCACGCCTGTGGATGAATATCGTGTGAATCCAGAAAATGGGCCGATGCGAAGCCAATCTCGAGGCGGAAAAGGACGCACTGATATCAAGTCCACCGAGCGAAATGGCCCGTCGGTGGCGGCAATTGGTGTGTGTGATGATGAGGATGTGGTTGTCATCTCTCGAAAGGGTCAACTCGTTCGCATGGCAGCCAACTCGATTTCCAGTTATGGTCGAGGGACGCAAGGCGTGCGGGTTGTCGGGCTCAAGGACGGGGACGCGGTCATCTCGGCGGCAAAGATTGACGAGACGGACGGGGCCGGTGGTGAAAGCGACTCTGGTTCGGGAAAAACGGGAACGAGTGATGGCGGTTGACTGGTCGGATAATGTTGTGATTGCCAATCTCGCCGACGAGCCTGCGCTCTCGGATGAGTTGTCGATGATTTGTGAGCGCATCGAACGGGCAGGTGAAGGGGACCCGATTCCTCATGCGGTGCTTGAGTTTCAAGAGGTGAGTTATGTCAACTCATCGAACATTGCTCAGCTTCTGCGTCTGCGGAAAAATCTCGAGGCGCACAATCGTCAGCTGATTTTTTGTGGCGTTAGTGATGAGGTGATGAGTGTATTGGTAATTACCGGGCTCAACAAAGTGTTCTCGTTTGCGCCCGACTTGCTCACTGCGATTGCGTCGATTCAGATTTCCGAGCCGAGCGAATCTGATTCTGTTGAAGAGTAACACCAACCGAGAGGATAAACACGATGCCTCTGTTGGCCCTGCTGATCATCGTTGCAGTGGCGTTGTTGATCGTCCGGATTGGCGCAACAGCGTTGATGATGACGGGGCTTTCGCGTGATGTCGCCGAGTTTCAGGCGATTTCGTGTTTTTTTGGCGTTGGATTTACAACCACCGAGGCCGAGATGATTGTCGGGCATCCGACCCGAAGGCGCATTGCCCAGCATTTGATTATTTTTGGCAACATTGGGCTTACCGGAGCGCTGGGGACGGTCATCATGACCTTTGTGACCGATGAACCTGATTGGCTCGATCATCTGATTCCGGTGTCGGGGTCGAATGCGTTCTTTTTCAAGCTTGGGTTGATTCTGGTTTTGATTTTGCTCATCGGGGGCGTCTTTCGGCTTGGGATTGTCAAACGGGTCCTCGAGTTGGTCATCAAGGCGTCGCTTGAACAGTTTCATCAGGTACGGGCGATTGATTATGAAACGGTGCTGCGCTCGAGCGACGGGTATGTGGTGATGCAGATCGAGATCGAGTCCGAGCATCCGCTTGGCGGGCGGACCCTTGCTGGGGCGATGCTCGGATCCAAGGGGGTCTTGGTGTTGGGGATCAAACGGGCAACGGGCGAGTATATCGGAGCGCCTCATGCGACCACTGAGATTCTTGAGGGAGATATGCTGACGGTGTATGGGCAGGAGGAGACAATTAAGAATGGTCTTTTGTGCGGATCATTTCCGTTGGGTGGTGATGATTAGGCGGCTGCGGCTGCGGATGTGGAACTCGGTGCCCCGACCGATGCCAAGAACAGCGCGGTGATGTCGTCGGGTTGATGCAACGAACCAACCTGATTGTCGAGGTGCGATTCGAGTGTAGTGATGGCATCGGCGAGGGTTTGGATTCCCGAGCCGGTGTTGGTGAGTTCTTTGATGTAGGTGAGTGTGGGGCGTTTGCGTTCGTCGCCGATGGCGTCTTTTTTTGGAAAGGCGACTTCAAATCCGTCGGAGTACATGATGAACACATCGCCGGGCTCGATGGTGATGGTGGTTTGACCGAACTCGACATCGGGAAAGACGCCGAGCAATGGCCCATCGGATTCAAGCTGTTCAATTTCGCCGGTTTTGGATCGAACCAGCAGCGAGGGTGGATGTCCCGCGCCTGCGACGGTGATTTCGTTGGTCTTCTTGTTGTGGATCGCATAGACCGCGGTCGCGAACCGGGCTTGCTCGCCTTGGTGTTCGGTCATGGTATTGTTGAGTCGTCGGAGTGCTTCGTTGGGTTGGACGAACCGTGCTTCGTTGCCTTTGCCTTCGATTTTGTGGAGTCCTTGGGTGATGACCATGGTCATCAGGGCTGCGGGTACGCCGTGTCCGACGGCATCGGCGAGGAAGAATCCGGTATGATTTTCGTCGAGCTCGATGATGTCGTAGATATCGCCTGAGACATACGATGCGGGTCGATAGACCACGCCGATATCGAGTCCTTCGATATCGGGCAATGTGTTGGGCATGTATTCGCGCTGGATTGACGCGGCGCTGGCGAGTTCTTCGTGGAGTTTGTTGATTTCGGTATGCACTGAGTTGATCGACATTTCAGTGATGCGGAGTTCGGCTGAGAGTTGTTGAATCGCCGGTTGGCGCTGGGCAAGTGTCCAGAGTATGGTCGAGGCGTGTGCCGGATCGAGGTCGATCGACTCGCACATGATCCCTTGGGCACGAAGCGAGAGGATTGCGTGAAGGTGTGGTTGTCCGATGAGGATCAAGGCAGGGGCGAGGTGCTCGGCGAGCAAATCGGTGATGCGATTGATGGCTTGGTCTGAATCGTGTTCGGAGAGGATCACGAGAATTGGTGTTTGGACTGCCGATCGCTTGGGTTGGATACTCAGGAGCTGGTCGGTGGTGATGTGTTCGATCTCGATGCCATGGGATTTGAGCTGCGATCCGATGGAATGGATGAGTCGCGTGGTTTCGGGTGTTTGTGTAGAGCAGGCAGCGAGAATGGTTGGTCCGTTGCCCGGGGTTTTTCCTGCAATGCGTAGTTCCACCGGTTGCTCCTTGCTGGGGATGACGATCCCTGATGTTGGGCGAGCGGGCATCCGAGAAGAACATACGGACGATGGGCTCGCACGATATCTCAGAAATCGCCGAATTCGACACGCATGTTGATTACGATCGGTGATGGATCGCACATGGGTGGTTATGGGCAAAAGATCAGCACGACCAGCCCGTCAAACCCCTACAGCGGGCAGGGTCGAAGAGCTCCGGTAACTGGTCGTGTTCGTTTTCGAGCTACTTTTTGCGTGTTTATTGGGTGATTGTTTTGAGGTATTCGGTGTCGATTTTGATGAGTTGACCCTCTTCGAGATCGAGGGTTTCGAGCATGCCTCCGGCGAGTTCGATGGCATACTTGGCGTTGTAGCGAGAAGAATATCGGGTTAGCCGACGCTCGTAGGTGCTCTGGGATTCGTTGATTTGTTTTGGTGGTTCGATGGGCATGTGGTGCATGGCGGTGATTCGCCCGGCGCTATCAAGAAAGATGATGTCGATGTCGATGACGCAATCACGCATGACAAAGTATCGGATCTTGGCATCGGGGAACGAGAAGAGCATGCCTTTGTCGGGATCGAGCTCGGTGCGTCCGCCGAGCCCGCGTTCGCGGGTGGCATCGTCGGCGACGATTTCTAGGTGGAAAGTTTTCCCTGCAATTTCAACGGGCATGATTCCATCGACCACGGCAGGCTTCGAGCATCCGGTCAACGGGGTCAGCAGGGTCAGCAGGGTCAGTGCGAGCAGTATCCAAAGTGGTCGGCTGATTATGATCGAAGCCATGCGTCATCCTCGGGGGTAAAAACGATATCGTCTGTGGGGAGTGTATCGAGTGAGAATCGGTCTTTGAACTCGTTGATGGAGATTGGTGTTCTTTGGTGGGTGATTTTACACCAGTAGGCGAGGAGTCCGATGATTTTTTCGGGAGGTGTCTCGGATTGGGTGTAGGTGTCGATTCGGGTGTCGCCGTGGCGTTTGGCGAGTCGTCGCCCGTCGGAGCCTCGGATCAGGGGCAGGTGGGTGTAGGTTGGCTCAGATTCGATCTCCAAAGCGCGATAAAGCAACAATTGGCGTGCTGCCGAGTCGAGCAGGTCGTTTCCTCGGACGATTTGGGTGATCCCGGCATCGTGGTCATCGACGACGACGGCGAGTTGATAGCTTGGGGTGCAGCGTTTCGTCCAGACCACGAAGTCGCCTCGGGTGGTGTTGAGATCGAAGGCCTGGGCCCCCATATGGGTGTCTTCAAAGGCAATGGTGCCGGGCTCGACGCGTAATCGCCAGTTGGTTCCCGCATCATGGAATGTCTTGGGGATCTCGGTTGGGCGGAGGGAGGGGTCGAATCGGGTTTCGTGTTGATCTGGATCATTTGTGTGCGGCGCCGAGGCAGCCTGCTCGATCTGGGATCGGGTGAGCTCGCAGGGATAGACATGTTGCCCGTGGGCGAGGGTGATCATGGCCTGCTGATACCGATCGAGCCGATCGGTCTGGGTTGTGGGCCCCGAATCCCAGTCCAACCCGAGCCATTCGAGTGTATGGATGGTCTGGTCGATGGCCCCGGGTTTGACCCGTGGGGTATCGAGGTCCTCAATTCGTAAGGCGATATGCCACCCGAGTTTACGGGCAAGAGCCCAATTGATCACAAAGGCGAAGGCGTTGCCCAGGTGCAGGGCCCCGGTTGGGGATGGTGCCAGGCGGGTGGTTTGGCGAAAAAGAGGTTGATTGGGAATCTTGGACTCATGCACGAGAGATTGTGGGTACACTGGGTGTTCAGGGCAACCGTTGCCTGAGGAAATGTGTATCTCTTTGGGTAAGAATCTTCATTGCCCATGCTCTCAGGAGGAGCCCATGACCGAGCAAGCACTTGTCAAGATGAACGAAGAACAGATCGAGGCCTGCCTCGAATCCCATAGCGAATGGGTTGAGCTTAACAATCAGATTCAGCGGACTTTCGAGTTTACCGATTTTTCTGCTGCGATGAAGTTTGTCAATGCGATCGCCAAGTATGCCGAATTGGTTGAGCATCACCCCGACATGCTGATTCGATACAACAAAGTGACGCTGAGTGTTTCGACGCACGACGCCAGCGGGATTACCTATAAAGATTTCGAGTTGGCGACGAAGGCGGACGAGTTGGCATAAATTTAATTTTTTAGCAGAAAGTCCTTGACAGCTTCG
>JALSHH010000005.1 GCA_026982335.1 Phycisphaerales bacterium
CGTTTTTCGTCGTTGATGTCGTTTAGCCATCCTGGCACCTCCTTCTGGTCATCCATGACCAGAGCGTTTATCGGCTATCGGGTGGGTTTTGAGATAGTTTCTTAGTCTTTGGTTTTTTCCCTCCCAATCTCTCCCTCAATCTCCCCGACCACCATTTTAGCCTCCTCTTCACTGGGAGCCTCCACAATCACCCGCATAATCGCTTCAGTATTGCTTGCCCGCACATGCGCCCACACCCCGCGATCATCCCAATCAATCCGAATCCCATCGACCAAATCAACCCGGCAATCCCTCCGATTCGAATACACCGCTTTGAGATGCGCAACCACAGGCTCCGCATCTGCCTTGCTCGCCAAATCCAATTTGATCTTCAAAATCGTATATCCATCCCTCTTCACCTTCGCCGTAGGCCCAAACGAGTTCACCATCGACACCAACTCGCTCACCGTCTTGCCCGTCCGAGCCATCAATGACAAAATCAACCCCATCCCCGACAACGAATCTCGCACATAAGTCACCTGTGCCCAAATCACTCCCCCATTGCCCTCCCCCCCAAGCACCACATCGCGCCCAGAAGCGGTCAGCGATTTCATCGCCTCCACAACATTCGCCTCCCCCACCGCCGTCCGCACCACTTCCGCGCCATAGTGAGCCGCCACATCATCAATCATCCGAGAAGTCGAAAGATTCACCACAAACACAGGTTTCTTTTTATCGTTCTTCTCTTGGTAACTCGACTCGCCGAGCCGGATCTTCTCCGCTCTCTCTTCCACACACATCCGAGCTTCCATCAGTGCCATCGCACACAAAACAAGCGTATATTCCTCCCCAATATACCCCCCCAGCTCATCTACCACCGCCAACCGATCCCCATCGGGGTCCTGCGCAAAACCTACATCCGCCTTCATCCCAGGCACCACATCACATAACCCACCCACCCCCGAAAGGTTCTCCCGCGTAGGTTCAGGTGTATGCGGAAAGATACCGGTGCCATCACCAAAAATCTGCTTGTATTCTACCGCCAACTGCTCCAACAACATCTTCGCACCAGCTGCTCCAGAAGCATTCACCGAATCGAGCACCGCTGAGAATCCACTCCCTCCCACCTCATCCAAAACACAACCCAAGCATTCCATCACGCGATCACAATGCCCCACGGTCACAACCATTGAATCGCTTTCTTCGATTCGACCAATCCCACCAACTGATTCCCGATCAATCTCGACCTGCCGATAAACTGCAATAATCGCGTCGGCGTCATCCTTCGACGGCGCCTGCCCACTCATACCATTCCCTGCAGGAATCAAACACTTCAATCCATTCCACTCCCCCGGATTATGGCTCGCTGTCACCACAATCGCGCCACTTACATCGCCATGTACCGCTACCCCAGCCGTCGGCGTCATCGCCACACCATACCCCACAACATCGAATCCCTTCGATGCCACGCCATTCATTGCAGCCTGATACACCTCATCACCTCCCGCACGCCCATCGCGAACAACGATGACTTTCCTCGCTGCTTCATTCACTTCAAGAAGCCATTCTCCAAATGCTGCCGCATACGCCTCTGCAACCTCCCTCGTCAGATTCTCCCCAACAATCCCCCGCAACCCACTTACACCCAAAATCAACCCAGAATCACCCATCGCAACACTCCCTATTCCTATCCCACACTCTAGGTGCCCCCTCTCTCCTTCTTCTCCATCCCTTCTCAGCCTTCCTTCTCTGTGCCCCTACATGCTCTGTAGCCAATCCACTCCTCTCCTCCCTCTTATTTACTGCTCTGTGGCTTTCTCGCTTTGCTGCCCTCCCCCTCCCCCCTACCCTCTCCCATGCCAGAATCAATCTTCAACTTCCTCGCCCTCGACCGATACTTCGGCCTCGACTGGGCCGCCGCCATCTTCATGTTTCTCTCTATGTATCGCCTCGGCATCCACAAAAAAGACGGCTTCATTTTCGCCGCCCTCGCATCCATCTGCTGGATCGCCTTCAACCTCATCGCCAAGTCACCCGCAGGCGTCACCGCCAACATCATCATCGCCATCATGGCCTTGCGCTCCCTCTCCACCTGGAACAAAACCCATCCAACCCCACCCCCTCCAAACGAGCCAAACCCATAAAACAACGATCTTCTCCCCTCTTCCGCCTCCCCCAGGCCTCCGGGGGAGCACCCATCGGGCGGTTGTGTCTGCGTCTTCGCAGACGGAAGGGGTCTTCCTCTTCCCTCCTTCTTCTACTCTCCCTCTTCCCATTGCCTATTCCCTACTGCCCATTGCCTATTCCCTACTGCCCATTACCCATTGCCTATCCTCCTCCCATGCCCCCAACCTTCACCACCCAAGTCACCCACGAGTTCTGCGCCGCCCACGCCATCATCCTCATGGGCCACCTCGAACCACTCCATGGCCACAACTTCAAAACAACCGCCACCATCGCCGGCGATCAACTCGATAACGAAGGCCTCCTCTGCGACTTCCACCTCGTCGAAAAAACACTGATCGACATCTGCCAACCCTTTACCAACAACTCCTTCAACAACATCCCTCCCTTTGATACCCTCAACCCCACCGCTGAAAACATCGCCCAATACATCGCCGACCAGCTCGCCGCCAAACTCGACCCATCCCTCGCCCCAAGAGCCAAAGTCCATTCGGTATCCATCACCGAAGCCCCCAACTGCCAAGCCACCTACCACCGTCCATAACGCTTTCGTCTCCCCCGGCTCTCCGGGAGCACACCCACAGGATCGTCGAACCAAGCTCCACTGCTCGCGCACTCTCTGCGCCCCCCACACCACTCCACCCCACAATCCCCAAATCAACCTCCTTCTCCCTCATCCCACCAAAGCCCCCTCCGAGCCACGCCGATTCCACCCATACGGCGCCGATATGGGTCGGCTTCGCGATGATCACACCAAAACACCTCTGCACCAGAGAATGTGCACCAGAGAAGGAAACACACCATGTTTAGTACACCATTCGCATCAAACTTCCCAGCCACCGGATTCGGATTCCCGGGTTTCCCCTGCAACTCCCCATCAAACTGGAATACAGGCTGGAATGGCAACTTCAACAACAACTGGAACAACTCATTTCCAAACCCATGGAATTGGAACAACCAAGCCCCATTCTCAGGCTTCGGATTCAACAACACCTTCCCAGGATTCCAGGGATTCAACAACTGGAACACACCATTCTCAGCGTGGAACAACGCCCATAACTGGTACGGCTTCAACCCAAACAACTGGAACGCCTTCCCAGGTGCATGGAATGGGAACACCCCATTCAACAACTGGAACAACAACGCCAGCTGGAACAATGGATGGAACAACGCATGGAATGAAAGCTCAGACTGGAACAATGAAGGCAACTTCGAATCCAACACACCATTCAACGGCTTCGCCCCATTCCCAGGCACCTTCAACCCCGGATTCAACCCATCATACAACCCAGGATTCCACACACAAGCTGCCTAACCCTACCCACCATCGGCCCCAAACCCGATCCCACAAGGGCAGTGTCCATGCTGCCCTTTTTCATGCACGCTATCATCCACGCATGAAACTCCGCTTCCTCGGCACCGGAACCTCCGCAGGCATCCCCATCATTGCCTGCGATTGCCCAACATGCACCTCCACCGATCCCCGAGACACCCGCACCCGAACCAGCGCCACCATCGAGTTCACCGACCCCGATAGCATCGACCGTGTCATCCTCATCGACACCTCCCCAGACCTGCGCCAGCAAGTCCTTCGCGAAAAAATCACTCGTATTGACGCCATCCTCTATACACACAACCATGTCGATCACACCTTCGGGCTCGACGAGATCCGCAGATTCAACGAGGTCATGAACGCCCCGATCAACATCTACGCCGACACCCACACCATGACCTCACTCACCCGCGTCTATCAACACATCTTTGAGCCTCACAAAAACATCCAGAAATCCTTCATCGCCAAACTCATCCCCAACACCATCGAACCCAACCATCCCTTCACCCTCTTCGGCCTAGAGATCACCCCCATCACCCTCAACCACGGCAAACTCCCCATCCTCGGATTCATCTTCGACATGCCCGGCTCCAAATCAAACCTTCTCCCCCTCGCCTATTGCACCGATGTTTCCCACATCCCCGACCATACCCTTACCCAACTCCAACCCACCAAAACCCTCGTCCTCGATGCCCTGCGTTATCGCCCGCACCCAACCCATTTCACCATCGACCAAGCCCTCGAAACCATTGCCAAAATCAACCCTTTTCGGACTTATTTCGTCCACATGACTCACGACATCCTCCACGCGAAGACCAACGCAACCCTCCCACCCGGCGTCGCCCTCGCATTCGATACCCTCGTCCTCTCATGATCTCAGAATTGCACAAAGCCACTGGCACCCTTACGCCATCGGTGCCATCCTCCAGACATCACCTGTTCATTTGGTGACAAATCACACCCAAAGAAAAAAGAGGAACCCACCGATGTCCGACGCTGCACAAAACATCAATCCAAACCAAACCCACCTGATCCCTCAAATCACCGCCCTCTCGATCGCCTTCCCCATGAACTTTGAATCCACCACTCCAAAACGGCCAACCACCACGCATCCAAGCCCAATCCAACCGAACCCCACCATCAACCCGCCTCATACCCAAGCCCCTCCCAATTAAGGCACACCCGATCCTACTTTTCTCGCCCCCCACCACCAGCACAAAGACCAATCATCACCCAAACAACCGCAGGGCCGCTTCGTTCAGAAGCGGCTTTTTCTGTCCAAATGCCTCATCGACTGCCCGCCACCGAGCCCATTGCTCGCCTACCATCTCGACCCATGGGAAACACACAAGACATCAAGAAACGCATGAACGCTGTCAATAACATCAAGCGCATTACGCGCACGATGCAAATGATTGCCACATCCAAATTCTCGCGCGCACAATCTGCCTCCGTCGCCTCGCGCCCGTACACCGAATCCATCTTCGGACTCGTCGCCAAACTCGGCGATGCAGGCGTCGGGGAGGGCAACCCCCTGCTCGAAGAACCAAACCCAGATGCACCCGAGCTCACACTCGTCATCTCCGCGGACCGCGGACTTTGCGGACCATACAACGGCACCATCACCCGCGCCGCCATCAAACACCTTCGAGCACAAACCGACAACAACACCATCCTTGAAGTGGTCGGCAAAAAAGGCGCCAATGCCCTCAAGTTCGCCGGATTCACCGACTACACCCTCCATGCACACTTCGGCGACAAACCAACCTACGAAGACATCGAAAAACTCGCAGCCACCTACATCGACCGGTTCATCGCAGGCGAAATCTCCAAGGTCAACATCATCTACATGAAATACTTCTCCGCAGGCAAACAACGCGTCACCACCCTCCAACTCCTCCCATTCTCAACCCCAGAGTCAACCGAATCAGCCACCACCGATGAACCCAAGACCGGATTCTCCGATGTCTACGAGTTTTCCCCTAATGCGGAGTCACTCCTGAATCATTTACTCCCCGCCGCGATCAAAGCGGTCACCTTCCAGTGCTTCAACGATGCAATCGTCTCCGAGCACATTGCCCGCATGGTTGCGATGAAAGCTGCCACCGACAACGCCGGCAAAATGGCCCACCTGCTCAAACGGCAGTTCAACCGTATGCGTCAGGCCCAGATCACCACCGAGCTCACCGAGATCATCTCTGGTGCCGCAGCACTCGAATAACACCCAAAGTCGTGTCCAAAGTGCCACCCTGCTGCACAAACCAAGCACACAAACACCCCATTTGTGATCTTCCAAAGCAACCAGCCGTCCCATCACGGGCGGCTTTTTCTTTCCTCACCTCTCCACACCAACAATCTCAATCTGGAACCGATCATTTCCCCCAATGAGTGCTCGAAACACTTGCGTGATATACGGCGCATCAATCTCCCGATACCCCTGCCGAATTTGCCAAAGGTCATCGACCTGTCGCCCATGGAACCCGAGCATGCTCATCCGCACGCTCCAATACCCAGGCGTATCAAAATACCGCCCGATCAACGCATCAACCCTTCCCTTTGCCCTTGCAAGTTCATCACCACCGATCCCCAGGCGCACCATCGCCTCGATCGTTTCATCAACCACCTGCTGCGCCGGCTCAAACGCTTCTTCTTCGCACCACACCCGAACAAGCAAAAACACCCTGTCCACCAACACATCCGATGTCCAGATATTGGCGCGAAGCGATCCATCGAACCCACTGGCTTGCCCTTGCTCTTTCATCCGCTCCGAGAGTACCATCGCTGCGAGAATCTGCGAGCGCAACGAACGCAAATCTTGGCCTGCTTCACCTACATATCCGATTGCAATCCCATGCTCTTGCTCCCGATCATTCTCCACCCGGATCACTCGCTCGCTCCCAAACTCGCCCACTTGAGCATCAACGAGCCCGACCTCGGCACCAGTTTCATCGTCTGAACGATCAACCAATGCCCCAAAAAGCTCAGCCCCTTTTTCGATCGCTGCAGACGCATCAATCGCCCCCGCGATCGCGATGTCGATCCGGGCATTGCGCACGATCTGGGTCAAGACTCGCTGGGCCCGATCAAGCGAAACCTCCTCATCATCCACACGATCTCTTGGCATGTCGCCATACAAAGCGTCAATCGCCTCATCGAGCGGATCCGCCCCTACCTGATCACATTCGATCTGCCATCGCTTAAAATTTGCGAGTTCGATCATCGGGCGGTCCAAAAGCACAAACATCAGCTCCATCGCCTGCCCAAATGATTCCACAGGCGCATCGACACGCAGCTGCACATGTCCATCGCCCTGCTTGGCAGCAACCTCGATCCCGTGCTCACCCAGATACGCCAAGATTGCGCGCCCTCCGCGTGATTCGGTCGCAGGCTCACGCCAGGCGATCAACCCCGCAAGCACCTCGTCATCATCAAACCCACCAGCACCAAACACCATCCCCCAAAGGGTCGCGGTCAGATACACCCGATCATCATCACCACCATCGCCCATCGACCTCACCAAAATCTGGACTCCATTGTCGAGTTTCGCACTCCACACCCCCGAAGCCCCATGCCGGAACACCTCTTCAACCTCACCGCCATCAGGCTGAGCATCGAGCAACGAGTCGGCAAGCTGCTCCATCCACCGCGGATCAATCGGCTCCAACGCCGAACCCATCGCTTGAGTCACGATCCTGATCACCCCCTCAGCATCATCGCCAGCCCCCTGAGCCTGCCCGGCTCCCTCGCCAGGCGCCCCTCCAGAACCTCCCTCAGGAACCAGCGCAACATAACACGCCCGCTGAGGATCCACCAGCTCACGCACCGCCTGCTGAATCTCTTCGTCACGAATCCCGTTCATCAGCTCCGTCGCCAACCGATCCCAATGCACCATATCAACTATCGGCCGGCCTGTCGTTACCAACCAATGCATCAACCCCATCCGATCACGATTCGACAATCCCACCCAATCATCCGCATCCCGATGCCAACGCGACAGCAACGATCGACGAGCCCGGCGCACCTCTTCACTCGTTGCCCCATCACGCGCCAGCCGATCACACTGACGCACCAAAAAACGGATTGAATCCTCCCACCGTCCCTGCGAAGATTCGATCCCGATTTGTACCAAATCAACCTGCCCAAACAAATCTAACTGATCGACACCAACCTCCCCATGGCCGCCAAAGGCTTCTACACCCTGACGCCCCAAACGATACCGAACGATTTCACCAGCAACCCGACCAATCACCGCCTCACGCGCATCGGAAAGACGATAACGCCTCGCCCGATCACTCCACCGATCTTCCGCCCCATCATCACGATCACGAAACCAAATCATCGCTCCCTGATGCTTCTCAAGCCCAAGCTCATCATCGAACACCGCTCGCATCGACACATCAATCTTGATCCGTCCATCAACCATCACATCGCGCTGCCCACGAGCAACCGAACCCAGTGCTTGATCCACCTGCTGCGCAATCCCCTGGGCGTCCACATCCCCCACCACAAGCACCACCGCCTGCCCGGGATGATACAGCCGATCCCCAAATCCTCGCACCTGCTGGGGTTTGAGTTCCCTGAGTTCTTCGATCCGTGCTCTGGGAAGCCGATCTCCAAACAAAGTTCCCTTCATCAACCTTGGCAACCACCGTGCACGCGAGCGCATCTGGGGCGAAGACTCATCCTCAACCTCCTCGATCAACTCTGCAATGATCTGCTGCACACGCTTTTCATCGAGCACCAAAGACGCCCCATCGAGTACTTCTCCAAAAAATGCCAACACACGCTCAAAGGCCTGCCCATCGCCTCGGTCAACCTGCCCCATATACGCCCCATGATCAAACCCCACGAACCACCCCGCTTGATGTCCGCCCCCAAGATCACTCGCATGAAGAATCTCTGCGATCTCATCGCCCGAAAAACGAGCAGTCCCCGCCACGATCGCCCGTTGGATCACCATTGCCGCCCCACGCTCTTGGTCAGTTTCATACATTGACCCCGCCCGAACAATCAGCCAGATCTGCACATCATCGCCCCCCCCCCTTCCATCACTCCCATCACCTTGCCCATCGCTGCCCTCACCCGTAGGCACCACCACCACTTCGAGTCCATTGGACAACTCCACCCGAACCACCCCGTCCTGATCCCCAATGACTTCATCGCTATCGGCACCCCAAGCCCACGCGGCCATCAAGCCCAGCACACCCATCACCAAAATATTGCGTGTTTGTCTCAAATCCACAAAGCTGCTCCCAAACCCAGACTGCATCTGCTCTACCGCCAGATGCCGCCTGCGCTTCACCCAATTGGGCAAAAAACCTGAATCCTCTGCCAGATTCATCATTCCAGATTTTGAACTTCATCAAGAATCGAGCATACCGAATCCCAACGCCCCCCCCGGCACCTTGAACTTTGCTCCCAATCGCCCGCCAACATGCCCGCGATCGCTCGCTCAATCTTTGCACGCACCCGCTCCATATCAATCGCATCCATTGCTATCGACCCCACCGAACCATCGCTGAGCACCCAATATTCGCACACACTCCCAGGCCCAGGATCCCCAAACGCCTCCTCGAGCGCCATCGCATAAATCCCAAGCTGAAGATCATCCTTCTTGGGCTCAACAAGCTCCTTCCTTGGCTTGCCTGTCTTGTAATCAATCACCCGCCGACCACCCGAAGCTGTCGCATCAACCCGGTCGAGCACCGCCTTGATCTTGTGTGTCACCCCACCAAACTCATAAGGCAGCACCATCTTCTTCTCAAGCTCCTCGATATGTACATCATCTCGGTGCATCTTCGTCCAAAGCGTCCCCACCATCGCCAACGCCTGCTCGAGCTTATCCCCTTCCACCTCAATCCCTTTGGGCCAATACCCAAAGAACTTTTCACGCACCAATGCTTCGAGTGCTTCGAGCCCAGGCGTGGTTCCCCCCTCCGCATCGGCCTCTCGCCAGTGCTGGTAAAACACTTCGAGTGCCGCATGCACCACCTTGCCCACAGCTGCGGGTGCTCCTTCTTCGCCCGGCAGCCTCAACTCATACTCGACAAGATAACAGCGCGGGCAATGCAGATACGCCGATATCTGTGTAAAACTCAGCGTCAAAGGTCCCTCTAGCCTATGGTACAATTGCTTCTCATCGCCCGTTTTTTTCTCCTCGATCACATCGACAAGCCTTCGCGCCAACCCTTTGAGCTTCGTACCATCAACCCACTTGGGCACTTCACCCGTCCGCAGCACCTCATTAATCACCGCCATCCCATCGGCGGCAATCTTGAGCCTCGAGGCAAGCTCATCGCGACCAATCTCACCCAATTCCATCGCATCCATCGCCGAAGCTGCCAACCGGCGTTGATTTTGCCGTGCCTGATCAAACACATCGCGCATCCGATCTGCTGCTTTGAACTCCGCCCCCAACCTCGACACTGCATCGCCATCGGCAGCCAGATCAAGTACCTCAGATTCCTCGCGCTCAAGTAGGTTCGGTCCCAGCGCCTCGCGCAGCTCGAGCGCAAAGTTCACCGAGCTCGACTTCTTCGGCAACTTGGCCAAAAGGACCGCCCTGGTATGGGCCCGCGTCAGCGCCACATAAAACACCCGTCGTTCTTCATCAATTCGTCTGGATTTGACATCGCGAGCATCACCCGCTCGATCCACAATCCCCTCAGGCAGCACCGCATCATCACTCCCCGCGGTCATCGGATACCCATGCGGAGGCCCAACCCGAGGAATAAATACCGTCTCAAACTCCAATCCCTTCGACGCATGGGCAGTCAACATCGCCACCGCACCTGGGTCATGATCTGCCCCAAACCCGTCATCCCGATCAACCACCCGATGCTCGGGCAGCTCGCCGAGCGATTGCTCGTTGGGATCAAGATCCTCCCAATACCGCATCATCGCGGGCAAATCACCCGGCGCATCAAACCGACTCGCCCGCGAACACGCAAAACCCACCAACGCCACCAATGACGCCACCCGCGATGCTCGCAGCCGACCATCGCCAAGCTCACCATGTACCACCCCGGTCCGCTTGATGATCTCCATAATCACCGATGCCGCAGACGATTCACTGGCAATCTTTCCAAGTTCACCCGCCAGCGTGTGCATCTGCTTCACTCGCTTGCCCAACTGCGCATCAACCTCGCTGCTATGAACAGCCAACCAGTCGAGCAACGCTCCAGGATCCGTGGCGTCGACATCACCCTCAATCCACCTTGATCGCAGCGCCTTCCACCGCGAGATCAACCCACCGACCTTAATCGCATCACACCGATATCGTGGCCGAACCAAAATTCGCTTGACATCCGCTGTCGCGTTCGGATCACCAAGCACCCTGGCCCAAGCAATGACATCGCGCACCCCTTCATCTTCCATCGGGCTGGTCTTCTCTCGAAACTCAACCGGGATACCTTTGAGCATCAGCACCCGCCCAATCCGGTCAAGTTCATTGCCCGTCCGCGCAATGACCGCGCATGATCCAAAACTAAATTCCCCTTCTTCATCCTCGCCCGGTAGCACAGGCGTCCCGCCTGTATTCCCCTTCCTCGCCTCACTGGCCATTTTGAGAATCATCGCTGCGATCACCTCGCCGCACTGTTTGTCATCGCTGAGCTTGACGAGCTCAACTCCCGAATCCACCACCTCACCGGCATGCGAAACGGCTTCTTTGGTCGCATCAAAGCGCACAATCGACCGATCAATCACCGCGTTGCTTGCCTCGACAATCGCCTGTGCGCTGCGAAAATTTGTAGTGAGCATGATCCTCGGCGCTCCCCTCCAGATCGTTGAAAAATGTGCAAAGGCCTGGTCATCCGCACCACGGAACCCATAAATCCCCTGGTCATCATCACCAACCACACATAAATCCGGATTCATCTTCGCCGGGCAAAGCTGACGAATCATCTCAATCTGCGCTGCGTTAACATCTTGGAACTCATCGACCACCACATGCTTGTGATCGTGACGCAAAATCGATGCGATCTGCGGATGTTCACGCATCAACTTGCTGGGCAACATGATCAGATCGTCATACTCAATCCACCCACGCGCCAAGCAATGCGACTCAAAGTGCCCATACACCAACACCGCCTGCTCGAATCGGTCAAGCTCCGCCGACCGTGCGTCCGCTTCACTTCTTTCCAAATCATCCAAAACGCTGCGCTGTTGATCAAGCCATCTCATCGCATCAGCACTGGTCATCCCCAGATTCCGAAGCTCTTTCATCGTCTCACTCGCCAGCCCAATCGCGCTGTCGATTCCGTTGCCCATCGCGTACCGATACAGCCGATGCTCCTTGATCATCTCCCGAAGAAGCTGCTTGCGCTGTGATGAATCAATCAAAATTGGCTCGCAAGGCACCCCGAGCACATCACCAAATCGTTGAATAATCCCAAGTCCCAAACTATGAAAAGTGCTCGCCATCACCCGCGCCGCAATGGTCGAACCAACCAGCTTTCCAAGTCGATCCCCCAACTCGCCTGCAGCCTTATTGGTAAAAGTCACCGCCACAATCTGCTCGGGCTCGATCCCCCGGTGCTCGATCATGTGGGCCACACGCATCGTAATCACCCGCGTCTTACCCGTGCCAGGTCCAGCAAGCACAATCACAGGCCCACCCTCGTACTCCACCGCCCGTTGCTGCTCAGGTGTAAGCTGAACCTTCGATACATCAATCCCGTCGTGCATATGTACGCTCATACACGAGTGTACACGATCGAATCAAGATGTACCACAAAGAAAAATGAGTCACTGACATGCTCACAGACCCAAAATATTCAGCCCCCACTGCAACCCAAAGCAGTAAGCTGATAAAGATCAAATAATAACAGAACCAATGCGTTTGAAGGCTAAGAATCAAAGCGTGAACAAGCATCAACGCCAAAAACTCGAAGCATTACTCAAATCACTGCCCAAAGGCGAACAAGATCGGCTCTATGCCGAAGCACGCAAGCAACGCTCCGATGCACAAAAACGACGAAATACCAAAAACCGCGAGTCAATCGACGGCGAACAACTCGGACGAAGCAAACAACGACCCGACCCATTGATCAATTGGGTCTTGAGAATCGTTGAACGAGACTTTGCCCATAAACACGAAAACACACCCAACAATCGAAAATTGGCCGAGGCACGCGTTGTTGGATTGACGCGCCGTCGTGCAACCGTGCTTCCCAAAGAATGCAATGGAGCAGATTTGTCCCGGCATCTGTTCTGTCGACTAAGTGCAGAATTAGCCGGACGCCAGCAAAATGGTATCGCCGTGGGAGATCGGGTAATGTTTGCCAAACTCGACATACCAGCCGACTCCGTGACCCACGAAATTGTCAGCGTCCTGCCAAGAAAATCTAAACTCGCCCGACCGGACTCGCATGACACGCACAAAGAACGAGTAGTGGCAGCAAATGTTGACATCGTGGTCATTGTCGTGTCGGTTGTTTCACCACCACTACACCCAAGACTAATTGATCGATATTTGGTGGCTATTGAATGGGGTAACTGCAAACCAATAATCGCTGTAAACAAAACAGATTTGCTCGCACCCAATGAACTCGATGAAACACTCAAGACACTCAAACCATACCAACAGGCCGGAATCCCAATTGCAATATGTGCCGCAGCCCCCAACGACGATTCGGGCACGCAGGTCGATGAACTGCGCCAATTCCTCATCGGAAAAACATGTGCATTTGTAGGGCATTCCGGCGTGGGCAAGAGCTCGTTGGCCAATGCCCTGGATCAATCCCTTGAGATTGCAACAAGAACTGTTCGCCAAACAGATAACCGTGGTCGGCACACAACAACCGCCAGCACAATGCACTTTATTGAACCCGACATTCGCATCATTGACACCCCCGGAATTCGGTTCTTTGGGTTGGCCAAAATATCACCTGAGGAGTTGCGGTGGTTATTTCCTGAGTTTGCGCCGTTTGTGCACACATGCAAGTTCACCAACTGTTCACATGATCATGAACCTCGATGCGCAGTCAAGGCTGCTGTAGAAGCGGGCAAAATTGCCCCAGAACGATATGATACCTACCTGCGATTACTTGAAGAATTGCGCACGGGCGGAAAGCCAAAAGATGTCAGCGAGCGGATTCGCTCTGATATTGATCGTTGCCAATTAAATGAAAAAGAACAATAAAAAACCACGGATGGTTCCAGAGGAAATGGCCAGCATCCGTGGTTTCGTGTGGTTTCGGCACAATCTGAATCTGTTTTTTGAAAATGCTATGGAACCAATGCGTCTCGGTAATCAGCAAGGAATGCTGCAATATCAAAGAAGTTGAGAGTCATATCACCGTTGTGATCGGCAACAAAACTTGATGCGGAAAATGTCTTGAGAAAATGAAAAACATCATCAACATTGACCACTCCGTCATCGGTATAGTCCGCTGAATGGACTGATGCACTGACGGTCAAAATCTGATTTGCGGGCACATCCGTTCGTGTCGTGAATGATCCGTCGGGCCATTCAATCCGAAGAAGATCAATGGTCATTGCCTCCGCAAGCCCCGCGTGAACTTCGATCGGTGAAGTTGATGCATAACTTGCACCACAGTGCATAGGCAAAAGCTGAACGCGGTCTCCAACAATAATTTTGACCATCGCACCAATGCCGTGGGGCGCAAGTGAATCGCGCGCACCCGTATCGAGTTGAATACGAATCCAATTCCGGTCAGTAGGTGTGATATCCGTAATGATTTCGTTTCGGAAAAGACTCAAGTTGGCATTATTGTTAAAGATGACGATATCAAGGTCGCCATCGTTCTCGATATCCATGCGAACCATGCCTCGTCCTTGCTGGGTATGAATAAAACCTGCCTGAGCGGCAACTTCGTTGAACTCGATACCCGCATTGATATTCTCGAAGAGAACGGCAGGATTCCCCGCAAAAGTACCAAGGAATCCGTTGGTTTCTGCAATGTCCAGATCGCCGTCGTGGTCAAAATCAACAAAGAGGGTTCCCCATCCCCAATGCCCTGCATAGGTGCCATTGTCTCTTGCCGTGTTGTCATAAGAATGGTCCTGATTTTGGATAAGCAGGACATTTCCTGGACCTTGTGTCGTTGGGTAGGTGATGGAGGTAATGTACATATCAAGAAGCCCATCGTTATTGATGTCACCGACATCAATACCCATACCGTTGGCAGTTTCCATTCCTCGGGCAATGTCTGTCCGGTCGGTAAATGTACCATCCTGATTGTTGATGTAGTATTTGGTTGTTCCTGAATCACCGATAAGAATGAGCTCAGGATACCGGTCGTTATTCATATCGACAAGCTGTGGAAAAAAACCTCGGATACCGAGGATATCGAGCCCCGTTTCCGCAGTGACATCCGTGAAAGTATACTGCCCGTTTTCATCGGGGCCATCATTCCGATAGACACGATTACAAACCTGCGTTTCGATATATCCAGCAATGAAAAGATCAAGATCACCATCGAGATCATAATCGCCCCATGCAGTGCCTAACCCATCTCTTACATTTCCGACGAGCCGATTGACGCCTGCTTCAACCGCAACATTGGTAAACGAATACTGTCCCGTTTCATCGGGGCCGTTGTTTCGATAGAGCCGGTGCTCACCTGCAACCGCATCGTTGGCCGCATCACCAAATGCGGTGACGAAGAGATCAAGATGGCCATCATTGTTGTAATCGGCAGCAGATGCACCAAAAGTATGCTGAAGTGTGTCAAACCCCCAATCGGCAGCCTGGTCGGTGAAAGTGCCATCCTGATTGTTGATGAAAAGATAGTCAAGGGTGACACCGCCGGAAAGCATAAAAATATCTTGATACCCGTCGTTGTTAAAATCACCTGTTACTCCGCCACCCGCCATGACGCCATAGCGCCCTCCCGGAGCAATCGCCCGTGCAGCATCACCAAGCCCCGCCTCAATGGCGTTGTCGGTAAAAATGATATCGGTTTGGGCCAAAACGGGCGAATCAATCGCCAAAACACCCAGTACGGCAACCCCCAAAGCTGCTCTGGTCGCAACAGGGTAAACACGCCCCGATGACGAATGAACGAACAAAGAACAACGAATCGGAAATAAAGTACGAAACAGCACAGGAAAATCCACACAATCTTTTCCATGTGACACCGCGACGGCTTTGAGATCAATCGGAGCACAAACGCGACATCAACAAACCAACCGATGCTCGCGCACAACCCACACGAGTCGTTGAGCGGCCCGGAAAATATCCGGGGCAACGACGCAGGGGGTTCGACAAGTCATATCCTTCTTGTCATCGTGCCTGCCCAGCGTATCCATCCCAACAGAAAACCCAAAGGCCATTCCATCATCAATACGGGGCCATACACCAACAGCCAAGCCAGCAAACTCTCTCAAAAACCCCCACGGCGCTCGAGAACTGAACAGTCCAGATATAGCAGAACCAGAAAAGCAATGCAAGCATTTTTGGTGTGATTGGAGTGAGAAATGGACAATTCAAACACAAATACCAAAAACAATGACACCATCCCCATTGCTTTGCGCAGCTTCGAGGAAAGCGAATTCCTCCATGCCCTTGATGCAATCGCCCAATGGGCTTTGTCATATATCAAATCCCTCCAAGATCGAGAAGTGTCACCGGCTGTGGCACCCGGAGATATCCTCGCCAAACTCCCCGACACCCCCCCGGTAAAGGGGGAAGGAAACAACCCGTGGACAACAATCGTTCGCGATCTGGAAACAATAATCGAACCCGGGTTGGTGCATTGGCAATCACCAAGATTCTTTGCCTATTTTCCATGCAGCGCTTCAATGCCCGGGATTATGGGGGAGTTTGTCTCATCAATATTCAATGTCAACGGCATGCTCTGGGCAACTTCGCCCAGTGCCACCGAACTCGAAATGCGAATGATGGACTGGTCAGCTGAACTCTTCGGATTGCCCGATCAGTTTCGATTTGATGGAAAAAACTCCATCGGAGGCGGCTGCATCCAAGGAACAGCCAGCGAAGCGGTGCTTGCCGCACTGTTGGCCGGGCGAAAAAAACAGGTAAAACGCGGGCGAGACCGCTCAACAATGACAGTTTACACTTCCAGCCAGGCGCATTCATCCGTTATCAAAGCTGCCATGGTCGCAGGATTGGCCGATACTCCTGAAGATCGATCACGAGTTCGGCTCATCCCTGTCGACCAAAGCTTGGCAATGGACGCCAAAGCACTCAGCCAAGCCATCGACCAAGATATCAAGGCAGGGCTCACACCATGTTTGGTCTCGACAACACAAGGGACAACCTCAACAGGTGCGATGGATCCACTGGCAGCAATCGGACGCGACCTCAAGACATTCCCGGATGCCAAACGCCCTTGGCTTCATGTCGATGCAGCATGGGCAGGAGCTGCAGCAGTGTGTCCCGAGCATCGGTATGTGCTCGATGGAATTAAGCATGCAGATTCACTGTGTATCAACCCACACAAGTGGCTTTTGACAAATTTTGACTGTGACCTTTTCTGGGTAAAAGATCGCCAGGCACTGACCGATTCGATGAACATCACACCTGCATATCTACACGACCGGCAAAGCGAGTCCGGCGAGGTGATTGATTACCGTAATTGGCATGTGCCCTTGGGTAGAAAAATGCGAGCCATCAAGCTTTGGTTTGTTATTCGGTATTTTGGAATTGATGGATTGCGAAGACATATCCGCGACCACATTGACCTTGCCAAAGTATTCGAAAAATTCGTCATCAGCGAGCCAAGGCTTGAACTTGCAACAAAACGCTCGCTTGGGTTGGTATGTTTCTCCGTGATGGGCGATAATACCAAAACCAAAAAATTAATCGAGCAAATTAATGAGCGCAAACGGGTCATGCTCTCGCATACGGTCGTACCAATTGCCAACAACAATGGTATTGCTCAAGACCAATGGATCGTACGAGTTGCCATAGGCTCGACAGGCGTGGCCCCCAAGGACATCAACGAGCTGATCAATGAAGTTCACGCTGCACTCAATGAGGTAATACAGTAATGAACATGAAACAAACCTGCACACGCCGTCTGCATCTGATTGTGGTGTGTTTGGCCAGCGGGCTCAGTGGGTGTGCCTCGACGCCGAAATTCCACCATGCCCAAGGTGACCAAACGGAATCCAAGCTTGGCCAAGTGATCATCGAAAATACTTCATATCGCGAGGTATTTGAAACAACACGCCAAGTATTGACCTTCTATCGATTCGCTGTCAATCGGGTCGATGTGACGCGAGGTGTAATCACGACTTTTCCCAAGCGAACGCTGGGAGTCGGATCAGCCTGGGACCGTGATCAATCTTCGCTCAGACAGGGATGGGAGGATTTTGCCAATCAACACGAGCGAACAGTCCGTGTACAGCTCAGACACATGGGCCATGAAAATAATTTGGAAAAAGATAGGATTGAGGTGGTCGTTGAAGTGTTGGTACACCGGGTGCGTCGCCCCCACTGGCGAATAGAACCACAAAGCATTGGACTTTCAACCTATGCCCGATCACGCGATGCAACAGGACAAATCGAGCCCAGTTTCTTTCGTGAACCAATTGGACTTGATCCGAGCTTAGCCAAGCGGATTGCCCGGCACATCTTGAACCAATATCAGTAACAAAACCAATCTTCGCCCTTCTTGTTCTTGTGCTTAGGGTTCGGCTTGTGCTGGCGGTCGCTCCAACGGACGAGCCGTTGGACGAGGAGACTTGTGGACGGGTTTGAACTCGGAGAGCTTGGGGGAGCTTGTCAAAATAATCGGGTTTGCACCTAACCGGACCTGTTGATGTTCAGTTGGATGAGCGTCCGGCGAAGGGCGGTAGCCCAGCGCCTTGGCAATAAGCTCCCCTCGAGATGAAGCCCCGAGTTTCTTGTGCAGGTTCTTGACATGATCATGCACCGTGTGAGCGCTGCGTCCAAGGTGAGAAGCGATCACACGCACGGAATATCCCAAAATGAGCTGGTCAAGAATTTCGTGCTCACGATCGGTAAGCCAGGCTTTGGGATTGGAAACCTGCTCGAGCGCGAGGTTGGCCTTGTCAGCAATCAGTGGAAGCAATCCCGAGAGCGTTTCAAGAACATACCCAGTGGGCTCCGAACCCTGGGATGAAATGCTCTCCTGCCCCGATGCCAAGACAATGATCAGCACAAAACCAGGAACACTTTGGGTGATGGGTACCACTGCAAGAATGGGATTGACAAAATGCTGGGATGCGAATATTCGCCCAATGGGAGTCGTGGCCCAGCGTGGGTGCAACAACGAGAAGGGTGCAACAAGACCGCGATCAGCCGCATTTTCAGGAAGCTCGAGCCCAAGTGAACACAGACGCTCGAGTTTGTCTTGGAGATACAAAGCTTGGTTGATCACCTGAGGGCTTGGCTCTCGCTGGGCAAACCCCGCGTGGGCAATGCCCGTCGAGATGGGGGTAATTGCCTGATCCCCAGAATTAAGATGGGCAATGAGCACACCCACAGCCAACTCAGGAGCAAGATCGACCAAAGCATTGGCGACACTCGATGCCCAATCTTGGGTGGGAATGGCAGGAAGCTCACCAAGCCGTTTGGTTGCTTCAATTGCCCGGGTGATTGAATGTACGGTCGCGTTCATGCTGTAGGCCTCCTCCAAATATGGAAAGTGGCGTGTACCCTCTTCATGCGTTTGACTGCCCAATAATAACACAAGAATGGTCCCCATATGGGGTAAAATACGGACAGGCGATGTAAAAGTGCATCCGTCTACGGTTTTATGGGATGCAGCGGGGAAAATGGTATTTCTCTGTTCGAACACAAATTCTCCTATTCATCAATGAACCCTCCGACGAAAATAGGCCCCCCGAGTCACCAATGGGACAAGACTGAGCGTAGATGGGACTGATTGATATGAATTATGAGTGTGATTCTGCGGATTATGTGGCGTAGGGGGAATTTTGAGGCATACTCGGTCTGTCGCAGGCGCTGGGGTACCTGCTGATACGGACACCACCACCCCAAATACATCCGTGAAAAGGAGGAGAGGCATTTGGCGCAAAGGTTGTGCGCTGAATGTATCGAATATGTCCATCCATTTTGGGACAACCGGATTTCTCTTTGAGCCCAGCACTTGGCAACCCGAAATGCTGGTCAAGCTCGAAACGCACCATGTCGCCGCATGGTCTGCCGATTCAACACTGCGAACACGATTCGGGGTGTCATTGGGACAGTTTCTCAGTGCCCAAACAGGCACCGAGGTATGCGTGCTTCATGGGCGAAGCATCTTCGACCTTGAAGGGCTTTGTGCTCAGCTCGAACGGCTTATCCCGACCGAAACCTTGGCCCGAACCGTCGACGGACCCAAAGGGTTGGCTTCGATTCTTCGATCCCGCAACGAGGGACACGCAAGAACCCCCATGATGAGGCAACGATTTTTCCTTTGGCATGATGCCGATGTATTGATCCGACATGACCCGGAACTCTTCGGACAAGTGGTCGAAGCCATCGCTGGAGTCTCTGCCGAACTCGAATACATCAACGATGGCCCACTGATAATCCAACGATGCATCTATATCGGCGGACATCGACTTGCCCAAGTGGCAAGAGATGCCAACTCCTTGCTCAACCGATGGGCCGACGATGGACCCGGTGTACCTTTCTGGTCGCTGGTTACCGGAGAAGAGTCACCCATGACCGCTTTGTGCTCAATTGATTCACTGATTGAATCACACTAAGCCAAATCGACGGGGCCCCTCTGGCTCCACTTCGTCCAACCCTCCCCACAAACGCAAAAAACTGGAAAAAGCCGGGACAAAGAATCCCATTGCCATTGCACCTCTTCTCGCTTTCTCGCTTGACTTCAAGACCAAAGTAGGCTTGGGTATCTGCATATGCGCATTATCGGTGGAACATATCGTCGTCGAGTACTCGCTTCTCCTCCTGAAGGAACAATGACTCGCCCTGTCCCAGACATGGTCAAAGAAGCACTGTTCAACTTGCTTCGCGGACATTTCGAAGGTGAAACAGTCCTTGATTGTTTCAGCGGCACTGGCACAATAGGACTCGAAGCCGCCAGCCGAGGTGCAAGCCGAGTCGTATGTATCGAGCGTGATCGACGAGTAACCAAAGTGCTCGAAGCAAACATCGAAATGCTTGGCGCTGAGGAAATCGTCGAAGTAATCACAGGCGATGCGCTGGGACCAACAACAATCCATCGATGCCCCAAACCCGTACACATTGTGTTCTTCGACCCACCCTACCCAATGGTACGCGATGAATCCGACTGGATCCGGGTTAAAACACAATTCGGGCGGCTCATTGCCCAACTCGACGACACAGGATATGCCGTATTGCGCACTCCTTGGCCTGCCGTACATCGACGAGAAGAACCCGCAAAAGAACCAGCACTGAACAACGACAGAAGAACTCACCCCCTTGGCGCCGGCGAAACCACTGAGATTGATCTCAATGATCCCAGCGCAGAGGAAATGATCGACGCCTTTGAAAAAAATCTGGCTCGGCAAACAAGCAAGCCCAAATTCGTGGTAACAGATATTGATCTGGAAATGGCTGGTGCCCTTGGACCCGAAACCCATCGCTACGGGCAAATGGCGCTCCATCTGTACATGAAGAAAAACAACCAGCAGTAAACGGCACCAAACCCATCACCCCTTTTCCCCTCCCCCCTCTGTGCTTCCTACCCTCTCCCTTGTGTATGCTTGCACCATTTTTCTTCTTTATTCAAAGTGACAAATCGGCGCTGCTGCATATCCGCGCCGCTGCTAGGACCAAGGCATGTCGGATTTGTGATTTCAAGTTGCCTTTCCATCATCAGGGCAGCCATGACGACCATGCTTCCTCACCTCATGTCCAGCTCGCATAAACCACCTTGTTTGCTTTACCATTCATTTACTCTCCCTTTCTTCTCGGTGCATCTTGCCGATCACACATCAGTCCAAGAAAGGGAAAGCAAGTCACTCGCCCCATACAATCCATCACATGATCCAAGGAGTCTTACCACATGTCCACCACTTCCCTCTTCACCACTCGCACCAAAGAAACGCTCGACACCCTTGACGCCGCGGGGCAAATGAAAATTCTCCAAACACTCGATTCACCCATGGACGCCCTCGTCACCATGATCGACGAAGACGGCAGCCGTCACGAACGCATCTGCATGTGCTCCAACAACTACCTAGGGCTCGCCAACCACCCCGCCGTCGTCAACGCCGGCATCGAAGCGTTGCGTACCTACGGCGCCGGCACCGCCTCGGTCCGCTTCATCTGCGGCACCTTCACCCCCCACCATGCTCTTGAAAAGACGATTGCCACCTACATGGGCACCGAAGCCGCCTACACCTTCGTGAGTTGCTGGAACGCCACCGAAGCACTCTTCCCCACCGTCTGCGAACCCGGCGACATCATCATCTCCGACGAACTCAACCACGCCTGCATCATCGACGCGATGCGCCTGACCCCCGTCATCAAGAAAGGTGTCAAAAAAGGAATCTACAAACACTCCGACATGAACTCGGCCCGTGAAGCCCTTGAAAAAGCCAAAAACAACCCCGAAATCACCGGCCAAATCTGGCTCATCACCGACGGCGTCTTCTCCATGGAAGGCGACATCGCCAACCTTCCAGAACTGAGAAAACTCTGCGACGAGTACAACGCACTCCTCATCGTCGACGACTCCCACGCCCACGGCGTCCTCGGAAAAACCGGCCGAGGCACCCACGAACACTACGGCATGCACCCCTCTTGCCCCTCCCCCGTCCTGACGGGGGAGGTGTCTGCGCAGCAGACGGAGGGGGTCTTCGCTCCACGCCCATACTCCCCAGAAAACGGAACCGTCGACATCTTCACCGGCACCCTCGGCAAAGGACTCGGAGGCGGCGCCGGCGGCTTCATCGCCGCATCCCAACAACTCATCGACCTCATCATCCAACGAGGCCGACCGACGCTCTTTAGCAACGCCCTCCCAGTCACCGTCGCCGCCAGTGCAAACGCCGCGATCCAAACCCTCATGAACGAACCCGAGCGCGTCCAAAAACTCCGCGACATCACCACCTACTGCCGCGAGCAGATCAAATCCAAAACCGATTTCGAAGTCTTCGACTCCCCAACAGCCATCTGCCCCATCATCGTCGGCCCCACCGAAAAAGCCATCGCCATGTCCAAACAGCTCCTCGAACACAACATCTTCGTCATCGGCTTCGGCCACCCCGTCGTCCCCGAAGGCGAAGCCAGACTCAGAATCCAAATGTCCGTCACCCACACCAAAGAGCATGTTGACCAACTCGTTGAGGCGTTGCAACAACTGTAATTTTTATTTACCCCCCACACAAACTTTTTGCCATCTATCAGCACGACCGATAATACAATTATCAATACAGTCGGAACAAATCACTCTCGTGATTTCACGACTGACAGAAACACCAGATAGATTGTGATTTATTGCCGACATCCTCGATTGCCTAACCCCATGTTTCATGGATTGCATCAGGAGTCACAATGCTTCACCTATGTAAAGCAGTTGGAACATTTAGTATTGCAGCCATATCCAGCTTTCTCGCCTTACTTACGGTGTTTGGCGGAATTGTTTCTGGGATATGGCTCGTTGTAATCGGCGAATGGAACTTTGTGTTAGCTGGCTTTATCTTTAGCGTTGTCATGCCTGCGATCTTCGCTGTTGCGTGTTTGCCAGCAATTGCACTCATTGCTTTATTTCTGGGCAACGATGTATCTCTAAACCGAACAATAAGTACTATTTTAAGTTTCCTCAACGCGTTCTGGGTGGCATCGCTCATTTCCGTATGGACGCTATTTGTATTTCACTATTTCATGAGCAACTCTAACAACAACTCGTTCATTCTTCTTTCTCTATTCGGTTACTCAATCACAATGTCACCACTCGTATACATGGCAGAAAAAGAGGTCGAAAATAGCATCGGAACGGCATTTGGAATAATTCTTGCTGTCGTGTTATATGGGCTACTGCTGATGCTATTCCTAACGGGCGCAAAGTGGACAGATATGGTTCTCTCGGCATTCTGCCTAGCCGCGCTTGATGCTCTTGCCATTATGATAGTGAGTTCTTCCGCCCGCGAATTCGACTCAAACAAATCATACAGGGCCAGTGCCATCCTATGACCCGTCCGGTGCCGTGCTTCGACCGTCTTCGGCGAAGCACGATTCACACCCCCCCAGTCCCCGCAGCCAAAGACCTCCTTCACCGAAGACGGCCGAAGGAGGGCACCGAACATCAATCCCCAATCCCATCCAAACGCCTCTCCCACGCCTCACCCCAACTCTTGGGAATGACATACCCCCGCAACGATTCCCAAGCCCGGATCGCATCAGCTCCCCGAATCCCGCAACCACACTCAGGACACACAAACACCGCATCGGCCTCATCGAGCGGGCACAGCGGGTACAAGCAGTTCGGACAAGGCACGCCATCAATTGTACCGAGCAAAGTTTTATTCATCTGCCACACACTCAGCCCATACCGATTCATATACAAACTCATGGCGTACAACATCACGGCCAACCAACCAAGCATCGCAAGCCCACTCAACCACCCCGGCAGATTCCACAAATTATCAGAATCTGCAAAGACCACAAAAAAGAAAACCAAAGGCCCGTTCACAAGCAACAACAACGCATGGAACCGTTCCCGCCGCACATGCCACGCCGGTTTCCCACGAATAAGCGGGCTCATCGGACTCTTGATTGACTCACTCATACCCAATAAGTCTACGCAAGCTCATCATCGGCCACATGATAATCCGGATCCTCAAGCACATTGACCACCACCATATCCCCCGCCTTGCGCAGCAACAGCCGGCAGTCCTCACTCAAATGCCGAAGATGCAAAGTCTTCCCCGCCTTGCGATACTTGACGGCCAGATTATCAATCGCCTCGATCGCCGAATGATCCACCACCCGCGAGTTGCGGAACTCGATCACGACATTATCAGGATCGTTGGCCGGATCAAAAAACTGCTTGAACTCATTGATGCACCCAAAGAACAAAGGCCCATTGAGTTCATACACCCGCGTCCCGTCCGGCTCATCGCGTTTGATGACATGAATATGTTTCGCATGTTCCCACGCAAAGATCAGCACCGACACAATCACCCCGACCACCACCGCCATCGCCAGATCGTGATACACCGTCACCGCCGACACCAAGATCAACACAAACGCATCCTTCATCGGAATCTTGTTCATAATCCGCAAACTCGACCATTCAAAGGTCCCGATCACAACCATGAACATCACGCCGACAAGCACCGCCATCGGGATCATCTCGATGTATTTGCTCGCAAACAAAATAAACGCCAGCAAGAACAACGCCGCGCTGATTCCTGACAATCGCTTGCGTCCGCCAGAGTTGATGTTAATCATGCTCTGCCCGATCATCGCACATCCGCCCATGCCGCCAAACAACCCACACACCGAGTTGGCGATGCCCTGACCGATACATTCCTTGTTCCCTCGCCCGCGCGTGTCGGTCATCTCGTCGATGAGCGTCATCGTCAAGAGCGATTCGATCAACCCAACCCCCGCCAGCGTGATCGCATAAGGCAAGATAATCATCAGGTTTTCAAGTGTCCAAGCAACCTGCGGATAATGAAATGTCGGGAACCCGCCTTCGATTGATGCGATGTCGCCGACCGTTTTGGTATCAAGATTGAACCCGATGACGACCAGCGAAACCACCACGATCGCCGCCAATGACGATGGCACGATCTTGGTGATCTTGGGCAAAAAGTGAATAATCATCATCGTCGCTGCGATCAACCCAAGGAACAACAACATCGGCGTCCCGGTCATCCATTCATACCCGCCATCAGGCCCTTCGACCTGAAACTGTTCAAGCTGGGCCAGGAAAATCACAATCGCCAAGCCATTGACAAATCCAAGCATCACCGGATGAGGCACAATGCGAATATATTTCCCAAGACGCAACACCCCCGCGGCCATCTGGAGCAACCCCGTCAACACCACCGTCGCAAACAAAAACTCAACCCCATGATCGGCAACGAGCGCCACCATCACAATCGCCATCGCACCCGTCGCCCCAGAGATCATCCCAGGCCGACCACCAAACACCGCCGCAAGCAACCCCACCATAAACGCCGCATACAACCCAACAAGCGGCTCAACCCCGGCAATAATCGCAAAGGCCACCGCTTCGGGCACCAGCGCGATCGCAACCGTCAGCCCTGAAAGTAGCTCGTTTTTGATAGACCATGAATCGTCGCGCCCAATTTCGGCCGCGGGCATACTTGGAATCTTCATGTATTTCTTTATCCTACCCTGAGATCAGCCGTGCGTATTGATCGGCCAAGCCGCACGATGAATATCATCGGAGCGCATCAAACCAACCGACATATCCATCCAAACTATCGCCTCGGATTCCTCGGCGTCCCCTTGAGGCTCCCCGTCCCTTCACGGGCAACAACCCGCGGGCCGCTAATCGTTGCAGGTTTGACCTCGCTGGCGACCACCACTTGATCTTGCCCCTCACCATGGGCATGCTCATCTCGATCGTCCCGATCACGATAATGATGCTGAGACTCCTGAATTGCTTGCTCGCGTTCGTCCGCATCCATCTCGGCCATATCCACCCGAGCAAATAACAGTCGGCCAGCAGCCGTCTGCATGGAACTGGTAATTACCAAATCCCGCGTCTGACCAATATACGGATACCCATCCTCCGCAACCACCATCGTCCCGTCGGGCAAATACCCAACCGCTTGTCCGTGCTGCTCACCGGGCTTAATGAGCTCGACACGAATCATCTTTCCTGGAATCACTACAGGCTTGAGTGCGTTGGCCAAGTCATTAATATTAAGTGTTGGGATTTTTTGAATTGTGGCAATTCGTGAAAGTGCAACATCAAGCGTCACCAACATCCCGGGCATTCGCGTAGCAAGCTCAATCAACGCCAAGTCCACCGCCTTCTTACTTACCGGCGAAGCGTCAATCATCACATCAACCCCGTTCATCCGCTGAAGTTTCGTAACAATATCCAATCCCCGATGCCCTTTGTTGCGTTTCATCCGATCACGGGCATCGGCGAGCATCTGAAGCTCCTCAATTACAAACTCAGGAATGACGATCGTCTGCTGAATCAGGCCCGACGCAGCAATGTCGGCAATTCGAGCGTCGACCAGCGCTGAAGTATCAAGAATCAAAGGCGTCGGACCGCGCATCTGCTTGGCAAACTCCACATACGGAATCACCAGCCGAAACTCGTCTTGCGTTTGAATCACCATCGTAATCCCAAGAAATCCAAACGACACACCCAAAAGCACCTTGAGCGCCGAGACAAACACCACCGCTTCGATATCCCAAGACCCCACAACCAAGTCAATAATCTGCGAAAACACCCATGCCGTCATCAATCCGGCCATCAAACCAAAAGCCACTCCTGAAATCGTCGAAATTTTCTTCCGAGGCGTCAGCAAGTCAATTGCCAGAAAAATACCCGACAAACCCAGCGCCGTAAGCACAGGTACCCACCACTGTGTCGCAAACCCCACCTCAATACCACTGGCGTCCTGATTAATACTCCAGACATAGAGCAGCATCACAATCAACATCAGTGCGACAAAACCAACCCGGATCAGCCGAATCAGCATTTTCTTATCTTGGGTCTCATATGATTGCATAAACAAGCCTCTTTGGCTCAAAGAAGATAAAATAGAGCCTCTCCCCAAAGGCGTAGAATACACACCACCAGTGTATCCCACACCTTCCCCGGATACACGAAAAAAAGACACGAAAAAAGCCCATCTTCTTCACATGAGTTTTACCCCCAAAACACCCAATACTTGGTCTTCACCCCATACCGCTGCTCCGCAGACGGAACGATTCATCAACCGTGATCTCTCTTGGCTCGAGTTCAACCGCCGAGTGCTCGCTCAAGCAAAACTCGATTCGACCCCATTACTCGACCAAGTGAAGTTCCTGAGTATCTTTGCTTCCAACCTCGATGAGTTTTTCATGAAACGCATCGGGTTGCTCAAATCACGCCATCTTCAGCAAATCCCCCATTCTCCCAATCGCCCCGACGAAATGCCCCCCATCGAGACACGCGATGCCTGTTATCACATCATCCGTGAAATGGAAGCAGACCTCGCCCAATGCTGGCAAAATGAGTTGCTCCCCAAACTCGCCGAGCAAGGTATCGTCATCGGCTCCTACGAACAACTTCCAAAAGAACAACGCCAAAAAGTCGATGCATGGTTTAATGCCAAAGTCTTTCCCATCCTCACACCACTGGCGGTCGACCCCGGACACCGATTCCCCTTCATCTCCAATCTCTCCGAGAACCTCGGACTTCTTGTCGAACCCAAAACCACCAGCCCCTCAGCCCCCCCAGAACCCCGCTTTGCTCGGGTCAAAATCCCCAATGTACTCCCCCATTTCATCCGCATTGATACACTCAATGCCGAGCCTGCCAACGAGCCCAAACCATCTCAAATCGCCCCGGCCCTCATCATCCCCCTCGATGAAATCGTCATCAATAACCTCGACGATCTCTTCCCTGGGATGCGCATTGTCGAAATCCTCCCATTTCGACTCACGCGAAGCGCCGCGATCGAACTTGACGATGAAGATGCGGAGGATCTCCTCGAACATGTCGAAGAAGAGCTCCGCATGCGCCGCTTTGCCGACCCCGTCCGCATCCAAACCCCACCCAATCCACCCAAACGAATCCTCGACTTTCTGCTACGAGAACTCAAACTCTCCTCCGAAGATCATTTTACATGTCGAGGTCCATTGGCATGCGTCGATCTCTTCGAGATCACTTCAATTGATCGTCCAGACCTCAAACTCAAACCTTGGAAACCCGTCCGCCCACCAGCGTTGACTGATACCGAATCTGATATCTTCACCACCATCCGTCAACGAGATATCCTTGTTCACAACCCATACGAATCCTTTTCTGATTCTGTCGAACGCTTCATTGCCACTGCTGCAGACGACCCTGATGTCCTCGCCATCAAGCTCACACTCTATCGTACCAGCAGAGATTCGCCCTTTGTTGACTCACTCATCCGAGCTGCTCAAGAGGGCAAGCAGGTCGCATGTTTGGTCGAACTCCGCGCCCGATTCGACGAAGAAAAAAATGTCACCTTCGCCCGCCAACTCGAAGCGGCCGGCGTCCATGTTACCTATGGCGTACTGGGATTCAAAACCCACTCCAAATGCTCCCTCGTCGTCCGAAGAGAACAAGACGAAGGCAAATCCATCCTCCGTGCCTATGCCCATTTGGGCACCGGAAACTATCACCCCCGCACCGCCCAGCGATACACTGATCTCGGGCTCCTGACTGCCAACGAAGAAATCACCGCCGATGTTGTCCGGCTTTTCAACATGATCACAGGCCTGAGCGCAGGCCAAAGCTACAAACGCCTGATCGTTGCACCAGATCACATGCGCACCCATTTCCTCAATTGCATCAACAACGAAATCGCCAACGCCAAAGCAGACAAACCCGCCCACATCTTCGCCAAGATGAACGCCATGGAAGACCGCCAGATCACCGAAGCCCTCTACGACGCTTCCAATGCAGGCGTCAAAATCGACCTCGTCGTTCGTGGATTCTGCTGCCTACGCCCCGGAGTCCCAGGTATGAGCGAAAACATCACCGTCCGCTCAATCATCGGGCGATTCCTCGAGCATTCCCGTCTCTATGCCTTTGCCGATGGCTCGTCCGATCCACTCAACTACCACTACCACATCAGCTCCGCCGACTGGATGTTCCGCAATCTCACCAACCGCGTCGAAGCGGCCTGCCCCATCCTCGACCCCGATGCCCGCGCCCGGGTCGCCAACCTCATGCTCACCCTCCTCAACGACCGCCAGAACGCCTGGAAAATGAACCCCGACGGCTCATATACCCACCTCACCCCCACAAACACCCCTGAACCAAACTCCCCCCAAGCTCTAGGCACCTTTGCCACCCTCATGCGGCTGGCAGCAGGCAGTGGGCAGTAGACATCCCGTCGGCCCTTTTGCTCAAAAAAACGGACGATCACTCGCCCGTTTGGAAGAAACGAAAATGACCGATTACTCGGTATAGTCCTCGGTAAACTCAACCGCATCGGCTGGATCAACGATCCCGTCATTCGTAATATCTGCCCGTTTGGTTTGGGCATCATACGAATCAAGGAAATCAATGACATCCTGTGTATTGAGCACCTCGTCGCGGTTCCAGTCGCCAGAGATTGGGGAGTCTTGGATTTCGAGGGTACCGATTTCTGCAAACTGGGGCATAAAATTTTCGTCAAAGTAAACGCTGATGAGCGTGATGTCCACCGCATCAACAATCTTTGTTGCAACAACATGAAAATCAAACTGAACTCCATCAGACATATCCAAATCTGCATCTTCTACTTCAACAACGACACCTGTTTTTGTCTGATAAATAGATACAAGCAATGCGTTTTTTATACATGGTATCTGACGGATATCATACGATGATCCCACAGTTGCGTTCACGCCTGCGGTAAATCGAAGAGTTGAGTTCGCAACAACTGGATATTTGCCGTCCGGATTTCCCGCAGCAACCGCAGCGGACTCGAGGGCTTGCATAGGCATCAGCGCTGAAAAATCAAAATTGCCCCGTGGAATAGCTTCGTCGTCACACAAGTTTGTGGTCGGAAGATTTGACACCCGTTCTTCAAAGAGCAAGATTGCAGTGTCGTAACAATCGAGAAGTTCGCCCTCATCCGGTGTCAACCCGCCCTCGCCGAAACGATCGAGGCAGAACTGCAAGTCGTTCAAAAACTCAAGCCACTTCGATGTAAGCGGGCCAGCACCTACGGTTTCACATGCAACTGCCCTTGCCTGAGCAGCTCGTTTGCACGCATCTAATGCGAAGAAAATATCATAATCAAAGTCTTCACCCTCACCAGGATCAAATCTCGCGTTACATTGGTCAATCGTACAAGCATACCGCTCCATACATGTTCCTGTTTGACAAGGATCATCTTCGGGGGTAAAAGATATGAGCGACGCTGGTGACACTGTTGCCCAAAGAGCAATGCCGGAACCAGCAAATAATGAGGATAGAACTCGATTCAATTTCATACAACTATTCCGATCAAAAATCGGCATCCACCAAGCCGCCCACATCGCTGGTGGGCTGGTGGGCTGGTGGGCTGGTGGGCTGGTGGGCTGGTGGGCTGGTGGGCTGGAAGTATTATCG
>JALSHH010000006.1 GCA_026982335.1 Phycisphaerales bacterium
GGTGGGCCGATGATCGTGGTGAGTAATCACTCTGCGGGTGTTGATCCGATTCTGGTGAGTGCATCGGTGCCGACGAAGATTCGATGGATCATGGCGGACGACATGCGGATTCGTGGGATGGGATGGTTTTGGAACTGGGCCGGGGTGATTTTTATTGCCCGCAATCGGCACGGTCGAACCGGACTTCGCCGAGCACGCAAGCACCTCGACGAGGGCGGCGTGATCGGCATCTTCCCCGAAGGCAAAATCGAACGCCCAGCCAAGCAACTCCTCAAGTTCGCCCCCGGCGTCGGCGTGCTCGTCAAGCGATCAGGCGCGCGGGTGCTCCCTGTCATCATCGAAGGCACACCGACCGAAGCTGCCAACGCATGGGATTCGCTCTGGACACGATCCAACACGAAGGTGCGTGTGATGAAGCCGATCGATTATTCGGATTCAGGAATGAGCAACGCTGAGATCGCCCAAGACCTCCATCGGCGGTATGTCGAGTGGACGGGGTGGGGTGAAGTTGCAATCGAGAAAACGGATCCAAACTTGCTGAGCAGGGTTTCGGCGACGGGGTGAGCGGGCCTTTCTTCTCATGCGTAGGTGTGTTGCGTTTCTTTCAATCGTGTGGTAGAGTGTTGGTGTGGGGTGGGGTGTTCTTGCTTCGTGGTATCTCTGTTGAAAGGAGTTCGTATGATTACGGCAAGTGGCGGCAAGTGGCGGCAAGTGGTAGTTGGTGGAAGGGGTTGGTTGCGGCGGGGCACCGAATCTAACGCAGGCAACAAATTTGTTGCCTGTTGATCAGTGTATAGCAATCAATAGCGGTGGAAATATCTCGCAACTTGATATTGATCTTGCATACAAATCGCGAGTTATCCAAGAGATGATGAATGTGTGGATGTCTGTAGGCATACTTGATAGCTTAGAGCATACCGGGATGGACTCGGACGAAGAGACACTTCGGGCATGTTTATGTCGGCCTTTGGACAGAACGCTTTGGGCGCCATGGAGTTCATGGGCATGTACAGGGCCCACTGCAGTGTGGGGCGGTTGCCAGTATACCGGATGCACTCGGACTCGCACTGGGATTAGAAGGCAAATTAGTATTTTTTGTACAATCACAATTACAAATGTTACTGAGACGCAAGGGCCTTCAACATTCATTGACCCACCAAACCCGGACGGAACTTGTCCAGCAACCCATATCTGACCTCGTAAGTATTCGTTGAAAAACGAATACTTACATTCGCTCACCGGGGACTCGGATGATGAGAAAAATTTCTAGAAACAAGATGTCTCTAACCGCAGTTGTGGGGGTTGTTTTTTTTGGGATTCGTCTCGTATTCGCTACTTGCGTCACGAAATGTGGAACGGATGCTGTTCGACTGGGTGGGGCCTGTGGTTTATAGTGAGAATGTGATTCCCGATCTGAACGATGAAGAGTTTCACGCTAATCGAATAACATTGCCTTTGAGTTTTGATTTTGTAGAAATCGGCACAAGACCGAAAAATGGCGCATTCAATCATTATGCTGATCAAGACACCTTAGTGGATGTTGCTGTGCGTTCAATATGGATTGCCGTTGGGCTTCGTTCAGATATATTGGGATGGAAGTTGCCGTTTCCATTTTTGATCCCTTTTGTGATCCATCTTGGAGTTGTATGGAGCCTGCTCATTGGTGTTCGGGCGGGACGAATTCGGAGCGTTGTTTTTACATCTGATCGTTCATTTGGGGAACGAGCGTTGTCCGCGGCTATTTATGCGTATGTGATTACCGTGTTTTTTCAAAGTACTCGCATGATCTGGGGGAGTGAGGCGTGGGATGGGGCGTACTTTGTATCGTATGAATACGGATGGCCGGCATTCTATCTTTTCTTCGGCCTTTGCGTCGCTATGTACCTCTACTGCGTCATCGGCACCGCCGGCTTGCAGGTTCGCCGCAAGCCGACCGCGAAGAAGCAGGCCTGTATTGGGTGTGGGTATGGTACTGAAGGGTTGGATCGTTGCCCGGAGTGTGATCTTGAAGTCGGGGCGTTTATTCCCTCGAAGTGGCGGGTGAATCATTGGTATCTGGCCGCGATGTTTGTGGTGACTTTTTTCTCGCCGGTGATGGTGGCGAGTGTGTATTCGGTGTTTGGGTAGTGGTCAAGACCCGACGGGCCCAAGGTGGTGAGTTGGAGCACCCGCGACCGCTGGCTCTACTCATTTTGCCGTTTAATCTTTCCCGCGCCAAGATGAAATCTGCACGCGCCAGCCCGAGCGGGCGTCGGGGGTGGTCGTATCGAAGGTCTCGGCGGGGATGTCGGTGTTGGTCTTGGTGGCGAAGAGTTCGACGATCTGGAGATCGCCGGTCCACTGGGCTTTGATGTAGAGCGCGGGGAGCAGGGTGTCGGGGTTGATCCAGATGCGGACCCATTCCCAGTCGTCCTCGAACCCTGAGCCGGGTTTGGGGGTGAGTTTGAGCTGGACGGTGCCGACGATTGTTGGGAGCTCGGCGAAGAACCCAAGCTCGGGGAAGTTCTCGTTGTCGATGAGGCTCTGCGTGGTGGGCAAGAGCTCGGCGTCATAGGACGCCAGCAAGCGGTCTTGGTCGTGCCCCAGCGAGACCCAGAACGGCGCATCGCGCATCAGTTCCATCGGATCGAGGGTTTGTCCAGCCGGGACAAGTTCGCGTTTGTTGAACTGCTTTTCGTCGGGCAATCGTTCGACAAACCACCGCCCATCGAAGATGAAGTGCTCGGCGATCGTCTCCTGGCGATCATCAATCAGCAGCGTCGTGAACGACACGGCATAGTTGCGTTGCCCGTCGTCTTGGCGTTCGATGGCGAGTGTGCCAAAGCGTTGCTGGCGATCGTTTTCGAGGGCGTCGATGGTGGTGAAGCGGATGGTACCGATGAGGGAATCGGTGGCTTGCTCTTGTTTGGCCAGTGCATCGAGCAGGTCGGTGGCGGTTGCGAACGGTTGCGCTTGCGTGTTTGCTTGCGGCTTGTCGGGTTCGACAACTGGTGGTGTGGCGAGCATGAGCGACGAGGCGAGGATGATGGGCAGGAGTGTGGTCATGGTGTATCTGTCTATCGAACGGGTCAGGGTTCGTGATGTTGCAGGGGGCTTCTCTTTTATTGTGTATTGTGGTTTCTCAAGACTGCTCCCTCACGGTCGCGGCTCGTTGGGGACAGGTCACGGGTCCGATTCCGTCGGTTCGATTGTATCCACTGCCGAGCCCGGATCGTCCAGATACGACTGGGCGATCGTGGCGGCTGCGATGGCGTCTCGGCGTTTTTTCTTTTGTTTGTGTGTCAGTCCGGTCTGGGCCATGCGATGATCTGCTGCGATCGAGGTTCTTCGTTCATCGATCAGGATCACAGGCAGTTTGGTTGTGTTGGCGAGGCGTTGTGCGAAGGTGCGGACGAGTTTGGCGCGTGGGCCTTCGGTATCGTCCATGTTCAGGGGCATTCCGATGAGCATTTCTGTGTCCGTACCGCCTGTCGATGCAAGAAGCTGAGCGATGATTTCGTTGAGCAGTGCCTGCCCATCGTTTCGGTCGATGGGGATTTCGATGAGTCCTGCGGGCGAGGCGATATTGGTGATTCGATCGCCCAGGGCGAGCCCTGTGCGTTGGTCGCCGAGATCAATTGCGAAGATGCGCATGGGGGACATCTATGCTCCGGGTTCAGGGCTATTTCAACTCGTCGGGTAGTTCGTCGTGGAGTTTCTTGATGTCTTGTGCGCGGTTTTTGGGTACGACGAGCGTTGCTCGATTTGTCCGAATCACGATCAGATCATCGCATCCGATCAGGGCAATGGTGTGGTCGGAACCATTGTCCGAATCAGTCTCTGCGATGACGATGTTGCTCTTTGATTCGTAGGCTGCGATTTTCACGCCTGCAGTTTTGTTGCCATTGGCGTCGGCATCGAGCGTTTCGCCATAGGCAGGCCAAGACCCGACATCGAGCCAGGTGATTTCCATCTTGACGCCGACGATTGAGACATCGGGTTCGTTGGCTGCCGGTTCCATGATGCCATAGTCAACCGAGGTCTTTTCGAGTTTGGGATAGATGTCATTAAGGACGGCCTGCTGTTGATCGGTGCCCCACGCGTCGGCGAGTTGGGTGATCAATTTCGCATTTTCAGGCATGAATCGCTCATAGAGTTTGAGGAAAGTCCCCGCATGGAAGACAAACATGCCTGCGTTCCAGTCGTAGCGACCGGATTGGAAATACGCTTCGGCTTTTTCCAACGGCGGCTTCTCGATGAAGCGAGCAACAGTGAAGGCATCCTCGATGGGCTGATCGTTGATGTCTTTGAGCACTGAGCCGTGCTCGATGTAGCCGTAGCCGGTCGCTGGGTGATCGGGTTTGATGCCGAAGGTGACCAGGCGCGATGGGTCGGCTTCGACGAGTTGGTATCCCCAATCCATCGCCTTGTTGAACACATCATCAGGCTCGATGAGCTGGTCGGCGGTGAGGACAGAGAACACTGCATCGGGGTCTTCTTTGGCAAAGACCGCAGCAGCAAATGCGACGGCATTGATCGTATCACGAGGCTGAGGCTCGCCGAGGATATGAGCATCATCGAACGATGGAAGCCCGTCGCGGATTTGCGATCGGTACCGCTCGCCGGTGCAGATGTATTGTTTGTCCGTCGGGACCAGTTTCGATGCCCGCTCGGCAGCGATTTCAAGCAGCGACATCGTGCGCCCATCCTTATGAATGAACTTGATGAGTTGCTTGGGTTGCCCATCACGGGACATAGGCCAAAGCCTTGTGCCTGAGCCGCCAGCCATAATCATTGAATAACGCATGGGGTGTCCTTGGGATAAAAATAGTCTTCCGGTAGAACGGGCTTCCAGCCCGTTTCTTCATTTTGTCTATCGGAAAGTCAGGGAAACGGGCTGGAAGCCCGTTCTACCGAAGACAGAACTCACCGTCCCGCAAAGACGGCACCGACAATCGTATCAACATCGGCATCGAGATTCGTTCGCGACAAGGCCAACTGGACCTTTTGCTCGGCATTGATGCGTTGCTCACCCAAGGCGACGAGGGTCGCCACGGCTTCAATGGCGGCGGGGGGTAGGGTCGGGTGTTCGATGAAACCGGCCGGGTGCTCTGTTGCAGGGTTCATGATCGCATCGCCGGCAAATTGTTCGACTTTGCCAGTGAGTTGGGCGATGATCGTTTCAGCGGTGCGTTTACCGATTTCGGGGAGTTTGGTGAGGGTTTTGGTATCCTTGGACACGATGGCAGCAGCGATGGTGGATGGGGGCTCGATCATTGCGCGAAGGGCTTTTTTGGATCCCACGCCTTTGACGGTGGTGAAGACCTCGAAAAAACTGCGATCGGCGGTGGATCCGAACCCGATGAGCCGGGGGATGAAACTGGTGCCTTGCCCTTGGGCTTCGAGATAGAGATGGGTGTGGAGGGTGATATCCGTGCCGATTTGGGATTCAAGATCGCGCGCAAGATACGCCGGGATCAGCACTTCGATTGCGATGCCCGAGGTTGGGGCAAGGGTGGCGGTGGCGATGGAGCCTTCGGTGATGGATTCGAGCTTGGCAGCGAGTCGGGTGAGCATATGGACAGAGGATACCCGGATTTGAGGGCAGAGATTGCCCATTGTTGCCGAAATGCAGCATGTTTCGTGTGATCTGGTCGATAGGTGGAGTATGCCTCATGTTTCTCAGAATCGTTCGATCATTGTCGGCACCGCCCAGGCGTGTTCGTTGGTGATTCGTCAGTTGGCCGCGCTCGAAACTTCGCCTGAGGTTGTCGGGGTGGTTCTGGTGGATTCGCCCAGCGCGACGAACATCGAAGGCATTGCGGTGTTTGGCTTGGTTGATGAACTGATCGGCCTGTGTGCCAACCATGAGATTGCCAATGCGATTGTGACGCTGCCTGCCTCGCATCGCTCGATGTGGCGAGAGATCAGTATTTCATTGCATCGCGCCGGTGTTGTCGAGCGGTTTGTGCCGCCAATGGATGAGTTATTGAGTTGCGCTCCGCAAGTCGCTGCTTCTCCCACGGTCGCGGTTGGATCGCCTCGGATTGATTTGGCCAAGTTGGTCGGGCGGCAGGCGCACTCGATTGATCGTGAGTTGGTCGGTGCGACGCTGACAGGCAAGACGGTGCTTGTTACCGGTGCGGGGGGGTCGATCGGCTCGGAACTCGTCCGCCAGGCTGCGACCTTTTCGCCCAAGAAGATTGTGCTGATGGAACGGGCCGAGAATGCGCTCTTTGAGGTCGATCGTCAGTTGAAGGAATCATTCCCCAACATCGACCGCGTCGCGGTCTTGCATGATGTCGTCGATGCCTCGCGGACTTTGAATTTGCTCGAACGGTATCAGTCCCAGGTGGTGATTCATGCAGCTGCTCACAAGCATGTGCCTTTGATGGAGGATCATCCATCGCACGCCATCACGAACAATGTCTTCGGTACCAAGTCCATCGCCGACGCGAGTGTCGCGATTGGGGTCGAACGATTCGTGCTGATTTCTTCGGACAAAGCGGTGAATCCGGTCAATGTCATGGGCGCGACCAAGCGCCTTGCCGAGATGTATGTGCAATCCCTTGCCAAGATGGAAGGCATCCAAACGAAACTGAGCATGGTGCGATTCGGCAATGTGCTCGGCTCGGCGTGTTCGGTCTTGCCCATCTGGGCCGATCAGATCGCTGCGGGTCGTCCCGTCACTGTGACGGACGAGCGGATGACACGGTATTTTATGACCATTCCTGAAGCTGCGACTTTGGTGCTCCAGGCCGGGGCGATGTCAGGGATGGATGAGAATCCCTCCGGCGAGGTCTTCGTGCTCGACATGGGCGAGCCGATCAATATCTTCGGGCTCGCGCGTCGGTTTATCCGCGCGTGTGGGTATGAAGCCGTGATCGGTCAGCCAATGGGCTCAAGGTGTTCGCCTCGATCAGTCCCCGTAATTCTGACAGGCTCGCGTCCGGGCGAAAAGTTGCATGAGCAGCTCAGTTATGATGCTGAGGGTTTAGAGCGGACGGCCCATCCCGGAATCTATGCCCTCGACGATGGCGCTGATATTGAACCCGTGATGATCGACACGATGATCGAGCGTCTCGATGCTGCTCGATTGAGTCAGAGCCGAAAGGCCGTGCTTGAAGAGATCGCGCAGTATGTCCCGACAATGGAGAAGGTTGTGCAAAAGAATCCGGCAGCGTAAGTTTTGGTGTTGCAGCCGGATAGGGCGGCGGGCAGAGGGTTTCGGCCAATTTCCGAACAAATCACTTGACAATCCGTTCGGGAGTTGTTATTTTCGGTGTATGGTACCTAAGATTCGCAGTTTTTTGTTACAGGGGATTGATGCACAGGTTGTCGAGATCGAGATTGATCTTGACGAGTCGCAGCTTCAGAAGGAGATCGTGGTGGGGCTTCCTGATGCAGGGGTGCGTGAGTCCATCGAGCGTGTTCGATCGGCGATGGGTCATAGTGGATATCCCATGCCTGCCGGGCGAACGCTGATTAATCTCGCCCCAGCCGATGTCCGCAAAGAGGGGCCGATGTATGACCTGCCCATCGCGGTGGGGGTCTTGGTGTCCAATGGCGTGATTCATCCGGTGCGCCAGGTCGCTGCGGTTGGGGTTGGCAGTGGTGGGGGTGGTGGGGGTGGTTTATCGTTTGAGGACGAATCAGTGGGTCTTGATCCTCGAAGGGCGTTGATTGCGGGCGAACTGGCGCTTGATGGCCGCATCCGCCCCATCCGAGGCGTGATCGCGATGGTCTCGCTCGCCAAGAGCATGGGGCTTGATGCGGTGGTCGTGCCGAGCGAAAACGCTGCCGAGGCCTCGGTGGTTGAGGGGGTACGGGTCTTCGGGGTGTCGAGTTTGTCGCAGGTGGTTGGGCTGATCAATGGGGCACTTGATCTCGAACCCTGTCCGACAGCCGATGTGGAAGCGATGCTCGAAGAAACCAGCGCCCCCGTCGATTTTGCCGAGATTAAAGGGCAGGAATCGGTCAAGCGGGCCTTGATGATCGCTGCAGCGGGTCAGCACAATATCGTCATGCTCGGTCCCGCCGGCACGGGTAAAACGATGATGGCCAAGGCCTTGCCGGGGATTATGCCTCCGATGACCCCGAGTCAGGCGATCGAGGTGACACGGGTGTATTCCTCGCGTGGATTACTTGATTCGGCGCGTGGGTTGGTTTCAGCCCGTCCAGTGCGCATGCCTCATCATACCGCGAGTTCCCCCGCGATCGTCGGGGGGGGCGCGATTCCCCAAGCCGGTGAAATTTCATTGGCCCATCATGGAATTTTGTTCCTTGATGAGCTTCCCGAGTTCTCTCGCAATGTGTTAGAGACCATGCGCCAGCCGATGGAGGATCATGTTGTCACCATTGCCCGATCCCACGGCACCGTCGAGTTCCCGGCTTCGTTTATGTTGGTTGCCGCGATGAACCCGACGCCAAAAGGCGATGTGGCGCCCGGCGAAGTCGGATTGCGCGAGATGGAGCGGTATTTGTCGCGGTTGTCGGGGCCTTTACTCGATCGGATTGATTTGCATGTCGAAGCGCCCGCAGTGCCTTGGGTTGAACTGAGCAAAAAGGCAACGGGGACGGACACCGCGACGATGCGCGAGATGGTGGTCAAGGCACGGGCACGATCAACCAAACGCCAAGGCGAGATCCCCAACGCGCGATTGAAGGGGTGCGAGCTCGATGTCATCATGAATTTTGACGATGGGGCCAGGACGATGCTCGAACAGGCGATGACGCAACTGGGGCTTAGCGCACGAGCGTATGACAAGATTCGACGGATCGCGCTGAGTATTTCGGACATTTCGGGGAGTGACTCAGTCAAAGCTGAGCATATCGGCGAAGCAGTACAGTATCGGCTTCTCGATCGCAAGCTCTAAGAGCGAAAGGAGGGCGTCAAAAAAGCAATCATCGCTCGTTCGTCGCTCGTTTGGGCTACGCTTGAGGTCGATTGTTGAATTCCTCTCTTGGGGGAGGGCAGGACAGGCTGGAGGCATGCCGATGAGATGTGATGCGTTGCGAACAGTTTCATTGCTGATGATGTGTGTGCGCATGGTCGCGGTGATCGCAGCGGTGATGGTCGTGATGATGGTCGTGATGATGGTCGGTGGTGGGTGTGCCAACGATTCGGCAGTGCGATCCGATCCTCGCAGTGGGATCGGAACTTCGCGCTCGGTTGGGGCAGTCGAAAGCGACTATCGACGCCAAGGTGGAAGCGGAGTCGGGGGGCAGAATATATTCAAGCAGATTGATTGGCCAACGCCTACGGAGATGCGGCTGGGTTCAGGGTTCCCGGGGCCAGATTACTGGCAGCAGCGGACCGACTACCAGATCGAAGCTCGATTAGACCCAGAAGCCGGGACGATTACTGCGACGATGACGGTGGCGTATCACAACAACTCACCTCATGTGCTCGATTACCTTTGGATGAATCTTGAGCAGAACTTATTTCACACGGATTCGATCGGCACCAGATCGCGCACGCCTGGGTCGGTGATGCGAATGCTCGAAGATGATTTCGATGGCGGATATGCCATCCCATCCGTTCGCACCGTCAATGCTGCCGGTGGCGAAGCGCTTGAAATGAAGGTGTATGACACCCTCGGACGCATCGACCTGCCCATCGGGATTCAGCCCGGTGAAATCTTTATGTTTGATATGGATTTTTCGTTCAAAATCCCGCCTCACCTGCGCCGGATGGGCTCGGAAGAGGTTGAGCAGGGCAAGATATTCGAGATCGCCCAATGGTTCCCCCAAGTGGCCAAGTACGATGATGTGCATGGGTGGAACACCCTGCCGTACTTGGGCAGCGGTGAGTTCTACACCGATTTCGGGAACTACCATGTGTCGATCACCGTGCCTCGTGGATACTTCGTCTCAGGTTCGGGTGAGTTGCTCAATCCCGAGGAGGTGCTTACGCAAACACAGCAAGATCGCTTAGCACAGGCGATGGAATCCGATGAGCCGGTGTGGATCGTTACACCTGAGGAGGTTGGTACCGAGGCAATCCGTCCGGGAGGTGCCCGCGAGTTCACTTGGAAGTTCCGGATCGACAAGGCGCGAACCTTCGCATGGGCAGCATCCGATGCGTTCATCTGGGATGCGTGCAAGGCCGATATCGTTGATGTATATCGTGTGCCGACCAAGGTGCTTTGCCAATCGTTTTATCCAAGGGAAGCCACCGCGTGGATCAATACGCATCCCGATGGTGGATCGAGCCGAGTGCTCAAACACTCGGTTGAGTTTTATTCCGAGTTTCTGTTTCCGTATCCCTACCCTGTCATGTCCAATATCAACGGGCCAGAAGATGGGATGGAATATCCCGGGATCATTTTTTGTGGCGGACGAACCAGCCCTGATGGCATGTTTGGGGTGACGGATCATGAGGTCGGGCACACTTGGTTCCCGATGGTCATCAATACCGACGAGCGGCGGTATATGTGGCAGGACGAAGGGTTCAATACTTTTATCAATTTCTATTCAAGGGCGAAGTGGAAGGGCGAGGAGGTGGATGTCTCGCGGGCGATGGTGCAGTCGATCGAGTTGTGCCGGGCGTCCAACACCCAGCCGATCGTTACCGCTCCAGACCGCGCCTGGCCAAGATGGGTCGGGCGATTGATGTATCGCAAAACCGGGTACGGGTTGTACCTATTGCGTGAATATATTCTTGGTCCGGATCGCTTCGATGATGCTTTCGCGGGGTATATGCGTCATTGGTCGTTCAAACATCCCCAGCCTGCGGATTTCTTCCGGGCGATGGAAGACGGCAGTGGGATGGATTTGAACTGGTTCTGGCGCGGGTGGTTCCTCGAGCCTTATGCGCTCGATCAGGCGATCGCAGGGGTTCGGATGGTGAATGATCGGGGAGTGTCGGGCGCGATTGTGGTGCTTGATAATCTTGGCGATATGGTCATGCCGGTGCGGATGAAGATTGAGTACACGGATGGATCGAGCGAGATCGTTGATTTGCCTGTCGAAATTTGGCACCAGACCACGCGCTGGCGGGTGGGGATTGACACAGGTGGACGCTCGATCCGGTCGATTGAACTTGACCCGGAGAGGTTGCTCCCTGATATGGATCGATCGAACAATCTTTGGGAGTAAGCGGTTGGCTTTGGAAGCAAGAAGTTGGCGGGGATTGTTCTTGTGTGCCAATCTGGCATTGTTGAGTCATTCGAAGGGCTAAACTCACGCTGTGTATCAAGCATTGCTTACCAGAAAATATCTGACCCGCAAGGTCATGCCCATGTTGGCCATGGCTGCGGTGATGCTCTCGGTTGCGACGATCCTGATTACCTGGTCGGTCATGGGCGGATTTCTCAAAACGCTGATCGCATCGGGAAAAACGCTCGTTGGCGATGTCGCGATTGTTTGGCCCAATGTCGGCTTTGCATATTATGAGGATTTGATCGAGCGTTTGGAGGCCGACGAGTTGATCGACTCGGCGTCGCCGACGATCGAGACCTTTGGGCTCATCGAGCTGCCCGATGGGCGAATCGAGCTGATCTCGATCAAAGGCGTCGAGGTATCGAGCTATTCGGATGTGACGGGTTTTGCCGACACGATGTGGTGGAAGCCGATTGATGAACCGACTTCGAAAGATCACGAGGGTGAGGATATTCGGCTCGACCCGCAGTATCGGCAGATGTTCGAGGGTATGCAAGCCAACGGGCTTTCGATGACGAGGGAAAATCTCAAAACCGGGCATATCGAAGCGGCTGGTGTGCTTGGCATTGAGGTGACGGGGCTCAACGATCGGCGGGTGTGGGGCGGGTATTACCCGTGGAGTCCCAATCGTGCATTGCCCAATGGGGGAACCGAGCGGCTCGATGTGTTCATGCCTCGCGATGGATCCGTTGGATTGACCATTTTGGCGCTCGATTCTTCCGGCCGCCCGATTGATCCCGTGACACGGACGATCCCGATCGCCAACGAGTTTCAGTCGGGGTTATATGAGGTGGACCAAGGGACGATTTTTGTGCCTTTGGATGTGATTCAACGGATGCTTCGGCTCGATGAGGCGTCGAAGGTTGAGATGGTGCGCGATGATGAGAATCCGTTTGAGATTCAGGTCGACCCAGTCACCGGTGAGATTGGCCCGAAGATGAAAGAGGTTGTTGGGGTCGATCCGGCGCGGGTGACGACGGTGCTGGTGCGAGGTGTCGATGGGGCCGAGCTCGAAGCGGTGCGAACACGGGTGCGGGAGATTTACAGCGAGTTCGCCGACGCTCATCGGGGACTGGTGCCCGATGCGATCAATATGCAGCATCAGATCAAAACATGGGAAGATCTCAACCGCACGATGATCAGTGCGGTGAAGAAAGAAACGGGTTTAGTCCTGTTCATCTTCGGGATTGTGTCGTTCACGACCGTGTTTTTGGTGCTGGCGATTTTCTGGTCGATGGCGACTGAGAAAACGAAAGACATTGGCGTGCTTCGTGCGCTGGGGGCCTCGACGCCGGGGATTGCGTGGCTTTGGATCCGGTACGGGGCGTCGATCGGGATTGTGGGTTCAGTGACGGGGACTGTGATCGGATACTGGGTGGTGCTCAATATCAATGCCATCCACGATTGGATGGGCCGAACCTTTGGGTTGGTGATCTGGGATCCTCGTCAGTACTACTTTGTCGAGATTCCAAGCCAAGTCGATTTGAGCAAGGCAGTGATCGTGTTTGTCGTTGGCATCCTGACCTGCGTGCTCGGGGCAGCGATCCCGGCGGTGCATAGCGCACGGATGGATCCGGTCAAAGCATTGAGGTTTGAGTGAAGAAGGTAATGGGCAATAGGCAATAGGCAATGGAAAGAATGGTGCAAGAGCGTGAGGCGGGGGCAACGGTTCGATCTGAACCGATCCTGTCGGTGCGCAATGTGCACAAAACCTATAATCTCGGGCGGGTGAAGGTGCCGGTGTTGCATGGGGTGGATTTGGATGTTGCTCAAGGGGAGTGGGTGACAATTTTGGGGGCATCAGGCAGCGGCAAAAGTACGCTTTTGCATCTGATTGGCGGATTGGATCGTCCGGACAAGCATACAAATGAGCCTGCATCGATGCGGTTCTGTAATCGGGAGCTGACCAGGGAAAGCAAGCGATCGCTTGATCGGTACCGGGCGGATGATGTTGGGTTTGTGTTCCAGTTTTATCATCTTTTGCCTGAACTGAGCGTGCTTGAGAATGTGACGGTGGGGGGGATGATTAAGCATGGGCGATTGGGATATCGCACCCGTTGCAAGGAGATTGTTGATCGAGCATCCGGGCTTTTGGATCGGTTTGGGCTCAGTCATCGACTGAGGCATCGCCCAGCCGAGTTGTCGGGCGGCGAGCGCCAACGGGTGGCCATTGCACGGGCTCTGATTAATGAGCCGAATTTGTTATTGGCTGATGAACCAACCGGGAATCTGGATTTGAGGACCGGCGAGTCAATTCTTGACGCCATCATCGAACATCGCCGAGATGCTGGGCTGACTTTGGTTATGGTGACGCACGATGAACGAATCGCAGCCAAGAGTGACCGGGTGATTCAGCTTGTCGATGGGCGAGTTGAAGAAGCCTAAAGCTTGTTTTGACTCCATTGGCATGGTTAATGGCGATCAGAGAAAAAAGAGGAATCCCCCTCGAAGGGTGCCTCATTGGATAGTGGGTACTACCATATAGAGCACAAAATGAGTCAAGGGCGAAATAGGCACAGCGGAGATGGGTGAGTTGAGCACAGCAAGTTCACAGACAACATCGTTCGAGCGCACCACCCGGACGGTTGAACTCGCAGGGCTCAGCGGCAAGCGCATCTTGGCGGATGTTGTCGAGTGTGGATCGGGGATGCCGATCGTGTTTCTTCATGGACTTGTGGGACTCAATGAACATTGGGGGAAGGTTGTCGATCGTATCGCATCGCGTGTGCGCTGTATTACCCTCGAAGTGCCTTTGCTTGAACTTCGAGGTGTGGATTGTTCGCTCTCTGCGGTCTCGGCGATGACCATGCAGTTCCTCGATCGAGAAGTCGGCGAGCCTGCGATTTTGGTCGGCAACTCCTTCGGTGGACATGTCGCCTTGCGTGTGACCCATGAACGCCCCGAACTCGTCCATGCCTTGGTATTGGCGGGTTCGAGTGGATTGATCGAGCGGACGGTGGTCAAGGGGGCGCCGGTGCGTCCGACGCGCGAGTGGTTGGTCGAGAAGATCGGTGAGTTGTTCTATGACAAATCCAAGATGGATCCACATGATGTTGATCGGGCTTTTGAGTTGCTCAACGAGCGAGGAGGAGCGCGGGCGATGGTTAAACTCTCCAAAAGCGCCCGCCGAGACAACATGACCGATGATTTGGCAGATATCTATCAGCGGACGCTGTTGATCTGGGGCAAGGAAGATATCGTGACGCCTCCCAGCGCTGGGCAGGGGTTTCGCGAGTTGATGCCCAATGCCAAACTCCATTGGCTCGATGCCTGCGGGCATGCGCCGATGATTGAATCTCCGATCGAGTTCGGCGACGCGATGCTTGGTTTTTTTGATGATCTCGAAGCAGAGGGCCTGTTTGGTGCCTGAAACTTTATGAATCCACCGAGTTATTCCATGCGGACCAATGCACCGACACCCAACGGCAAGCACACCTGGACGAGTCTCGTAGGTGTGGCGCTCCATGCCCGTGTTGAAGCCCGACGCCGGAAACTCAACAATATTGACTATTGGAAAACCAAGACCCAGGCGATTCAGCTCAAAGAGCTGGGCAAACTTATCGAAGCCTGCAAAGACACACGCATCGGCAAGCGTGCCGATTTTTCAAGGGTACTCGGCGCGTCGGATCAGTTGGCAGCATTTCGACGGGCCTTACCGATTGCGGATTGGTACACTTTTCAAGATGATATCATCGACATGCGCGAAAAGGGTCTATCCGATGTGCTTTGGCCCGGCAGGGTGATGCACTTCGCCCAGACTTCGGGGACGACGGCGGGCGATAAATACATCCCCGTCACCGAGCCGATGATGCGATCGAACTATCTTGCGTCATTGGATATCTTCGCCCACATGCTCAACCGAGGCGTACACCCGGCACGGATCATGGGCGGGCGATGCTTGTTTCTTGGAGGCTCGACGGACCTGGATTTTAACGAACACGGAATCGCGACGGGTGATCTCTCGGGGTTGGTGACGCCTTTGATCAAATGGCCTTTGTCGATGATTTATTCGCCCGGTCCGGAAGTGGCGTTGATGGATCATTGGCCCAGCAAGATCGAAGCGATGGCCCAGCTGGCGGTCGATCAGGATATCCGGTTCATCTCAGGCATGCCCTCGTGGGCGTTGGTGCTCATTGACCGTGTGATCGAGCTCGCCAACGAGCGCGGGCACAACGCCAAGTGCGCCAAGGATGTTTGGCCCAACCTCGAGGTGTTTGTGCATGGCGGGGTGAAGTATGAGCCGTTCGTTTCGCGGATGTGTACCGCGTTTTCGGGTGATGCGGACTTGGATTTCCCCTGCCGAGAGGAGCTCTACCCGGCATCGGAGGGGTTCATTGCGATCCAGGACCTCGATGACGACCCGGCGATGCGGCTTTTGACCGACAACGGCATCTTCTACGAGTTCGTGCCTCTGAATCAGATCGACGATGATGATCCCGAGGTCTTCACCTGCTGGCAGGTCGAGAAGGGGCGCAAATATGTCGTGGTGATGACGACCAATGCCGGGTTGTGGCGTTATGTGATCGGCGATGTGGTCGAGTTCGATTCGATCCCCGATGGGACGCAGCGTGATGGATCGTTCCGGGCGGGCGATGGGGCTGCGCGATTGCGGATCGTGGGTCGGCATCGTCACTTTATCAATGCCTTTGGTGAGAATCTCATCGGCGAGCACATCGAGCATGGCGTGTCGGCTGCGGTCGCGGCGACGGGGCTGAGTACCGGGGAGTTCACTGCGGCGCCGGTCTATCCCAGCACCACCAACCAAGCCGGGCTTGAGGTGGCGGTGGAGTTTGCCACCAAACCCAGTGCTGACGAACTCCGGCGCTTTGGCGAGGCGCTCGACGAGGCGATCAAGGCGGAGAATGTGGACTATACGACCAAGCGATCCGATGGCGTCGGGATGGCGTTTCCAACGGTGACCCCCATGCCGATGGGTACTTTTCATCGTTGGCTCGATGCCAAGGGCAAGCTTGGCGGTCAGCACAAGTGCCCGAGATGTGCCAATCATCGCGAGATTCTCGTCGAAGTGCTTGAATCGGCGGATGTTGGGGATTGGCGGGGATGATTGGTGATCGGCGCGTGATCGGGCCGAAAAGATTTTGATGCCCAAGGCATTCGGATCGGTCTCTTCGAGGCTTGGCCTGGGCATGGATGCTACGATAGAGGCACTATGAGCGAGTATATTCACGACCTGATTGATTGGCAGTTCATCATCTCCGCAACCGTGCTGATCGTCGGTGTCCATGCGGTGCTCGGGCTCGTTGCCTATGGCGTTTACCTCGAACGCAAGATTTGTTCATACATCCAGGATCGTATCGGTCCCAACCGGGTTGGATTTGATTTCGGATTGCCTTGGTTGAGTTTCCTCAAGGGGTGTTTGGCATTGGGTCAGCCTTTGGCCGACGGGATCAAGTTCTTTGTGAAAGAGGATTTCACACCCAAAAATGTTGATCGTGTACTTTTCGCACTTGCACCTGTGTTGGCGCTTGTCCCGGCTTTGATCGGGTTCTTGATTATGCCTTGGGGTGGGGCGTTTGATATCCCCGCAGCAGCCGACATCGGATTCTTCCAATGGCTTTTTGGTCTGCCTGGGATATTGGGTTCGATTCCCGAGTTCTTCTTTGGGCATCTCCAGGCCCAGTCTGTGATTGTCACCGGTGCCAATGCCCATGTTGGGGTGATCTATCTGCTCGCGGTGGCCTCATTGGGGGTCTATGGCGTGACACTCGGGGGGTGGGCATCGAATAACAAATATTCCATGCTTGGCGGACTCCGCGCGACCGCCCAGATGATCAGCTACGAAATCCCGTTGGGATTGACGCTCTTGTGTGCGTTGTTGATTGCCGGATCGTTTATCCCCAACGAGATCGTCGAATATCAAGCTCAACACGGGTGGTTGCTCTTGAGTCTGCCCTTGCCGGCATTGCTGTTTTACATCTGTGGGTTGGCTGAGGCGAATCGGGCGCCGTTTGATAACGCTGAAGCCGAGCAAGAGCTCGTCGGTGGGTTTCATACCGAATACTCTTCGATGCGCTTCGCCCTGTTCTTCATGGCTGAGTACGCCCACCTCGTGACCGCTTGTGCATTTTTCGCGCTTTTGTTCCTTGGTGGATACCACTTGCCGATGGTTGGACTGACGAGCCCCGAAGCGACCGGGTTGCTTGCGGTTTTGGTCAAGGTTGGGGTTTTTGCGTTCAAGGTGGTGCTGTTGGTGTGTCTGGCGATTGTGGTGCGGTGGACGATTCCTCGGATCCGGTATGACCAAGTGATGATGCTCGGGTGGCAAGCGATGATTCCGGCGGGGATGCTGATGATCGTCGTCACTTCAGTCATGGTCTACTTTGGCGCCACAAGCGTGGTGCCGATGTTCGCGGCCAATGTGGGGATGCTTGTGGTGATTTTGGTCGCACGATTCGTCTTGGCCAAGGCGTTTGGGCGTTCGACACTCAACCACAAGATTCCGTTGTACGGCTCGCGTTATAGCCCGATGGAAGGCGAGCGGGTGGTGACGGGGCCTACAGTTGCGATGGCGATCGAGGATCGTCCGGTCCAGGGGAGTGTTTCGACGGTGTGATGTGAGGATAGGTCAAGTTTCAAACGAGCCGCGACCGTGAGGGAGCGGTTTTTTCGATCCCTTGTGCAAGAAGAAAGAGCACTCCCTTACGGTCGTGGTTCGTTGGGGAAGACTATTGCAGCGAGTTGATGCCCTGTGGGCGAATACGCTGGATGAGGGTGGGGAGGATGTAGTGAGCGCCTTTGTAGGTATAGATCCGCCCCGAAATCAGAAGCTTCCCGGCGTCGCCGGTTTGCATCGCGATGCGTTCCATCCGCATGAGCATGGTGCAAGGCTCAACGATCAGCTCAATGCGATCGGGTGCTTCTGGATCATCATGGTCAAAGACAATCACCCATGCGCCTGTCGCGTTGCGCATCATGCGTCCGGGCCTGCGGAGGATCAGGGTGCCTTCGTCGAGCCCATTGGTTGAGGTGTTTCGTGTCATCTGCGGGCGATGGACGGTTTGTCCTGAGATTGGTTCGAGGACCTGATGGATCGATTTGTTTGCATTGTCAGCAGATTTGGATTTGAGCTCGAGTTCATCGAGCAAGTCGCGGACATCAGGGTCGTCTTTGATCGAAGCGGGTTCCGAATTAGTTGGGGATTGTTCCGTTGCGGGATCGGTTGGTGAGGGGGCAGGTTGGTGATGTGATGAGTCCAGTCGGTAGGCCGAGAGGAGCAACAGGTTTCGGTTGTGATAGGTGAAGATTTCGCCTGAGACTTCGACGGGTTGCCCGGTCCATTGATTTTCGAGCTCTTCGAGTGTTTGGCAGGGCATGAGCAAGACCGGGCCTTCGCCGGGGAGTCGGGTGGCCTTGTCGGGGACAAAGATCATCAGTCCGCCGGGTCCTGGGAGGAGTGTGCCTTTGCGATGGAGCACGAAAGCCCCTTCAGCAAGGGTTGAAGGTTCGGTGGGCTCGTTGAGGGTTTCGTGCAGATCAGCGAGCCAGTCGTGCCCTTCGGTGAGTCCGGGTTGGAGGGCGATGGAAACCTTGGGGCGTGTGGGCATCACGGGGGTTTGGTCGGTGCCCACGCGTGGGAGGATCGCCAGGGCCTCTTCGACTTGTTGGGGGCTGCCTGGGGATTGGGCCCACTGGTTGTCGGGTGTGCTTTGGGCACGAACAGGTGGGCTCGGGAGTAAGAGGACTGCGATGGCCAGGGGGCAGATCAGGGCATTCATGGGGTGCGTGTCCATAGGGGTGTATCGGCTAAATCCAAGGCTATGGTATCGTGTTTCGATGATCAACGCAGAGAAGTGCGGTTTTGGGGTCGGAAATGAGGATGGTTTGTTGACCTTTGCAGGCTCGGTTTGTACTGTGCCTCTGCGATTTCGTATGTTTTTATGCGAGTGTCGGCCGTGTGCCCGAGTGGTCTAAGGGGACGGATTGCAAATCCGTTGTGCGAAAGCCAACCGTGGGTTCGAATCCCACCGCGGCCTTTCTTTTCAAGAAGAAGGTCTTTCAAGAAGAATGTCAAACAAACGATTGAGCCGATCTGAAACCGTTCAGATCGGTTTTTTCGTGTGGTTTCCACTATCATGCCTGCATGAGTGAATCGAACCAAGTTGTGCCGATGAATGCTGATGAGGTTGCCCAAGCAGCCGGGCAGTTTTGTGAAGATTTCGAGGCGGTGCGGACGCAGGTCGCCAAGGTGGTTGTGGGGCAGCGTGAAGCGATCGAGCAAACGCTGATCTGTCTCTTTGTCGGCGGGCATGCCTTGCTCGAAGGTGTGCCCGGGATTGGCAAGACGCTGCTGGTACGCAGCATTGCCCAGGCGGTGGATTTGAAGTTCGGACGGATACAGTTCACGCCCGATCTGATGCCCGCCGACATCACGGGCACGACGGTCGTTGATGAATCCGAAGACGAGCACGGGCGGATGAAACGGGCATTTCGGTTTCAGCCTGGTCCCGTGTTTTCGCAGATTCTCCTTGCTGACGAGATTAACCGCGCCACACCCAAGACCCAGTCGGCCTTGCTCGAAGCGATGCAGGAGCATTCGGTAACGGTGGGGACGACGACGCACCGGTTGCCGTTACCGTTCTTTGTACTGGCGACGCAGAACCCGGTCGAGCAGGAGGGGACCTATCCGCTTCCTGAAGCCCAGTTGGATCGGTTCTTTTTCAAGTTGCAAGTTGGGTATGGCACGCGCGATGAACTTGCCGAGATCGTGATCCGGACGACCGGAGCGGTGCAAGCCCAGATCGATCCGGTGCTTGACGCCGATCGGTTAATTACCCATCAACAGCTTGTGCGCCAGGTGCCCGTTGCCGAGCATGTGCGGGATTATGCGATCCGATGTGTGCTGGCGACGCATCCTAAGGGGGTGTTGTCTGATGGCGTTTTTGCGACACCGATGGTCAATCAGTTTGTGGGGCTCGGTGCCTCGCCTCGCGCTGCTCAGGCATTGATGCTCGCGGGCAAGTGCTTGGCATTGCTCGATGGACGCGCCGCGGCGGCGATCGAAGACATCCAACAAATTGCCTTGCCTGCATTGAGGCACCGTGTGTTGCTCAACTTTGAAGCCAGCGCCGAGCAGGTGGATGCGGATTCGATTATCCGCAACATCGTCGAGACGCTGCCCCGTGATGGAGGATGCATGGCTCGTTGAAGAGATATTTAAAACGAATATGGATCGTCGATGATTCCGCGTCGGCGTTTGCGCGCAGTTGGTGGAGCATTGATCGCCCTTTGGCATGCATCGGCGAGGGCTTTGATAAATTTTTCGTGCTCAGGGCACGCATCGAGACGATCGAGGAAGTCGTCGACGATCCATTGCTTGGGATCATCAGGGTCGGAAGCCTTTTTCGCGTCGATGATGGCTTGGTCGCCTAGGGCTTCAGCAGCACCGGCGAACCACTCGGTGGTGGGGTGGTGTTCTTCGGGTGGGTTGACTTGTACGCGGACGACGCGATCGGCGACGCCTACGATCGGCCAGCGCCCTTTGGAAGTTGTTGGTTCTCGGGTGAGGACAAAGGCACCGATTCCTGCATCATTGGCGGCTGCCCGGAATCTTCGCGCATCGACCCCGACGAAGTTGGGGGCAAAGAGATAACAGCACGATTTCGGATCGGTAGGAATATCGGTCGAATCGCCGGCGGTGATGATGGTCTTGGTTTCGAGTGCGGCGAGTCGAATGCCTCGCTGGGCTTCGAGCATCGGTAGGCAGATGCGGGCCATGGATGCGAAGTCATTGGTATTGCGGGCAAACATGAGCGCCCTTCGGCAGGATATGGCCGCATCGAGATGCAACCCACGCGCAAGAGCAACGCTTATTGCTTCCATCATTTCATCGACCGGGTTGGGAAGGTGCATGCTCAGGGATCAGCCCTTTGTAGAAATAACCGCGATCATGGTGTCGAGCAGGGCATTCCAGAGATTGGCCTGGTCTTCGAGATCGTATTCGATGGCGTCGCCAAGCGATGCCCAGTCGGATTTTTTCAAGCAGCTTCGCACCTCGGCGAGGGTTTTGGAGAGCGCCTCGACACACTGTGCGCCGGTGGTTGTTTGTCCTTTGGCGTCGGTGATTTCGAGTGCGTCGATGTCGAGCTCGGCCAGGGCTCCAGCTTGTCCGACCACATCGCGTACCGCGTGCCATCCTTCGAGTACAGCTTTGAGTGATTCGATCGCAGGCTCGAGTTCACCCATGCGGATTTGCTCGGCAGCAGTAGCCTGGTCTTCGCGGGTGAGTTCGAGGGCTTCTTTGGCGCTGTGGATGGTTTCGATCAAGAAGGTGCTGGGGTCGGTGGTGGTGAGTCGTAGTTCGGTGATCCCGGCAGCATCGGTCGGTGGTGCATCGAGGAGTGTGTCGTCGATGGGTTGGCCATCGGCTTGGATGTCGATGATGAGCCGACCGAGTTCTTCTGCATGTTTGCGTGCGATCTCAAAGGCTGCTTCGAGGCTGTCATCGGTTTCGAGTTGGGTATCGTCGATCCAGAGTTGCATGATGGATTCCCTTTTTACAAGTCTTTTGCAAGTTAGGTGACCGCCGGTGCGGATTCATTTTCAATTGCTGATTGAGCATCACAGGCGCAGCGTTTTTTTTCTTTGTGGATCAGCCGAAGGTTGCGGGCGTAGATGACGATTCCGGTGGACTGCCCGAGCACCCCGACGATATCGACGCGCCAGACGAAGTAGGTAAAGAGGCACAAGCCACCGATGAAACTGAACCACCAGAAGATTTCGGGAACAGTCGAGATGCGCGAGCGTTCGGAGATAATCCATTGGACAAACATCCGTCCAAAGAATGCGCCTTGTCCAACGAGCCCGATCATCACCCATCCGAAGGTGCCCCAAGTGGTGATGTTGAAAAACCCTAAGAGGTGGCGTTCGAGGGCGGGGCGTTGGTTCCAGTGTTCGACCTGCTCGGCAATGAAGGCGTCGAGTTCGATTGGGTCGAGGAGTTGTTCGGATCGGAGGTTCGCCGGGCCGACGACTTGATAGTGGAGTTGCCCGTCGTCGGTCTGGGTGCGTTCGAGCATGATTTCGATGGCGCCAACGGAGACCTTGAGGTCGGATTCTGAACGCGAAAGGGCAGGCTGGAGGACGAGCCACATGCCCAGAAACACCAGAGCGATCATCGCGATGATTGGGCCCGGCTTCATTTGGCGATGGCTTCCTCTCGGGCGGGTTTGGTGGGGTCGGTAGGGGCGTGGTTGATCGCTTCGATTGAAGTGATGGGTCTGCGTCGGTTGCGCATATAGCGTACCGCGAAGAGGTCAATCAAGCCTGGGATCGCCCGTTTGGTGATGCCCATGCCATACTTGGGAGTCCCGGCGTGGCGATGTCGATGCGAAACGGGCATCTCGATGACGGTATAGCCCAGATGGCGGGCGGTTGCGGGGATGAACCGGTGCATTCCTTTGAACTCAAGGGGGAGCTGGAGGGCGATTTCGCGTTTCATTACACGAAGCGAGCATCCGGTATCGCGGATGGTGTCGCCGAGTACCCACAATCTGAACTTGCGTCCGACCCATGATCCGAGCTGGCGGATTTTGGCATCGCCTTGGGCGCGGGCAGCGGAGCGATCGCCTTGAACGAAGTCGGCGTCGGATTCTTCGAGGAGGGTGAGCATCGCGGGGATGTCGGCGGGGTCGTTTTGGAGGTCGGCATCGAGGAGGGCAATTAACTCGCCTTGGGCGGCGCGGAACCCGGCGTAAAAGGCAGCAGACTGCCCGTTGCCTGCGTTTGGGGGGGTGTTGATCATCGAGATGCACCGGACCCAAGGGCGGTGGGTTTGGTGGGCGAGGACTTTGGCTTTGGTCGCGTCGGTGGATCCATCATCGACGATCACAAACTCAAACTCAAAGTCGAGTTCCGAGAGGGCATCGCCGACCTGTTTGACGAGTTCGTCGATGTTTTCCTCCTCATTATGGGCCGGGGCCACGACCGAAAGGCGGATGACGGATCGAGATGTTTGTGCGTGGGTCTTCATGATCTGGGTATCGGAGTATCGTATCCGGTGTTTTGGGTTCCTAGAATGGATATCACAGGGCTTTTGCAGGATATATACAAAAACCCCAGGAGCTGACCCCTATGCATATGCGACAATCAGATCACGAACACGGCCCGGCGACCGTTCCCGTCAAAATCATCCTCGAAAATCCCGAAGAACTCAACGAGGACGGCTCAGACACCGCCATTCACGAGATCATGGCAGCCAAAGGCGAGCACCTGCTCGAAGTGGCGTTGGATCATGGGATCAACATCGAACACTCCTGTGGCGGCGTCTGCGCCTGCTCAACCTGCCACATCTATGTCGAAGACGGCATGGATTCAATCAGTGAGGCGGAAGAAGAGGAAGAGGATCGCGTCGAAGAAGCACCCGGACTCCAGATGAATTCACGCTTGGCCTGTCAGTGTGATATTACGGGCGATGGCCCGATTGTCTTCCGCGTGCCTTCGTGGAATCGCAATGCGGTCAAAGAAGTGCCGCATTAGTATCTCTTCGGTAGAACGGGCTTCCAGCCCGTTGCTTCTCTTTGTGTTGTTTGGTGCTAAAAAAAGAAACGGGCTGGAAGCCCGTTCTACCAGGAATATTCGATCATGGCACAAAAACGAGAACTCCAAGACCGATACTTCCGACAGGCCAAGCGCGAAGGCTATGTTGCGCGATCGGCGTACAAACTTCTCGAGATTAATAAACGCCGAAAGCTCATCCGCAAGAGTGATCGGGTGCTTGATCTTGGATGTGCCCCCGGATCATGGCTTCAAGTCGCGGAAAAAATCGTCGGCGAGGACGGGCTGGTCGTCGGGATTGACCTTCAGCGTGTGACGACCGAGTATGGGCCCAATGTTCATTTGATCGAGGGCGATTTTACCAAGGTGAGTGCTTCTGATTTGCTTGGGGGTGGCGATGAGTTGTTCGATGTGGTGATCTCCGATATGGCCCCTTCGACCACCGGGCATGGGGATCATTTTTTTTCGGAACGACTCTGCCAAGAGATCATCAACGCGCTGCCGGATTTGCTCAAGCCCCGAGGCACTTGCACGATGAAGGTTCTCGAAGGCGAGACCTTTCCGCATCTGATCAAACGGATGAAGCATTGTTTTCGGATATCGGGAGCGATCAAGCCCGATGCGTGCCGGGATGTGTCGCGTGAGACTTATCTGTACGGGATCGGGTTTCGTCCAAGCCGGGTGATTCAGTACGACGAGCGCAACGAGGGCGAGTTGCCCGAGCCTGTGCCAGGGTGGGGTGATTGATTTTTCTCTCGCCCATTGCGGGGTTGATCGCCGGGTCGATCGGGATCGTTTCGGTTGTGGTGTTGTATATGTTGAAGCTCCGCCGACGCCCGATCGCGGTGTCGAGCACGCTGCTCTGGTCGCAGGCCATCAAAGACATGGAGGGCAACATTCCTTGGCAACGGCTTTCGCCGACGGCTTTGCTTTGGGTGCATTTGTTGATTGTGATCCTTTTATCGATGGCGTTGGCCCGCCCGGTGCTCGATGACGCGATCGGCGATGGCCAGCAGGTGTATCTGGTGATCGACACCACGGCGTCGATGAATGCCCAAGTTGACACACGGGGCGATGGACAAAGCGGATTGGAACGGGCCAAAGCCCAAGCGGTTGAGCAGGTGCATCGTTTGTATGACTCGGGGCGCTCGCCAGTGGTGACGGTGTTGATCAGCGGACTCGAGTCCACGGTTGTGTTGGGCGATTCAAAGGAGCGCGGGCGTTTGATCGGGGCGATTAAGGCGATTGAGCCGACGGATCAACCCGGGGAGATTGTTCAGGCGATGGGGTTGATCGAGTCGCTGATCGAGTCGGTCCAAGTTGACGACGAAGAGCACATTGAGCCCGAGGCGTTGGTCTGGGTCTTCTCCGATGGTGGATCAATTTCAGAGCAGACGATTCCGATGCGAGGCGGGCGCGGGGTGGTTGTTTCGCCTTACCGTGATGATGTCGAGCGTGGTCATTTGAGCAATCTGGGCAATGCTGGAATCGTGGCGATCGGCGCGTCGCGCGATCGCAGCGCCCCAATTATGTGCCGAGTCTTTGTGCGGGTTGAGCGCAATGAATCGGGTCCCATCGCGGGGGTGCTTCGGGTGTTCGATGGAGAAACACCGATCACCATTCGGGCGGTGGCGTTTGAAGATGATGAAGATTCGCTGAGCGAGAGCTTCGAACTCCGATTGATGCAATCGGCTTTGCTCCGTGTCGAGCTCGATGTTGACGATGCGCTCGATGCGGACAATCGTGCGTGGGTGCGTGTGCCCGATCCCCAACCTGTTCGGATCACGGTGATCGCGCCCGATGCCAATGCCGATCCGACATTGGTCGATATGCTCGAAGCAGTTGCACGGACAAGTGTGCAGGTGCTCAGCGAAGACGAACCAATCGGCGATGTTGATCTGGTGGTATATGACCGGGTTTCACCTCCTGTCTTACCTACGGTGCCCACGATCGGGTTTGCGAGTTTGCTGCCCGGTCAGGACCAGTCGGATGCGCTCGACGCATTGGGCAGGCGGTCTCGATTGATCTCGTGGGACCGTGCTGATCCGATGATGCGAGATGCGGGGGTCGGGTCGGTGTCGTATCAACGATCGGTGATGCTGCCCGATGGCCCTGGTGTGCGGGTTTTGGCGCGGGATCGAGATGGAGCGGCGATCATCGAAGCGGTAATCGGTACACATCGCCATGTGCGCATCGCCTTTGCATTACATGATTCAAACTGGGCGGTGCAGGTCGGGTTTCCGATTTTTCTTATCAATGCGATCGAGCAACTTCTCCCCGGAGCCAGTGGGCTCGGTGAGGTCTATACCACCAGAGAAGTCATGACAAACGATACTGAATCCATCGGCCCCATTGCCCGTATCGGCGTTGTTGAATTTGCGGGGCGTTCGATTGGGGTAAGTTTACTCGATGCTCATGAGAGCGCCTTGGCTGTGCGCACAGGTGTGATCATCGGCTCGGGTGAAGTTCAGGCAGGGCGATTCGATGGGCATTCCCAACGCGATCTTTGGCGATGGTTCACACTCGCAGCGATCATGCTCATTGCGCTGGAATGGTTCGAGTATGCCCGGCGGGTAAAGATTTAGTCGGCAGCGAGTTGATCGAAGTTGTTGATTTCAATCGACAGGCGCCCCGGTTCGAGCTGTCCGGGGATCATGCGTCTTGGCCAAGCCGTGCGGGTGCTGTTGGCGTCGGTTCGTTCGATGCCGAGCTGAAGGATATCGTGGTCATCGAATGCCCCTTGAGGCAGGTCGATCATCGCGACCCACCGATCATCAAGGATGCGGGTTTGGACATGCGGGATGCCGATATTTGGGCGGCTCCCTGATTTGAAGATGGTTTGTCCATTTGGGGTGATGGCCCAGACGGCAAAGGGGTTCGTATATGGACCGATCCAGAGGGTGAGTGATTCGTTGGGGCTTTGAGGATTGGATGATCCGAGCTCGAAGTAGAGTTGCCAGCCGGTTTGAAAGCTGGTGTGCGTGGGGATATCGGTTCGGCGGAGGATACCGATGGCCGATCGTGTTGGGTGGGGCGATGCACCTGCCAAGGGGCGGTGGGTAAAGAGCGCCTCCATGGTCCAGTCATTGAGCAGCGGGCCGATGCGGACATAGGGAGCACGAGCGGGTGTCAGAGAGGCGATGATTTCGCGGACAATGGTCCATCTACCCGTGTGGATAGAGACCTGCTGGGTTTCGAGTGCAGGTGTGCCTGGGGTCAGTGTGATCGGATCAATCGGGACAACGATCGGGGTGGCCACATTGGGTGCGACAGTGGTCAGTTCGGGAGAAGACGAACCGACGGTGATCGGGGTGTCAATGCGAAAGAGTGAGGCGCCCAGCGATGGAGGCAGCGAAAGCACAGTGATGGTGGGGAGCAACCCGTTGGTGTCCGCTTCGATCTGTCCTTGGTCATCAGTGACCCAGGCCAGGGTGCGGGGTTGATTCTCAAGCCATGCTTTGGCACGCAGCACGCGGGTTTGGTCATCGACGAACGGCGAGAGGAGGTCGTGGGCAAGTCGAGAGAGGTCGGAGGTGTCATTTGTCCAGATTGGGAGGATTCGATCACCGAACTGAGCGGTGCGGAGGAGTTGTGTTTTGAGCCGATGGGCGATGGCGGGGTCGATGAGCCAGATGCGTCCGAGGATGATTTGCCATCGGGCTTCGTGTTGGTGGGCGAGCTCGCGCAGGATGTCGGCACCGGGGGTGTCCATCGCCAGTTCGAGCTCGAGGGCATCAAGGGAGTGACCAGCCCCTTGACGGGGACGATGGGGATCGAGCCCATCGGTGAGCAGGCGGGCACGCCAGTGCTTGAATGGATCATGTCGATACTGATCGATCACGGTTTGAATCGCGGGATCAGCAAGGGCTTGGGAGGAAAGGCGCATCGACCAAAATGATGCGAGGGAGTGCTCGGGAATTTGGGTATTGGCTTCGAGGGAGGCTCGTTCTGGATCGGGGAGCCAGTTGAGTTCGTAGCGCTCGCCTGCGATCCACAGACCCTGTCCTACCGCGTCGATCGGCAGCGGGATATGGATGAACCACGAACCGACCGGGCGTCGATTGTGTGGGATTTGGGCGATGGTGTCATAGGTGTTGGCTGTCCAGATTCCCCGAGAGGTGGTCCATTCTGAGAATGAATGGGCGGGAGAGGCCCCGATCCAGTATGCCTGCGAATGGAGTATGCGTCCATCATCGAGTTTGGTCACGACCCCCGTGCGCAGATGGCGTTCATCATCTGCGAGGATCGGGATAACCAGCGGATAGCTGACGATTGCATCGAGCCGGTCCCCGGCCGGTCGGATGGGCCCGGCGAGGGTACCTTGGGGATGGGCAAGGACAGCGAAAATCACGCTGAGAATGAGGTACTGGATGGAAGAAAAAAGAGGCATTGGCAGGCTTTGCATGATATTTTGGGGCGGATTGATGATTTTCTGTCAGCCAAGGGGCTCTTCAGGTTGTATACCAGTATATGCGGCCGGATTGTTTCTCGGACGATATCGGTTCGCACGCAAAGGGAGATCTACCATGTTCGCAAACCATACGCAACGATCAGCATTCCGTTCCAGATTCAGCATCAAAGCGATTGCGCTTTCGGGCGTGATTGTCGCTGCGGGAACGCTCAGCGGGTGCAACAACGCGGGCGAGGGGCTTTTTACGGGGGCTGCCTTGGGTGCGGTGACGGGACTGGCGATTGGCTCGCTTGATGGCAACGCCGGCGAAGGGGCGGTCCTGGGCACAATCATCGGCGGGGCTGGTGGCGCAATCCTTGGCGATCAGAACCAACGGAACCGTCAGAATGCACAGTATGGAGGGTCTGGGTATCGTACGAATACCCGAACGGTGTACCAGACCGAATATCGCTACCCGGCTCCTCGCCCGCACTACTACAGGCCTCACCATCGCCCGCATCACAATCGGCACGGCGAATGGTGGCACGACTAAATTTTAAGTGAATTTCAATATCATCGCCTTGTTTATCGGACGCCTTGTTTATCGGGGCTTGGCGAGATAGTCTGCGAGTAGGGCTTTTCTCGCTCGTAGACTTTTACAGAAAAGGAATAGTTATGTTTATCGTTGGCATGTTTTTGTGTGGCACTTCCTGCAGCATCTCCTGCAGCCGCGAAATTTGGTGTTTTGCAGCCGGATGTTGAGTTTCAAGGTATGGAGCTGATGGAGACGAGTACGGCGGATATTGTTATCAATCATGATTATACAGAGATAATCATTACATCGCTGGCGGGAGATTGGTCGTTGATATGGGTTTTATGTGAAAAATACAGACCCAGACTCGTTTACGATATATCTTGATGAGGCAGACTCAAGCGACACAATCATCTCCGAATGGAAGTTCTACAAGGACAAGGCAAATATAGTTCATAGCGTCAGTGTTCTTGGTCGAGACCCTTATGTTTTCGAACGAGAAATGGATTACGACACTCTGAATATAAATTTGGCGGGGACAATTACTCATGCAGGTGGTGTAGAGTATCAAATTGTCGCAGGCAATCAAGAAAATCCTCTCGTCATTCTCGCACTACTAGGGGGTGCGGTAAAAATTATTGGGTCGCAAATAGCGTGCTACAATGATGCGCGTACCAAATTTCTTGATGCGTACGCTGCTTGCACGAATAATTACGATAATGTACCGTGTCAGAATGTGTGCGGCGTGTGTGCTTGGGATAAATGGAGAGAAGATCATCACAACTGTCTTATTTCAGGCGGTGGGAATGAGCCTGATGATGATTATGACACTTGCACTGAAGCAGAGTGTGATCCTCCAACACGACTCATTATACCAGTGGATGGGCCGAGTAGTATTGATTAAAAATTGTATGTTCGGCTATGTCCGCACTCGGGGCATTGCCGAGCGGGAAGGGCAGATGTGTCATGGCCGTAATGGAGGCAAAGCTGATTGCTTTGTCTTTTTTAATTATTAACTGAGGGGTTTTTATGGATATTATCCAGTGGGCAAGCCAAAGACACAAGAATAAAAGGCTGGAAATAAGAAGAAACATTAAGGTAGGGTGACCTGCCCCCATATTCTGTACCACTCCCTATGTTAGGGCAGTGGCGTTCCTTTGTCCCATCAGAGGGCTGCGGAGCGTAGCGGAGCAGGCCTCTGATGGATGAATGACGACTCGGGTGATTCG
>JALSHH010000007.1 GCA_026982335.1 Phycisphaerales bacterium
ATGGCTTGAATCATGCGGATTTGCGCTTCAGCTGATCAGATTGAGCAAGTTCAACGGGAAAGCTTTGCATCCACAGTCGATTTGGATTAGAATCAGGCAGCAGTCACTGATTGGTCAGAGACTCCGAGAATGAAATGCACAAATATGTAATAGGAACTCTCTCTCTCTCTCTCTCTCTGCTAGTTGTTTAGCAGGAGATTTTTTGGATACATCATTGGTCAAGGATGGTTGGTACTTTGTGCCCGTTATCGAGGACGGGGAGGTGAGCAGTGTCTTCGCAGTTAGATCGCCTGAGGAAACCGATCTGTATACAATTTCTGGGTTAGTTTTTGAGATTGAGCCGGATGGGAGTATAGCGTCATACGCTTGGTCAAATACTGGTTACGAGGCGATGCTCGTTTATATGTCAGTACAGTGGTCGATTGATATCAATGATGCAGTAGATTTTTTCCAATCGATATTGATTTGCCGATGGTACAGGTTGAGTTAGACTCAGCAGGTGCTACTACTCCAGTGGTGCCAACGGCTTTTGATTTTGGTTTGTACACCAATGATCCATTGCAAGTTGTAATAGATGCGCTCGAAGATGCTCAGCCATTGTTGACGCCATTGGAAGAGACCGGGTATGCTGCCGCAAGTTCCGTAGGAGGTTCAAAGGTTGGGCCGCCATCGCCTGCCGACGATGATTGTATCCGAGTTGTTACCGATCTTATTGGTAGCATAAAAGTTGCTGCGGAGGATTATGATCAAAATGCGGCAGTTTTTATGGAGAGTTTTCAATCAGCGATGCAAAGCAGTGATGGTGATACATGTGGGTGCACACCTGCAACTTCAATTGAAACCAGCGATTGGGTAACGACTTGTGGGGATTGGTATCCATCCTCAGGCGGAATTCAAACACTGGGAGATTGCCAGGCACGAAGGCATTTCAACAGAAATGTGGACTCGGTGCGAACAAGGACCTACACGAGGATTTGTTCAAACTGCGATGTACTTCAATGTGAACAGACTCAGACTCGAGCGATGACCGATAGAGAATACGGCCCCTCATTTGATATGTCTCTATGGGCATGTAATGAGGAATTTGTTCCGGGCAATATTGGTGATCCACCTACCGGAGTGGTATGTGAAATCACTTGGTTTGATCATGTTTTTGGTGATGTAGATCAAAGTGGTTGGGGACCCGATGGTTGTTCACTCGCTGACCTTGTCTGTCCATGAGGTGTTACTCTTGAGCATGAAATCAGATAAAACAATTCCCCTCCGCCAGTTGGTCACCGCTGGCTGGCGGAGATTCTGGATTCTCATAATAGTTATGAGTGCACTGATCCAAGTTTTTGTTCTTGCGGTCTTGTCGGTTGTTGGATTCGCGGCGTTCGATTCTGGCGCAGGGCCAGAACGGCAATGGCGATACTCTGCAGAGACAAGTCATTGGGTGTACAAGTATCCAGCCGAACCAATTGTCATTCCACTTGATAAGTACGCAGAACATAGGATTGTTGTGGGTACTCGAATCGTCGGTATGCCATACTTCGAGTCTGTGCATGGTGAAGGGATCAAATCCACTCCAATAGGCAGTCTAGGTTTGCTCGCAATCAATTACACGCCTTCCGAAAACCAACAAGTATACCAATTTGTTGAAGACCGCATCGGATTTCCCTTTGTAGCAATGCGATCAACTTTTGTCATGGAATCAACAAATTTACCATCGGTTTCTGCAGGTGTTCAATGGAGAGCGATTCATGGCATTAAAATCACAGGCGAATCTGGCCCTTCTTCTCTTCCGCTTCCAAGAGAGTTTGTTGCGATCCCGTTGAGTCCTATTTACCATGGCTTATTGCTCAACACGCTCATCTATGCCATTCCCGTCGCCATCCTTATCCTCTTACTCCGTATGTCTCGATTGGCTCGTGCATGTAAGAGAAAACACCAGGGAAAATGTGTCGCCTGCAGCTACCCAGACTCCGAGAGTAGCCACTGCCCCGAGTGCGGCTTGGATACGCAAGTCGATTGGAAAAAAGCCCTCTGGGCAGGCAGTAAACTCCATCGCCTGCCACGCATAAGGGAGTGAGATATTGTGTGTCCAAGTACGGGTGCATGCTTGCAGTCGTCGAGGCTTTGTGAACCCCTTGCGCAGGCCCGGGGTGCCCGTTACTGGTCGCGGTCTTGGGGATGAGCGATTTGGCGACCGAGAGAATCGAGGAGTTCGATTGGGATGGCGAGGGGGGTGATGTGGACTTGGCCGAGGTAGGGTTGGGCTTCGATGGCGCGGTAGCCTTCTTTGAGGGCGGCGAAGGTGATGGTGCGGGTGGCATGGATCACAGCATCGCCGATTGGTTCGCCGGTTTGGGGGTTGAGACCTGAGGGGGTATCGACGGCGAGGATTTGGGAGCCTCGGGTTTTCCAGGTGTTGAGTTGGGCGATGAGTTTGGCGGCGAGGCCTTCGATGGGGCGGGTGAGGCCGGTGCCGAAGAGGGCGTCGATGATGAGCCCGGGTTGTGGGGGATCGGATTCGAGGTAGGTTTGGGCGTCGATGGTGGGGATGTTCATTTTGGTGATGATGGTGAGGTTGGTTTTGGCGTCGCCTGTGATTTGTTCTGGGGGGGTGGTCATGACGATGGTGGGGCGGTGGTTGAGGTTGTGGAGGTGGCGGGCGAGGGCGAAGCCGTCGCCTGCGTTGTTGCCTGGGCCTGTGGCGATGAGGATGGTTTGGGAGCGGGTTGTTGTGAGCATGTCGAGGGCGTGATCGCGGAGCCCGATGGCGGCGTTTTCCATCAGGAGGATCGAGGGGATGGCGTAGTCGGTGGTGGCGCGTTGGTCGAGCAGGCGGGCGTTGGGGACGGAGATTTCGTAGATGGGGGGGGCGGGGTGCTCGGTGGGGTGATTTGCGGGGCGTGATGAGGGTTCTTGGGCGCGAAATGGGGGTTGGTTTGGTTGGGGGTGGGAATCGGGCATTAGTGTATGGTAGATCGAAGTATCAGGCGACGCCGCTCCTACGATTCGGGTAGATGATTTCTGTGCTTTTCGATATTCTGTTTGTGGTGCTGATCTCCAGTGCGGTGGGGTGTGGGGTGTATTGGGGGGCTGTGGCTTTTCAGATCTGGCAGACTCGGAAACGGCTGCCGACGGCCCGTGATGGGATCGGACTTTCGGAACTTGAGCCTCCGACGCAACGGGTGTGTGTGATTGTGCCTTGCCATAATGAGGCGGGGAATATCGCGACGCTGATCGAGTCGCTTCGGGAGCAGGATTACGATCGACTCCGGGTTGTGCTGGCGCTTGATCGGTGTACGGACGACACGCTTGGGGTGGCGCGGTCGGCGATCGAAGATGACCCGAGATTTGAAATTGTCGAGATTGATTCGTGCCCGGATGATTGGGCAGGCAAAGTTCACGCAGCCCACAGCGGGTACATTGGGTCCGAACATGCGAGCAAGAGTGAAGTATTGATCTTTACTGATGCCGACACTTGGCTCGATCCGGCGTGTGTGCGTGCGTGCGTGGCGTTGCTCAATGATCGTGGATTGGATTTTTTGAGTTTGCTCTCAACACTCAATGCGCAGACTTGGTTTGAGCGGATTGTTCAGCCGATCACAGCCTTCGAGTTAGCGCGTCAGTTTCCGCTCTTGCGTGTCAACAGCAAGGGTGCCAAACGCCGGGCGTTTGCCAATGGGCAGTTCATGGTTTTCTCGCATAAGGCCTACAGGGCAGTGGATGGGCATGCAGGGGTGAAAGATGCGATTCTCGAAGATATTGCATTCTCGCAGCGGATCAAGTGGCTTGAGTATAATGGAGGGCTGCTTCTGGCAGATAACATGCTCAAGTGTCGAATGTATGATAACTGGGATGAGTATGTGCGTGGGTGGAAGCGGATTTATACAGAGTCGGCGAACCGTGAGGTCAGGCGTCTTCGGCGCTATGCTGTGCGGACGCCTTTGTTGTGTGTGGCGTTGCCCTTGAGTTGTGTACTGCTTGTAATTTTGAGTGTGCTTGCCGGTGAAGGTCCAGGGTGGGTTGGTGTTGTGATGGGGAGCCTTGGTTTGGGGGCTTGGGTCGTGGGCATGGGATCGGTGTATCGCATGAGTCGGGCACCGATGTGTGATTTGCCCGGGGCAATGATTGGAGCATTGTTGACGGGCCGACTTTTTCGGGCAGCAGCGGATGATTTGGAAGCTGGCACACCAACACATTGGGGTGGCAAGTCTTATGTTCGCAAAGCAGAGGAATTGTGATGCGAAGAGTGCGTCGGAGGTCAAGCGATGTGCACATTGAGCTCACGCCGATGATTGATGTGGTATTTTTGCTCTTGACTTTTTTCATCTTCGCGGTGGTAATGATGGTGCGTGCTGATGTGCTTGATGTGAACCTCCCTGAGCTGGCATCAGGACGCACCGCCGAGCAATCCATCCCGATCACCATCGCCATCACCGAATCAGGCGAACTCTTCATTAACACCGAATCTGTTGAACTCGAAGGCATCGTCGATCGCATCGGTACGCTGCGTAGGGAGCTCGGCGATGGGCCTTTGGTCTTGGCGGTCGATACACAATCGCCTGCGGGGATCATGATTGCACTGGCCGACAAGCTTACCGGGGCAGGGCTTGGGGAGTTTTCGATCATCGGGCATCAACACCAAGCCAATGATTCCAACGATCTTAGCGATGCAGACACGGGAGTATCCCCAAGCCCATGAGTGTTGCGCCCGCTCCATCATATGGATTGACCCATCGGGCCTCGGCGACGACGCTCATCGTCGGTGTGTGTGTGAGTCTGGCGATTCATCTGGGACTTGGATATGGGGCCAGCGAATACTTTGCGTCGGTTTGGGATGGAGCGGATTCAGTTGAGAATCCTCTCGAGATTGCCCCCGAGCAGGCGCAGCTGACGCTGCCCAAAGACCAACAGCAAGTGGGGATGCGTAAAGCGCAAGCCGCTTCGATCAACTGGCTCGGGGTGATCGAGAACCCAGAGCTGAGCAATGCACCCATCGCCCAGGTTGAACAGGCCGAGTTCACCAAGCAAATTGGCAACACCCCGGTCACGATTTCACCCGAGCCTTACGCCCAGTCGAAGCCTGTGATCGAGGATCAGCGGCCGGTTCAGCAACCGATCCAAGCCCCCCAGCAAGGGCCGGCTTCGCCTGATGAGATTCCAAACGAAAGAGTGTCCGAACCGACGACCAAACAGCCTGCCGAGCAAATCAAACTCGAACCCGACCGAGATGACTCCGCCCCGATCACCATCACGCCCCAGTTTGAGCCGGTCGAAGATCCTCCCCAAGAGCCTGAAGTGATTGAATCTGTTGAGCATCCTGCCGCCCCAGAGTTGGCCAGTGCAGCGCCCGAGCCCGAGCCCGAGTCGGATGCTCAAACTGAATCCAATCCTTCGCCGAGCTCACAATCAGCAGCGCCCAAAGTTGCAGGCAAGGAAGGCGTGGTTTCCAAGAAGGAATCCGCGGCTTCGATCATCAAACGAGCGATCAAGGTCGATGCACGATCGCTTCACCGTCCGATTGTTGGCAAGGGGCTTGAGATCATCACCGTCGAACCCCGGTTCCCTGCTTCGGTTCGTTTTACCGAGATGCCTCGCAATCCGGTGCTGATGATCCAGTTCGACGCGAGGGGTCGCGTGAGCAAAGCGTACTTCCTCAAAGAGGGCAAACGCGTATACGACACAGGCACACGGGGTGTCGATGAGCCTTTGATGAACGCAATTTACCAATGGCGAGCCAAAGGCAAGCAGATCGAGATGCTCGATCCCAAAGATCCCGATTCCGTGGTCGAGATTTCGATGCGGATCACCTTCCGCAAAGAGCGTGATAGACCATGATTCAAAAACCACTGATTCACGAACCAACCGAAAAGTCTGTTTTGTCCGTAGGTGGAAATCAGTCATTTACCGAGACGGTCAGCTCAGCAACGGAACGAGGCTTTTCACCTTCGATGTGCAGGCGCTTGGTGCGATGCTCGGACCAGTCTTTAACCAAGAGGTCTGGGGAGTGTGGACCGGTTTGGGTTTTGATGATGTCGTATTTAGAATCGCGCTGGGCAGGGATATACCCGGCATTGCGGATCAGTCGGCACAGGACCGCTTCATCGAGGCAGTAGGTGGTGCCAGCCGATGAGACGACATTTTCTTCCATCATCACTGATCCCATGTCATTGGCACCGAACTGCAGGGCGACTTGACCGATGTGTGGACCCATTGTCACCCAAGACGAGCCGATGGTGTAGATGTTGTCGAGCATCAATCGGCTGACAGCTTGAGTGCGGAGGTACTCGGTTGCACCGGCGAGCCGAAGCCGACGCCCGAAGCGTTTGTCGAGTTCTTTGGTACCCGAGCCGTCGAGTTGGGCGACGACATCGCCGGGGAATGGAAGATCGTTTTCAAGATCGGACTCGGTCGGGTAGTGGGGGAGTCGGCCCAGCGCGGTGTGGTCGGGTTGGAACGGCCAAGAATGGAACCCGAGGTAGTGACCTCCGGTTTCGGGGGATTTGATGGTGGGGTCGTTGGCGATTTGCGTGGGGACATCGCCGGTGCCAAAGTCGGCGATGGCTTTGTCTTGCCAGTGTCGAACCGCGTGCATGTGGTGGATGCGATCGCTGTAGCCTTCGATATGCCCGTACATCATCGAGGCACTGGTGAACATGCCCAGCGAGTGGGCCGCGTACATGACTTCGAGCCATGCGTTCATATCGCACTTGCCCATGCCGATTTTGGTGCGGACAGCGGGTGCGAAGATTTCGCCGCCGCCGCCGGGAAGTGAACCCATGCCGGCCTCTTTGAGTTTGATCAGCACCCACCGGACTTTGTCGATGAGTGTCGCACCCGGAGGATCGAAGAAGTTGACAAACTCGATGAGTTCGGGCGGGGAGAAGGCGTGGATATTGATGTGTGGGAATCGCTCACGGATGCCGTTCAAGAGGTTGAGGTACCAATCGAGGGTGAGATTTGGATTCATGCCGCCCTGCATGAGGATTTGTGTACCTCCGATGTCGGAACATTCTTGGATTTTCTGGTAGAGTTCTTTGTACTCAAGTGTGTAGGCATCGTGTTCGTCACCTTTGCGTTTGAAAGCGCAGAAGATGCACTTGGCGGTGCAGATGTTGGTGTAGTTGATGTTGCGGTCGATGATGTAGGAGCGGATGTGCTCACCATGCAAATCGCGGCAGCGTGCATCGGCGTATCGCCCCAAGGTATGGAGTGGAGCATCGGTGAGGAGTTCGAGCCCTTGCTCTGGGGTAAGGCGGGCATTGCCCGATGCAACCGCAGCGAGCAAGCCCGGATCGGTTGCATCGAGGGTTGGGTGCTCCGGGAGTGAGGTATATATGGTGGGCATGGCGGATGCTCTAATCTTGGTGCTCGGCATAGGTTTCAATGATGATTGAAATCATAGGTCGGCGAGGTTGTCCCGGCAACGATCCCCGGTGGTACGGGCGGGATGCATGTGCCGTTGTCAGATTGGCTCATCAGGGGGGGGGGTGACCAGTTCTGGCGAAGTGAAGATCCTCTTTGATGCCAACAAGTTTGGCCTGTCCGTTTTTGTCAAGTAGACTTACGATCACCGCAGCTGTGAATCCGAGTACAAACGAAGGCAAGAGGACATCGAGGGCTGCAAGATACCCCGCGACATCCTCCATCCCCATTGACTTGAGTATCGGACCAATGGCGAAGCTGAAAATGGGCACGCCTAGGAACCCCACGATCATCGCGGCTTTGGCACCATTGGCGGTGAGTCTCGACCAGTACAGACTCAAAATCATCGTCGGACAGAAAGTGGCAGCGATTCCAGACCATCCGAAGATCACGATCCAGAAAATAGGTTTCTCCTTGTCGATGAGCAAAAGCCCGATTCCCACGGCAAAGGCGATTACCGCCAGAATCAGCGTCAACCTTCGGCTTGTTGACATCAGGGCTTCGTCGCTCATGTCAGGATGTTTGGTTTTCTGCCAATAATCACGGACGGCAGCACTCGATGCAAGCACCAGCAACGAGTCGATTGTGGACATGATCGCAGACAAGACCATCGCGATGAAGACGCCTGAGAAGAAGGCTGGGAGCAGTACATCGGACATGATCGGAAGAATGCTTTCCTTGTCGGGCAAGGCGATTTGATCATTCATAAGTGCGCGTCCAACAACGCCAACAAGGACTGCGCCGCAATCGGCCAAGAGTGTCCATGTGATGGCGGTGACGGTGCCGGGGAGGATTGATTTTTCATTTTTCATTGAGATATAACGCACAAAGATTTGGGGCGAGCCCCAGAATCCGATCCCAATGGCGACAAGCCCGACAATGGCGAAGATTGAAGCGGTGTTCCATGCGCCTGAACTGGGCGCGATAATTCCCGTGACCGGATCAGCAGCACCAGGGCCGTGCAGGCTCAGCAGGTGGGGGTCGATGTTGCGGAGGGATTCGATGACATTGGTGATACCTCCGATTTCGAGGATGCCGACGATCGGGAGGACGACGAGTCCGATGACCATCAATGAACCTTGGAAGATGTCCGACCAGACGACAGCCGTGAATCCGCCACGAGTGATGTAGATCAGGACGACGCCGAACCCGAAGGCAGCGCCCCAATAATGGTTCCAGTCAAGGAAATTATAGAACGCACCGCCCGAAGCAAAGACCTGTGCTCCTGCGTAGATGGGGACGAAGATAAGCAATGACCCCGCAGCGATCAACCTCAGCCAATGCCCGGTATCGCGGAATCGAGATTCGAGGTAGTCGGGGACGGTGATGGAGTCGTATTGGTCAGTGAGCCGTTTGAATCTTCGTGACATCAAGAGCCACGCGCCCCCGACACCGACGAGTTCGCCCAAGACGACCCAGAAAGCTTGGACGCCCATCGCAAAGCCCATACCGGTGAGTCCCAAGAGGAGCCATGCGGACTCCCCAGTGGCGCGTGCGGAGAATGCGACCGCGAGGAATCCGAGCTTCTTGCCGCCTGCGAAGTAATCTTTGATGTCGCCCATGCGCTTGGAAGCGAAGTGGCCGATGGCGATGAGCACGATGGCATAAAGGGCAACCGCGATCATTTTTTGAATATTGGAGTCGATGAGGCACCTCCTGGGTGTGTGTTCGAGGACTCACCATACCCGATTTGGGTGTTGGTTGTGGAATGATCGGCATAAAAAAACCACCCCCAAGACGAGGATGGAATGGAAGAGGCATGGAGGTATATCCAACTTGGGGCTTAGCGCCTGCGGATCGTGCGGACACCTGCGAATGTCCCGAGCATGGCCAATCCTGCCCATGCTGCCGTTGGCAGCGGGACGACATTGACCGTGATGGATTCACTGACGATTTCGAGTCCTGTGACTTTGTCGTAAGCGGTCAGACGGATGATGTACGACCCGAGCGCATTGAAGTCCCAGTCTTCGAGTGCAGTGCCTCCAATGCCATCGAAGAATCCATAGTTCCATGAATTCTGGGCGACATTGTTGTTGGCAATACGATCAGCATACAGTGCCGCATCGCTCTGGTTGTTCCAAATTTCGACACCCCCTCCGTTGCCGGTGGTGTTATCACCGATCGAGTGATCCCATTGGACCGCAGAGGTGGCGGGGTTGAAGCCGTTAATCATGTCGAAAGCCAGTGCATCACTGATGGTGTTTCCATCTGCATTGACTCTGAACATGGCGATCTGGTAGTTGAAATCATCGAGGTTGTTTCCGGTTGTGCCGTTGACATCGGTGTTGACTGACCATTCGAAGTTCCATCGGGCATTATCACCGATTGCCCATGCTCCAGCCGGTGCGCCATTTGGCGAACCTGCCTGCATGGTGTAGGTGTCTATGCCGTCGTAGTTAAATGTATTTTCTGGGGCGTTCGATGCGTTGTATCGCACTTTGGCGCGGAGTCCGAGTTCGATGCCGCCGCCGTTGGCGATGGTGAACGAGCCGTTGGCATTGCCAGATCCAAAGATCACATCCGGGCTGACATAATCCCCACTCGCCGTTGCCAAGGATGTCGCTGCAGCGATGGTTGCTGCGGTAAGCAAAGTCTTCATGTTTCTCTCTCCAGTTTCTTCAAAAGAGGCGACTGTACCAGTCAATGGTATCGCCCGTTTTCATTGTGGTTTCGCATGTAGTCTCTCGCACATCTCTACTTTGAGCATGTCCCTCGAGAATAGGGCAAACGGAAGTCCCCGATAGAACAGATTAATGAAATTGTACAGCAGTGTCAACAGCAAAAACCAAGAACGCTTCATAGGAGACTTACACATCTGTTTTGAAGGCGGCTACCCCCGTGGATGCAGGTTCCGGACGGTTTCGTGGAGTTTCGTGGGATCGACATGGGTGTAAATCTGCGTGGTGGTGATGTCGGCGTGCCCGAGAAGTTCTTGGACAATCCGTAAATCCGCACCGCCCATGAGCAGGTGCGTTGCAAACGAATGGCGGAGCATATGCGGGTGGGCTTTGCCCAGCTCAGCGACCTTCGCCCAATGCTTGACGATCTGCCAGACACGCACCCGCTCGATTGGGCGTCCAGTGCGTGAGAGGAACAGCTTGCCTTGATCGCGTTTTTCACCCGCGCGTTGTGCGGTGATGAGCAACGGGCGACACTCCTTCATATACACATCGAGTGCATGCTGGGCTGGCTTACCCATCGGCACGAGTCTCTGCTTGTTCCCCTTGCCCAGCACACGCACCACGCCGAGTTTTTCGAGGATATCCATCTGCCCGATCGTGCCAACTTCAGATGCGCGAAGACCTGAAGCATACATCAACTCAAGAATCGCTCGATCCCGCATCCACAACGGTGGCATCCCCTTAACCACCTTCTCAGGGGCGCAAGGTGCATCAAGCAAACGACGCATTTGCCCAGGTGTCAACACTCCGGGAAGCTTCTTCCACTTCGTGGGCTGATCAAGATGATCCGCCGGGTTGTTTTCGATTTTGCCCGTTGCCAAAAGCCACCGGTAGAAAATTTTGATTGTCGCCAGATGTCGAGAGATCGTCCCCGATGCATATCCACGATCTCGACTCATCGCCCGCACATGCCCGATGAGTGCTTCGGGTGTTGTGTCAATCACATCATCAATCCCATGTGATTGCAGCCACAACATCAGGGACTCCAAATCTCGCATATACGCCTCGATTGACGCAGGTACCAATCCACACTCGATGCGCAAGAACATATTGAATCCTCGTCGAAGGATTTGCATTGGCTCGCTGAGCTGTCCGATCCGGGTTTGCGACGCGCTGGGCATTGGATTGATATCGGTTCGATGGGCCATATTTGGATAGTGCAGAAGTGTGTAAAAACGCCCCGGATCATTTCTGGTCCAGGGCGGGAGTGTCAGCTCTTTGCGTTTACTTCAGTTGGTCTTACCCGAGAAGGGCGAGCACCTGCTGAGGTTGCGAGTTTGCAATCGAAAGGATGTTGGTCGATGCCTGCACCAGAATCTGGCTTCGGGTCAGCGACGCAGTTTCGGCAGCAAAATCGGTGTCACGGATGACAGACTCGGCAGCGGTGGTGTTCTCGAGTGCAACACCGAGCGAACGGATGGTTGCACCAACGACATTCTTCTGGAACGCACCAAGGCGACCACGCGTGGATGAAACTTTGTCGATGGCGGCGGAAACAATATCCTGAGCAGTGTCGATGTCGTTTCCATCAACCACATTGAATGCTTTTCCGGAAGCGAGATCGTCAAGGAATCCGAGTGACGATGTACCGAGCTTGCGTGACGAGATGTCACTAATACCAATCGAGACTTTACCTGCAATGTTGACATCCGCAGCAAGCTGGAAATCAGCACCACCGCCGGTGATGGTGAACGCACCGCCTGAAATCGCACCGAGTGTTTGGGCAGCACTATCAGTTGTGGAGAACTTGACATCAAGGAAGTCGGAGTTCACAGAAAGAGTCTTGCCTCGACCGGTTGCAAGCAGTCCATTGATGGTTCCGGCAATATCTTGCCCCTCATCACGAAGACCGTTGGAAGCAGCAGCAGCATTGAAGGCGGTAGTGCTTGTTGAATCAGGTGTGTTGAAATCATCTGCCGTCATATCCACGATGGCAGCGCCTGTCTGAACGGTCATGATGCTCGCGTCGTCAATGATCTTGACGCCAACAAACTCGTTTGAACCAAACTCAGTCGAACTGAGCATGATGCCGGTGCCCGATGCGGTTGCTTCAACGCCGGTCACATCTGAAACAGCGTTGATTGCTGCTGCCATGTTGACTACGGTCGCACCCGAATCGAACTGGAGTTCGCGGTTGCCCAGTGAGCCAGAGATTTCGAAGGTGAACTGGTTGCCTGATTCGGAGAGGTCGATGCCGCCTGTGGTGCCGATGGACAAGAAGTAACCGGCCTTCTGGGCCGAGGCAGTGACGATGGTATCAACGACTTGGGTTTCGCCGTTGAACTTGGCACCACGAACCTCAATGTCAGTCACGCCGGCGTTCACCGCGTTGACCTGATAATCAAAATTGCCATTGAGGAGCTTGGTACCCTGGAACGATGTTGCACCGGCAACGCGGTCGATGGTCTGGAGGATCGAGTCGATCTGAAGCTGGTTCGCTTCTTTCTCTGACTCGGCCAAACCGGCACCGTTTGCTGATGTGGTCAAGAGGCCCTGAAGTTCGGTGAGGAGCGACGAGATTTCCTGAAGACCGCCCTCAGCAATATTGACGACCTGATCGGCACGCTGTGAGTTGCTGATTGCAGCACCGATGGCGGCTTTCTCTGAACGCAGGTTCTCGCTGGCGATCAGACCCGCAGGATCATCTTTGCCCCGGCTGATGCGAAGACCAGTGGAGAGGCGTTCGAGTGAAGTCCCAAGCGACTGGTTATTTTGACCAAGCACGCGCTGTGCGGTCAGTGACGATACATTGGTGTTAATACGACTCATTTGCTGACAACCTCCGTGTTTCACCAAGGCGAAGTTTTTCGCCCGGCATTCCCGTGATGCTGAACATCATGCCCAGCTCACCAAGCCATTACTGGCTTGTGCGTTCCATTGCTCCTTCGCATGGAACGCCGTTCACCCAGACACACACCTGCTTGAACGGATTGGGAATCGACGGAAACGGGTGGTCGATCAAGTTTTGGTCCCATTTTTTTGTAAGTTTTTCGCTCAAAAAGATAATCGGACTTTCCGTGGGTTGATTAAAAATCGGAACGGGCATGAAAAAACCCGCCAGGGGCGGGTTGGAGGGGATTTATTATGTGGGGGATTGGATGATAGAAAGAGTGTAGGGTCTGTCGATTATCCGAGAAGCTGAAGGACCTGCTGGGATTGCTGATTGGCCAATGAAAGAACACTTGTCCCTGCACTTTGCAAAATTTGCGCTCGTGTTAAGAGGCTTGTTTCAACCGCAAAATCAGCATCACGAATAATGGATTGGCTGGCGGTGAGGTTTTCATATGCAGACTGGAGTGATCGTCTATTTGTATCGAGCACATTTCGTTCAAAGGCACCCAATCGGCCGCGAAGAATGGACACATCGTCGATTGCTTTGTCCACGATATCTGAAAGGACCGAAAAATCCTGCCTTCCTTGTGCTGCATCGAGTGAGTTGACATTGCCGGTGGTCAATGAGGAGAGGTATTCGAGTCCTCCATCGACCAAGACACCACCAAGGCTTTCTGCAGAAGTGGATTGAATTCCAATGTTCGTTTGTTGAAGTGCGGTAATATCAGGTCCAAGCTGAAAGAGTGCGCCGCCGCCGGTGATCGCAAAAGTTGATGCCGCCTGGGTTGGGTCAATGGCGAAGTTTTCATTGAGGAGCAACTCCATACCCAGTGTTGGAGAGTTGATCGAAATTTCAAGTCCGTCACCATTGGCCAAAATCCCATTGATCAGGGCTGTGACATTGGCGCCTTCATCACGATCTGAAGGAGTGAGGCTTGCTTCTCCCCATGGGACGCCTCCAGTAGGAATTTCTGCATTTCCATCGAGTTTGAAGAGATTGAAATTGCCTCCAGAAGCGGGTTCATCAATTCGCTCAACACTAACAAATGCATTTGATCCATACTCGGCGGAACTGAAAACGATGCCTGAGTTGGCGTTACCATTGATCAGGGCCGCCTCGACGCCGGTGACAGCGGTGAGACTATTGACCGCATCGACGACATCGTCGAAGGTTTGCCCTGATGTGAGGAGGAGTTCTCTGACTCCTTCTGGCCCCCGGATTTGGATCGTGGTGCTCGAGAGAATGGTTCCATTTGTTCCTGGGACACTGCTGTTGTCGCCGTTCAGGTAGAGATTTCCTTTTTGGGCCGATGAAAGGACATCGACATCAACATTAATGGTGCTTGAACTGATGAAGCTTGCTGCAGTGATGTTGGCGTTGGAGATTTCGGTGGTGCTGATCCCGCTGGTGATGTAGTCGAGCGACCCATCGAGGAGCTTGAGCCCGCCGAAGGACGCAGTGTTTGAGATTCTGGTGATCGAGGCGATCGCCGAATTGATTTGAAGCTGATTGGCTTCGCGTTCCTCGTCCGAGAGTGCTCCGGTGTTGGCCGCTTCGACCGCGAGTGCTTTGATTGAGTTAAGCAGGTCGGTGATCTCGGTGAGCGACCCTTCGGTCGTCGCGATGACGGCACTGGCCCGTTCGCCGTTTTTGATCGCCTGCTGGATACTCGAAATATCGGTGCCCAGTCGTTCTGAAATAATCAGTCCGGCGGGATCGTCTTTGCCTCGGTTGATACGAAGCCCGGTCGATAATCGTTCGAGACGGGTTTGCAGATCGAGTCCAGAACGATTCAACCGTTGCTGTGCGATCATACTCGGGATGTTTGTGTTGATTCTGGTCATGGCAATCCTCCGTGATTGCGTTGCTCATACCCCATCGAATATGGGGACGATGGGTTTAAGCGCTGTTTTTATCCTGAGACGGTGATGATGAATCTTTTGAAGTAAATGGGCGAACCGTGGTCGCTCCGAGCGAAGCCGCGGGAGATTGAATGGTTGGGGGCTTGTCGTCTTCGCGCACTGCGCGCCTTGCCGGTCCTGGTTTGATGGTTTGTGCCAGCGAGTCAAGGTCGGTCGTCCCGAGCCTGGCTGCTTGCGTATTCTCGCGCCGGATCGCGTCGTACACTTCTTTGCGATGCACCGCGATCCTCGTCGGCGCGTTGATTCCCAGGCGGACTTTGTCCCCCCGAATATCAACGATGGAGATTTCGATCTCATCGCCGATCATGATTGTTTCGTCACGCTGCCTTGAGAGCACAAGCATGCGTTCACTCCTTGCTCTCTGTTCGCCTAGGCGTGTGCTCGCCGAGACGGAGGTCGAGTTCTTTGGATCCCAGGTCGTTCAAACCGGGGTCTTCGTGGTGAGACCGATCACACTGCGCAACGAGTGCGCGTACACAAGAACGAGTCTGCGTGATCGGGCCCGGTTGCTTACGCCGAAGCGGTTTGCGTTGAGTCCGATGCAACACGCATAAGTGGATGACGAGTCGTCCAGCGTTTGTCCGCCAGAACCATCTGCTCACCAACTTTTGTGAGTGTATTGATGATGAGGGGCCCCTGGAAGTTACCCGTGAGCTGATCCCCGATCTTGTTCACAATCACAAAAACCTGTGCATCTTCGAGTTTGGCGATTTTCAATGATTCCATCTGCTCTGGGCGGATGGGTACGGAAAAATCCTGCTCGAAGAATGTGGGATCTGTGACAACGAATGCGAGATCAGGATCGTCAACACTCTGAAGCCAAAAGAAACATGCATCGTCACCTGGTTGAAGTAGACAGAAATCAGTCCTGTCGCCAAATCCAAGCAACCCGTTCGGGAAGGTAATCACGCGGTCCTCCGCGATATCGATTACCCCAAATCGTGTGGTCCGCACTTCCATTGTGCGCTCCAATCATTTCGGCCGGTGAAGTTCAGATCGACGCCGACATCCATTGCCGGGCGACATCCTGTCTTGGTTCTCCGCATGGCCGACAAGCGGGAACCTCGATCCAATTTTCTCGCAGGGCTTTCACCCGGCGAGTCGGTATTCATCCACCGGCTAACCGATGAAATCGAGTAACGACCGAGACTGCGTTTGGGCAATCACACTCATCGTTGCTTGAAGCTGAAGCTGAAGCTGCGAGAACCGCGACGATGCTTGGGCGTAGTCCAGATCACGGAGCTGACTCCGCATTGCGAGATCAAAGATCTGTTTGTCCTCTTGTCGCATCACTTCGGTATCAATCCTTCTGGCATATCCGCCAACGAGTGCCTGTGATTGGATCAGCTCGTCGAGAGACTCTTCCATATTGGCTGACGCAATTCCGATGCCAAGTGTGTCATCGTTCCGAAGGGCCTCGGCGAGATCGAGCAAATGGGTGAAAAGGTTGTTTACACGCACTTTGGCGCGATCCTCAGAAGTCAGCGTGTTGCCTCCATTGGAACTCGTTGCATCTAAGAGCCCGAGTTGTTCAGCCGCCGCGGATTTCCCCGCCGAGATTGTCAACGGGCCTGAGATGAGAAGTGGGGATTGGGTGAACTCGATCCCGTTGGTCGTTGGACTCAGTTGGGCTTCAAAGTCGCTTGCCGGGCGTAGTGCCGCGATGAGTTGGTCGTTTGCCTGGGTATTGATGGCGTCGATGAGTGTTCCGACCGTGGCGATGTCGGCGGGTTGAAGGTCGATGGTGATTTCGAATCCATCGCCCAAGGTGATGGTAAAGTCTGTATTCTGGGTCGGATCGCTCCCGGTGGCAATTTCAATCCCGTTGCCGTCGTTGAACACCGAAATCGGGGTATCGTTGGCGAATGAGCGGATGCCCAGGAGCGTCGCGGTATCGTTGCCGCCTGCGACCTCGGCAATGGACATGGCTAGGGAGGTGGTTCCTGCGGTTTCGGTAATCACATTGAGCCCGCGTCCGTCTTCGCTGATCTCGACGCGGACACCGGTGCCCGAAGCTTCGATTGCGCTGCGGATATCGCCTAGGGTCGTGGCACTGGAGAGATCGACGCTGGCACTTTGTCCATTGGTATTGAGCTGAATCTGATCGAGGGCGTTGCCCCCGAGCCCGTTGAGCTCGGCGATCGGGGTGGTCCAAGTCAGGCGTGGGTCGAGATCAAGCCCGGTGCTGAGGCCCGAGTTGAAGGGTACGCCGGGATTTTGAACGATTCCCAAGTCTTCCCCAACGGTAGAGCCCAGCGAATCGAAGAACTCAAGATTCCCTGCCGGGATATCAAAGTCGAGCGCCCCGCCCGAGACGCCAACGCCTCCGGGTCCCAAGATTGTGACCGCGTTGTCTGCTTCGTATTGAATAATGGCTGCCTCGATGGTGTCTGCGACATCGCCGATGGTGTTGGCATTGCTGATATCAATCGAGAAGGTGGGGCCTGCATCAAAGCTCATCGCGAAGACACCCTTGGAAATACCAAGCTGCCTTGCACCGTTAAGGTCTGCCAAGCGAGTGTTTTCGGTGAGGTTGGGATCAAGATCGACGGTCCCCTCGATGCGATTGGAGAGTGCACCGATGGCATTATTTGCGCCGATGGTGATCGGGACATCCGATGCGCTCCCCAGAGCTGCGAGCAACCCGCCTCGTTCGCCTGAGAATCGGTAGCCTCCATTGAGAAATTCGACTGGTGGGGTTTCAGGGGCGGTGCCTCCAAAGACATACCCGACAAGGGACTGGGAGTTGGAAATGTTGTAGAGTGAGTTAATGAGTGAATCAATGATCACGGCTTGTCCGCGGCGGGACTCTGAATCTGCCGGAGTTGAAATTTGATCTGAAGCAATGGCCAAGGCCTCATCAATCAATGATTTGGCATCGCCGAGGGCATTGTCGAGTGTGCCCAGTGAGTTGCCCGCAAATTCGAGGTTTTTGAGGAGTTGTGCAGTGTATTCAAGCCGAGAATCGAGCGTCGAGATCGTCGCGCTGCGGATGGGATCATCGGATGGACGCAGGATATCGAGCCCGGTGGCGAGCTGCTCGTTGAGCCTGGAGATATCGAAGCTCGTCCGCCCGAGCGCATTCATCGAGTTCTGTGTAAAGAGCAGTGTTGGTGAGCGGGAATAGCTTGTGGGGAAGGTGGACATGATGATCCTTCGGTTGTTTTGCGTGGGTATTTTGTTAGACGAGTGAGAGGAGTGTGTCGAACATTTCTTGCGCGGTGGTGATGATTTGGGCTGCGGATTGGTATTGGCGTTGATAGTCCATGAGGTTGATCGATTCTTCATCAATACTGACGCCTGAAACCGCAGCCCGTTGTCCGTCGAGACTTTCACGGACGAGCCGGTCTGCGTTGGCATTGGTGCGGGCGGAGCTTGATTTCACCGCGATATCTTGGGCCTGTTGGGCCCAGAACTGGGTGACCGACAATCCGCCGAGCCCGTCCGCTGCTGTATCGGTGAGGTTCCCGATCGCCAGAGCGGTGCCGTTGGCGATGAACTGATCGCCATCCATGCGTCCGAGCATGACGGTGAGGTTTTCACGGACCGCGATGGTATTGGCGCCGGTGCCTTCAAAGAAGCTGTTGACGCCCATCGTGGCGAGCACATCGGAGCTGTCTTCAGAGAATGAAAAGGAGAACCCAGGCTCGGCATCAATCACAAGCCGACCCGATGGGTCGAACGAGGCGGTGATACCATCGATGCTGTCGAGCTGGGCCCGGATGTCTTCTGCACTGGTATCGTCAGCGAATCCGGGGAGTCCTGCGTTGGTGAGTCCGTCGAGGTCGATGTCGATCTGTGTTCTTGAGCTTGTATCACCATTTCTGACATCAATATAGAACGACCCATTGGTCGCGGCGAAGGGGAGATCGGCGAATGTCGCATTATTGGGATCATTGAGCGCCAAGGTCTGATCACCGGTTGCGATTTGCAGGGTGCCCGACGAGTTGGTCAGCCAATCCTTGTTGATTCCCGTTGCATGGAGTTTGTTGGTTTCGAAGATGAGCTGGGCAGCGAGGGTATCGAGCTTTTCGAGCGTGGCGTCGATGGCACCATCGCGCGAGGCCAAGAGCCCGCCGATTGATCCGCTCATGACTGGCAGCGGGGTTGAGTCGGCCTTGATTTCGACGCGGACGGTGAGGGTATCGCCTTCGGTGATTCGCGTGACTTCAACGCCTCGGTTGCGTGTACCCTGAACGATTGGTGCCGATCCTGAGTAGATGTCGTATCCGCCCGAGTTGGTCTCGACGACGGTGACATCCATGAGCTGGGCGAGTTCGGTGACAATTTGGTCGCGTCGATCTCGTAGCGACCCTGCCTCGGCAGCCCCGATCTCGTTGCTGGTGATGACGCCGTTGATTGAGGCGATTTCATCGAGGATCGAGTCGGCCCGCAGAACTTGGGCATCAATCTGTTCTTCGAGTTGTTGGCGTTGTTGGACGAGGTCGGTCTGCATGTTTCTGATAAAGGCCGCGAGTGATTCGCCTTGATTGACAAGGTTGGCTTGCGAATCGAGCAGTGTGGTCGCTTCAGTCCATGTGTTGAAGAAGGAGGAGAGCTGGGTGGACATATCGAACTCGGTGCCCTCGTTGAGGATCGTTTCGAGTTGGGCAAGGATATTGAGCTGTTGGGCACTGGAATATTCTTGGGAGTTGCTGTTCCAGAGCCGTTGTTGGAGCGCCTCGTCGATTTGCCTGCGGACTTCGTTGATCGCGACGCCTTGTCCGATTTGGTATGGATCAGATGCACGCCCACGGATGGCTGCAAGTAGGGCAACTTGGCGCGTGTAGCCGGGTGTGGCGGCGTTGGCCATATTCTGGGCGGTGACTTGGAGCCCAAGCTGCGAGGTAATCAGTGCCGAGCGGGCAATCTGCATTGTGGATGTCAGACTCATGCCGTCTTCCTTCCGTTCTTACTGAACGAGTCTTACTGAACGAGGTCCAATGAACTCACCACTTGTGATCGTGATGGGTCAACAGCCCCCCCGCGTGAGTAGGTGCCCGCATGGGAAAGTGAAGCGCTGACCTGTTTGATAAGCCCGCGCATATGGTCGGCAAGGTTTTCGCTTGCCTGGCGCACTGCATCTTGCTCGTCTTTGACCCGAACAATCAACTCGCGGAGCCTGGTTCGGCGTTGTCCGATCCGATCACGGTCGTTGGTGTTGAAATGTTCCATGAGCTCATCGAGCGAGGCCATTGAGCCATAGCTTTGGGTAATCATCGCCCGTCGAGCGTCCTCGATCTCGGCGATCCGCAAGAGCACTTCGCTGGTGCGCATGGTGATCTCGTTGAGCTCGTGGACCGAAGCATGGGAGAGTGCGTCGCGGTGCGCTTTGGCAAGCTCAATGAGTGCGAGGTGCTCGGTTTCGAGTTCTCCAAGCATGGTGTCGAGCCGATTGGTGTCAATGGTGCGATCGTTTGATCGACGATCGGAGCCTTGGGGGGCAAGTTGGAGGGTGTGATGCGCGCGTTTCATTGATGAGTACCCATTCTGGTTGATCTCTCTTCCTGTTTAGCCCTTGATATCCAAAGGCTTCTCATTGATCTGGATATCAGGCATATTGCGCAGAAGTTGTGCGGTAATCCGCTCGACGAGTGGGAAGTTGGCTGCCCGGACAATCTCGTCAGCGAGCTTGGTGTCGAGTAGCGATGCAAATTGCTTCTCGGCATTGCTTGGACCAAACGGTGGGGGCGTATCGTTGGATTCGCGCATTTGTTTGAGGATGGGTTCGATAAAGGTGGTTGAGACGAGTCCTTCTGCAGCTTGGCGTGCCCGCACCGTTGAGCTTTGGGATTCATCATTGCTACTGGGTTTGGTGGCGATACTCAATGGATTTGGGTTTGCAAGTGGATTGGTGTTTTTGGGAGGTAGTTTGTCAGTATCGATCGCTGGACGCGATGGTGGGTATGGAGGGATTGGTGGTATGGTGGGGATGCTTGTGCGTGCATTGATGGCGTTGGTCATGGGGTGGATCCTATTTTGTATGCTTCTATTCCTGGCCGTCGATGATCAGGCGGGCGTGGAGTTTTCCGGTTTGATGAAGTTTTTCGAGGATGCTGATTTGTTCTTTGACCGGGATATCGAGTTGGTCGAAAGCCACGATGAGATCGCCAAGTCCGGTGGTCTCGGCGAGGGGTTGTGCAGGTTCGCTGGCGTTGGTGGGATCGCCCAAAGGTGAGGCGGTGGTGGAAATACTCATGTTGGGTAATGAAACAAACGCGCGGGAGACCTGCACATTGCCTGTGATGACGATGATCCCAGCGCGTGTATCGCATACGACTTTGGCAGGGAGTTTGCGCAAGGCGCTTGAGATGTCAGTGTTCATAATGTCACCAAAGAACGAAGCAGGATCTTCGCGCTCATTGGTGGGTACACGCACGCGGATGGTGCGTGCGTCAATGGGAGTTGCGATTGCTTGGTTGAGTCTTGTTGCAGTAAGGAGGTACTGCTGATTGATCTCCGAAGCGATGGTTGAGGCTGCTCCCCAACTTGAGAAGTTGGCATCAATGATGAGATCAAAGGAGCCTGCGATGCTCGGAGTGGTATTGATGTCGCGCACCATCTGCGCTCCATTGGTAATTTTGGCGACAGTGGGAGTTTCTTCTTCGGGTATTGAAAGGAGTCCTTGCGCAAAGGCGTAGACAGGTGATCCGGGCTTGGCGATGAGCGGGGAGACCATGAGGACGCCTCCTCTGAGACTTTTGGCCGAGTTGATGACGGAGATGGTGACATCAAACTGGTCGTCTGTTTTGGCGCCTTCGCGTGGAATCTGTGCAGTGACCATGACCAAAGCAGCAGATTTGGATGAAGTGAGATCATTAATACTTACAGGATTACCAAGTTTTTTCAGTGCCTCGGCCAGCGGTCGCGCCATGGCCAGTTCAGAGCCAGAATCCCCAGTGCCATCAAGTCCAACCACAAGGCCGAGCCCTTGAACCACCGAAGCGCCTTGCCCCTTGACTCGGGAGATTTCCCGTAAAGTTTGAGCAGCAAAAGTATTTCCGGCACTGAGCCCGAAGAGAACAACAAAAATGACGGTCCATCGTCTCATATCTGGATTCCTTCCAGATATTCCCACGCGAAGGGCGTGCCAACCAAAGTAGGATAAACCAGAGATTCAGGATAATAGGAAAAGACTTCGAATACCCATCAGCAAAAAAGGCACCTGGGTGCCTTGCGATGGTTGGAAGATGATGAGGCGATGGTGTGAGCTTATCGACGGATTCGACGGTAGATACCCAACCCAGCGAGCATCCCCAGTCCGGCAAAACCTGCAGGCGGAAGCGGGATGACCGAGACAGCCATGTTGTCGATCGCCAAACTTTCAAGGGTACTCAGATTGGCCCAAACGACCTGAATTTCCATGGTTGTACCCGTGAGTCCGGAAATGTTGGCGGTGAAGGTTGTAAAGGCGTTGGTGATGGCAACACCATCGACCATGGGGTTGCCCATGTGCACACCTGCCGAGTCGGCGGCAAAGATATCAATCCACGCTCCACCATCAACCCGGTACTCGAAAGTGACTTGACTGGTGGTGGTCCAATGAGGAGTGGTGGTGTTCGATGCAAGGTCAATGGCGAACTGAAGATTCGTCATGCCAGTAATATCGAATGAATCAGTGGTCAGTGTTGGAGTTCCCAGTGTTGGGTGTCCAAGGAACCAATTGGTGTTGAATCCTGAAATGAACGATCCAGTGGTATTGGTGTAGTTGGAGATGGGCAAGGCCGAGCCATCAGTATGAAGAAAATGTGTGTAGTGGGGGGTGGTAATGTACTGGTTGGTTGTGGAGTACCCGCTTCCGGGGCCGGCGGCTTCAAAGTCCTGCACATAGAGCACGGTGCTCGCAGCAGCATTGGCAGCCAGTGCTGCGCATGCTACCAATGGGAACATATGTGTGTTCATCATGGTTTCTCTCTCTCTTTTCTCTTTCTCTTTTTTCTTTTCTCTTTCTCTTGCTTATTGGGGACGCAGACACAGGTCGGACACGGATACCCACCAAGGGTGCATTCAACCCCCTCGAATGAGGGTGCATTCGAGGCCGCGATTGTACCGAAGGCGGAGGAGGGATACAAGTCAATTTCGTGAGATTTGATGGCTGATTGGCTCAGAATGCGAAGATAGAGTCGAGTACGCGGGTGATGAGTCCTTTCTCGGCGACATCCTTGAGGCTGCCCTCGTTCTCGAGGATGATGGTGAGGTCGGCGAGTTGGCTCGACAAGATGGTATTCTGGGCGGTGACATCTTCCTCGCGGGCGAGTCCGGAGAGGACCAAGACCGAGATTTCTTGGTCTTTGGCAATTCTTTTTGTCGCTTCGAGGACCAAGGTGCCGTTGGGTTTGACTTCGAGGACTTTCGCGGTGATGCGTGCGGAGAATCGGTCGCTTCGTTCGTAGTCGCCCTCGCCTTTGAATCGGCGTTTGTTGGTCAGGTCGATCAATTCGGTGTTGGTGGTATCTCCTGAACGGAGGCGAAGCTCAAGCAGTTGCATGAGATCAACCAAGGCGTCGATGCTGGCTTGGGAATTGGATTCTTTTTTGGTGTTGAGCGATTGCGAGCTCGTCTGTGAGGAATTTTCGTCGATGATGATGGTGATGATGTCATGTTTTTTGATGACCCGGGTTTCAGGTGCGGAGATGAAGTGGAGGGAGACTTCTTCGAGAAGGATGACGGGTTGGGAAGCGTCGGGGGTGGTGTTTTGTTCGTCTTGGGAGAGGTACAAGCTCTGGGCTTGGGCATGGTGAGCCGTGAGGGCGATGAGCGTGACCAAGGCGACGCGCAGGGATGACTTTGTGGACAATTTGAACATCATCTATGATCCTTGAGTCGAGGTGGATTGGCTGGTTTTTGGGGGGTTTTTGATGATCACTACTTGGTTCGGGCCGGCGACGCGAGCGGTGAATCGGCTTTTCCGATCGCGTGATTCGAGTTCGATGAGTTCGCCGAGTCGGCCGTTGTTAAGCGCCCGTGCGCTCATGGTGACCGACACTGAGCCTGAGAGGCTCCGCGCCGAGACGATGCTGTGGCGTTTGACAAGGATGGGCTGTTCGATCATCGAAACGAGCAGGATCGAGCCCGGGTCAATCGTCTTTTTGCAGGCCTGTCCGATCGATTGCATTGGATCGGCGATCGGAACCATCGGGGAGATCCAGCGTGTTTCGAGGATGCTGTGTTGGGTATTGATACGCTCATTTCGGCGAATTTGTGAAGTGGCGACGCGGACTTGGCGTTTAACTTGGACATCGAAGCGGATGCTGGTTTCGGTGATCAGCCGATCATTTTCGTAGATCACAATCTCACAGCTGATGGTCTTGGATCGACCGATTTCATTGAGGATTACGGTACGCCCCGCGGTGGGGGTGTTGAGTAGGTCTTGGTCGCGCTTGCGTTGGCTGAAGATGATCCGGGTCGAATCGGCGTCACTCTTGAGCCAAGGACGGGCATAGACCCAGCGTTCGATCTGGTCGCGCAGAATCGGCCCGGAGGGTTTAGGGTGCTCGTTGATTGGTTCGACGGATTGCGGCGATGTCTTGGTGGGCAAACGGCGGGTGATGGACACATCATGTCCCTGAAGAATCACGGATCCGGCGCGGATGCCGGGGGACTGCTCGATCAGGTTGCGGATGGTGTCGATCTTGACCGATGCCCAGTGTCCTGCCGGGATATCTTCAGTGTTTGGGATCGTAAGATTTTCAATGGCAGTGGTTTGTGGTCCTGAGGTGATGGCGAGGTCGCCGAGGGTGACCGTGGCGTGGTTGGATGCAAGCCGAACGGTTGAACGGAGTGAGACGGTGGTGACCGAGTCGGTTTGGTTTTGCTCGTTGAGCGATCCGTTGACCAATTGATCGGCCGATCCTTGGGTGACGCCCAGCACGAGTGCCAGCAAGATGGCCAAGCGTGCGATCAGAATGAGGTGGCGATGGGGCATGGTGGGGTTCTTACTTGACGGGTTCGGGGTTCGGGTTATCGACGGAGCTGGGCAACGGACTGGAGGGTTTCATCCGCGGCTCGGATCGCCTGCGAGTTCATTTCGAAGGCGCGCTGGGTGCGGATGAGTTCGATGAGCTCGCGTGAGGGATCAACATTGGACCCTTCGAGCATGCCTCCTCGAACGGTACCAAAGTTGTCGGTTCCGGGGATGCCTTCGATCGGTGGGCCCGATGCAGCACTTTCGGTCCAGAGGTTGGTACCCACCTGGGTGAGTCCGGCGGGATTGATGAAGACCGAGAGCTGAATTTGCCCGACTTCAGTGGGCACGGCAGTGCCTGGAAGCGAGGCAAAGATTCGCCCTGATGCGTCGATCGAAATATTTTCAGCGGTGGGTGGGATGGTGATCTCGGGATCGAGGATTCGCCCGTCGGAGTTGGCCAAGACAATGGTGCCATTGGAGTTGAGCACAAAGTTGCCCATGCGGGTGTAGGCGAACCCCCCTTCGCCCAGATCGGTTTCGACAGCGACCTTGAAGAACCCGCGTCCCTCGATCATCATGTCGAGCGGCGAGGTTCCGGGGATCGGCGGTCCTTGGGTGAAGTCTTGTTGTGTGCCACTGACACGGACCCCGAGCCCGACATAGAGCCCGGTGGGGCGTTGGTCGCCGTTGTTGTTTTCGGTGCCGGGTTGGGCTCGTTCGATATAAAGGAGGTCTTCAAAGTTGACCCGTGAGGATTTGAATCCTTCGGTGTTGACATTGGCGAGATTGTTGGCGATGACATCAAGACGGGTGTCGAGGGCCCGGAGTCCGGATGCTGCGGATTGCATTGCAAGTACGGCCATGGTGCGTAAACCTTTGCGTGATATTCTGTTAGGGCTTGCTTAGCCGATTCGTCCGAAAGTGTTGATTGCTCGTTCGATGAGCCTGTTCTGCAGGTCGATCATCCCGATATTACTCTTGGCGGACCGTGAGGCACTTTGAATTTGCATGAGTGCGTCGATCTCGTTGACTCCTGAGGATTCGAGCATGTATTGATTCAGTGAGCCGGTTGCTTCGATCAGTGAGAGTGGTTCGCCCGATGGCGATCCAAGGAGTCCAGCTCCGAGTTTGGTGAGGATGGAACGATTGGGAACATCGCTGATCTGGATTTGGTCGATTGGGGCGCCGCCTTGAAGGATGGTTCCATCGTTTTGGACGAGGATCTCGCCTTGGGTGATGTCGATGTGGATCGGTGAGTTGCCAACCGAGAGGACGGGCACACCGGTAATGGCCATGACGAGTTCACCATCGGCGTTGACAGCGAATCGCCCATCGCGTGTGAGCGATGGGTTGGATGGATCTCCAACGACGAAGAACCCATCACCTTGGATGGCCATGTCCCATTGCGAGTCAGAGGTTTGGAGTGCGCCTTGCGCAAAGTCGATGCGTGTTTGCGCAGAAAGTACGCCGCCTCCAAGTTTTTCGAGGAGTGCGTCGGATGCGAGGTAGGGGAGATTGTCTTCTTGGCGGACTGCCAATCGGTGCATGGTGCCTGTGAGGATGGGTTTGAATCCAACGGTATTTGCGTTGGCCAAGTTGTTGGTGAGTGCGTTTTGTCGGTGAATTCCCGCCAATGCGCCTGAGGCGGAGATTTGTAAGCCGTAGTCCATGTGATGTCCAATCTCGGGCACTGGCCCTGTTCATCCGTGAACAGCAGCCACCCGTGACGGGATGTACACAAATGGTGTGCCAGTTGAGGAAGGGATTGGGGACAGGGGGTTAGGGATCAGGAATTTTGGAGGCTTCGGCGTCGATGGGTTTGATGAACGCTTCTGCGAAAAGGGCGTCAATGTCGGCGGGGTCGGTGAGTTTGTTGGGGTCTTGGAGGTCATACCGGAGCATGGCGTCGATGCGCAGGAGGTAGATGCGGATGGCTTTGGGAGGGGAGTTGGATTGGATCAACTCAAGTGTGCGGGTCGAGAGCCTGTATTTGGGCTCAGGGTCGAAGCGGAGCTCTTGCCAAGGTTCGATCGTGTCGACGATGGCGCCCCAGTGGGTGTGGTGAATATCCGATCCGGCAGCCGAGTGATGGAACTCGTGCATGAGCTGCCAGTTGGGAGTTTTTGATGGGCCTTGACTGATCCATGCGGGGGATGTGTCGGAGGAGATAGGGAGATGAAGGAAGATGTATCGTGTGGTGCGGATCTGGGCGCCGCGGGGATCGAACTCGATGACGGTGCGCAGCCCTAGCGAGAGCCCGACGAGCAGGAGCAGGAGGAAGAAGCCTGCAATATAGGGGGCAGCTTTGGCGGCTTTGGGGGTCATGGAAGATTGTAGAGGTGGCAACGAAGGAATGGAAAGAGGAGGCAGAACCAAGTCCAAGACGGTGCGTTGTGATATCCGGAGATAGGAGTTGAATCAGATCACAAATTTGGTATCGCTGAGGGTGGTGTTGACTTTGGTGAGCCAGTCTTCGTATCCGGCTCGGCCCATGAGCCCGAAGGTCGCTTTTTTGCCGGTTTCGACGGCGGGTTGGTCGTAGGTGTCAATGTTGAGCATCAACCCGGCGTAGGCGGTGGTGATCTGCCAGAGCATAATGAACTCGCCGACATGATGGGCGTCGATTGTGGGCATCTTGATGGTGTAGTTGGGTCGCTGGGAGTCGATCAGGGCATATTCGGTGGCTCGTTTTTCAGCGTTGAGGAGATCGACCATGGGTTTGCCTTCGAGGTATTCGATGGCCTCGACGCCCATGCCGGTGGGGATGGTGAGGGATTGATCATCGCCGAAGTCTTGGACTTCGACGAACCCGATGACTTTGTCGTTTGGACCCTCGCGGTAGAGCTGGACTTGGGAGTGTTGGTCGGTGGTGCCGAGGGCAGAGATGGGGGTGAACCCAGTGAAGACGGTTTCGCCTGTTTTGTCGTTTTTTTTGCCGAGAGATTCCGCCCAGAGCTGGGCGTACCAGTCGCCGAGGAGTTTGAGGGCGTTGGCATAGGGCATCAGGACATGGTTGGTTTTGCCTTTGCGGGTGCCGAGCTCGACCAAAAGCAGGGCGAGCATGGCAGCAGGGTTGTCGGTGAGGTTCTCGTTGGTACAGCGTTGGTCCATGGTTTGGGCGCCATCGAGGAGTGCTTTGATGTCGATGCCGCAGGTCGCGGCGGAGAAGAGCCCGACGGGTGAGAGGACAGAGAATCGCCCGCCGACGCCTTCGGGGACGGGCAAGGTGGTGATGCCCGCTTGGTCGCAGATGGTGCGCATGGTGCCTTTTTCAGGATCGGTGATGGCGATGATGTGGTGGGCCCAGCGCGAGCCGACGGCTTCTTGGAGGATCTTTCGGATCATCATGAACTGTGAAGCAGTCTCGGCAGTTTCGCCTGATTTGGAGACGACATTGAAGAGGGTGGTCTTTGGGTCGCAAATGTTGAGAATGGCGTTGAGGTTGGAGGGATCGACATTGTCGACGACGAAGAGTCGTGGGCCGGGTCGGTCGGGTTTGGGGAGCAGGTTGTAGGTTGGTTTGTTGAGGGCGGCTTGGAGGGCGATGTTGCCCAGGGCTGAGCCTCCGATGCCCAGGACGACGATGTTGTCGAATCGTCCTTCACATTCATTGGTGATGGCCTCGACGGCGTTGAGGTGGAGCGATCGCATCGGTTCATCTGCGAGTGTTCGCCAGCGTTCCCAGCCGGTGCCTTTGGATGCGTTGAGTTGGTGCGTCAGTGCAGCAATGCCCTTGGCCTGTTCGCCATCGGGGTGGACGCGGGCGGGGTCGAGCCCGTGGGGGCCTACGCGTGGTGAGAGGCAATTGGCATAGTTGAGTGTAATCATGGGTGTAGGGTATGCCGATTGGGAATCTTTGTGGGAGAAAAGAGAATCATTCGTCAAGGTGAATCGTGAGAAGAGTGGATGTTTGGAAGGGCATGTCTAGGCTTGGGCATGATTCACCCTTGGCATGATGTCCGACCCGGTATTCAGGAGCTGGCGCTCCCCGCTTATTTCCGTTCAATTATCGAAATTCCTAAAGGATCGAGTAACAAGTATGAGCTCGATAAGCAGACGGGCATGTTGCGTCTTGATCGGGTGCTGAGCTCGGCGGTGTATTACCCAGCCAATTATGGCTTTATTCCTCAGACCTTGGCAGAGGATGATGACCCTTTGGATGTATTGGTGTTTTGTGCCGAAAAGGTGCCGACGATGTGTATTTGTGAAGCCCGCGCGATCGGGGTGATGACGATGATCGATGACGGTGCGCCAGATCACAAGATTATCTCGGTGTTGATCCATGATTCGGAGTTCGAGGAATACCAAACGATCAAGAATTTTCCTAAGCACACTTTTAAGATGCTCAAACGCTTCTTTGAGGACTACAAGCAACTCGAAGGCAAGCAGGTGGAGGTTGATGAGATTCAGCCTGCGGAATTGGCCCATGAGATCATCGAGGATGCATTGGTTCGGTATTCCGAGGCGAGACAGTCCGGAGCGCTTTGAGTTCATTTTGAGTTGATATAGAAAAGGCTGCACCCGCGGTGCAGCCCTTTTGATGGTCTCGGGAAGTCCTCTTGTTAGCGGATGAGATTGTTGGAGTCTCTGACCAATCAGTGACTGCCACCTGATTTTACTCGAAATCGACTGTGGCGCAAAGCTTTCCCAGTGAACTTGCTCAATCAGGTCATCTGAAGGCTCAAATCAGCGCTGATTCAAGCGCTCTGACCCGAATCAGTGCGCAGCCATCGCGCACATTACATCTTCTTTGGTACAGGATCCACGCCGATCGCTTTTGACTGCTCATTCAAATACACGCTCCGTTTGAGATTACACGCCATGAGCATCAAGCACACATCGAAT
>JALSHH010000008.1 GCA_026982335.1 Phycisphaerales bacterium
AACAGAGGTGGGGGATGGAAGAGGAAGGGGGGGATGAGGTGATGGCTTTGATGGCGGCCGAGTGGGTGGAGATGATGAGGTCGATGGGGTTGGATTGGTGATGTTTGGTGAGTTGTTGGCTCAGGTGTCTGACGGCGTTGGGATACCGGAAGAGCAACCAGCGGCGGAAGGAGGGAGGGAAGCGATTGAGTGGCGAGACGGTTTTGTCGAGGCAGTCGATGGCGGGGGTGATGGGGGTGCCTGTGTCGAACATGCAATAGAGGGCCGAGATTGTGTGTTGGTCATTGAGGAGGGTGTTGATGATGGCATCGAGGACGAGCTCGCCTCCTCGTCGTCCCACGAGCCAATCATGGGCCAGGGCAATGCGCAGGTGCGATGGTTTGGGGGGTTGGTCTATCATTTGATACAAACAAGTTGATGCAAGGAATGAGGATGGATGATTGTGGAGCGTGCGTTTTGATGGATCAAACGAAGCCAGTTTTTAAGAAGACGCCGGCGAATCGGTTGGGGTTGGATTATGTGTCTCAAGGTGGGGTTCTTGGGAAGCCGGTGTGTCCGATTGTGGATGCCCATGCCCATATTAATGGGAGACGGGCTGCGCAAGTGTATCGCCAAGTGTGCGACTTGTATGGGATTGAGCGGGTGTATTCTCAAACGCAGTTGGCACAGGCCGATGCGGTGAAGGAAGTGATGGGGGATCGGATTCGATTTGTTGCGATTCCTGAATACATGCACTCGGACCGGAAGTGGGCGCATACGAAGGGATTTTTGGAGAATCTGGATCAATGGCATGAGCGTGGTGCGCGGATGCTCAAGTTCTGGGGTGCGCCACGGTTACGGGATATCGTGGGGTCGATGGGTTTGTCGGCCCGGGAGATGGTGCTGTTCGATTCGGAGTGGAAGTTGCGGATTGCTCAGAAGGGGAAGAGGTTGGGGATGATGCTGATGGTGCATTGTGCTGATCCTGATACTTGGTTTGAGACCAAGTATCGGGATGCGGGGAAGTATGGAACTAAGGCGTCCCAATATGAGTCGCTCGAACGGTTGCTTGAGATTACGGGGATGCCTTGTTTGGCGGCGCATATGGGGGGATGGCCTGAGGATCTTGGGTTTTTGAGTAGATTGCTCGACCGGCATCCCAAGCTGATTCTCGATACGAGTGCAACCAAGTGGATGGTTCGTGAGCTGAGCAAGCATGAGACAAAGGAGTTCGTCGCGTTTTTGGATCGGTATCGGGGAAGGATACTTTTTGGGTCGGATATTGTGACGAGCGATGAGCATCTTCAGGCGACGGATTCGGATGAGCCTGCGTTTGGGGATCAGCTTGCCAGTTCGGATCATGAAGCGTTCGAGCTGTACGCATCGCGGTACTGGGCGATGCGGACGATGTTCGAGACGGGGTATCGGGGGGCGTCGAATATTGCGGATCCGGATTTGATGATGGTTGATCCGGATCGGTTTGATGCGATGAGCGCTCCGATGCTCAAGGGGCATGGGTTGGATGCGGATCGGCTGAGGATGCTGTATCGGGAGGCGACGGTTTCGACGCTGGACCGATGGTATGGTGGAGAAGATCCTTGGAGCTAGGGTGTCGATCGGGTGTTTGGGGGGGGGGGGCTCATTTCTGCTTGTGTTTGGTGGTTTTTTCGGGTAGATTGTGGGTGTGACCTTGGTGGCGGTGCATTCGCATCGGCCAGGGTTTGTGTGAAGTTTGTGTATTGGGCTCCTTGTCCAGACCAACAGGTCTAGATCAAATAGGTGAGGAAAAGCTATGAAGTTTGTGTGCGCGGTGGGTCTCTCGCTGGTATGTGTGGCAGGGTTGACGGGGTCTGTGTGCGCTTCGGCTGAAGGGTCGGTTGGGGTTGATGTTGATCCGGATTTTCGGTTTGTCCAAGAGCCTCAGTATCGCGAGCTTGATGCGTGGGCGGATTCTGGGACGATCCGGGTGTCGAAGAGTGACGATCAGCTCAAAGCGAGGGCTTTGCAGATTTCGGTTTGGTCGCAGGTGATTCAGGCGGATGATGCGGATTGGGTTCGTGTGCGTTTTGGGGAGGTGAGGCTGGCGCATTCGACGCAGGATACGCGTGAGAGTTATCTGCGGATTACTTCGCTCGATGATGGGTATGAGCAGTATCTTGACGCGGACTCACTTGAGGAGTGGGGCAACACGACGGCATATTTCAATGGGGAGGCAGTGCTTGTGGAGTTGATGGTTTCGCCGAATGCTTCGGATCAGATTAACCGTGTGCAGGTGGTTGGGGTGCAGGCTTCGGATCCGGTTTCGGATCGTTCGATTTGTTTTGGTGTGGATGATCGTGTGCTTTCGTCGGATCCGCGTGATGCGCGGTTGATGCCGATGGGGTGTAGCACTTGGTTGTTTGGGGATCAGGGGAGTTGTTTTTTGACGGCGGGTCATTGTGGTGTCGGTGGCGGGGATGTTGTGCAGTTCAATGTTCCTTTGTCGAGTAGTGGTGGGGGGACGCGGAATCCGCCGCCTCAGGATCAGTATGTGGTGGATGGGTTGTCGGTGCAGACGACGGGGAGTGTGTTTATTGGCAATGACTGGTCGGTTTTTGGAGTTTTTGATAACTCGACGACGGGAATGAGTCCTTTGCAGGCCCAAGGGATGAGTCATGTTTTGGCGTCATCGCCTGCGGTTTCCGATGGGCGACCAATCCGGATTACGGGGTATGGGACGGTGTCTTCGCCGGTGCCTGCTTCGTGGAATCAGGTGCAGAAGACGCATGTGGGTCCTTTGATCAGCGCGTCGGGAAGCACGCTTCGGTATCAGACGGATACGACGGGTGGGAACTCGGGCTCGGCGGTGCTCGATGAGAATATGAATGTGGCGCTCGGAATTCACACCAATGGCGGGTGTGGCGGGGGGGGTGGGTCGAACTCGGGGACGAGTATTTTCAATGGTGGTTTGCAGAATGCGTTGGCCAATCCGCAGGGGATGTGTGAGCCTCGGTCGATTCAGGCGTCGTTGCTTTTTGAGCCGACTTTTGTGAGTCCTGGTGGTGGCGATGTGGTGACTTTGGTGATTGACAATCTTCAAGGGCACACGGTGGTTGGGCTGCCGACGATGTTTGTGGATTCGGGGTCTGGGTTTGTGGGCTCGTCGATGATCCAGGCGACGGAGACGACTTATGAGGCGAGCTTCGATGCATTCGATTGCGGCGCACGGATTTCGTATTACATTTCGATTGAGGATGAGGAGGGGACGGTGGTGACGGTGCCTGCTGAGGGGGCAGTGAATCCGTTTGAGACGATCGCGCTCGATGAGTTGACGATTGCGGTCGATGAGGATTTTGAGATGGATACGGGTTGGTTTAGTTTTAATGCCGGGGCGACGGCGGGGGACTGGTTCCGGTCGGTCCCTGCGGATCATGGACTTGGTGATCCGGCGACGGACGGGGATGGGTCGGGCAAGTGTTATCTTACCGCCAACAGCAATGGGGTTGATGTGGATGGTGGTTCGGTGGTGTTGATGTCGCCGGTGTTTGATTTGAGCGGGCTTGAGTCGCCGGTGTTTCGGATGGCGGTTTGGATGTTTGGGGAGGCAGGGGATTCGATGGAGATCGCCATGAGCTCGAATGCTGGGGGGAGTTGGACGGTGGTGGATAGTTTTTCAAGCACTGGCGGATGGGCGGATGTGAGCTATTCGATCGGGGATTTTGTTGATTTGAATCTTGCTTTTCGGGCTCGGGTCACGGTCACCGATGGCGGGGTGGATTCGACGGTTGAAGGTGCGGTCGATGGATTTACTATTACCAGCGAGGTGTGCGACAATGTTTGTCGGGCGGATATCAATGGTGACGGTGCCTTGAATTTCTTTGATGTTTCGGCGTTTTTGAGTGCCTTTGGCAAGGGAGATCTGATCGCGGACTTTACCGATGATGGGATGTTGAACTTTTTTGATGTTTCGGCGTTTTTGAGTGTTTTTGGTGATGGATGCCCGTGAGCCTGTGATGGGGCGAGGGGGTGTGCATCGTTGCGCCGAGCCGAGCCGAGTTGAGCAAACAGTATGGTCCGTGCAGTATGGCCCGTGCGTGGTTAATTGCGTGCGGGTTTTGCTTTGGCGGCGAGGGCGTCGAGTCGGGCGCGGAGTTCGGCGGCGGCGGGGTCGTTGATTTTGGCGTTGAAGTTGAGGTTGATTTTGGCTGCCCCGAAGAGGTCTTCAAATTGTGATGTTTTTCTGGTGAGGCGTAGGGGTGCGGATTGGATGTTGCCTCCGATGGCGTCGTTTCCTGGTTTGGCTCCTGGGAGCATGAAACCGGCGCCGTCGTAGATGCCGATTTCGCCTTGGGCGATGATGGCGTAGCGGATTGATGCGGTGGCGGCGGTGTGTTCGATGGGGGTTTTTCCGGGTTTGGGGTCAAGGAAGAGGTGGATTTGGACCAGGGTACCTGAAATAGTGGTCCAATCGGCGTCGGGGGCGAAAAAGGCTGTCAGTTCGGTGTTGGAGAGGTCGGTGAGGTAGATGTCGGCGGTGTTGTCGTCGTGAAAGGTGTAGGCCTTGGTTGGGAATGAGGTTTTGAAGATTTTTTCGTTGGCATCGGAGATGATGGTGGACGAACCGCCTGAGCCGCCACCGCCTCGGATGGCGTTGCACCCGGTGAGCGGGAGAAGGAGCGAAAGAGTGAGGGTGGCTGAGATGAGGCGCGGGGTGGTCATGATCTTCATGATGCGAGCATAGCGGGGATTTGGGGTGATGTGGGGGGTAGGGGGGTGGAATCGGAGGGCATGGGGTTTGGAACCGTGCGGTGGGGGGTGCGAAGAGATGAAGAACAGGAGCAAGTGATGCAAGGGATGACAATCAATGTAAGCGGGATGTTTGAAAAATGCCGATTTTTTCGGGTTATGGGTGTTGTGTTGGGTGTTGGGCTTGTTGGTGGAGGGACGGTTGCCCGTGGGGGTGTTTTGGAGGTGGGTTTCCAATCGGTGGGTGGGGCGATGGGATGGTCGGCTGTTGGGATGATTGAAGCGGGAGGTGGTGACGGCCCTGCGTCGAAATCGAAGAAGAGTTCGCCGAGCAAGAAAGCGACGCCGAGTAAGCGTCATCCTGGGCGGAGCGGGGCGAGTAAGAAGGCGATACCGAGCCGATCGAGCCCTCCGCGTGGGGGCCTGGCTGCTGGATCTGGTTCGAAGCCCAGTGCCAAGCCCGGGTCGCGACCAAGTGCGAAACCGAGTTCAAAGTCTCGTGCGCGTCCGAGTTTGCATTCGACTAGGGAGCCTGCGCGTGGGCCCGGTGCTGCGCCCAAAGCCAAGCCAAGTTCGAGGTCCAGTGCGGCGCCCAATCGGAAGCCGAGCCCCAAGCCAAGTGTGAAGCCGAGTGTGAAGCCTCAGTTGGATCCCAAACCCAAACCCAATGGACAACCTGGTGCTCGTTCCGGTGTTCGTCCCGGTGCTTCAGGGTCTGCTTCGCGTCG
>JALSHH010000009.1 GCA_026982335.1 Phycisphaerales bacterium
TTCGTTCGACTTCCCAAGCGGTTGCTTCGGCCTCGACACAGATTGCCGCTTCGGCTGATGAGATGGCCTCTGGGCTTCAGGAGCAGGAAACACAGACCCAGCAGGTTGCAGCGGCGGTTGAAGAACTCAGTCAATCGGTGACAGAAGTGGCAGCGAAATCGTCCGATGCGACGACTGCGTCGGAACAAAGTCAACATCTGGCAGAAGAAGGCGGGTGTGTGGTGCGATCGACTGTCGAAGAGATGGAAGGAATTGCGACGGAAGTCAACGCTTCCGCCCAGACGATCAATGCGCTGGGGGTACAAAGCGAAAAGATCGGGGAGATCATCGCGGTTATCAATGACATTGCCGATCAGACGAACTTGTTGGCACTCAATGCTGCGATCGAAGCAGCCCGGGCTGGTGAGCATGGGCGTGGATTTGCGGTGGTTGCCGATGAGGTGCGCAAGCTCGCTGAACGGACGACGCAGGCGACGGAAGAGGTCTCTTCGAGCATTCGGGGAATTCAAGGGGAAACGATTTCGGCCGTGGCCCAGATCGAGGCCGGCTCAGAACGGGTGGGTAAGGGTGTTGAACTTGCCAACCAGGCGGGCTCTTCGCTTGAAACGATTGTGACGGGTTGCCAGAGCGTGCAGGGGATGGTGCAGGACATTGCAGCAGCAGCCAACGAGCAAGCGTCGGCGTCCGATGAGATCGCTCGCGCAATCGAGAATATCTCGAGCGTGACGCGTCAATCAAGCGAAGGTGCCGGGCAGGCATCGGAAGCAGCGGGCGATCTGGCCCACCAAGCGGAGCAGCTGATGACGCTGGTTGGGAAGTTTAAGGTGGATTGAGATTTATATGTCTCGTCGTCTTCGGATGCCGACCAAGCCAAGGGTTGCCAAGCCGATCAGTGTGCCCGGTGCGGGAACGAGTGTGCCTTCTACGCGGAAGGCAGCTTGTGGAAGGTAGATGTTATCATTGACGCCACTATTCCAAGGGCCGCCGTCTTCAGAAACGGCGTACGGGGCGAGGAGGTCGAAGTCTATATTCCAGACCCAGCCGAAGTCGTAGGTGTTTCCATCATCGGGAACGGTCACGGTGATCCAATAGCGCTCGCCGTCTTCGAGCAGGGTTGTTCCTGAGAAGTCGAAGGTGTTGACGGGCTCGTCGGGTGTGAAACTTGCTAAGTCGGCAAAGGTCGCGGATTCGAGGAGTGTTCCTGGGAGCCCGTCGCCGCCGTTGGTATAGATTGAGAGGGTGAGTCCTTCGTTGAGTCCGCCGGCGGAGTCGCTGTAGAGGATTGGCGCGATCAGTGTGTCGAGGGTGTAGTCGCCGCCGGCGACGACGAAGGTCTGTCCGATGGCGAAGTCGGGGACTCCGGGGAGATTGGCATTGATGCCAAAGCCGAGGAAACCGTACATGGATTCGCCTGGGGTATAGTTGAAGTTGTCAAAGATGACATCGGCATTGGCCATCCCCGCGAGGGTGCAGATGGTGGCCAGTGCGATCGATTTCGTGCTTTTTCGTTTCGTTGCTTTCATTTTTTCTCTCCTTTTCCTGATGAAGCCCTCGCGTTGAGCGAGCCTGGATTCTGGTTGGTTTTCTCGCGGCATCAATCGAACGATCCGATCGAAAGCTGAGCTGAACCGGAGCAAGCGTAGCAGATTAAAAAGTTTCCACAAGCGTTTCTAGAAACATTTGGAAAAAAGATGGTATTTTGGCTCTGTTTACCCTAACCTCTCTTTGTATAAAGAGGAAAGGGAGATTTTATGGTTGCACATACACCGATTGATTTCCAAACAGATGCTCGTGAGCCATTGGATCGGGTGGTGTCTGCCTCGGCAGCGCTGATTGGATCGTTGGGGCATCGGCCTCAGAAACCGGCGGATGTGGTTCGTGCCCTTGGGTTGGACCGCAAGCTTGGTTGGCAGCTTTTCCGGATTGCGACGGCGGCGGATCCGATGGAGGCCGGGGTTTATTTGCCCTCTCGAGCGTCGATCCAGCGGTTGCTCGAAGCGGCCGAGGGAGCGGGGGTTGAATCTGGGGTGTGCAGGCGTCTCTTGGAAGCCTTTGAATCGTGCGAGTTGTTGATCGAGCGTCATGCGATGGATCGTGCATCGTTTGCGTTGATGGCTGCGTCGGCTGGGGATTCACTCGAGGGCGAGCTTGTTTCGATTGCGGATCGACGCTCGGCGTATCGGGCGCAGTCTCGGATGCTGGGGATGTCGGCATTGAGTTCGTTCAAGACATTTCTTTTTCATCCGGGTAACTTGGGGAGTCCGTTTGGCGATGTGATTTCATTGCATGGGACAAGTGAGATTGTGCCGTTGCGGCCGCAGTTGCGTTGGCCGATCACCAGTGCGGGATTGCGCTCGACGGACCATGATGAACTCGACCATGGTTGTCTGCTCGAGCCCTTGCCCGGATGCGAAGTGACGCATGGGATTTCACTGATTGAGCGTTTCTGCTCTGAGCCTTTGCCCAAGATCGCGCATCATACCGAGGCGGACGGTTCATTCCGGAGTGATTTGATTCTCGAAGGAATCGGACGGACGCATGCAATGACGGTTGTGTTTGGGTACTTCGCGCCCAACACACTCGAACGGCACAAAGGCAGCGATAACAACTTGATTCTTGCGAACTTTCCGATTCGGATCCCGTGTGTGTATTGCCATCTTGATGTGCTTGTGCATCGGGATTTGCGCTGGAGGAATCGGTTCGAGCCTCGGGTTTTGAATGATTCCTTTGGGCCCAATCTACCAGTGTTTCACCGCGAGCATGATCTTTTGCCCATGCACAGCGAGGTAATCCGTGGGGATGCGATGTGTGTGACGGCGGTTCAGCCTCCGATTGATCGGTATCAGGAGTTGCTTGATTGGGCGTGTTCGAGTGTGGGGTGGGACTTGAATGAGTTTGAAGCAACGCGCGTGGTAATTGAGTATCCGGTGATGCCTTCGACACTGAGTATGTGCATGGCGCTTTGAGCGTGATGAATTATGACAGCGATTGGAAGGAACGAAAAAACCCGGAGGGAATCCGGGTTTGGTGAGGTGAGAAAATGGTTGATTGAGGTTTTGGCGTCAATCTTCGTCGTTGTGCCCGGCGAAGGCGGCAATGACTTCTTGTTGGACATGTGGTGGTGTATTCTGATCGTGCGAATATTCCATGGTGTAGCTTCCTGCACCGGCGGTGATGGATTTGAGTTCGGTGGAGAAGGTTTGGAGTTCACTCAGTGGTGCTTGGGCGACGATGGTGCATTGATCGCCAGGGAGCATGAGGGTATCTTGAATTTGCCCTCGTTTGGTCGAAAGATCGCCTGCGATATCACCCATTTTGTCTGAAGGTACTGTAATTTCAAGGTTGACGACTGGTTCGAGGAGTACGGGTTTGGCCTTGGTGACAGCATCGATGAAGGCTTTTTTTCCAGCGGTGATGAAGGCGATTTCTTTCGAGTCCACTGCGTGGAATTTGCCGTCGTAGACCTCGACTTTGATGCCTTCCATGGGGTAGCCTGCGACGGCGCCGTGTTCGAGGGCATTGCGGATGCCTTTTTCGATCGCGGGCATGAACTGTCGAGGGATCGAGCCGCCGACGGTTGCGTTGATGAACTCGAATCCGGTTTCATGATCGGCGGGGAGTGGCTCGACGCGCAGGTAGACCTCGCCGAATTGTCCGGCACCGCCGGATTGTTTCTTGTGGCGATGATGTCCCTCACCTTTGGCGGAGATGGTTTCTTTGTAGGCGATGCGTGGGGGTTCGGTGATGAGCTCAATGCCCATCTGATCTTTGAATTTTTCGAGAACTACGCGCAGGTGTAGCTCGCCAAGTCCTCGCATTACGGTTTGTTTGGTTGCTGTGATTCGTTCGATGACCAAGGATGGATCTTCTGCAAGCAGTTTGTGGATTGCGTTTGAGAATTTTGACTCATCCGCATGATTTTTAAGTTCGATGGCCAACCCATACATTGGCTTGGGCAAAGGTAATGGTTTGAGGTGAACTGAATCAAGATCGTGTCCTTCATGGAGTACCGCATCGAAATGTACATCGTCGATTTTCCCAATCGCTCCAATATCCCCCGGGCCTAGTTCGGCAACTTCATGTGACTCTTTGCCTTGGCGTTTGAGGAGGTGTCCGATGCGGATAGGTTTTTTGGCGTTACCGATGATAATTTCTGATTTGGCTTTGAGTGTCCCCTGATGGACACGGAAGACGCCGAGTTTACCAACGAATGGGTCGGTGGTGCATTTAAAGATATGGGCAAGAACTGGTTTTTTAGGGTCTGGATCAGCACGGAACTCGTGTTCTTCCCCACCCTCTTCATCGCGTTTCATAAATGGGCGTGGGTTACCTTCGAGTGGTGAAGGAAGGATTGAGGCAACGATATGCAGGAGTTGGTCGATACCTGCACCGGTTTTGGCCGAGCAGAAGCTGATGGGGACAAGGTGTGCCTCGCAGAGTGCCTTCCCGAAGACATCGCGAAGCTCTTGTTTGGAGATATTGGATTCATCGCCATCTTCGAGATATCTGTCCATTAAGTCGTCTTGCATTTCGACGATTTGCTCAATGATGGCTTGGTGTGCGTCGTTTACTGATGCAAACAGGGTGTCTCCAATTCCTTCGTCGTCAAAAACTGAGATCACACTTGAGCGATCGGGTGAGGGGAGATTGATTGGGAGACACTCGTTGCCGAATTCCTCCTTGAGTGATTCAACAAGGGCTTCGAGATCGCACTGATCATCGTCGATTTTGTTGATGATGATCATGCGCGGTAAGTTGCGCTCTTTGGCAAGGCGCATCATGCGCCGGGTCATGGGTTCGATGCCCTTGTGTGCATCGACGACGACGCAGATTGTTTCGACGGCCGGAAAGACGGAGATCGCAAGTCCGACAAAGTCGCCGAGCCCTGGGGCATCGATGAGGTTGACCATGTGTCCTTCGTGATCGAAGTGGAGCATGGTGGTTCGGAGAGAGTGTTTGTGGCGTTTTTCTTCATCTGACCAATCGGAGAAGGTGGTGCCGTCTTCGATGGATCCCATGCGGTCGATTGTGCCGGTTGAGTAAAGGAGGCGTTCGGTGAGGAGTGTTTTGCCTGCACCTGTTTGTCCAACGAGTGCGATGTTTCTGATATCCGCCGGGGATCGAAGTGCCATAGCTTGCCGCCTCCTTTCGGCGGGCATGACTCGGCCCTTGAACGCCGCGGGCCGATTGTGCCCGCAATCGAGATGTGAGTTGCACGGGTGTATGCCGGTGCGATGTACATTCTAGGCGGCGTCTGACGACTCCACCGAGGTGGGCCGATGATCGTGGTGAGTAATCACTCTGCGGGTGTTGATCCGATTCTGGTGAGTGCATCGGTGCCGACGAAGATTCGATGGATCATGGCGGACGACATGCGGATTCGTGGGATGGGATGGT
>JALSHH010000010.1 GCA_026982335.1 Phycisphaerales bacterium
AAATGGCTTGAATCATGCGGATTTGCGCTTCAGCTGATCAGATTGAGCAAGTTCAACGGGAAAGCTTTGCATCTACAGTCGATTTGGATTAGAATCAGGCAGCAGTCACTGATTGGTCAGAGACTCCATTCCATGAACGAATGGGATGCCATCTTGCAATCCCAAATCCGTGTCTATATGCCTGTGCGAGTTTTCTCAGATGGTTCTATGGTTATTGATTCAGCGGATTCGCAGGCCAACGAGTTCGTGAACCATGTCCCATTCCCATACACCGATTACAATCAAGATGGTCAGTGGGAATATAATACGGATATGGCATCGTATTTGATCGGTCATTCGTCCTGGGATGATTTGGCAGATATCAACCGGGATGGTGTATGGGATCAGTCAGATATCGATTCGTGGATTTCTGATTTCGATTTCGATGCGAGTCGCGTAAACTAAAAAGGAAATAGCTATGAATAATCGTTTTCTTGCAGTTTCATTTTCGATTGTGTTCGTCGCAATTGTCTTAATAATCGGTGGATTTCAAAGTTCTTCGTCGCCGACTCAAAGCATGCGCGAGGAAGCATTGTCATTCTTTCGTGTCGAGCAGAATGTAGAAGCAGAAGCGTATGAAAAAGCCGAGTTGTTGAGTGATGAGAAGCTGAAAGATCGTGTCCGTCAGATTTACGATGCGTGGCTGATTGAAGAACAATGGGCTTCATTCATTCAGGTGTTATTGCTGCATCAAAAACAGCATGACATTGCTACTTATAATGATTGGAACCAATCTTGGTTTGATTTCACTGGTGCGTTTTGGGTACAAACAAACATGTTCGGATATCGAGCAAGGGATGTTTTTGCTCAATCAGTTTATGACCGAACGGCGTATCTTGATCTGTATGCATCTCTGTCGGTTCGTTTGGAGATAATGCGTGCCGCTCGGGTTAAGTTGGTCCGTGGGTTGATGCAGGATGTTCTTGATCCGGGGGATGTCGTTCTTTTTATGGAACCATGGCCCGCTATTGAGGATTAGAGATTGCGGGCAGCCCGGTGTGCCCCCATATTATGCACGGCCTTTTAGGGGCCGTGCTTTTTTGATTATCGAGATTGTACGCGATATTCCGTTCCTATAGTTCTTGTTATGAGCACAGTAAAGATTTCTAAATTTGGACCACGCATTCTCACCGGCGACACTCCCACAGGACAGCTCCATCTTGGGCATTGGGTCGGATCGCTCGAAAACCGGGTCGCGCTGCAGGATGAGTATGAGTGCTTTTTCCTGATCGCCAACATGCACGCGTTTACCACGCGGGCGGATCAGCCTGAGGAGATTCGGCGATCGACACTTGATATTGTCAAGGACTGGATCGCAGCCGGGATTGATCCTGAGAAATCGACCTTTGTGTTGCAGACCGAGATTCCGGGGATCGCGGAACTGACTTGGTATCTGGCGATGCTGTTGCCGTTCAATCGGGTGATGCGGAATCCGACGCTCAAGACCGAGCTCGAGACCAAGGGGCTTGGCGATAACTATTCGTTCGGGTTCCCGATGTATACGGTCGGGCAGTGCGCGGATATTTTGTTGTTTCGTCCGGAGTTGGTGCCGGTGGGTGAGGATCAGTTGGCGCATATTGAGCCCTGCCGGGAGGTGGCGCGTCGGTTCAACCAGATGTATTGTGGCGTGAATCCGCATACCGAAGACGCGGACTATGTGAAGGAAGGCGGGTTGTTCCCGATCCCTGAGGGCAAGGTCGGGCGGGTGGCTCGACTGATTGGGACCGATGGAGTCAACAAGATGTCCAAATCGCTCAGCAATGCGATTTTCCTGACCGACACCTTCAAGAAGATCAAGAAGAAGATGGGCGGGTTGTATACCGGGCGCGTGGGCATGGATGAGCCAGGAGATATCAATAATGCGTTGTTTGAGTATGTACGGGCGTTTATCCGCGACGAGGATCGCGTCAAGGAACTCGAAGAGGCGTATTCCAAAGGTGAGAACATCGGCGATGGACATATCAAGGTCGAGGTGGCGCAGCATATCGACAAACTTTTAGAGCCGATGCGTGAGCGCCGGGTGCCGTTTGAGGGTGAGGCCGGGGATGCGAAGGTGCTTGAGATTTTGCGTGAACATACCAAACGGGCCAATAACGCGGCGGAGGAAACCCTCTATCTTGCCAAACAAGCGATGAAGATCGACTTCGGCAGGCGGAACCTGCTCTTCGATTGATCGTATACTTCCTGTTCATGGCCCAGGTTTTTTCTCATCCAGATCAGCCGATTGATTCGGGCAGCGGGTTGCCGACGCCTCCAGCGGAGCATGTAGAATCGGACAAGGACGATTCGCTCGCGCGAGGTGTGGACTCGATGGTACGAACTGAAGCTGCCCATGAACTCGAGGCCCAACCGCCCAGGTATCTCTTTGCACGGATATCGGTGATTCTTATCATGCTCATGTGGGTGAGCGCGGGATTCTTCAAGGTTTCAGATATGTCGGGCTTTGTCGATACGGTAACGCAGCACCGGGTCTTACCGGAGCACATGATGTCGTTTTTGTGGTGGGTTGGGCCCGGCGAGTTGGTGATGGGGCTTTTGTTGGTCTTTGTGATCGGGTCTGAGCTTCGCAAGCCCTTCGGCAAGATTGTGCTTCTGGTATCGATGGGGGCAATCAGCGGATTTATATATTATTTGATGCAGGTCGATCCGGTGGTACTTCAAGAATCCGGGTGCGGGTGTTTGAGTGATTACCGGATTGCTTCGGGGATGGAGAACTCGGTGCGGTTCTTTGCGGTGGGGCGCAATGCAATCTTAATTCTTCTGCATCTGGTCGCGTTGTTTGGGCCTGCGATCAGCGACCGGGTGCGACGATCGAGGTGAATGGTTCTACCCTTTGAGCATGAGTGACCAGCCAATATCCACCAACGAATCTGAATCCCAAGACCAAATCGCCTCGGTATTTCTCGATGGCGAGTTCATGAACCGCCAAGACGCCAAGCTCTCGGTGTTTGATGCGTCGATCCAGCACGGCGTAGGGCTTTTCGAGACCTTGAGCGCAACCTCGACCGTTGATGGTATCGTCGTGCATGATCTTGATGCACACCTCGATCGCCTGCAAGCGTCGGCAGCCAAGCTCGGACTCTCAGATGAAATCAAGACCGGGCCACTCGGCGAGGCGATCACCGAAACCGTTCGGCGGGCGCGGTATAAAAACACCCGCATCCGATTGACCATCACCGGTGGCGATCTCAACATGCTCCAAACCCACGGGCGATCCAATCACCGCCCAACCGTACTCATCGCTGCCCAGCCTGCGACGGATTATCCTGATGAAATGTTCGACAAAGGGGTGATGGTGACGCTGGGGACTGCACGGGTGAATCCGCTCGATCCGACCGCGGGGCATAAAACGCTCAACTACTGGTGGCGGCTGCGCGAGTTGCAAGATGCAGCGAGCAAGGGCGCGGGGGAGTCGGTCATTTTCTCGGTGAGTAATCACCTCGCCAGCGGGTGCGTGTCGAACCTGTTTGTGGTCGATGGCGGGCATCTGATTACGCCGATCGCCCAAGGTGAAGAAGAAGAGATCAGTGGCCCAAAGACAACCGAGGGCGTGATGCCCTCGCCGGTGCTGCCTGGGATTACGAGAATGCGGGTGATCGAACACGCCAAGGCGATGGGCATCAAGACCACCAAGCGGATGATGACGATTGATGATTTACTTGACAGCGACGAGGTGTTCCTGACGAACTCGAGTTGGGGCGTGCTGCCGGCGGTGAAGGTGGAAGCGGAGATGATCGGGAGTGGGTCGCCGGGGGAAGTGACGAAGAAATTACGGGCGGCAGTGGTGAGGTGAGGATTTAATGAGGGAACCCGTGAGTTTGAAGCCCCGACTGCACAATCATCATACTCGGGATATTGGGTGGACATGTAAAAGGTGTGACTCACTCGTCCGGATCAATCACCCGCACATTTCGTCGGCCGTCGAGGGGACCGTTGGGGGCGTGGGATTTGACGAAGAGGCGTTTGATCTTGAAGTAAGCCAAGAGGGTCAGGGCGAGGGCGACGAGGATGATCGCGAGGGGGATGAAGATGATGAATCCCAAAGCGATCAGGCCCAGGAGGATCAGGATCGAAAGGATCTGGGCGATGGGGCCTGAAGCTTTGAACTGGACTGACCGTCCCGCAGATGAGGAGCCGAGATGTGGGTTGGGGTTGGTCATGAGCGGGTTGGTATGGCGTGACTTGAACGAGCCACGACCGTGAGGGAGCGGTCTTTGGGGATATTCGCTCTGGAAAACCGCTCCCTCACGGTCGTGGCTCGTCAGAGGGGGGTATTCCTTTACTACCTCAATGATAGGGAATCGGTTCGTGCGATTTCGAGGTTCGGGGCTTCACTGTGTCGGCGGGATTGTGTAGGATGGATGCTGAACCTGATTCCTTGGCATTCTGCTATATTGAGAACCAATGGCAACCCAAACCGCGATCAAAAAAACACCGCGCAAATCTTTTGTCCACCTGCACTTACACTCCGAGTATTCGCTCCTCGATGGCGGGAATCGGGTCGATAAGCTCGTCGATCGGGTGGCCGAGTTGGGGATGGATGCGGTGGCGATCACGGATCACGGGAATATGCACGCTGCGATTCCGTTCTATAACCTCGCCAAGAAGAAAGGCATCAAACCGATTCTGGGGGTCGAGGCGTACATCGCGCCGCGCGATCGCCATGACCGGACCTACACCGGCGTCAAGGACGGCGGGTTCCATCTGGTGATGCTCGCGGAGAATCTGGCAGGCTGGGAAAATCTGCTGTATTTGTGTAGTGAGGCGTATTTGACGGGGTTTTACTACAAACCTCGGATGGATCGGGAGTTGCTCGAAAAGCATAACGAAGGCATCATTGCAATCAACGGGCATCTGGGTTCTGAGATCGCCCATCACATGGTCAAGTATGAGCAGACTCGCGATCAGTCGCACTGGGACAATGCCGTCGAGGTGGCGCAGTGGTATCGCAAGGTATTCAAGGGGACGGATCCGTCAAAGGGGGGCGGGCCGGGGTTTTATCTTGAGTTGCAGCATCACATCGGATTGCAGAACTCGATCAATCCGCATGTGATCAAGTTAGCGCGGAAGTTGGATATCCCGCTGGTGTGTGATAACGACAGCCATTTCCTACTTGAAGAAGATCACGACGCACATGATACGCTGATTTGTATCTCGACGGGTAAGGTGAAGAACGATCCTGAGCGGATGCACTATCCGGCGGAGTTGTATGTCAAGTCTGCTGAGGAAATGGAAGCGTGCTTCTTTACCGATGAATACAACAACGAAGAGATGGGCGATGCGGGCAAAGAGGCGATGGCCAACACAGTCGCAATTGCGGACCGATGCAATGTCGAGGTGCCAATAGGGGCGAACCATGCACCGGTGGTGATTGTCAAAGCACCGGCCAAGAGCAAACTGCCCAAGCACAACGCCAAGAAATACGAAGGTGATCTAACAGCTTGGTTCAAGGACTACTGTACGAACTTTGAACTTGAGCCTGCCAATGATCCGGACTTGGATCAAGCATCGCTCAAGGAGGAGTGTGACCTGACGCTGAGAATGTTGTGTGAAGCGGGAATGATTTGGCGGTATGGCGGGGGGATTCTTGATTATCGCCACGAGCAGATCGAACATATCGACCCGATGCCTGAAGGTTTAGAAGGCGAAGATGCCGTTGGGTGGGAGAAGTGGGCACGATTAAATCGTGAACTCAAAATTCTGGCGGACAAGTTGATCAGTGCGTACTTTTTGATCGTGTGGGACTTTGTCAACTGGGGTAGACAGCGAGGCATCCCGTCGATCGCTCGTGGATCTGGTGTGGGGACGATGTGTGGGTATGTGTTGGGTTTGTCCAATGCGTGCCCGGTGCATTATGGATTGCTGTTCGAGCGATTCACCGACCCGGACCGGACGGAGTATCCCGATATTGATATCGACCTGTGCCAGAATGGTCGGCTTGAGGTCATCAATTATGTCCGTGAAAAATACGGGCATGTAGCGCAAATCATTACCTTTGGGACGCTCAAGGCGCGTGCGGGGATTCGTGATGTGGCGCGGGTGTTGGAGATGCCTTTGGGCGATGCGGATAAGCTCGCCAAGCTTGTGCCCGAAGAGTTGGGGATCACGCTTGATAAGGCCCTTGAGCAAGAACCTGATTTGCAAGCGTGGTATGACAAGGACCCGATGGTCAAGCGGGTGATTGATACCGCGCGAACTTTCGAGGGGCAGGCAAGACATTCGAGTGTCCATGCCGCGGGCGTGATCGTGGCGACGCGGAATCTATATGAGGTGGTGCCTCTGTATAAGGCGGCTGGCGCTGAGGATCACGAAATCATCACGCAATGGGACGGGCCAACCTGTGAAATGATGGGATTGCTCAAGATGGATTTTCTTGGGCTGCGGACGCTGAGCGTGATCGAGCGCGCCCGCGAGTTGATTCGTGAAGCATTTACCGAAGAGCAAATCTGGAAAGCGGTCGGCAAGACGAAAAAGAAGGATGAGGATCATCCGCTCGATCTGGATCGGCTGGCGTTTACTGACCCCCATGTGTTTGCGATGTTTCAGCGGGGCGATACGACGGGCATTTTTCAGTTTGAATCTGGCGGGATGCGCAAGTTGCTCAACGCGATGAAACCTGACAGACTCGAAGATTTAATCGCAGCCAATGCGTTGTTCCGACCCGGTCCGATGGATTTGATCCCTGATTACAATCGACGCAAGCACGGAACTCAAGCGGTACCCAAAGTCCATCCGATTGTCGATCATTTCACTGCAGAAACCTATGGCATCATGATCTACCAAGAACAAGTGATGCAAATTGTGCACAAACTTGGTGGAATTCCGTTGCGATCTGCATATTCGCTAATCAAGGCTATTAGCAAGAAAAAAGAAAGTGTGATTAATGCCGAGCGCCCCAAATTTGTTCAAGGAGCTGTATCCAAAGGGCTTGGTAAGGAAAAGGCCAAAGAGCTTTTTGAGTTGATTCTTAAGTTTGCGGGATACGGATTTAATAAGTCTCACTCGACAGGGTATGCCATTGTTGCTTATCAAACGGCATATTTGAAAACCTACTTCCCAAGCCAATATATGGCGGCATTTCTAAGCTTCGAGTCTCAGGCACAAAAGGTGAGCGACTGGATTCCGTATCTTGAAGATTGCAAACGATTAAGGTTTATTGATCCCCAAACGGGCAAAGAGCTGCGATCGGGAGTTGAGGTACTTGCCCCAGATGTGAACCATTCCAAACCTGATTTTGGTGTCGTCTTTGATCAGGACGAGGAGCACCGTCCTGATACCGGGCAAATTATGTTCGGCCTCAAGGCAATCAAAGGCGCGGGGAGCAAGGCCATCAACGCGATTGTCAATGAGCGAGATTTTGGGACGGATAAAGAAAATCCAAGGCGCAAGGTGTTTTCAAGCTTGTTTGAGTTCTGTGAACGGGTACCCAGCTCGAGTGTGAACAAAGCAACAATTGAGTCCCTCATCAAAGCAGGTGCGTTTGATCACATGTATTCACGCGATCAGCGAGCATCGTTGGTCGCATCCATTGATGGGGCTGTCAGCGCGGGGCAGAGCATCGCGGCCGACCGAGCGGCTGGACAAGGAGCACTCTTTGGCTGCAGCGACAATGAGCCAACGCAGCCCCAAACTCAATCCGGTGCGGTACTCACCAAGGTCGATCCTTGGAGCGAAGCAGAAATCTTGAAGCAAGAAAAAAGCGTTTTGGGATTCTATGTGTCAAGCCACCCAATGGAAGAATGGAATCACTGGGTACGGGCGTTCACGCATACGCAGGTGGTTGACCTCAAGAAGCTTGGACAAGACAAGCGGGTAATCGTCGCGGCGATGGTCCAAAGCACACGAATCATTGTCATGCGCAATGGGCGTAACGCTGGCCAGAAGATGGCAATCCTCACAATCGAGGATGCAACGAGTACTGCCGATGCAGTCATGTTCAGCAATGTCTATGCCCAATTCGGCCATTTGCTCGAGTGCGATCAGCCCAAATTTTTCATGGGACGACTGGACCATTCCCGAGGTGATGCCCAAATCATCATTGATCGGCTGGTCCCCATCGATGGGCACCCCCTCGAGCAAGGAACAATACAAATAATGGTCCGTCCGGATCGGTTTAATGGCTCGGCGGCCGAACACTTGGCCGCGACCAAAATACTGCTTGAAGAACCTGTCGATCCCAACGATCTTTCCTTGGGAAAATCTGCTCGGCCGATTGAAGTCATTGTCGAAACGAAAGATGCGTGGGTACTCGTCGAGCCCAAGGCTGTGCGTAAAGTAACGCTGCGCCCAGAATTGATCAAACGGGTCACAAGGGAACTTGGTGAAGACTCCGTTCGGTTGGCTGGCGGGGTAAGTATAGAACTTAATAAAGAAGGTGATCAGCGAAAGAAATACGCAAAAGCATAAAGCGAAAAATCATCTTCCCCAACGAGTATCGAGTTTGTGCTTGACACCTAGGAGATCGAGGGCTTTGCCGACAATAAAATCAACAAGGTCATTGACGGATTGAGGACGGAGATAAAGCCCAGGATTTGTCGGTGCGATAATGGCCCCGGCCAAAGTCAGGGTGCGCATGTTTTCAATGTCGACAAGATTCAAGGGTGTTTCACGGTGGCAAACAATCAATCGACGCCGTTCTTTGAGCGTGACGGCAGCGGCTCGGGTAAGCAAATTTGAACCCGAACCAGTGGCAATAGCGCCCATAGAGGTCGAGGAGCATGGGAGGATGACCATGCCGTCATGAAGAAAACTACCTGTGGCAATGATGGCCCCGACATCTTTGTTGGGGTAAATGGTGAGTAAAGAGCGGTAGTACTCCGCATGTGAATCGGCCTCGAGGTGAGGGCAAAGAGACTCGAAAACGGGGGGGTGGACATCGAGTTCGTCTTTGAGTAAGCGTTTGCCAAAATCAGTAATAACAAGGTGAATTTCATGGCCTGTAATCAGAAGCTGATCAAGCAAGCGGATGGCATAGGAGGCTCCCGATGCTCCCGTGATTCCAACGACAAAGCGCTTTCCTGATAGGCTCGGCGGATCTGCGGGCGGAACTGATTGACGAACATCGAGAAGCATGGTTCGAGATGCTATGGTCGGAAGAGGAGAAAGACTCAAGTTGACGACAATCAATGGTGCGCTGAAGACGGATATGATCTATAGTCAGTCTCGGGGCACATAATCTCAAATGGGAGCGGATCATGAGCAGACAGCGAGAGAACAGAATCGGCCAAGTGATGGTCACGGGAGCAATGTTGGGCATCCTCGGTTTTGGGAGTGGATGTGTGAGTTATACCAATGTTCCTGTGCCTGAAAGTGCACCGGCTTTCAAAAGTGCCAATCATTTTCAGTCCATTGCGGTAGTGAGAAAGGCACTGGCAAAGGTGATCGAGCAATATCCTGTTGAAGGCGTGTATGCGATTAACCTGCCGACAGGTACTTCGCCCGAGTCATTTGAACAGGTGATCGCAGGACTTCCCGAAGGAGCCATCATACCCCACGAAGGGATGAGCAGCGAAATTCCGGTGTATCACATTGGACGAGTCTGGATCCGTGCTTCAGACGCCAAGGTTGATGTGGTTTATCCGTTCAGGGGTGCTGATGACCGTGTCGAAAACCAGAATGTGACGGTCTGGCTCAGCGGAGGGGTTCGAAAATGGCGAGTATATCGCCAACAGCATTGGGCGGCGGGAACCATCCCGACGCCTCCGGTGTATGTGCCGGTATGGCCTGAAGAAGAGGTAATTGATACACCAGCGCAGGATTCGGGTGATCGGAAAGGCAAATCGGTTGATGCTGATGATGGGTCGGCCTTGATCGAACCGAACTCGCCCCAAATTCAATCGGTCCCGGACGAAACGGCTCAGCATGACGGATATGGCAACCACGGGTATCAAGAAATCCCTGTCGAGGACTAGGCACAATGTGGACTGGGCATCATCTCATTTCAATGGAACAGGCAGACCAAGATCAAGCACGGGCGCTACTTTTGTTGGCGCACAGAAATGACTTTGCCCCTCATGTGCTCGAAGGAAAATCGGTGGCCAACCTATTCTTTGAAGATTCAACCCGCACACGGGTGAGTTTTTCGCTCGCTGCTCAGAGGCTCGGGGCCCATGTGGTCGACCTGACAAGCAAAGGGTCTTCTCTTTCCAAAGGTGAAACGCTGATTGATACTGCCCTGACCATCGAGGCAATGGGCGCCGATGCGTTGGTGATCCGAACACAGCAGTCCAAATTGTGCTGCGAAATTGCAAACTGTGTAACAATTCCCCTCATTAATGCGGGCGATGGAACACACCAACACCCAACACAGGCACTGGCTGATGCCCTGACGATCGGACGGGCATTTTCGTGTGATCGGAAGTGGGATTTCTCAGGTCTGCGTGTGGCGATCGTCGGCGACGTGGTCTCGTCGCGAGTTGCACGATCGAATATTGGATTACTCAAGGCCCTCGGAGCCCGTATCGTTCTTGTTGGTCCCTTGGCAATGGTGCCTGACTCAATGGCTGAGCTTGGGTGCGATGTGGTCCATGATTTGGATACGGTGATTGATCAAGTTGAGGTCGCAATGATGCTTCGAATTCAATTTGAGCGAGGTAGCGGCGATGGACTCGGCTCGACCGCTGCATACCACCGTGCATTTGGGCTTACCCAAGATCGGGCAAATCGGATGAAAGCGGAGGCGATCGTTATGCACCCCGGTCCGATGAATCGAGGGGTGGAAATTGTTGATGCCGTTGCTGACGGGAACCGATCGCGAATACTCGATCAAGTGACCCACGGTTTGCTGGTGCGCCAAGCAACTTTGGTCAAGGCGATCTGTGGAAGAGAACACTCATGACGCTGTTTGGCGTGCGGAAACTCTGGCCGGTGATGGGTCTTTGATCCACCATCTGGTGCCTGGGAAGCGTTTGTGAAGCATATCGAGAAGTTCTCGGGAGACCATTGATGGGCGAGCGGGCTTGCTGTTGAGATGGGTAATGACACCTGATTTGGAGTCTGGATAAACTTTTCCCGCAGCAACCGCATCGGGGAAAGTGGTCTGGGCGGTGGTGTGGGTATAAGTTGTGCCGGTTTGATCAATCCACCAATTGAGTTGGTTATTTGCGCTCATCCGAGGCACCTCGTGTAGGTCTGTGTCCCTTCTTGGTCTTCTTCGGCAGTGTCTGTGGTTTGAATGAGCGGATTTGCAGATTGGGCAGAAATGATGCCACCATCTGGAAGATTTGGCGCAATCTTGACCTCGGCGCCCAATGACCTAAGATTAGGTGCCCATCGCCAATTGGCCTGTGCGGACAATCTGGGGACGTAGCTCAATTGGTAGAGCGCTTGCATGGCATGCAAGAGGTCGTGAGTTCGATTCTCATCGTCTCCACTTTTTCAGGAAAACGAAAGACGCTGCTGGTGCATAACCGGCAGCATTTTTTTGATAAAACAAGGGAGTTGATGATTCGGGAGCTGTCTTGATTTCACTGTTTTACTCGTGTCAGAAAAGAATCAATCAAGCCGCGCAAATAAAGGCGATGGCCTGGAAGATGGCTCAGGTATGTGATGTCGGCCTCATTGATGGCGGGATATGCGACAACTGGAGTTCTACACTCTCTTTGCAGGCGCATCGGGGGTTGGCAACCAACAGACAAAATCATTCTTGTCTGAGCCAATCACGGTTTTCTTGTGTTTTTACATGAAGGCGCAAAATGTTGCCCTTCGCGAAAGGTACCAACATGGCGCGTTGGATTCGAAGAATATTTTTCCTCATAATAATTGGTGCAATAGTCGGCTTTGGGGTTTATACCAAGGCGTTCCGTCCAGTCCATGCCATTGGGTATACGGTCGATCGGAATGATCTGGTGGCCGAGGTAATGGGGACTGGATCGATCCAGGCGCGGGTTTCTGCAGTGATTTCATCAAAAATTCAAGGGCGTGTCGTTGAACTTGATGTCGACCAAGGGTCAGTGGTCACCTCTGGCCAAGTTATCGCTCGACTTGATGATCGCGACCTGGTTCGCCAAGTCGAAATCGCCTTGGCCAATGCCCTGGCCAAGCAGGCCGGGCTTGATCGGTTGATTGCCGATCAGACTCGCGCTCAGGTGGTGCTTGGCCAAACTCAGCGTGATCTTTCACGAATCGAGGAATCATTTGCCCAAGGGGCTGCCAACGAATCAGAAATTGATCAAGCCAAAGAACAAGTGGCCATTGCCCAAGCGGATGTGGCGCGTGCGACCGCAGCCATTGCTGAGGGCCGCATGCTTTTGATTGCCGCCGAGAAAACGCTTGAATATCAACAGGCCCGGCTTGATGATACGGTAATTAGTGCCCCCTTTGATGGATTGATTGTCCGTCGAGACCGTGATCCCGGAGACATCATTGTGCCTGGCTCGGCAATCTATCGACTTGTTGGGCTCGATGAAATTTGGGTATCGGCATGGGTGGATGAGACAGCAATGGCGAAACTTGGTCCAAACCAACCTGTCCGCATTATTTTGCGTTCTGAGCCTGACAGGCCGTACTCGGGTCGTGTGGTTCGGCTTGGTCGAGAGACTGATTCGGAAACGCGTGAGTTCGTTGTTGATGTCGCAATCGAACAACTTCCCAATCATTGGGCAATCGGTCAGCGGGCTGATGTCTATATTGAGACGAATCGAATCACTGATGTTTTGGTAGTACCAATGATTTTTCTCTCAACGGCCGATGGGCAACTGGGAGTATACAAAAAGGTGGGCGAACGAGCAGTTTGGACACCTTGTGTCTTCGGAGCCCAAGGGCGAGAGTTTGTGGAAGTCAAATCTGGGCTTGAAGCTGGATATCTACTTGTGCGCACTGCCGATCCAACGGGACGAGTCGGGTTGAGAGACCGGGAAAAGGTCGTGATCCCATGAATCTGGCCATTCGTGACATCAAATATAATCTCGGGCGATTCAGTCTTACCGCTGTGGGGCTTGGATTGTTATTGATGATTGTTATGGGCATGGGAGGAATCTACAAAGGAATCGAAGAAGATGCGACTTTGCTCATTGACAGGCTTGATTCGGATCTTTGGATTGTGCAGAACCAGACGCGAGGCCCATTCGCGGAGCTTTCTCGATTATCCCCCAGTGTTGAGGATCGTGCACAAACAGTGCCCGGAGTTGCCAACGCGCGTCGATTCGTAACGCACACTGTGCAACGCGAGCACCTTGGGCGTCCGATCCGGATTTCGATTGTCGGGCTTTCTTGGCCAATGGATCAGGGTGATTGGCTCCCAATCATCTCTGGTCGTCCGCTTCGGCAAGGACATTTCGAGATGGTTGCCGACAGGACCTTAGGACTGGCCATTGGCCAGCAGGTTCGACTTGGAAAGGATATTTATCGTGTTGTTGGTGTTACAGCCAACATGATCAGCAGCGGCGGTGATGGACTCGCTTTTCTCACTATTGCCGATGCGTTGGCTGTACAATTTGATTCGGTGGGCGAGGCAACACGATTAGAACGAGCTGCCCGGCGCAATCACGCTGCGGATACCGATTTTGTTCTATCTCAGCCGAGAATGCTCGAACGGGCTGATTTGCCGGCCCATATGATCCCGGCGATAGGATCGCCAGTAGTCAGTGCGATTTTGGTCAACCTCAAACCTAGCGTTGATACGGAGAAGGTCAAATCGATAATTGATGGCTGGGCCGATGTAACGGTTTACACAGCAGAAGAACAGCGCCAACTCTTGCTTCAAGGGCCTGTCGATCGTGCACGAAGACAAATTGGGCTCTTCCGCGTGCTGTTGGTTGCAATCTCAGCGATCATTATGTCGTTGATTCTCTATACTATGACGCTTGATAAAATTCATGACATTGCCCTACTCAAGCTTATGGGCGCCAAAAATCGTGTCATCACCGGGCTTGTCTTGCAAGAGGCGTTTTTACTCGGCGGAATTGCATACATCCTTGCTTACTTTATTGGCAAACAACTCTTTCCTTTTTTCCCTCGACGAGTCATCGTCACCACTGATATGCTGGTTTGGCTTGCCTTTGCTGTTGCTGTCATCTGTGTAATAGGCTGTTCTTTAGGTGTTCGGAAGGCCATGGGTGTAAATCCCAACGAGGTGCTTTCATGAGTTCTTCGCCTCGCCCACCCGCCATCGAAACCATTGAACTCTCGAAGACCTATGGCAGCGGCAACACCGAGGTCATCGCCTTGCGAAAGGCGTCCATGACCATTGAACGCGGCGAGGTTGTTGCTTTACTCGGACCAAGTGGGTCGGGCAAGTCAACCCTCCTTTCAGCAATCGGATTAATCAATCCGCCAACAAGTGGGCTGATCAAAATTGATGGAAAAGTCGTCATGGATGGCCCCAAGGCCCTTGTTGATCTCCGACGCTATCGTAGAGAGCGACTCGGTTTTGTTTTTCAAAAATCAAATCTTATCCCGTTTCTCTCCGCGTTGGAAAATGTGTTGATTTCACTCTCAATTTCTGGAATAGAAGGGCGGCCTGCCAAGCGACGGGCAATGGAGCTCCTTGATTCGTTAGGGGTAGGCGATCGTGCTAAAAACCTGCCCTCGGCCCTTTCAGGTGGGCAACAGCAGCGCGTTGCTGTTGCCAGGGCATTGGCCAACAACCCAAGTTTACTCTTAGCCGACGAACCAACGGCTGCCCTTGATAGTAAGCTCGGCAGACAAGTAATGGAGCTTTTTCAAAGAATCGGGCATGACAACCAAGCCGGCGTCTTGGTTGTCACCCATGATCAACGGGCCCTTGATGTATTTGACCGAACGCTCTATCTCGAAGATGGTGTACTCAGTGAACACAAGCGAACACCAAAGACTAGCAGTGTTTGCAAGCCTCACTTAGATAGGGAATAGGGCCGTTCAATTGCACAGGTTGTACAAAGTGCTGTATACTATACCCTGTGATACATAACACTCTCAAACCATATACTCATATTCGATACGCAGCCTTTCTGATTGTAGTGATTACTGTTTTCCATTTTTTAGTCACCGCTCAATTCCATGGAGTACACTGGATTCACATTCTTCTTGCGGGTGCGTACCTCATTCCTGTGCTGGTTGGGGCAGTTGCTTATGGTCGAGCAGGTGGATTGCTCGCGGCATTGATCGTCGGTGGGTTGTATTTGGCACACCTGCTTTGGTCTTGGCGAAACTCGCCAATGGCGAATCCAGACCAGTTCGCGTGGCTCGCTATATATCCGATCGTTGGCCTGGTCACGGGGTCTCTTGTACAAGAATCGCGTGCACGCCACCGTGAGCATGAAGCTTTCGTCGAGCAATCACGGCACACTGAGCTCATCAATGGAATCACCGGGTTGCTCACCGCTGTTGAAGTCCGTGACACTGAAACGGTTGCGCATTCTCACCGTGTTGCCGAACTGGCCAAGAAAATCGGAAAAGAGCTTGGATTTGATGAGCAGACGATATCGAATTTGTTTCTTGCATCGCTGGTTCATGATATTGGAAAAATGGGAATTCCCGATGCAATTCTATTTCATCACGGACGCCTTGATGACAAGCAGATGTCAGCGATGCGCGAACATGTCGAACTGGCGGTCACAATGCTTTTGGAAATCCCACAAACCGAGGACATCGCTCGGCTTGTCGCCCAGCATCATGAGAGCCCCGATGGGAGTGGGTATCCTCACGGGCTCAAGGCCGATCAGATCGATCCCGCAGCTGCGGTGTTACGCGTGGCCGATGTGTATGCCGCTTTGACTGAAGATCGAGTATATCACGGTGCGATGACAAGTCAGGAGGCTCTTGAAGCCATGGGCAAGCTCGATGGTGTCCAACTCGACACCGCCGCTTTTGCCGTCTTGAAACGAATCATCCATACTTAGAGTGTGAAACAAAATAAAAAACAATGAGTATGCGAGCCGGCGTCTTAGACTTTGCCGAGTTGATCTTTGGGCGGTTTTCTGAAAAATTCTCTTGGGTTTTACAGCAGAATATGCTAGGTTGACACGGAACCGGTGGTGTTCATCGGAGGGTCGATCGTGGAGGAACACTCGGCCAACAAGCAAAGTGAGGATTCGATGCACGATGTATTTGAATCCCGGTTTGTTGTGTTTGTTTCAGCAACAATTCTGGGAATTTTTAGTTTTCAGGTTCGTTCTGCTCCACCTGCGGTTTCTGACCAAACCCTTGCTGCTGGACTTGGCGCCTCCCATGCAACCGTATCCATCGGGCCCGACATGGAGTTCATGGCTGGCGGCGGAGCGGTGGGTGACTTCGACAACGATGGAGACCAAGACTTTTTCTTCTTAGGTGGATCGGCATCCGTTGATCGACTTTATATTAACGATGGGGCTGGTAACTTTGTTGATATGGGGGCCGCCTGGGGGATAGATCGCACACATCAAGGTACGGGTGTCGCGGTGGGGGATTATGACAACGACGGTGATCTCGATGTCTTTGTCACTTCGCTGGGCCCGCCGGACAACCGGCAGCCGGGTGCCAATATCCTCTGGTCAAATACCGGAAACGGGACCTTTATCGATGTGACCGCACAGGCAGGAGTTTCAACCACCAATCCCAAAACTGCTGATGCGTATGGCGCCGCGTTCGGGGATTACGATCTCGACGGCGATCTTGACCTGGCAGTTGCCGGGTGGTTCGGAGGCGGAAAAATTTTCCAGAACAACAACGATGGCACATTCACCGATGTCACCCTCACCGCGATTGATGCGGACATGACCAAAATTCGATCGTTTGCACCGCGCTTTGTGGATATGAATGGAGACCGGTACCCCGAGTTGCTTTGGGTGGCCGACTTCTATACCTCGCGATACTTTGTCAATAACGCTGACGGGACATTCACTGACCAGACGCTCAGTTCAGGAACTGGGCTTGATTCCAACGGCATGGGCAACACCTTCGGTGACTATAACAACGATGGGGTCTTTGATTGGTATGTCTCGAGCCGAATCACCCACGACGGAACCAACGGCTCGGGGAACATGCTTTACATGGGCACCGGGGTCGACCATGTCTTTGTCGAATCTTCGGTGGCGACGGGAACCAATGCCGGGTATTGGGGATGGGGTGTGGTATCGGTTGATATGAACCATGACGGAGCCCTCGATATCCTCGAGACCAACGGGTTTAATGGTGCATTTTCGAATGATCCCTCGATGCTGTTTCTCAATGATGGAACGGGAAACTTCACCGATGTTGCAGCCGAGTGCGGGATGGTGGACAATGGGCAGGGACGCGGACTGATCAATGCGGACTTTGACCGCGATGGCGATCAGGACATCATCGTGCTCAACAACCGCCAGCCGATGGTCTACTACCGCAATGATCTTCTCGGATCTGATACAAACTCGATCACACTGGTGTTCGATACCTCAGCGATGGATGATCTGGCGCCCAATGGGTTTGGTACGCGCGTGCTCATTGATTCGGCATCACACACCCAGATTCGGTACCTCGATGGCGGAACAAGCTATCTGGCTCAGTCTGAACTCTCGGTGCATGTCGGAATCGGGAATGATCCACAGGCACAAGTCGCGATCCAGTGGGCCAACGGCGATGTCGATGTATTCCCCGCAGTCCTCCCCGGAAACTACACCATCAGCGCGTTGGCATGTCCGGCAGATCTGACGCTCGATGGAGCATTGAACCTCTTTGATATCTCCGCGTTCCTGACCCTGTTTGCTGACGGTCATCCTCAGGGAGATATCACTGGCGAGGGGTTGTACAACTTCTTCGATATCTCGGCATTCCTCCAGGCCTATGCCAGTGGGTGCCCATAACGGTCAAACTCGGGCTCAAAGACCCGGTTTTGGTTGTACAACCTGAGTATGCGCCGATGCACATAAGAGATCGATGAGGTATTTGGGATGACAAAGATGTTGATATCAGCGGGACGGGGTATTTCATACAGAGTGCCGGAGGTATTTTGGGCCACCAGACTGACAACCAGACTGACAACCAGACTGGCGGTCGGGCTGGCGGTTGGGCTGGCGGTTGGTGGAGCCAATGGAGCCGATCCTCAAGTGTCGAACCAAACCGTCGCTTCAGGACTCGGTGCCCCGCATATGGGCTTCGATAACGGGATGGGGCTCGAGTTCATGACCGCGGGCGGAGCCTGTGGGGACTTCGATAACGATGGTGATCTCGACCTCTTCGTCATCGGCGGCTCGGGCACCTTTGATCACCTCTACATCAATGATGGAACCGGGGTGTTTACCGATGAAGGAGCCTCGTGGGGCGTGGCCAAGATACACAAAGGTTCAGGAGCAGCAGTCGGGGATTACAACAACGACGGATACCTCGACATCATGGTCACCTCGATGGGCCCGGCCCATGAGTTGGCCAACGGATGGAGTGTGCTCTATCGAAACAACGGCGACAATACCTTCACCGATGTTACCGCAGCAGCAGGAATCACCTTGGAGAACTCGACCACTTTCGATGCCTTTAGCCCGGCGTTCGGAGATTATGACCTCGATGGCGATCTGGATCTGGCGATCGCTGGATGGTATGGCGGAAGCTCGCTCTATCAAAACAATGGCGACGGGACCTTCACCGATGTCACCAGCACCGCGCTGGGGGCGGATATGACCGTTGTCCGGGCCTTTGCGCCGCGATTTGTTGACATGGATGGCGATCGGTATCCCGAAATCCTCTGGGTTGCCGACTTTGGAACCTCCAAATACTTTGTCAACAACAGCGATGGCACTTTCACGGACCAGACCATCAGTTCGGGTACCGGGCTCGATTCCAATGGCATGGGCAACACCTTTGGCGATTACAACAACGACGGCAGACTCGATTGGTATGTCACCAGCCGAGTTGCTCTTGATGGACCCGGACCCGGTGGATCGGGCAATATGCTCTACTTGGCGACCGCAACCGGTCATGTGTATGACGAGGTATCGATCGCAACGGGCACCAACTATGGATACTGGGGCTGGGGGGCGGTGTCGTTGGATATGAATCATGATGGGGCGCTCGATATCTTCGCCACCAACGGGTTTGCCAACAAGGGATATCAGTTCATCCCTTCGCAGATGTTCCTCAACGACGGCACTGGCGCAAGCTTCACCGATGTCGCTGCGATCTGTGGCATGGATGATGCGGGACAAGGACGAGGCGTCATCAGCGGCGACTATGACAACGACGGCGATCGAGATATCCTGCTGATTAACAACCGTGAACAGCACGACTATTACCGCAATGAGCTCTCAGGATCAGATATCAACGCCATCACCCTACACTTTGATACCTCAGCGGTGGACGACCTGGCACCCAACGGGTTTGGCACACGGGTCTGGATTGATTCGGATTCGCACCATCAGCTTCGGTACCTCGATGGCGGCTCGAGCTACCTGACCCAATCCGAACTTTCGATCCATGTCGGAATCGGCAGTGATCCACAAGCACAGATCACGATCCAATGGGCCAATGGTGATGTCGATGTATTTCCAGCGGTTTTGCCTGGGCGCTATACCATCCGTGCATTGGCGTGCCCGGCGGATCTGACACTCGATGGAACGCTGAATTTCTTCGATATCTCAGAGTTTTTGACGCTCTTTGCCGACGCGCACCCTCAAGGGGATGTCACGGGTGATGGGACATACAACTTCTTCGATATCTCGGGGTTCTTGCAGGCCTACGCTGATGGCTGCCCATAATGAGTCTCCATGACGGGAACAGGAAGGGGTTCGAAAACACCTGTTTGAGAAAAAAGCTGCGACGCGAATACACCGCGGACAGCTTTTTTCTCATAGAGATTGACGATCAGGCAACCTGACGATCTTGGAGCACCTGGTTAACCAACTCGTTGACATCGGTCCCTTGGCCAGACTCGATCATTTTGATCAAGTCGATGGCGCTGATGGCGATTTCATCGGCGGGGTGTGATGCTTGTCGATCGGTGGAACGCCGATCGGCGGGTGAGTTGGTGGTGTTGGTGTCCATGACCAAGGTGTCATCGGCGCATGGGCGTGCGTACTTCAGAGCGGAGGATTTGATCAGATCAAATCGTTGAGATTTCTCTGGTCGATCACCCGGATGGCCGGTTATGGGTTGGTGAAAATACCTGAGCCGGGATGATATGGGGTGATGCCTTGGCGTGCACGGACCTCACCGTCGGCCTGATCATCAACGCGCGGGTCGGAGGGTGCCCAATCGATTTTGGACTGTCCGAGAAGCGTGCCCGTGGCAAAGGCGAGGTCGATCTGGGCGATTTGGTAGTCGACAATCGCCCGAATCTCGGTCAGGCGGGCATCGGCAAGATTTGCATCGGCAATGAGCACATCGGTGGTGGTCGATCGTCCAGCATCGAACTGGCGTTGCTCGGCTTCGAGCACGCGGGCGCTGAGCAGGACAGCTTCTCGGGCAGCGAGGATGCGGTTCCAGGTGCTGCTGAGCTGGTCGATCGCGTCGTAGACCTCACGGGTGATGGCTTGTTCTCGGGCATCGCGCGTCGCCAGGCGTTGAAGTCTGGCGAGGATGGATTGGCCCAGGGCGGCTTGGCGCTGTTCGTTGCCCAGAGGAATCTCGGCATTGAGCCCAACGGTCCAAGTTTCGAAGTTGTTGCGGGTCAGGACATCGACCGAATTATCCATGGTGTTGCCCAAACCATTGACGCGGTAGGTGTATTGAAGGGCAACCAGGGGGAGTTTTTCATTCTCAGCGAAGGCAATATTGGCTGCGTCGCGGGCAAGCTGGAGCTCAAGCTCAAGCAGTTCCATCCGGTTTTCGATGGCGGTGGCACTGAGTTGGTCAGGATCAAAGCGGTATTCCACCGGATCGGGGGGGGAGATGAGCTCGAAATGGGTCGGCGAGTTGGCATCGAGTCCGGGGAGGTTGAGGAGGACCTTGAGGGCCCGTTCGCCGAGTTGGACATCATTCTGAGCACGGATAATCTGCTCGACGCGATCGGCGACGCCGGACTGGGCACGAATGACATCGACTTGGGTGCCGGTGCCTACGCGTTCTTTGCGCTGGGCTCGTTCGAGCTGAGCAAGGGCGACGCTGTGTTGTTGTTCGACCACTTCGAGCGCGCGAATCGAGGCGTAGAGACGCCAGTAGGCGCGATCGACCTCGGCGAGTGTGCGGATGACTTCGAGCTTGGTCTGGGACTCAGAAATCTGACGATCGTAGTCCGCCAGGCGGATCGAATGGATCGCGGTCCGGCGTCCTGCTCCACGCAAGAGATTATGGCTCAGTGAGAAGTTGAGATCTGAGGTGTACGAAGGGTTCAAGAAGGAGAAAGCATTGTCGGATTCAAACCGGGAGATGGGGAGGGTGATACTCAGTGATCCGCCAGTGCGCAAGGGGATGGTAATCCCCGGGGTGATGGATCGGGTGGTGGACTCGCCGCTGGCCAGGGCCGAGGCGGTGGCGTTGTCGTTGTTGTTGATCGAAGCATTGAGTGTGAAGACCGCTTCGAACCGGGCTTCTTCTTCCGAAAGTCGCTCGGCAGCGATGGTCGGGGCAATGAGCGTGGCGCTGAGCCCAAGATTATTGGTAAGTGCAGCGATCCGGGCATGGTCGATGGTGAGATCGACCCGCTCAATGTTTTTGAATCGGTCGCGGGCATTGTCGAGGGTTTGTGCGGCCGACGGAGGTGTTGTGCGTTCGGGAGATTGCTCAAGAATCAGGGTGTTGATCGAACGCAAGCGCTCTGGCGAAGCGAGGGTGTGCTTGTCGAGTGGATCAGACCCGAATGGATTGGACATGCACCCGCCGGCGAGGAAGGTAAAGGCGAGAAGACAAGGAGTCAAAGGTGTGATGCGCATGTGCGTGATCTCGTGTGATGCTCTGTAATATTTACTCGTGCCGAAGTGCGTCAATGGGATTGAGCATGGATGCTTTGATGGCCGGCCCCATGCCAAAGATCATGCCGACAGCTGCGGAAAATCCCAGCGAGAGGAAAATCGCCCATCGTGGAATGGAGATGGACTCGAGTGGGAAATCTGGAATGAACTCGACCGCCATGACGAGGAGATTACCCGCAAGCAACCCAATAAACCCGCCGATGACACAGAGAACAATGGCTTCAACGAGAAATTGGAGCAACACAACTGGGGGCTGAGCACCCATGGCTTTGCGGAGCCCGATTTCGCGGGTGCGTTCCGAGACGGAAACGAGCATGATATTCATGATGCCGATACCACCGACGATCAGGGAGATTCCGATGACACTTCCCATGATGATGCTGATGACGAAGGCGACGCCGTTGAATGATTCGATGGCACTTTGGATAACGAACATGTCAAAGGTGTCTTCGTCTTCTGGGCTCAAGTTACGATGGTTTCGGAGGATGAATCGGATTTCACCTTTGGCTTCATCGGCTTTGTCTGGGTCGTAGAGCTGGAGTGTCAGGTCGGTCCATGTGTAAGGGTTCATCATTTTGTGGGTAGAGAAGGGGATGTAGAGTTCGGTGCGTGCCTGCCCGCCACCCATCATGGGGCTGAGTTCTTTGGTTTCGACGACGCCGACAATAAGGAACCGTCGGCCATTGACGAGGATGTAGTCGCCGACGGGGTCGATGTCGAGGTTGAGTTCTTCGATACCTTGCTCATTGATGAGGCAAACCTGACGATTTTCATCATCGTCAATTCGGCTAAACGGTCGCCCGAGGAGGACTTGGCGGTTTTCGATTTCATGCCAGCTCGGCCAGATCCCGGTCACGCGGACGCTCTGGGCGACCTCTTTGCCGTTGGCGACATTCCAGCTTGTCCGGCAGCCCGGGGTAAGTGTTTCGACGGTTTCAGCGTGTTCGAGGATGAGGTTGGCTTCGTCGGTGGTGATTTTGACATCAGTCCAGTTCATGACCGATCGTTTATTTTCAGGTACATCGCCCCAGACCCACATTTTTTTCGCGCCGATGCCTTCAAACTGGGTGAGGACATAGCCCTGCATCCCATCGAGTCCCGCAGCGACAACGGTAACGCCCATGACACCAATGATGATACCCAAGGCCGTGAGCGTGGCGCGAATTTTGTTGGCCCAGACTTGGCCGACGGCAAGAAAGACCGTTTGCCAGAGCAAACGGATAAGCATGACGATTGGGGAGAAGATGAGTTTGAGCATCAGCGGGCCTCGCTCTGGGTCGGTTTGCTTTTTCGTCGTGAAAAGATCGAGCGCGAGCGGTTGCGCTCAGCCGCTCGCTTGGCTTCGAGCTCGGCATCGGCGGTGGCGTTGATGCGTAGTTCGGCTTCGGTGATGCTTGCTCGCCCTGATGCCATTCGTTCGACCCAATCGAGATGGATCGGGTCCTGGTCGGACGGGTAATCCGAGATGACTCGACCATCGCGCAGGCGAATAATCCGCTGAGCATGCCCGGCGACATCTTCTTCGTGGGTGACAATGACGATGGTTTGCCCGGATTCGTGAAGTTGTTGGAAGAGGTCGATGATCTCGACGGTGGTTTTGGAATCGAGATTGCCTGTTGGTTCGTCGGCAAGGAGGATGCTCGGTTCATTGACCAAGGCGCGGGCGATGGCGACGCGTTGGCGTTGTCCGCCGGAGAGTTGGTTAGGGCGATGATTCATGCGGTCGGAGAGTCCGACGAGTTTGAGTTGATCTTTGGCTCGTCGTTTGGCACTGAAGAGGTATTTCTTCGAGTAGAGCATCGGGAGCATGACATTTTTGAGTGCTGTTGCGCGGGCGAGGAGTTCGTAACTTTGGAAAATGAATCCGATTTCACTGTTGCGGATTTGGGCGAGTTGGCCCATGCCCATTTTGTGGGTGGGGTGCCCGTTGAGGATGTATTGGCCTACGGTCGGTTTGTCGAGGCACCCGAGGATGTTCATGAGGGTTGATTTGCCTGATCCTGAAGCCCCCATGATGGCAACGAACTCATTGGGATAGATATTGATATCCACGCCATCGAGTGCACGGACGCGTTCATCGCCGACCCGGAAGACTTTTTTGAGGGCCTTGATCTGGATCGTGGGGTGTGATGAAAAATCCTCAGCCATACTCAGGGCGACTCCTTGGATGAGGATTGGTTGTCCGTTCTTTCATCGTCCGCATCTTGACCGTCTGAATCCTCAGCGTTCTGGTCCTTGACCGCGGTGTCGTGTTTGAGGTCGACAAGTAGTCGAAACGGTCCGGCGACGACAATGTCGTCTTTGGAGAGTCCTTGGGTGATGACGGTTTGCGTGAGATCCGATGGGCCGACCTTGACGGGAGTGGCAACGGTTTTGCCATCGACGACACGGTAAACGATACGGGTGAATGTTTTGTTGAGATCGATGATCTCGGATCCCTCACGAACATCTTTCGGGAGGTCTTCGATGCGTCGATCGACGACGGCCTGCGAGGGGACGATCATGGCGTCATAAAAATGTTCGACGATGATATCGGTCGATGCTGACAATCCGGAGTAAAGCGTTTCGCCTTCAGGCAGGTCCATAAGAATCTCGACCTCAAAGGTTCCTGTACCATCGGCTGCAACTTGGCGTTTGAGCCCGATGCGCTGGATGGTGCCTTTGTATTTTCGGTCGGCGTAGGCATTGACAAAGATTCGGGCATCCTGCCCAATTTGAACCGGTGCGATGTTGGCTTCATCGACCGATGCTTTGAGAAGCATCTCAGAGAGATCGGCGATCTCCATGATGACTGACCCCGGATTATTGATGGTACCAACAATAACAGTTTCGCCAACTTCGGTGTTGAGCGAGGTGATGACACCATCAATTGGAGAGGTGATGATGGTGTTGTCAAGATCTTTTTGAGCGCGTTCGATTTGCGCCTTGGCTTGCTCGATCTGATGGGTGAGGACTTCGCGCGAAGATTTGGCTTGGAGGTATGATGCCTGGGCTGCGTCGAGTTCGGCTTTGGTCGCATCGCCGGTCTCCACAAGTTGTTGGAATCGCTCGTAGTTGAGTCTTGCATTGATTAATGACGCTTCGGCTCCGCCGAGCGATGCTTCTTGTCCGTCAAGCCCTGCCTTGGCACTATCCAAGACGGCAACAAGATTCTGGGGATCGAGCCGAATCACAACATCGCCGGCTTTGACCTTTTGCCCTTCTTCAAATGGAAGAGCAAGGACTTTGGCGGAGACTTGTGAAGAAATTTTGATGAGCCGTTTGGGCTCGATGGACCCTGGTGCCGAGACCGTGCGCTCGAGATCACCGAAGGTGACGGGTTCCATCAGAACGAAAATCGCGGTGTCGGTTTGTTGGCGTGCATTGATGAGTTTTTGTCCAACGGGTGATTTGTAGATCATCAGACCAATGCCAGCGAACACGCCGACACCAATCACGCCAATCGTCATGAATTTGATCACACCCATGTGTTGTCCCCCTGCGAGGTCACTGATTGTCTCGGGCCGGCTGCACCGTACGGTTTATGGGAAACCGTGCTGAGGGTTTCAGAATCTGGATGATTTCCAGGAAACAGCGAGCCAATTCATCACAACCCCAGTTTCTTGGCCAAGTAATCGCCGACTTGATCCAAAGCGACTCGCTCTTGATCGAGGGTGTCGCGGTGGCGAACGGTGACGGTTTGGTCTTCAAGAGTTTGGCTGTCAATGGTGAAGCAGAAGGGGCAGCCGGCTTCGTCCATGCGGGCGTATCGCTTGCCGATGGATTGTTTTTCATCATAGTCGATGGTGCCCAGATGCCCAAAGCGTTGGCGGAGCGTCGCGGCCAATGGTGCGGCGATGTCGGGCATGCCGTCTTTTTTGACCAGTGGGAAGACGGCGGCCTTGATCGGTGCGATGCGTGGGTGGAACTTCATGTAGACGCCTGAGGGGCGGTTTTCGTCTGGGGTGTAGGCCTCGCAGAGCAAAGCCAGTACGCCTCGGTCGAGGCCTGCACTGGGTTCGATGACATGGGGGAGGTATCGCTCGCCTTTGGGTTGGCCGTTTTTGGCCAGTTCGCCTCGGGTGTTGTCGAAGTAGTCGAGTTTGGTTTTGGAATGTTCGGCGTGTTGTTTGAGGTCAAAGTTGGTGCGGTCGGCGATGCCTTCGAGTTCGCCATAACCCGGAGCGGTGAAGGGGAACTTGTATTCGATGTCGGCGGTGCCGGCGCCTTCTTTGGCGTAGTGGGCCAGTTCGTCTTGGTCGTGCTCGCGGAGGATGAGGTTGTCGCTGTTGAGGCCGAGGTCTTGCCACCAGGCCATGCGCCAGTCGCGCCAGAAGGTGTACCAATCTTTGCTGTCGTCGGGATGGCAGAAGAACTCGATTTCCATTTGCTCGAACTCGCGTGATCGGAAGGTGAAGTTTCTTGGGGTCACTTCGTTGCGGAATGCTTTGCCTGTTTGGGCGATGCCGAAGGGGAGGGAGACGCGGGTGGTGTCGACGACATTTTTGAAGTTGATGAAGATGCCTTGGGCGGTTTCTGGGCGGAGGTAGGCGGCGTTGTCTTCCATGTTTCCTGTGGCACCGAGGGCAGTTTTGAACATGAGGTTGAAGGCGCGGGGCTCGCCAAGTGTATCTTCTTCTTTACAGACTGGGCAAGGCCCATCGAACTGTGATTCGCCTGAATGTGGATCAACATACGGTTCTGCAAAATGAACTTCATCAATAACCGGACGAAATCCTTGTTTTCGTTCTTTAGAAGTGAGTTCTAGGCATTCCAAAGCTTCTTCTGGACTACCCGCAACAACGGTTTTAACGATTGATTGTGGTGGCGGGCTATCGAGATCATGTTCGTCAATTAACTCATTCAGTGTGCCAATTTCTTCGGGCGTTTTGGCAGTCCATGATCCGAATGTTTTTCCAAGTATTTTCTTGCAAAGAGCTTGATAGGACTCAGGTGAGTTTTCCATTGGCTCCTTGTGAGCAATCCACGCTGGAATATCCTTCTCTCGAACCAAAACAATGCGCCATAGGTGATCTGCTCGGAATCTTTTTTTACAACCCTCAGCATTGCATTGAACCATCGGGTCGTTGAATCCGCCCACATGCCCGGACGCTTCCCAGACCTTCGGATTCTGGATAATGCTCGTATCCACCGGCACGATCTCGATAGGTTTGCCGTTGGGGCCGAGTTGGCCGTTGCAGCCCTTCATGACGACATCGGTCCACCAGGCGTCGCGGAGGTTTTTTTTGAGTTGGGCACCGAGTGGGCCGTAGTCCCAGAAGCCGTTGATTCCGCCGTAGATTTCGGAGGCCTGGTAGATGAATCCTCGGCGTTTGCAGAGGGCCATGATGTCGTCCATGGATTTGATGGTTGGGGCAGTATCGGTTGCTGAATCGGTCATTGGGAAAGTCCTTTGCTGGGTGAGGCAAAGTGTAGGAAGGCAAGAGGCAAATTGGAGACGCTGGTCTCAGACTGCTCTTGAGAATCAAATGGCTGGACAGCCGATATTATATGCCTTCCTCCCATACCACCTTCCAAGAGCTCCGCAGCACCCTGTCGCCTTGGTTTTTTGATCAGAATCCCCAAAGATTCACCACACCTTTCGTTACGCCAGCCGCCGCAGGAAACATCTCGGCGACTCGAGCAGCGCCTCCCGAATTGTGGAGCAATTGCATTTTTCACACAACCCTGCCCAAAGTCATTGGCCGCGAAAGTCCTAAGCGATTGATTCTGTGCTATCCTTAACGAGCATCTATGGCCAAGGGTAAAAAACGCATCCTGGTAATGATTCATCCACGCGATCCTGAGGATATGCTCGCAGGCAATATCCCCTTGGGCACGCCCAAAGAACTCTGCGATACATTGGCCAAGTTCAATACGGCTCCCGACGGGGCCAAGGTAACACGATTGGGCACAATGGTGCTTCATGGGCCTGGATACACCATCGAATACGCTTCGGGACATGATGAACTGATGCAGGCGATGGTGGTGGTCAACAACATGGATTTCGCTTGGCCGGTGCTCTCGAAGATCTGCAAAGTCAACGGCTGGAAGATGCAGGACACGGAATCTGGGCAGATCTTTGGGTGATTCGGCGATCATTTTGGGCCAATACGCCGTATAGGATAGAGGGCGGTGTGCCCGCAGTGGAGACTCAAATGCCTGTCTATGTCTACGAATATCTTGACGACCAAGGCCAAGGTACTGGCGAGCATTTCGAGCTCGTCCAGAAGATGGCCGACGATGCGCTGACTGAGCACGAGGGGCGCAAGGTGCACCGCGTGCCGACCTTGCCCAATATCGCGGGCAAGTGGTCGGATATCAAAGGGAAGAGCCAGCTCTCGAACAAGAACCTCGATCGGCTTGGGTTCACCAAGTACGAGAAGCGAGGCGATGGGTATATGGAACGGGTCGCGGGCAAAGAAGGCCCAAAGACCATCTCGCTCGATGACTAACCCCTTGATTTGGGGGTCGATTTGTGAGAACAGAAAATTAGTTCGCAAAATAGTTGAAATATGCTTGCATCCCCCCC
>JALSHH010000011.1 GCA_026982335.1 Phycisphaerales bacterium
ACCATCCCATCCCACGAATCCGCATGTCGTCCGCCATGATCCATCGAATCTTCGTCGGCACCGATGCACTCACCAGAATCGGATCAACACCCGCAGAGTGATTACTCACCACGATCATCGGCCCACCCAAATCATCAAACGCCCCATCCTGGGCTTCAACCTGCAGATCGTGCATCCCACGGGCGTACCCAAACCCAAGCAAATAGAGCACCCCATCGAGCGTTCCAAGTTCGGGGGTCCACCTCTTCCCAAAGGCACGACCGCTGACAAAACCCGCCAAAACGACGATCAACAGAACCAAAATGACCCAAAGAATCAGATCCATGCACCCAATGTTAGCATTTGCAAAGATAGTGTTCCACAAGACATACGAAAATATCCGGAATTCCGACAATTCTCATCCGACCAACCCCGACACACCCCTTGCCACCCATACACTTCCCGTATGTCTGATCTTTGGCAAGCCAACCGAGAAGCTGCAGTCGACCGCATCGCCCCCCTCGCTGCGCGCATCCGTCCGACCTCCATCTCGCAAATTGTCGGCCAATCTCACCTCCTCGCCCCAGATCAACTCCTTCGCCGAATGATCGACGCCGATGCCCTCACCTCCGTCATCCTCCATGGACCACCCGGCACCGGCAAGACCACCCTCGCCGAAGTCATCGCCAAAGCCACCAGTCGAAGATTTGTCCGCGAGAACGCCGCGTCGGTCGGCGTCAAGCGCATCCGCGAGATCATCGACGATGCGTATCGCATCTTGGGCGATTCGGGCAAACGCACCATCCTCTTTCTTGACGAGACCCACCGCTTCTCCAAATCCCAGCAAGATGTCCTCTTGGCCGATGTCGAACGCGGATTGATCACCCTCATCGGTGCAACAACGGAGAACCCACTCTTCGCCGTCAACGCGGCATTGATCTCGCGTTCGACCCTCTTCCGCCTCGAATCCCTCTCCAAAAACGAAACCATCGAACTCATCGGCAACGCCATCGCCCATCCCGATGCCTTCCCGAACTGCAACATCACCATCGCCGACGAAGCGCTGCAAGTCTGGGCAGTCAAATCCGAAGGCGACGCACGAAGAGCCCTCACCGCCCTCGAAGTCGCCGTCCTCTCATCTTCCGGTAAAACGGGCTTCGGGCCCGATGCTTCAAACCAACCCAACACACCCACGATCCACATCACCAAAGCCCTCGCCGAAAACTCCATCCAACAGAAACTCGCCAACTACGGCGACGACGGACACTACGACGCCGCATCGGCCATGATCAAATCCATCCGAGGCTCCGACCCCGATGCAGCCCTCTACTGGATTGCCAGAATGCTCGACGCCGGCGAAGATCCACGCTTTATTTGCAGGCGTCTGGCAATCCTCGCAAGCGAAGACATCGGCAATGCTGATCCGCGAGCTGTGGTGATCGCCCAGTCTTGTTGGGACCTCACCGAACGCCTCGGCATGCCCGAAGCCCGGATCACCATCGCCCAGTGCGCAACCTATCTGGCATGCTGCCCCAAATCCAACGCGGCCTACCAAGCCATCGACGCCGCCCTCGATGATGTCCGTAACAACCGTGTCCTACCTGTCCCAATGTACTTGCGAGATCCCAACACCTCGCCTCAAGCATCAGCCGATGGCTCAGGCCATCGCGTTCGCAACCTCGAAGCTGAGCACTACGAATACGCCCACAACAGCACTGACCAACTCACCGGACAGGACTACCTTGGCGTCGAAAAACACTACTACAAGCCCAAGGACATCGGGGCCGAAAAAATCCTCAAACATCACCTCGACCAAGCCCGCGCCCGCAAACACATGCGCCAAGCATATTCATAAACACTCAAAGAGGTGTCGACTCGCCAGCCGAGTCTGGCTTTCCATCGATGACCACAATCGGGAAGTGAAGTGCCCTGATTATCACTCTGTGCACATAATCGACTGACCCTCCCCATCGCTCCAAACTTCTTCCCTATCAATCTCGACCAATCTCGGCCCCACAAATCAGCACAAAACAACACCCGCCCGACCAAAAAGCCGGGCGGATGTCACACTGCATTTTGATCGAATCAGCCAGCCGCAAATCAGCAAGAATGTTGCGTCAGTCACGAATCACTCATGGACATCCCTGATTGAAAGCTTCGAGGAAGGCGGAGATATCAAAGAAGTTGAATTCACCATCGTTGGTGAAGTCTGTTGCCGGGTCCTGGGCACCAAAGGCCACGAGGAAGGCAGAGATATCGAAGAAGTTAAGTTCGCCATCACCAGTCAAATCAGCAGGACAAGGATTGACACACACACCAGTCATTGAACAGAAGATCGTAAAATGTGCCACTGCCGAGTAGGCAATACCATCGGCTGCTGCAGGATCGGCAATACGCCATTGCATGTACCGAACTTGTCCATCGAGGGTCAAATCATTGGGAATCGGCCAGTGCATCGTCCCGAATCCGTCGCCATCGCTTGACCCTTCGAGTGTGATCGGGCCCAAAAGTTCATCCGGTACAACCACCCCGCCAACTGGAGCTGAACTCGACACCGCCACCCACGCTTGAGCACCGCCCAAGGCGCGATTCACGCCGACCTTGAACCCATCATTGCCCAAATTTGGAGGCGTCACCGCAACCATCTCCGGAATAAACCCGCCCGAACCAACAGTCCCCGACTCGACAACCGCAGGATTGGCATCGGGCAACTCGGCATAGAGCACCGGACGATCGAACGGGAAAGTCTCATTGGCCACGCGTGGATCGGTCAACCCATTGGCGAGGAAGTCGATAATCGCTGCCTCGACTGGTGGAACAAAGATGATTGGATTGATCACAAACGGATCAAGATTCTGCGGGAAGGGAACCAACCCATTGCGATGGGCATAGAAGTCAAAGACCTCTTGAAGCGTACTCTGCGTTCCCGTGTGCATGTACCGATCACGCAATCCGGTGTTGCGAAGTGAAGGCGTCTTAAAACGACCACGATCGGCACTATCCTGTGTCACTTCAAACCGACCCATATCCTCAGCCAAAGGGCGAACACCAATGTTTCGGAACGAGTTATCCGTAAACTCTGCCCCACTATGGCATGCATTACACAACGATGCACGATACATCGAAAGTCCCATCTGCTGCTGCGATGTTAACGCACTCTCGTCCCCTGCAATGAAGAGATCGTACGGAGCCTGGTCAGGAACCAGTGTCCGCTCGTAAGTTGCAATCGCCATTGCAACACGACCAGCAGTCAACTCCGGATCACCAAAAACCTCCTCAAACATTTCCGGATAAGTTTTTCCTTGAGCAATCACCGCTGCCATATCTGCCGGAAGATTCGATGCCAACGCCAAAGGCCTTGCACCGGCAAGCTTGGCAAGAATCTGTGCCCAATCACGATTCTGATGCGCCATCTCCGCACCACTGGTCGGAGGTCCAACCGCCTGACTCTCAAGAGCACCACCCGAAGCAATCAAAAGCTCACCCGTCAACGGATCTGTAAATGTCGAGCCAGCCCGCCCATCCCAGAACAACTCAGGTGCATACATTGCCATCACCGCAGGCGGGGCCTGACGCCCAGTGACCTGAACATCGAGATCAAACAACGGCGAAACCACATAATCATCCAACGAGTCCTGAAAAATCACGCCAGGAGAACCAACAATATCATCATCTGTCCCCCAAATACCATCAGGACCAGGATGTGTCCCCCGGCGTTCATCAGTCCCACCAACCGCAGGCTGATGGCACGAACCACACGACATCGTGTTGTCACTCGAAAGTTGCTCATCCCAAAACAAGATTTTACCCAAATCTGCCTTGGCCTGAGTAAATGGATTCTCCGGCGGAAAAGGAACTGGAGGCAAGGCTTGGGCAGACGCATGCGAACCTGCCGCGGCGAGCACAAAAACACAGACAAAACGCCCGAAGTGATTGTCTACAAACAAGTTGATACACGGACTGATGGGCATGAAAACTTCCTCTTTAGAGTAATAAGTGTGCGAGCGAACAGATTAGCGACAAAGAACTCCTCAAGCAATGGAAAATCTCCTAAAATTGCTCTTTTTCAGAGTTTTCTCACTTACGGCGTCTGAAGAAACGGTTATGGGGACCTCTCGTTTGTATCAAGACACAAGCAGGAAAAAACACCCTACCATCGAACACTGTGCATCCCGCCCCCACCAAAACTGCCCTCCGCACTACCGCCAAATCCATTCTTGCAAACATTTCCCCTGCCTGCCGCGCCACCGCCAATCAACACCTCGCCACCCATCTCTTGACTTCAGCGTTCTACCGATCCGCCACCACCATCCTCACCTACGCCGCTCTCCCGTGTGAAATCTCCCTTGACTCCTTCATCACCACCGCCCTTGATGATGGCAAGCGCCTTTGCATCCCCGCCATCGACTGGGACTCCAAATCCATGCACCCCGCTCGGATTCGCAATCTGGACACCGATCTCAAAATCGGTCGATATGGCGTGCGGACGCCCATATCGACATGCCCATTGCTAGAACCATGCGACATCGACCTGATCTTGGTCCCTGGGCTCGCATTCGACCGCGATTTGAATCGGCTTGGCCGGGGTGCAGGATTCTACGATCGACTGATCGAATCCCTCACCTCCCCCCCCCCGCCAATCGTCGGCGTATGCTTCTCGTGCCAAATCGTCGATGCCGTTCCCACTGAACCACACGATCACCCGATGAATCGGATCATCACTGAAATGGGCGAACTCGATCACACATAAGACCCATGATTCCAGCCATTACAGAGACCAGAGGTACCACGGATGAGCCTACCAAGCCAATCTTCGAGAAACGCCACGCGATCCTCGCAAGTCCACTACCGTCGATCAAGCGCAGGCCCGATCCGCAAGCTCTTCACCGTCATCGTGATTCTCGTCCTCATCGGTTTGCTTTGGTTCACCCTGATTCGACCACGGGCCAGCAAACTCGCAGCCGACCAAGACCAGACCAACGCCACCAACGAAAACGCCCTTGCCCAAGCAACCCCATCGCCTACGCCTCAAGAGAACGAACCATTGGTTATCCGCAACTCACCAGCCCGTCCGCTCCCAGGCGCAGACGATCGCCCTGATCCGGTCCAAGAGGTCGAGCAGGTTTTAGGCACCGTCTCCCCTGCTGCCCCTGCTGCCCCTGCTGCCCCCCGCACCACCAATACCGATATCCTTTCCACCGCAATCGACCAAGCCCAATCCACCCCGGTTGCCCCACCCCAGACTCAGCGTGAAAGCAACAACCCCGCCGGGATTCGACTCCAACTCGATGCTGCCCAACGACTCGTTGCCCAAAACGATCGTGTCGGTGCCCGCAAACTCCTTTCCCAAACACTCCTTAGTGCCAACATCACCCACACACAGGCCCAGTATCTTCGTGATGAACTTACCATCATCAACAACCAACTCCTCTTCTCCCCCGTCGTCGACCCCAACGATCCGATGGCCGAAACCTACACTGTCAAATCCGGCGATTCACTCTCCAAAATCGCCGCCCGCAGAGAACTCGCCACCCACTGGAAACTCATCGCACGCATCAACCAGATTGCTGACCCATCCAAAATCAGACTCGGTCAGAATATCAAACTCGTCCGAGGCCCATTCCATGCCGTCGTCCACAAATCCGCCCACCGACTCGACATCTTCCACGGCTCACCCGCCGACCCAGACTCTTGGCTTTACATCAAATCATTCGATGTCGGCTTAGGCTCAAACGATGGCACACCCGTCGGCGAGTTCGTCGTCTCGGCCAACAAGCTCGAAAATCCGGGATGGGTCAACCCACGCGACGCACGCGAACAATACAGCCCAGACGACCCTGACAACCCCATCGGCGAATACTGGATCGGGATCACCGGTGTCGGACAATATAGTTCGCTCACCTCCCTCGGGCTCCACGGTACCATCGATCCAAGTTCGATCGGAAGTGACGAATCCATGGGGTGCGTCCGCTTGGCCGATGGCGATATTGATGTTGTGTACGAGCTCCTCGCCGAGCACATCTCCAGGGTCCTCATTGTCCCCTGAGCTCGAGTCACGAATCAACCCTCTCAGCCAAACACCGCCCAGAGGGGCATCATCAAAAACGGTCATAAAAAAATGGTCTTCCCCAGACCATCCCAGATTACCTCTGATCGCCCGCGCCGTCTCACAAACCTTCCGAATCTTCTCTTCCTCTTTCGGCCTGTTTTCAACAACCGATTTTCAACAAATGATTTTCAACAAATAAGGGTGAACGACGGGGCTTGAACCCGCGACATCCTGGATCACAACCAGGTGCTCTACCAACTGAGCTACGTCCACCATCGACAAGACAAACACTTTCGCCCGTCGTGTCTCCAAATATAGCACCACAACCTCCCCAAAGTCTGCCTTCAACTCCTCAGAATTCACAACATTTCCCCCCCCTCTGGGCTACAATTCAGACCTGACACAAGAGCGGATATCTCGGATACCAAACACTTCCGCCAATATCCAACCCAAGCCCGATTTTAAACACCCCGTTCATGGACCATCCAATCGGGGCAAAGGACATGAGGAGCCTGATTATGAGCGCGGTCACCGATCAACTCGACCTCTCCCCACAACGCACCCACACCAATCTCTCTCCCGCTGCGCTCATGGAACGCGTGATCCTCAAAGGCGAAGGGCAGCTCGCAGCCAATGGATGCGTATGCGTCAACACCGGCGACCGCACCGGACGATCACCCAAAGACAAATACCTCGTCGACTCCCCCGCCATCCATGACAACATCAACTGGAACAAGGTCAACCAACCCATCACCCAAACCCAGTTCGACACCGCCCTCGACATCGCCACCAAATACATCAACAGCCAAGACGAAGTCTTCGTCTTCGAAGGTTTCACCGGCGCAGACACCAAATGCAGACTCGGCGTCAAGGTCATCACCACCATGGCGTGGCACTCACTCTTTGCTGAGACACTCTTCATCAGACCCGGATCTGCTTCCGACGCCGGCGATGGGTCATGGACACACGATTGGACCGTCATCAACGCTGGATCACATAAGCTCACTCCTGAAGAGCAATCCGCCCTCGGCGTCACCTCCGAAACATTCATCGCCCAATCCCTTGAACAACGCATCGTCATCATCATCGGAACCGAATATGCTGGCGAAATGAAGAAGTCACTCTTCTACGCCATGAACTACGACATGCCCGAGGTCGGCGTCTTCCCCATGCACTGCTCGGCCAACATCGCCAAAGACGACCCAACCAATGTCGCCCTTTTCTTCGGCCTCTCGGGCACCGGAAAAACAACACTCTCCGCTGACGAAAACCGCGCACTCATCGGCGACGACGAACACGGCTGGGGACCCGAAGGTATCTTCAACTTTGAAGGCGGGTGCTATGCCAAAGTCATCGGACTCACCCGCGAAAAGGAGCCCCAGATCTGGGATGCCATTCGCTTTGGTTCCGTCCTCGAAAACACGATCATCGACCCCATCACCCGCATCCCTGACTACGACGATGTTTCGATCACCCAGAACACCCGCGTCACCTACCCCGTCGATTTCATCCCCGGTGCCCAAATTCCATCGATCGGTGGGCACGCGAAAAATGTCATCTTCCTCACCGCAGACGCCTTTGGCGTCATGCCTCCTGTCTCCAGACTCACCCCAGAACAGGCGATGTACTACTTCATCAATGGGTACACCTCTAAACTCGCAGGCACCGAAGAAGGGGTCAACGAACCAACCCCCAACTTCTCGCCATGCTTTGGTGGCCCGTTCATGCCACGCCGACCATCCCAATACGCAAATATGCTCGCCGATCGCATGAAGGAACACGGCGCCCATGTCTGGCTGCTCAACACCGGATGGTCCGGAGGCCCCGCCGGTGGCCAAGGCAAAAGATTTTCGCTTCCCTACACCCGTGCAATGGTCACCGCCATCCTCAACGGCTCACTCGATCAGGCCGAGACCACCGAACACCCAATCTTTGGACTCCACATGCCCACAACCGTTGCAGGCGTTCCCGATGAAGTGCTCGACCCACGCAATACATGGGCAGACAAAGCGGCCTACGACACCCAAGCCCAAAAACTCGCTCAACTCTTCCGTGAGAACGACGCCCAGTTCGATCTCCCCGACGATATCCGCTCGGGCGGTCCAAAAATCTAACCTGTTCGTGGCAGAACCGCTTCAAGCCCGCCCCCCATCTCCCAACGACACTCCACAAAGCCGCATCATCTGATGCGGCTTTTTTCCCGACGGCTTTCCCTACTGCGGCCATCTCCAAAAATAGGCTGGTGGACAACGCTTGGGGTAAAGCGAAGTCCACCAGCGAGGGCGCACTGTCCGATCTTACCTACGCAGGTCAAACGACTCGCCTGAGTAGGCCTGCACATAAGTCAGTTCGAACAGCTGGTCTGAACTTGGTTAATAAACTCCGTGATGTCGAAGAAGTTGAACATCCCATCAGAATTCATGTCCGCAGCAGGTGTCTGGGCTGTGAACTCCGTAATGAACTCTGAAATGTCAAAGAAGTCAAACACCGCAACCGGAGCAGCAAACTGGAAGCTTCGACAGCCAATGGTTGCAACAAATCCACTGGCACTCACCAACGAACTGATATCAAGAACCGCACGGGAGCTGAGTATGATAATGTCACCGCTTCCATCACCATCTCCGGGGGAGCCGCCCCCCCCACCATCGCCTTGGAATTGGGAAAACTCAATGACGACCTCGGCACTCAGCAAGTTCTCAAATCCCATTGAAAGCGGATCAGGAAGCGTCTCGACATGCTCAAACCAGTCGCTCGTCCCAACCAAAATCACGCGAACAGATCCAAAATCGTACGCTTGGGATGCACCTGCAGATAAAACAACCTCAAGAACATCAAAATCTTCCTCATCTTCGCCGAGCATGATGTTGTCGCTGGCTGTGACATAGAGGAAGTGCTCGGGATCTGCCGCCCCATCAATATCAAAATCACCCAATGCCACATTGGCGCCTAATGCATCGAACAAACCTCTCGCACCGGAGGGCAGATCGTATGCCTCGGCATCAAGATCGAGCACAAAGCCCCCGCTGCCTTCGCTCCCAACTTCAACAGGACCAAAGATCCCAAGCTCATCAACGATTTCAATCACTTCTCCCGTATAGGAAAAGGTCGAAACCTGCCCATGAGCCGACGAGATTGCCCCGGCCAATGCTGCCAAAGTGAGGACTGCTGTCTTTTTCATTGTGAAACTCCTGAAAAGTGCATACCATCTTATGCACATTGGGACGCAACGCAGAATACTGAAGGGAAACGGACGATTTGTTTCTCAGAAGCGTTGCACAGAAATATACTACGGGATCATTCGATGGATTCAAGCAAAAAGATGCACATGCCCGGCAAATTTCCCCAAAAATATTTCCCGGAAACAGACTCCGGTGGTGATCTCATGCTCGAATTGGCGGATTTGGGGCGAAAATTGCAACTGGCCATGCGAGACCTCATCGAACCGCTCACCGGGCTTGGGCCCAAACCAAACGATATCGGCGAAGTCCTCTCCCTCGATCGCACCCAATCCTGGCGACTTTCCCGAATGATGAGCGACGAATGTCCTTACACCATCCTTTACGAATCACCTGCCCCCAAGGGCCTCGGGCTCATTATTGATGCGGCCCGGTATGCCGGTTCGCCCCCAGAAGCCACCCAGTCGGCCCGGCAAGTCGTCCAAGCGTACGAGGCCCTCCTTCAGAAATTCCCAGAAGGACGCACCGGACTCGACGGCGCACTCTCCGCCGAGGTTCCCAAAGCACGCGAGGCCGCCAACAAAAAAGCACTCCGCCAAGTTTCCATCGGAATGTCCCAACTCCTTGGACTTCGTGCAACCGTTCGGTATGTTTCGGGAATCCTTGTTCCCTCCGAGAATCTTGACACCAAGGTCGATGTCGTCGCGGCTGCTGGATATGTTGACCTGCGAAGACTCCGCATCGGACCATCACCCGTCGTCTTCTCCGGAAAAGTTTACACCCGTAAACCCGGTGTCCATGACCCGGCACTTGAAACACTCGATGGCGATCTCGACCCCGACCCGAGGCTTCGACTTCTCCACCAGTTCGGATCCATTCCTCCTGAAGCCCTCACCCTCGAACCCAGCGGCGACGAACTTCGCCTGGTCCTCGCTTCTGACTTTCCCCAGATCAACACCCCCATCACCATCTTCTTCGGCCAACGCATTGCCCGTTCACTCGAACGATACCAAACCCAAGATCGCACCCACGAAGTCGTCCACCACGCGCCCGTCCTCCCCGCCGACATCAACATCTTTGACACCATCATCCACAAAGACCTCTACCATCAGGCCAAACCACCAAAGCTCACCATCGAACGATTCGGGTTCAACCCAAGCACCCAGAGCTATAAACCAGACGACACTTCCTATCGCATGGACGACGAACCTCAAGCCATCGGACTCGGCATGGGGATCGACCGCATCAACACACGCGAAATTCCGCAACTCAAAAACCTCCAAGCTTCCGTCTTCAAACGCATCAAGCACGATCCCAACGATTTCTATGTTTACCGCACGACCATCGAATACCTCCCACCAGGGTTTGCCGTCACGGTGTGGATTCCGCTCGATAAAAAATCCGACAGCATGTGAGAGGTTCTCTTCACCTGACTTGACAGATACCCGGCCAAAGGCCTACCGTGCATGTGGAAGAAAAACCGACCTAGGAGAACCCCATGCATGCCACCGACTTCATCAAATCATCCCTCATTACCTCACGCCAGTGGACACGGAGCCTGATCGAAGACCTCAAAGATGAACCACTTGCCCAGCCCACCGTCAAAGGCGGCAACCACGCCCTCTGGATTTTAGGGCATCTGGCCTACTCCGACTCTTCGATCCTCCACGAGATAATCCAAGGCCAAAAGACCTGCCCACTCCACGCACTCAAAGATCAGTTCGATTTCAAATCCGAGCCCACCACCAACGCGTCGGACTATCCCCCATTCGATGAGCTGATGGGTTATTTTGAATCAGCCCAAGCAGAACTCCTCGTCTACCTTGATTCGATCACCAATGCCGATCTCGACAACCCGGCCATCGGCTGCCCCGATGAATGGAAAGACTTCTTTGGTACCATTGGACAATGCCTCGCCGTCTCGATCATGCATCCCACCATGCACTATGGCCAACTTGCCGACACACGCAGAGCCCTAGGGCGCGAAAGACTTATGGCCTAGTGGACTGTGCCCGGCTCTTCCCCATGATCGATGACCTCTTCTATGACCTCTTTACCATCCGTTTCAACACCCAGTCCGTCACCCCCGGCATCATGACACTCACCCCAAGCCCAACCCGCGATGGGCAACTCGTCCACACTTCGCCTTTGGGTTTTCTCAAACACCGCACAATCGCATCGGCCACCGTCTCGGCGGTCTGCATCCTGGCAGGGCGATGGATCTTGAGTTTCCCACCTGATTTTTGAGCAGCTGCTGAGTGAAACTCAGTTTTGGTCAACACCGGGTGCACACTCGACACCATCACCCCAGTGCCAACAAGTTCCAAACGCATCGCCCGGCAGAAATGATCCTGCGCTGCTTTGGTTGCACAATACGCCCCATAGTAAGGCAACCCGATTTTCGAGAGCCCACTCGATACCATCATCGCATGACCTGAGCCGCGTTGACGAAACTGGGCCAGCATTGGCTGGACGAGATTGAGTGAGCCATAGAAGTTCACCTCAAACATCGCACGGATATCGGCAACGGGCATCGTCGCGCACGGCGCCTCTTGTCCATACCCCGCATTGGCAATGGCACCATACACATCCCCGAATGCCTCTTGGGCTTTGGCGATCAACTCGGTGTTGGCATCGACCTCTTCAACCGCCCCCACCACGATCATCGCTTTACCGCCATCTCGCTCGATCTGTTCTTTCACTTTTTCGAGTTTGTCTTCGCTGCGTGCCAAGAGCGCCACGGGCATCCTTGCGTGGGCGCACGCAACCGCCGTCGCCGCGCCGATCCCGCTCGATGCGCCGGTGATGATGATTGGTTTTTCCGAAAGGTCAATCGGTTTGGTCATGAACAATCTTATTCACCTGGATCAAGCGCATCGGCTGCCTCGGTGACATCCTTGGCCACACCTCGGACAGTATTACACCCGCTAAGGGCCACTGCGACCATGGCGAAGGCGATGAGCGTGAAGACCGTCATCTTGCGCTTTGTTTCCACTTTGGTATTGTGCATTGCCATTGCAGGCTCCTTACTCTGAATCTTGTACACTGGTCGATCGCGAAAGCAACCAGCCAAGTTCATCCATCTTCATCAGTATCGACCAAACCCCATAAACCACTACACCCACGCTCGTCAACACCAACACCCGTACCAACTCGCCGCCCCAACTGATCCCGGAGGGATCGATCCGGGAAACTCCAAGCAAAGCCCCTGTCATCACTGCGGATCCTGCCAAAATCAGCCCAAAGGCCTGCGATTCTCCCGTAAAAAGTCCTAATCCCAACTTTCGTCTCGCAGCAATCACCAGCACAATTGTCTGCCCAACGGCACAAATCGCGGTCGACCACGCCAACCCCGCTTCCTTGAGCCACCAGATCAGCACCACATTGAGCAGCACATTGAACCCCACCATCACCAGCGCGATCGTCATCGGTGTCTTTGTATCGCCACTGGCATAGAACGCCCGTGTAAACAACTGGTTCAACGAATATGCCCACACCGCGATTGCATATCCCATCAACACGGCGCTGGCCCGCACGATTCCTTCTTCTGAAAATCCATCGCCGAATCCTGAATACATCACGCGAATCAGATCACCTCCAACGACCATCAGCCCCACACTCGCAGGCAATCCAATAAACAGACTCAGCCGAACCCCGCGACGGAGCATCTCGGCGAAGCGCTCCTGATTACCTGCCACCCGCGAGAGCGCCGGGAACGCCGCCGTCGCCACGGCAATACCGAAGACCCCAAGCGGGAACTGATAGAGCCGCTGCGCATAGAACAACACCGCATTGGATGATTCATCGAGCGGATAGTCATACCCAAAGATCGTCGGGCCGATCCAGTTGGGATACATCGCGATCACCGTATCAGCAAACGCATTGAGTTGCAGCGTCCCCAGCCCGATCATCACAGGCACCATCCGCCACAGCATCGCCTTGGCTTCAACCCGCGCCTGCGAGACCCCCGTTGTCCATTTCACCCTACCCCGCAAACACCAGATTGACCAAACCACTTGCAGCACCGCCGACACCACCGCTGCAATCCCGATCACATACGCCCAGAGCCCCGCATCGGCACCTTCAATGAAAAAGTAAGGCAGGGCCGCTGCGATAATACACAAGTTCAACAAAATCGGAGCCGCCGCCCAAGGCCCGAACCTGCCGTGGCTTTGGAGCATCCCGCCCAAGATCGCCGCCACGCAAACCACAGGCATGAACGGCAGCATCACCATAACGAGCTTCAACGAATACGCTCGATCGGGATCATCGCTCGAATACATCACCGCAGCGAGCAATCCCAACTCGATCACGATCGTGATGATCCCCGTCACCAAGGCCAGCAACCCGATCGTCAACGACGCAAACGCATCGGCCTTGCCCGGATCATCGTCGGCCATCCGTGTGTATTCAGGAAGGAACGCTGCCGAGAGTGCACCTTCGCCGAAGAGCCTTCGGAACATATTGGGAATCGCAAACGCCGCTGCAAACGCCGAGCCGATGGCTGTATCCCCAAACACCCGCACCGTCACCAGATCCCGCGCCAACCCCAACACCCGCGACACCAGCGTCAACCCCGCCACCGTCCGCGTGTCCTTGCCGATCCCATCTTCATGCGTCGAGACGGGCGAATCGTGTTGTGGTTCCTTATCGAGAGACACGCCCATTCAATCGACCAATCCCCCCACTTTTCGCCTCAAATGGGCGAGTTTGCCCCCTTCCCAACGAGCCACGACCGTGAGGGAGTAGTCTTTTCTTCCCAAACTCAAATGCGAAGACCGCTCCCTCACGGTCGCGGCTCGTTTAATCCAACTCTCGCTATGGATGCCCCGGCGCAGTCGGGCGAATATCACAGCAACCAGTCCAAAACCCGACTGCGCTCAAGAGGCGAGTCGGGGCACCCGGCAATCGAACCCGATTTCGAGTAGATCAGGTCGGAGTCTTTGGTTGGTCAGAGACTCCACAGATTTAACGAGCAACATTTGGTGGAAAAGGGGTAACCAAATTTCGTTTTTCCAATACTCAATCACTTCTGAATGCTCTAGATTCTTTCTACATTCAGGGCAAGGAAGAGACTCGTCATCCAATAATGGATATCCGCATTTAATACACGGCAACTTCCCTTCACTAAGTAGATTGGTCGCATTTTTTGCTTCACAAGCAAACTGATACATCATCCGGATAAATATAAAAAGCATGGCACTCCCAGCAATCCAAGAGATAGGCCCGCCCAAAGCCCCCTCAATTCCTGTCGTATACTGTGCTGCTTTACCGAGCAATGATGTTATCTCAACATATAAAAGCTACGCAAGAATTTTCATTCTTGCGTAGCCTGGATTAAAACCAAATGCAATCCATTTTTTAAACTTGACAAATGACATAGTAAAATTTAGCGAGGACCAGTAGGACAAATAAATGCCGTTCCATTCGCGTCAGCTTGATTTTTAGCATTCGTAGCATGGTTGATCGCAGCATCCTTGGTGGATTTCGCCCGAATCATACATTGAGCATACTGCCCGCCATACATTGTGGTCGATCCAAGAATAAAACCACCCACTCCCAAAGTTACAGTCCCCCATACACCAGAGGCCCTCTTTGCAATTCTCCTGATAATTCCTCTACTTACCGCCGCCCCGGCACCCGCTGCCACACCAACTCTAATTGCCTCGCCAAGATCTGGCTCCCCTAGGCAACTGGTTTTGTCCCTATCATAGTTTATATAAATAGTAGTTAAGCAATAGCACCACTCCCGTTCATTTCCCGCAGGAAGCGTCGAACAACCAACTCCTCCTGATTCTAGTTCGTATCTAAGATCGATGTCTTCGGCCAAATCTTGGGCATAATCACTTGCTTGATTCTCATTAAAAAACCGTTTGACCGGATAAAATCGTTCAAAGAACAACTCAGCCCGTTCGCCCGCTGGATCAATAACCTCGAAGTTTAATACAAGCACTATCCCTACAACTAGCCGTGACACGCCATCTGAATTGTCTAACCATCCAAAAACCACTTCGCCGTATTCTTCTATTTCATAGAAAAATGGAACCCCTGAAACTGATGAAACATCACTACTTGTCGTATATCCAAGCCACGGTGCTGAAAGTCTCGAAATCTCTGAGAATGTCACATTCTTGTTGACACCAACCTCCTCAGCGTCATGAACCGGGACCTGATTTGTGAATCCCAGTACTCGTGGCTGTGCCGGATCGTCATTAAGATGCTCGCCCACCCATAGTGCCGAACTGGTAAAACTAAATTGTTCATCGTACAAATCGGCTACAAGGTTCGATACAAAAATCTTGTCGTACGAATATGGATCATCCATGTTAACTGGTACGAGCAAATTCTCATTCCCAATTTGGGCAAATGATAACTGTGGAAATATAGTCAGAAAAATAAAAACGAGAACTCTGCTGACACTTCGACATTTCGACATTTCACGATATTCTCCTTCTTAAAACGCCCCTTCCCATCGGGGCAGACGAAAACGACTCGACCACTGTACAGCATGTCTATGCGGTTGCCAAATCTCCATCTTCTCTGCCGGGTGCCCTCCTTTGACCCGGTAGGGCAAAGAAGGTTCTTCAACTGCCCGAACCCGCAAGATCCTCCTTCATCCTGCGGGCTGAAGGAGAGCGCCGTTCATTTTCCCCATCTCTTCTCCCCCTCTTACTTGCAGCTCTGCTGCCTTCCCGCTTTGCTGCTTTTCATCTTCCCCCACCCCCAAATCACCCCACACGCCATCAGCACCCCGACCGCATCGGCTGCCATATCCCAAGGATCCGCCACCCGGGAAAACATGGGCTGTGTGAGTTCATCGAAGAATCCAAACGCAACTCCAGCAACACCCGTCCACACCAGCCGACGCTTGAAGCAACCGCACCCGCCAGCTGCGACCCATTGCGTGGCAAAAAGCAAGCAAGTCCATACAAAAAATACGCCGACATGGATCAGCAAATCTGTCCGATCCACAGGCCCATGCACCGTCAATCCAGGCCAATGCGTCGCCGTCAGCAGTGCCAGCGTATAAAGCACAAATCCGACACGGAAAACCGATCGCAAAGCATCCGATTGGTTATTCATTTGATTCAACCGCAGCCTCTGCGTTTGGTTCGCGTTCGAGCATGGCCGAGGCGCCCTTGAGTACCCGGATCTCGGCTTCGCTCAGATCGCTCGCCTTGGCGACGGCCAACGCGCGATCCCACTCGGCCACGATGGTTTCGCCAAGTTTTTTGTAGTCCATCGCGCCCGGTGCCCACATGGCGTATTGAAAAATGGTTTGCCCAAAGCTCGGGCACTCAGCGAGTTTGATATTGCGTCGGATCGCCGGGTGATACACCCGTGCGCTGCTCCACGCTGTCGGCGTGTTGCGTTGACCCTCGAAGAACCGTTCGAGATCGGCCACCACTTCCTTCGAGTGCGAAGTTTGTGCATCGTGCATGCACAAGACCACCCCCGCGACGCGAAGCCGAGCGTTGATCTGCTCGCGGACGAGGCCAACGGTTTCGAGGAGTTTGCTCACGCCTTGCAACGCGAGGAAATGCGCCTGCATCGGGATGATGACTTCCTGAGCTGCTGCGAGCGCATTGAGCGTCAAAAGCCCCAACGCTGGGGGACAATCGAGCAAGATGAACTCATGATCGGTCGTCCCGGCCTCGATCGCCCGCATGAGCTTCTGGTTCCGATCGGTTTGACCGGCCAACTCGGTTTCGACCGCTGCCAAGTCGGTCTCGGCGGGCACAATGTCCAAACACTCGTCCACATTTCGGACGCAATCGGACAACTCAAACTCGGGATCAAGTAAGAGGTCATAGACGGTGGGCTGATCTGGATCATCCTCGCGTTCGCCCGCGACATGGAGCGTCGCGTGGGCTTGGGGATCGAGATCAACAATGAGTACTTTGCGCCCCATCCGCGCAATGGCTGCCGCCAGATTCACGGTGGTCGTGGTCTTGCCCACGCCTCCCTTCTGGTTCATCATCGCAATCACGCGCACCGGATATGGAGTTTTTGGGGCCATAGGAGGAAGTATATCACGAAGGAGTGGGTAATGGGCGACAGACAGCGGTATTGTCCTTCCCCGCGAGGCGCAGGAAGGGGCAAAAGGTCGAAGTCATGTCTGCGGACTCGTTTGTTTTTTCTGGGTGCCCCGACCGAGCCGTTGGACACAACCTAGTCCCTTCCCAAAAGCACCACACAATGTACCTCGATCGCTTCCCCTCGCCCGATTGCATCGACGCCTTCGTGGGTCTTGGCTTTGATGTTGATCTGCCCGATCTCCACCCCCAACCCGGCCGCCACATTGGCCCGCATCAACTCTTTGTATACACTCAGCTTAGGTTTCTCGCAGATGACCGTTGCATCAAGATTGATGAGCTGATATCCCTGATTCCGCACCCTTTTGATGGCCTCTTCGAGAAATACCCGTGAATCCTGTGATTCATGCCGAAGATCGTGGTCGGGGAACAATTGCCCGATATCAGGCTCACCGATCGCGCCAAGCAAGGCATCGGTAACTGCGTGGAGCAGGGCGTCGCCATCGGAATGGGCGATCGGACCTCGATCATGCTCGATCTCAACCCCCCCGAGCACGAATGCCCGCCCCTTGCCCGCAGGCCTGCGAACCTCGAGGCGATGCAGATCGTACCCATGACCAATCCGAAATATATGTGCCATATCCATCATCTGATCCTCTTTCCCGAACCCTATTCTTATGATTCGCTCCTTATCTTACCGATAAACCCCATGCTTGCCTGTTCCCGATCCCAATGACCTATCATGTAGCGAGCATTCGACTGTTTTTTCGCTCAAATGAGCGAGCCGGAGACGACATCAATGAACACCACATATAAATCCGCCCTCGTCCTGATCGCCATGTTTTTGGCCAGTGCCCTGATGAGCGGGTGCATCAAACAACTCGTCTCCAACTCCCCAGGCGGGCACATGCGCTCAACCGACTCTTTTACCTATATTTCGACCCCCTTCGAGCCCCTCACCGTCACCCTTTATGACCAGCGCGACAACGAGCCGCTCTGGACGGTTGATGTCCCAATAGGTCAAAAAGTCACCGTCCGGTTCCAAGCCAACAAAGCCAAAGAAGGCACGACCCGTCGCCCCGACATTATGCAATGGGAAATCTATGACCAGACCAAACGCCGGGCCAATCTCACCAACACGATGGCTGTCCCCGGTGCGGACGCGCGTCTCTTGAAGGTCGCCCTGCGTGATGGAATCGAGTATCCCGATGAAAAACTTCCCGATGTCGAGCTCGACGATCCGAATCGCGAGTGGGTCCCGGTCGAGCCTCGCCGATTCCGAGGCGTCCCCGTAGACAACACCGCTCGCTCGGGCGCATACCTCTCGGACAACTAAACCCAGTCACCAACCAATCAGCCAATACAAACCAAAGAGAAAAGCCCGACCAACTCGCCGGGCTTTTTTCTTTCACTTTCAACGCACTTGTTTCCTACTTATGTCTCCTGCTTGTGTGCCTACTTGTGCGCCCCTACATACACGATATAGTCTGCGATATGCAGATCGGACTCTTCGCCTCCGGTCTCGTTGCCTTCTTCATCAATCTCGGGCTCGACCCCCATAAAAAGTTCCTGATCGTCGCGGGCCAATGGGATGATGGTCACAATTTTGAGATCACGGTCGCTCCGCAAGCGAATCTGGTCAATCAACCCGCTTCCACCTTGTTCATTTCCGAACTGCACATGGAAGTAACCGACCACATGGGCAACGGGTGAGCCGAGCTCAAGGGCATTGACGATACTCTCGCCCATCGTTGCATCCCAGACCGACTGGCTCCGAAAGAATTCAGCGGCGATTTCTTCGCCCGCATGATCTCCCATCCCACTCATCAGCTTCAAGAACCGGTCCTGATACCCGCCTTTGCTGTCGCCAATGGGCAAAGCGAACATTGCCTGCTGTGATTCACCAAGCTCTTTGAGCGCGTCATAGCCTTGCTTGCGTGCGATGGTCACATACCTTCTGGGCGCATTGGCTGCAATCATCGGGCGTCCGGCCTCCTTGGCTGCTTCGAGCATTCGGATATGACCCGGTGCGTTGTTCCCTTTGTTGCGACGGGCAGCCTTCTCGAACTGCTCACGGTTGGTCACATCCGAAAAATAGTCATCAACCGCCAGCTGCTGATCGCGCTCGTAAAACTCCATACTCAATACGGCGTCGGGACGATACACCAAAATATCTTCCCAAAGCTCCTGAGCAATCGCCAGGCCCAATGGATGCCCGTGCATCTCGCCAAATAACACAACATCAGCAGAAACCATATCCGCAACAACTTCATCCCATGAAATGATGCCCGTGCCATCACCTTTGCGAATCGTCACCGCTCGAGCTTCTTCTCGACTGACCGTTGTGTCCGCGTCGGCTGATGAACGATCGACCCGAGGCGTTGTCGAACATCCACCCATCATCACCGAGCCCAATACCAAACCTGCCAGTCCCATTCCAATCTTCATTTCAAGCTCCATTCTTTCTTTCTACGCAACACAGGCATCTCGCCCATGATCTCATGCTTTTTCCTAACCCGGGTAGCACCCTAATGGCCCGTTCCGAGCCCCTTCTTCATATCCATCACCAATGAAAACAGTATCGGCACCAATACAAGTGTAAATACGGTCGAGACGATCAACCCCCCGACCACCACCGAGCCAAGACCACGATACATCTCGCTCCCAGAACCCGGAATCAGTACCAAAGGCAGCATCCCGCCCACGCTTGTCAACACACTCATAAAAATTGGACGAATCCGCGTCTGCACACTCTTGACAATCGCATCAGCCGCCCCGAGCGATGCCGATTCCTCATCTACCCCTCGCCCCATGAAATTCAATGCCTGGTGTACCAGCAAAATTGCATTATTCACCACGACCCCAATCAAAATCACAAACCCCAGCATCGTCAGCACATCAAGCTTCTGAGGGGACTTGGTCAAATCCATCATCGACCACTGATACACAATCGCCAATCCACCAAACCCGCCGACCACCGCCAAAGGCACCGAGAACATAATCACCAGCGGATACAAGAAACTCTCAAACAATGCACACATGACCAGATAAGTCACCAGCAAAGCCCAAACCATCCGGGCCGTCAGCAACTCAGGCTGACCAACGACCAACCAGGCCAATCCGGCAACCATCAATCCCAAGATCAATGATCCCACCACACCATACAACACAAACGGATTGGCGTTGCGCTTGCCTCGGATAAAAATCACCACCGAGCCCAACATTGCCAGCACGGTAACACCCGCTGCCGAGCGCATCGCCCGACGGGCCTCTACCGGAGTATGCTCGATCGAGTTGCCCATCAGCGATGTCCGGACTTGTTCGAGATCGGCTGCGCTGCCCTCAAGGCGAACCCGCATGGTTCGGTCGATCAATCCACGCTCCTTGGCAGCGTCGATCATGTTTTCTTGAATCCATGCCATCGCCTGCCCCACTGCCATCGTCTCGGGCACCGTCACCTCGATCGACACGCTGGGCATCTCTTCGATCCGCTGGATCACCTGTGCTGCCAGTGTGGGTACAAAGTTCACCACGCTATCGACGGGCACCACAGGCCCCGCCGGCGTGGCAATGGGGACATCGCGGATCTGCTCCAAAGTTTCCATCCGCCCGCCGTGGGGAAGCACCACCAAGTCAATCGTCTCTGATCCAATCTTGTAGTCCCCAACAAATGCCCCATCGAACAACCCGCGAACCGCCACGCCCAAGCCTTGGGTTGTCAATCCCAACTCTCGCCCGAGGGCGTTAAGTTCGAGTTGCATTTCCTGCTCTTGCACCGCAAAGTTCGACGGGTTGGGTTTGACCTTTCCAAAGCCATATTCCATCCCCGCTGCACGGAACATCATCGAGGCCGCCGCATTCACACGATCAAGTTCGACCCCCGAAATTTCGACCCGGATCACCCCCCCATCACCGAGCCCACTAAAGAGTGAACTTTGTCCTGCGCCGCCGAAGGAATCAGGAATGCTCATCATCACGCCGGTAATCAGGTGCCCGATGGGGATGACGGTTTGATCGTCTTGGCTTGTTGCGCCAACGAACATGCCGTTGCCGAATCCGCCGATGAAGAAGTTATCAATTGCAACGGGCTCAAAGATCGGCATCCCTGGGAACATTTGGATCGGATCGAGCGCCGCCATCGCTTGGGTATCATTTTTATCCACTTTGGCATAAGGATAAATCTTCTCCTCGATCCAATTGGCAATCTCTTCCATCCCCTCAACCGAAAGGCCGGGTGGAATCGTCAATCCACCAAAAACCAAGTTCCGATTTCCCGCTGGCAAATAATCCATCGGCGGCATCATCACCGCCGCCCCCCAAATACTCGCCCCCGTCATCACGACGATCACTGCCGGACGCACCGTCCACCCGCGTATCCCTGTCATCGCCCACCGCAATACGACACCGAGCAACGCGACCAACCGATTGGCCAAGGCCGTCAGCCCGAACATGTTTCCCAAAATCCGCTTGACGACCCCGTGATGATCTTTCTCAGGGCGAAGCCATCGCGAGCAAGCGGTCGGAATCACCATCACCGAAACGATCAACGAAAAACTCACCGACCCGACAATGGCAATGGCAATATCAGCAAAGAGTTGCCCAACCTCCTCCTGAATTGTCAAGATGGGAATAAATACAGCGACCGTTGTCAGGGTCGATGCGAGTACCGCGCCCCAGACTTCTTTCCCCCCGCGCCATGCCGCATCCATTGGTGATTCCCCGAGTTTCAACCGCCGATCAATGTTCTCCAAAACCACGATCGAGTTATCAACCACCATCCCCACGGCAAAAGCCAATCCCGCCAGCGATACGACATTGAGCGATCGACCAAGCGCCAGCAGGATCAGAAATGTGCCGATCACCGAAATTGGGATTGCAATGGCGATGATCCCCGTCGCCCGCCAGTTTCGCAAGAACACCAACAAGACCATCACTGCGATCGTTCCCCCAATCCATAGGTTTTGTGTCACCAATCCAATCGCGCTACGAATATAGATCGTTTCGTCATAAACATGGCGCAATCGTAAGTCTGGACCGATGGCTCCGACATTTGATTCGCCTCCGATATTGGGAAGCATCGTCTCGCGTATGTCTTCGAGTCGAATCTTGATTTCGTCCATGATCTCGAGCACATTCGAGTCGTTCTGACGAATCACATTAATCGCAATCGCTGGGCGTGCGAGGGATCGGACAAATCCGTTTCGTTTTTCGTACCCGATCTCGACACTGGCCACATCGCGCACAAACACGGATCGTCCTTCGCGGTATGCGACGATTGTATCGAGTATCTTCTCGGGGGTGTCGAATTGTCCAACAAGCCGCACGCGGTAGTTTCGCTTGCCCTCTGCGATACTCCCAGCGGACACATTCTGGTTCTCGCCGCGCAGTGCGTTGATGACATCGACATGATTCAATCCGCGCTGGGCCAAGGCGATTTCGTCGATCAAGACCCGTGCTTCACGATCGCGCCCGCCGAACACATTGACCGTTGCTACGCCCTTGACACGCTCAAGGTAAGGCTTGATCTCTCGATCAACCTCCTCAAAGATCGTCGTCAGATCAAAATCCGCATGCTTCGCAAGTGCCTCATCATCAAAGTCAATGATGATCCATGCGATCGCCCCGCCGCCACTCGATACGCCATCGGCAGCGACAACGATCGGCTCATCGACTTCCTCAGGATATGCGGGCACTTGGCGAAGCGCATCGCTCACCTCCTGCAACGCCCGTGAGATATCCGATCCGACCTGAAACTCGAGTGTGATCTCGCTGTTGCCTTGCGAACTCGACGAACTCATTCGATCGAGGTTCTCAACATTTTTGAGCCGTTCTTCTTGTTCTTTGGTGATCTCATCGACCACCTCTTCGGGGCTTCGCCCTGGCCAAATCGTGGATACGGTGATGGTTGGCTTGGTGATCGTGGGCGTGAGTTGTACCGGGATTTCCCTTGCACCGATCACCCCAAAGAGCAAAACCAGAATGACACCGACCGCCACCGTCACGGGACGCGAGATACACCATCGCACAATATCCATCAATCGCTCCCACCCGCTGTCGGCTCGGTGCCCACCACATCATCACGCACCGGGTCGTGAACCTTGAGCCCCTGCCCAGGCCGCAGGCGTTCGTTCCCCGCGACCACCACCATCATCCCCGGGCGCAACATCGGGCTTCGCACCGCGACCCGATCACCAACTGCAAACAAGCGTGTCACCGGCGCGATCGCCGAGACACCATCGTTGGCGTAGTAGACCACCTCACCGGTGGGTTTGCGGACAATTGCATCTTTACTCACCGTCACAAACGCTCCGGGCTTGCCCGTAGGCACCAAGGCCGAGAGGCTCATCCCCGGACGCAACAGATTCTTCTCATGCTCGTCTTTGGCCGACACCGCAATCCGCACCGCAAAGAGTCGGCTTAGCGAATCGGCCTGAGGCAAGATTGCGAGAATCTCCCCCCAAACACGCCCGCCATTGCGATCGCCCAAAGCCGGGAGCATGATCTCCACCCGTTCGCCATGGGTCCGGGCGTCATCGACCGCAGTGTACACATCCTCAGGCACATCGACCCAGGCTTCGAGCGCATCGAGCGACACAATCGTCACGATCTCATCGCCCCGCCCAACCCACTGTCCGACTTCACTCTCCTTGCTCACGACGCGCCCACGGAAGGGCGCCACGATGGTCATGTCTTCGAGTTCTCGTTCGCGGAGCATCAGATCACCCTTGGCCGAGACCATTTCCGCCTTGGCTTGGGCCATGAGCGCCTGGCGCGAGGCGACGAGTGTCTTGGCTTCGTCGAGTTGCGAAACCCCGCTCGATCCCATCCGGGCGAGTTCTTCCAATCGTCCAAGGTCACGCTCAGCAATCTCAAGTTCCGCCTGGCGTTGCATCATCACTGCTTGGGCAAAGTCCACATCGGCCATCGCCTGATCGAAAGCGATCCGTGCGCGCACATCATCGAGCTTGGCAATCACCTGCCCGCGCGCGACCATATCCCCTTCTTCGACAAGCATCGAAACCATCAGCCCCTCAACCTGTGACGCCAATGTGCTGGTGAGTCGGGATCGGATTTCGCCTGTGACGATCCGGCGATGGACGAGTTGTTCAACGCGTACCTCATCGAGTACCACATTGGCCGGCGGAGGCCCACCTCGTCCTTGCCCATAGGCCATTGCGCTGAGCAGGGCAACCGTACACGCCGTCACCCATCGCTGCCATGATCTGCTCATTGACCCCATAAGACCACACTCCATCGTCTATTGTGCACGCTGCCAGACAACCCAGCATACCCGAACCGCCATCCATTCTAACCACACGCTCGGGTTTGGCTCCCCAAACCTGCACAAACCCCGACATTCCCCAAATGAATCCTCGCTTCGAGACCCGATTTTTCGTACACTATCGTCGTACAATCCCGTAAACCGGATGTTGCACACTGCAGCAATCTCCGACACAAAAACACCATCAGACATGCAACTCCGGAATCACCATGGAAAAGCGAAGAACACAACGCATCACGCTCGCCAAGGTCGCTGAAAAGGCAGGCGTTGCCGAATCCACCGCCTCACGCGTGATCAATGGCTACACCCACAACTTCCGTGTCCGTCCCGAAGTTCGCCAGCGTGTCCTCGATGCGGCTGAGGAACTCAACTATCGACCCAACCCAATGGTCCGCTCGATCAGCGCGAAAAAAACCAACCTCGTCGCGGTCGTCGGGTGGGCATCCGATGGCGTCAACCGAACCGCACTCTCCGAAGCGGTCCGCGTCCTGCGCGACAATGACAAACACATTTGCACCACCTTCCTCGACCCCGACTACTCTGGACACGAACTCCCGTCATGGCGTGTCGATGGCGCGATCGCGCTGCAGGTCCGTGATGTAACCGATCTCAACGAACTCGAAGAGCAGAACATGCCCTATGTTTCGATCAACGGGCTCGCAGGACCGGGCGGCGATGCCGTCAACTTCAACGAGCGACACGGCATGGACCAAGCCATCGACCACCTCCTCGAACTTGGGCACACAAAAATCGCCTACGCCTATCTCGAAACCAATCGGCTCAACCCCCGAGGCATCCGCCATACTTCCGTCAACGATCGACTCTTCGCCTACGAATCAATCCTCAAGCACCGCGGGCTCAAACCAGTCGCCGGTTACGAGCGCACCGATCACTCCGCCATGTCCTACTGCCAACTCGTCCTCCAAAAAGGCGACGCCACCGCCGTCATCGCCTACGACGACATCACTGCGATGTACCTCATTCAAGCTATGAATACCCTTGGCATGTCCATCCCCCGAGATATGTCCGTCGTGGCTTTCAATGACGAACTTCCGGCCAAAATGTCCACCCCACCACTGACAACCATCGCCCTGCCCGCAGCGGTTGCCGGCAAAACCGCAGGCGAACTCCTTGCTGAGCGTTTGGCCGCCATCGAACCCATCCCCTCACGGACTGTGACCTTGGACGAAACCCTCATCATCCGCCAATCGACAACTTCCCCCAGAATCACCTCATAAAAACCACTCCAAACACGACCCCGTAGACTCTGTATGCAGGGCCTCATAATCGCGTGGCTGGTTTGCGCTGGTCGATATAATTCGGCAAAAACCAATCGGTGACCGGAATAAAACCAAACGCAATCATGTTGCCTCTGACGAAGAACCATATCCTGTGCGTGAGGCCCGGCGAGTAATGCCCCCATCTGCTCCCGGGCCTTCTTTCTACAACACTGTCCTCTACAACAATTGCAAAGGTACCGAGTCTACTCAAGAACTTACAAATACATCCCCACCCTGAGGATTCGCGCATCTATTAAATCTGATGGAATGAATCAGGCAACCCTTACTTGTGATTACCCGCCGATAAATACTGAGCATACGGTCCACCGTAACCTGCCAATCATACACCTTGCGGACCTTTTCTCCGCCCACACGCCCGAGCTGATCTCGGAGATCCTTTGATTCAGCAAGCACTCGCATTGCCTTTGCGAAACCCTCAATGAGTGATTCTCGACTCTCTGGAGGCAACAAAATCTCACAACGATCACCAAAATAATCAGCCCCACCAGGCAGTGGTAATCACAGGTTTCGATATGACCATTGCTTCAAGGACGACGGCCCCGCCACATTCGTACAGACTTGGCAAGACCAACACATCACAGTGAGCCAAGTGCAGCTTGGATATGTAAGTCGAGTGGAAGAAATCCCCTGGGCAGGTAGTAAACACCACCACCTGCCACGCATAAAGAGAATGAGATATTGTGTATCCAAGCAACGGGCGTATGCTTAGCGCGTTTGTGAAGGCAATCAAAATAATCTCATACGGAAAATTCAACATGCCCTCGCGGCTTTTTTCGTGCCCCAATCCTCCCCGCCAACCCTCAAAACCGACTACAATACCCAAACAACCACCCCGCTCATCAAAAGGACGGACCCACAGATGAAGATTCACGAATACCAAGCACGCGACCTCCTCGATTCCTACAACATCCCCGTCCCCGCTGGCGAGGTCATCACCACCGCAGACCAAGCGACACAGGCCTACAAAACAATCGCCGCCAACCAAGACTCAACCCTCGCCGTCGTCAAGGCCCAAGTCTTCGCCGGAGGCCGCGGCAAAGCCGGATTCGTCAAACTCGTCAACTCACCAGAAGAAGCACACGAAGCCGCCAAGTTCATGTTCTCCAATAAAATGGTCTCTGCCCAGACCGGCCCCGAAGGACTCGATGTCAACAAGGTTCTGATGGCTGCTGGCGTAGACATCGCCGATCGCGAACCCGGCAAGCCTGACGAATATTACCTCGCCATCACTACTGATCGAAACACAAAGCAAAACACCCTCATCGCATCACGCGAAGGCGGCGTCGAAATCGAACAAGTCGCACACGACACACCAGAACGAATCGTCAAACAACCCATCCACCCAATCCTCGGGCTCCAACCATACCAAGCCCGCGATGTCGCGTTCGCACTCGGATTCAAGGGCAAGCAGATCAACCAAGCCGTCAAAATCATGCTCGCCCTCGCCAAACTCTACACCGACAAAGACTGCTCCATCGCCGAGATTAACCCCCTCATCGTCACCCCCTCAACCAACGACCACCCCGACGGGCAGGTCATCGCCATTGATGCCAAGTTCAACTTCGACGACAACGCCATTTTCCGCCACAAAGACATCGCTGCCCTGTATGACCCAAGCGAAGAGAACCCCGCCGAAGTCCGCGCTGATAAAATGGGCCTCTCCTACATCGCACTCGACGGCAACATCGGATGCCTCGTCAACGGCGCCGGACTCGCCATGGCCACCATGGACACCATCAAACTCTTCGAAGGCGAACCCGCAAACTTCCTCGATGTCGGAGGCTCAGCAACCGAAGAAGCAGTCACCGAAGCATTCAGAATCATCCTCTCCGACAACGCTGTCAACGGCATCCTCGTCAACATCTTCGGCGGCATCATGCGCTGCGACATCATCGCCCAAGGAATCGTCAACGCCGCCAAAGAAATCGGATTCACCATCCCCTTGGTCGTCCGCCTAGAAGGCACCAATGTAGACGCCGGCCGAAAAATCCTAGAACAAGCCGCCGCCGACCTCCCAACCCTCCAAGTCGCAAGCGATCTTGGTGATGCCGCCCAAAAGGTCGTAGCAGCGGTAGGGTGAGCCGTGCTGAGTAGTGATAAAATTTTGATTCAAAAATTGGAGTTGACCTCGACTGTTGCTGTTAGTTCAATGCCGGGTGCCCTGCTTACGCGCAGCTTAAGCAGGTCTTCCCCCACACCATGCTCAAGCCCGCGCCATAAAAATCCCCC
>JALSHH010000012.1 GCA_026982335.1 Phycisphaerales bacterium
CCCCCTTGGGTTCCTCCCCCTTGTCCCGAGTTAATGAACTGGAAATTTTCAACAACAACGGAAAGTTTGGAGCGTTTACCTCCTCCATTTTTGTCTTCCCACTGATCCAGTTTGAGCCGTCCCTCAATGAAAACAGGCCGTCCACGCCCGAGATACTGGGCCATAACTTCCGCAGTCCGCCCCCACGCTTCACAATCGACAAAAGTGACCTCCTCACGCTGCTCACCCGACTGGGTTTTGTATTTGCGATTGACCGCAAGTCCAAAATTGCCCACTGCAGTATTGCTTGGCGTATATCGAATCTCCACATCGCGTGTCAGGTTGCCCATAAGCATGACTTTGTTAAAACTGGCCATCGGTTTCTCCATTTCCCGCACCCGATGAGGAGTACGACTGATTTCATCTTTGCTCCTGACGAGCCTCTGGTGCCAAAAAATCGGCACCAAAGAACCGCTCGAACGCCCCCTCACGATCACACTTGCCGAACATGACTCTACTCAAATCGGTAGACACAATCTAGTCTAGCTCAACACCAAACAGATTCCGTGTGCAAGCCCACGGAATCTGCTGGAAATTCAATCGATACGGCCAAACCTATTCAAGAATCGCCTGATTGCTCATTGTCCTGAGTATCTACTGCTTCCGAATCAACTTCCAAGGGCCCCTCGGCAACTTCTTTGGTCGGGGTCATTTCAGAAGCTGCGGGCGCTCCAAGGTGGACTTTCTTACTCGCGGCGGACTCTTGGGCATCGCCAGCCTGTGCTTTGAGTTTGGCTTCAGTTGCCAGTCCATCCATATCATTATGAGCAGCAATTTCCTCGTCGGTCAGGTGATCAGCAGAAGTAATCAATACCCGCAAAATCTTATCCGAAATCACCACATCGCGCTCAAGATGAGGTACCATATCCGTCGGACACTTGAAATAGGCGAGAATATAAACCCCTCGCTTTTGTTTATCAATTTCGTACGCAAGACGGCGCTCATCCCACTTCTTCATCGCAATCACCTCGGCATGGGCGCGCTCGAAGAGTGAATTGATATGGTCGATCAAATCGCCAAACGAGGCGGCCGCAGTCTGTGACGCGAGGAACATTGCCTCATAGATGCCGGTGCGGACTTGTGTTTCAGTTGACATTATTCTTCTCCATGTTCTTGTTCGCCCCTTCTGGGGTTGATATGTTTTCTTGTGGTTTGTTCTCTCTATCTGAATCAGATTGCTGATCGGGTTGCTTCGATATCACTTCCTTTGATTCGCACCTAGGCTTAACAAGCTTGGTGTTAAAGGTGTTCATTGCCTTGATCACCCCTTGGTCAAGTATGCACTCGGTCGCATCGGCAGCCGCTTTGAGACTCCGATCCACATCTTCATACTCTTCCTTTGTAAATCGACTCAAAACCCAATCTGACTGGCTCACAAACTTGGGCACATTGCCCACGCCGATACGGACTCGTGGATAATCTGCACCTCCGAGGATTCGATCAATATCCGACAACCCATTATGCCCGCCGGAAGAACCGGCCTTACGGACACGAATATGACCCACCGGCAACGCGATGTCATCGACCAGAATAATCAGGTCTTCAACCGGATCGAGTTTATAAAACCGAACCGCCTCACCTACTGACTGCCCGGACAAATTCATAAACTTCGTCGGCTTCATCAGCAAGACCTTCTGCGCCCCAATCAGCGCATCAAGCGTCATCGCACTGAACCGGCTTTTGGGAATCTGCCCTCCTGCGTGCCGATCGGCAAGCAGATCAAGGGCCATGAACCCAGCATTATGTCGGGTCCGCTCGTATTGAGCCCCAGGATTGCCAAGTCCAACGATCAGTTTCATCCTTCGGACTCTTTCTTCTCAGCAATAACCTCTGGCTCGGTACCATCGCCTCCTACCTCAGCAGCTTCGCCTTCTTCTTCCTGAACTGCCTTCATGATGATCTGCGCAACAATGGCATGAGGATCAGTCAACAGGATCATGGTCTCTTTGGGAAGCTTGACATCACTGGCGTGAAGCACATCACCAACCTTCATCTCTGTGACATCGACGATGATATCATCGGGCAAGTTGGTGACGGTACAGTTAAGCTGCAGTTCAGTCAGCGGGTGCATCATGATGGCACCGGCGGTTTTGAGTCCCTCAGCATCGCCAACAAACTTCAGGCGAGCCTTGGTATCAACCCGTTCGTCCATATCTACACGAGCAAAGTCCACATGAATAATATTGGTACCCAAGTAATCATATCCGATGTCCTTAAGCAACACATATTGCTTATGACCCTCTAGATCCATATGAAAGACCTTCTCGCCTTTTGAAATATACCCAATCGCCGTATGTGCATCGAGGGTGATCGAAACCGGTTCCTCTTTGTGCCCATAGAGAACACCGGGCAATCCTCCGGCCTGGCGTATACGCCGGGCGTACCGACTTCCGGTCCGCTCTCGCTTCTGCGCACTCAAGGCTGTTGTTGTTTCACTCATTTCATTTCTCCTTTAGCTAAATACGCTTTATTTTCTGATTTGCTTTGATATCCATTACAACCTCACCGCTTGGCTCCGGCAGTACGCACGAAGAGCTCGCTGATTGATTGGTTATTGTGGATTCGCTTAATTGCCTGCCCAAGCATCTCCCCGACCGAAAGAACCACAAGTTTGTCCTTGATAAGGTCATTCCGATCGTTGGTAGGAATTGTATCCGTGACCACAATCTTTGAAATTGGTGATTCGGCAAGCTTTTCCATTGCAGGTCCGGCGAGCACCGCATGAGTCGCGGCACAAATTACATCGTTGGCGCCTTCATTCATCACCAATCTGGCCGCCTCGACAACCGTGCCACCCGTTGCAATCATATCGTCAAACATTAAAACTGTTTTGTCTTTCACATCACCAATCAGATGTCCTACTTTGATCGAATCGCCGGTAAGACGACGCTTATTGATGATTGCCAGATCTGCGTGAAGTAAATTCGCCATTGACTCGGCAACCTTCACATTGCCCACATCGGGAGACACCAGACATAAATCACCCAGTTCATGGCGAATTGACTGAAAATAATCAAAGAATACCGGTGTTGCCGAGAGATGGTCCACAGGAATGTCAAAGAAACCTTGAATCTGGGCCGCATGCAAATCCATCGCCAGTACACGGTCGGCATTTGATGCAGTAATCAAATTCGCCACCAGCTTGGCCGTAATTGGTACACGCCCAGCATCTTTGCGATCCTGGCGACCATACCCGTAATATGGCATCACCATCGTCACCGAAGCCGCGCTCGCCCGACGAAGGCAATCGCAGAAAACCAAGAGCTCCATCAAATTGTCATTCACCGGATCACAAGTCGAAATCACCACATAACAGTCACGACCACGAACATCATCATCAAGCTTGACAAACACTTCGCCATCTGGAAATAGGCTTGTCCGAGCACACCCGAGTTCAATATTCACTTCGGCACAAATGCGGTGAGCGAGATCTTTCGAATTCCGCCCTGCAAAAACTTTGATTTCTGCAAACATTACACGGCCCCTTGTGTGCTGGTGGATGATTGTGAATCGGACTGAATTCTCGCGCGATAAATCGCATCAACCGCTGCGAGGTGTTCGGGTGTATTAATACTCAAAATATCCTGAGGCGGTACCGCATCAATCACCTCAATACATTTGCCATCACCAAGCATGTGCTCGAAGACATCTGTGATATAATATTCGCCAGTAAGACCATTACGACGAACCTTCTTGAGGGCTTCGAACATTGCATCAGCATTCATACAGTAATAGCTTGGATTGACCTCATTTATTTTGAGTTCATCATCCGAAGCATTCTTCTGTTCAACAATCCGGACAAACCTATGATCCGCATCACGAACGATCCGTCCATACCCCGCTGGATCGTCAATCACACTCGTCGCCAGTGTCGCGTGAGCACCTGTAGACCGGTGCCTTTCAAGCATGAACCCCAGCGTCGAAGTCCGAATCAGTGGGCCGTCACCACAGAGCACAAAAACATCGGTCTGGGCCCGATTGGCAATTGGGAACGCATCCATCGCACTTACCACAGCATGCCCGGTACCGAGCTGCTCGTGCTGAACTGCAAATTCAACCCGATCACCAAAGCATCTCAATACTTCACGAACCAACTCTTGCTTGTACCCAACAACCACCACGGCTCGGGAACATCCTGCCTCAAAACATGCTTCGACCACCGCGCAAATCATCGCACGGCCACCAACAGGATGGCAGACTTTGGGCAAATCAGACTCCATCCGAGTCCCTTTGCCAGCTGCCAAGATAATCGCTTCGAGTGCTCGAGGTAAAGATGCCATGATCTGATTGGCAACACCGATACACAATGGTGAAATAAAGCGATGAAACAAAGCGAGAAGGACCGAGCGAAAAAAAAGTTACCCCACCAAGATTTGAACTTGGACCGACTGGATCAAAACCAGCTGTGCTACCATTACACCATGGGGCAATACTTTTTGATGATCTCGTTTGAGCTCCTTGCTTAAACTTTGCCTGAACTCTTGGAACATTTGTTCGCTGAACAGCTGAACAGCCGAACATTTGTTCGATCGCTTATCTTCTGGGTGCGAATCGTGTGTTGCTCGTACTCCGTGTCATGATCTGGTCCAACCAGATCGGGTATCCATTCCGTCATGATACGGCCTGAACACACCAGAGACACAAAGCATCAGGCATGATGAGCCGCAGCGTATCGCCAGTCGACCAAAGGCATATGGACTGACTGACTTGGAGCGGAATCCACTCGGCTGCGCAATCTCAGAGCACAAAGCACCAGACCACTCGAGTGAACCCATCGCTGCGCCTCGGCCAATTATTGGCGTCCGTCACAACGGGCTCCCTATACTTGAGGACAAGTGTAGACCAACGAACTTTGAGGTCAACCATCTGCACCACGATCTCGCATGATCTCGCACGACCAAAATAGAACCGGGCCGACCCGACCGTTCCCCAAACCTATGTCTATTCTTCTTCGGATTCGGCCCCCTCCGCTTCAATCACCGCCTCGCCAATAAGCTGATAGCAAGTCGCCATCAATCCGATCAATGGAAATTGCCCACCAACAAACGGGCTTGGTCCAAGCCGACGCAAAAGTACGCAATTGACCGCTGGAGGTGAGATCGGGGTATCCAACTCATCAAGCTCGGGTCCAACCTCCCAGAACGACTCAATCGAATCCTCCAAAGGGGGCGATGAAACATCCGAAACCCCAGGTACATGCTGATGAAGCACTGGTGAAGGCCCAGGACCTTGCACCCCCACCGCTCGTTTCTGGCGCAGGCCATCAATGAGTTCCTGCCCGGGCATCCCTCGCAATCCGAAGATAACCATCGGGTCATCACCAAGCTTCTCAGCAAGGAGTGCTGTCAAGCACACAGTATGCTTGCACCACGGTTCCTCAGTACTCCAATCCGGACATGAGCACCGAGGTTCAATATCCTCAGGCTCGGCGGGGAATAGCTTCAAACCAAGCGGTGCAAATACATCCTCGATATTGCTGGGCAACTCACCGGCGAGCAACTTGGCTGTATACCGAACCTGATCGGCCATTGCAACAATAATTTTCTCTTGCGACTCGGCCCCAAATTCAACAAGCCCAAGCGTCGCTGTATAAGGTTTATCGCTGCGCCCCTGAATGATCCCTTCGCAAAGCGTATCCTCGATCGTCAATCGTTTCGTCTGCCCGAGTCGAGCATACTCGATGCCATCCTTGTAGATTCCGCTCTCTGCTCCGGCCTCCGCAACACGCAAAAGTCGCTGCGTTACCCAGCTTGCAGGTGTCTCCCCAGCCTTGAGCTTGAGCTTCACCCCCCCCCGCACACGACGCGGATTCACCAGCGATTTGCGCGACGATCGGAACGATGCATACTGAGGCTTGATTTTCTTCGGCGCAATCGGTACCGATGCGCTCAGCGTCGGCTTGGAAATCACATTGACCACCCGATCCTCTCGAGGCGGAGGAAGAGGCGACTTCTCAACACATCTCTTGGTTGTCTTCTTCGACGATTTCTTTGACGATTTCTTTACACTCTTCTTGGACACCGGGTCGGCCGAATTTGGTTTTTCTTCATCACACATCGCTCGACCTCCCTTCATATATCACCGGCTATCGTGTCTGCCCGAAGCGTCAACAACTCGCGAAGCTTGTCCGTACCAAGATCTGTCAACCAACGCTCACCATGACCAATAATGTTCTCAGCCAACTCAGTCTTCGATTCGATCATCTCATCGATCCGTTCTTCGAGCGTCCCTCGCACGATATATTTGTGCACCTGCACCGTGCGCGTCTGCCCGATGCGATACGCCCGATCGGTCGCTTGGTTTTCAACAGCAGGATTCCACCACCGATCAAAATGGAACACATGCGTCGCTGCTGTCAAATTCAGGCCCACACCACCGGCCTTGAGCGACAGAAGCAAAATCGGATTCTTCCCCGTTCCATCTTGGAAAGTATCAATCATCTTCTGACGCTTGCCCTGAGGCGTCCCCCCATGCAAAAACAAAATATCCCTCCCCAACTCATGGCTGAGCATTGTGCTCAAGATATGACCCATCTGGCGAAACTGTGTGAAGATCAGTGCCTGCTCCCCCTCGCTGATCAATTCTGAAACCTGCTCAAGCAATCGCACACATTTGCCCGATCGCATCGGATCGATCGTCATCCCGAACTGCGGGTCGTTTTCTTTGAGCATCTGCGCCGGATGATTGCAAATCTGTTTGAGCTTGATCAGTGCAGCAAGCACCAAACCACGCCGATGAATACCTTCAGACTCATCTACATCCGTCAGCATCCGCTGGACACACCCCTCGTAAAGTTTGGCCTGCTCTGGTGTTAGGGCGCACCATTCCTTGCTCTCGATTTTTTCTGGCAAATCAGAAACCACCGTCGGGTCAGTCTTAACCCTTCGAAGAATAAACGGTGAAACCATCGAACGAAGCTTACCCATCTTGTTCTGATCACGGTGCCGTTCGATGGGAAGCGAGAACTTCTTACGAAATCCACCCGCAGAACCCAAATACCCTGGGTTCAAGAAATCCATGATCGACCACAACTCTGACAATCGGTTTTCCACTGGCGTACCCGTCAGGGCGATCCGACGCGGAACATTGATCCCCCGTACCGCTTGCGACTGTTTGGCTGCTGGATTCTTGATAAACTGTGCCTCATCAAGTACCATCCTTGCCCAATTGACCGTATTGATCAACTCGTTATCCCGATGTGCCAATGCGTAGGTCGTTAAAACCAAATCAGACTCCTGCGCCTGCTCGGTAAACCCCTCGTCAAGTTTGCGATCAACTCCATGATGTACCATCACTTTCAATGAAGGGGCAAATTTCTCCGCCTCCTTGACCCAATTGCCGATCACCGACATGGGCACCACCAAAAGCGTCGGGGCAACCTTTTCCTCGCCTGCTTCGATCCGTTCGTGCATCATCAAAGCCAACAACTGAATCGTTTTGCCCAGTCCCATGTCATCGGCCAAGCACGCACCGAATCCAAATCGCTCCATAAACACCATCCAACTCATGCCACGCGCCTGGTACGGGCGAAGCGTGCCTTGGAATGTTTCCGGGGTATCGAGCTTAGGCAGCTCAACCGAAGCACCACCAGTATCGCCTCCGAGCAATGATGCAACCCAGCCTGTCGCTTCCACACCTGTCACCGGCAATCCCGTTTGCGCCGCATCCGAAGCCAATGCTAATTGCATCGCCTCCCCAAGCTCCATCTCTCCTCCCGGATTTTCGCCGATAAACTTAATGGCGTTTTCAATATCTTCAGGACGCACCTCAACCCACTTCCCCCCGATGCGCACCAGCGGTGCATTCTGCTGAGCAAGCTGCTCAAACTCATTGAGTGTCAGCGTCGTATCACCAATCGCAATCTCCCAGTGATACCCGATGAGTGTATTGAGCCCAAGTTGAGGACCAGCTGCATCAGGGTCACTCGACTCGTCACCGAGTATGTCAGCAGGGTCGGACTCGATTTGCAATCGAGCACCAAGACGCCCAGACTGCGAGTCCCACCAAGGAGGACTCTGCACCGCAAACCCCTGTTCTTCAAGGATCGGCTTGATCTCACGCAGAAACTGATATGCCTCTTGCGAGTTGAGCAAAATCTCGATAGGCTCAGAACGATCGAGCGCCTCTTCGAGTCTCTTATAATATCGGCTTGCTCGACCAAGCTCTGCCATCAAAAGCTCTTGTGGGTTCTCAAGCGTCAACCCCTGAATCACCACCCGTTCACGCGAGATCTGCCAAATATCCGATGCTCGCAAAATCACATCCTCATCATCCACACTCTGCAGATAAAAACTCATCGACCAGAGTACCGTATCGTCGGGGTTGGAAATATCGTCGGGCAGTCCATCAGCAATTGGTTCAGAAATCCGTAATCCAAACCGCCAAGCGCTCGACTCGCCTCGATCTTCAAGCTCTGCAATCCATCGTCGAACTTTGCGTGCTATGTCGGCCCGTTGACCGCTCACACTCGGCACCTCTTTGGTCTCATCGAGTAATCCGTGCAACCATGCAACCTGAGGATCGGCATCAGGATCGGCATCCTCGACCGTATCAAACATCTCCTGCGCAATCATCGTCGCACGACAACGCGCATCAGTCACCGCTGCCAAAAAATCGACCGTCATACTCCATGCATCATGGGCATGTTCATCGGCAGTCGCCCGGGCCACCGCAGGCATCGAACAAACTAATTTGCTCACCCGCTGGGCGGTCATATCATCAGATAACCAAGGATGCCACGCCGCTGTAAGCTCTCCCTGAGCATCTTGAAGCAGCATCGGCACCACCCGATGACCAGCCATCAGGTGGGCTGCCAATCGAGAAGCTGCCACAAAGTAAGTGATCCCAGGACCAATCGTGTATCCACTCGATCGACCACCATCACCAATACCATGCTCCGCATGCTCAATGAACGACTCAAGCACAGGACCGGCATCAAATGCTTTGACTTTGACCGTTGGAACTTGAAACTCGACCAACACCGCAGCAACATCATCATCGGTATCATGTCCCATCACCCGTGACATAGGCACGCTGAAAATCGGCCGACCTTCAACCGCAGGCAACCTCAATAAGATTGTCGACTCCTCACCAATAATCCCGCTAGGCCTGCAGGCAAAAGGATGAACAAGTGCATCTGAGCCTGCCTCTAAGTCTCGACCGGAGCCCTGAGAACCGGGCGCAGAAGTCTCGCACCAAAAATGCAAAGCCCCCAAGGTCCAATTCGCATGGAGAACCATTGCCGACAAATCAACCTCTTGCACAGGCACATCCACCACGAACACGACTCCCACCCGGGCGGGTAAGTGAGTTAAAAATGAAAATGGGAAAAAAATAGGAGAGCAGGGACTCGAACCCTGAACCTGCGGCTTAAAAGGCCGATGCTCTACCAATTGAGCTACTCTCCCAACATACAAATCTCGTCACCCGGCTTGCCGAGTTTTCAAGAGAGTCATAGTACGCCCCAACTTTGCACAAATCACCCCCATACGAAAGACTTCCTCGATGATTTCAACAAGATTTGCCCAAACTGCTCACCCATATGGACCAATCACGCACGGTGCTGGGCATGCGACAACAGGACTTCAAAGTGCCTTTTCGATGCTCCTTGCTGAGCCAAAACACACCCCCGTGCCCGCTGCCCCATGACTTCCCGTTCAAGTACATTGTCGAGCAAACCCGCCACCATTTGCCCAACCTGTTGTCGATCAACAACTTGGACTGCTTTGGCATCCAAGAGCAACCCCACAGCCTGCGAAAAATCTGAATATGCAGGCCCAATCACCACCGCCTTGCCCATCGCTGCGGGTTCAATCGGGTCTGAGCCATACAAATCGAAGAATGATCGCCCCACGATCACCACATCAGCCAGTTCATACACCGCGGACAACTCCCCGATCGTGTCGAGTAAAAACCGTTTGGCCCCGGGTTGGCATTGCCCCGTTGATCTTCGGACACATCCAGGCACCGCATCAGCTGCATCATCAAACCGCTCGACCTTCCGCGGCGCGATCACCAATTGTACATCATCGGCAATCGCCTGATCAAGCAAGGCCTCTTCGCCAGGTCCAGTGCTCCCCGCGATCACCATCGGCTTCTCGCGATCAATCCCCATCGCCTCAGCAATCTCGGTCGCCTTGGCACAAGGATGGGCATGAACCGATGCATCCACCGAGTCCCACTTCATTGATCCCGTAATCGAAACCCGATCACGCGACACCCCCATCACCCCAATCCGATCGGCGTAGTCCTGATCCTGCACACACGCAAAGCTCAATCGACGGAAGGTCGGCCCGATGAAAAAGCGAAACCGTCGATATCCTTTGAACGACCGGACCGAGAGCCTGCCGTTGATGATCCCGACCCGAATCCCCCGCTTCACGCACCCCTTGATAAAATTCGGCCAGACCTCAAGCTCAACAAGCCCAACAACATCAGGCTTGACACTCTCCAAAAATCGCCTGACCATCCACGAGCAATCCAGCGGATATCGCACGACTTCGACCGCTTCGATCTCCCCAAACAAAGACTGCGCCTGCTTGAGCCCGGTATCGGTCGTCGCCGAGACAATCACATCCGCCTGCTCAACCATCATCGGCACCAACGCCCGCAGCGCATTGACCTCCCCCACCGACACCGCATGAAGCAGAACCCGCGTACGCGTTGATTCGCACGCGGGCTTGCGAAGCATGGTTTCCACATGCCCAACACGCTGATCCCACCCCTGACGCTTCTTGCGCATCCAAATCGGAGCAGCGACAACGCCAAGCGGGATATAGAGCAGATCAAGCAAATTCACAGTGCCAGATCATAGGATTCCCAATCCCGGCATGTGCCCTACGGACACCCGGCAGCAAAGGCGGTGAGGAATGCTGAGATATCAAAGAAGTTCCATGTCCCATCCCCATTGAAATCACCCACAGGGTCGTTGGCTGCGAAGAGTTCGAGGAACGCCGAGATATCAAAGAAGTTGAGCGTGCCGTTGCCCGTCAGATCCGCCGGGCATAATACAGGCGAGCCCCAATGGATCATCAACGACCGATCGAAATCGCTCACAGTGAGAATATCCATCGCTCCATCGCCATTGGCATCCGTCGCAGCGATCCCCGGAGCAGCCCCGGTTGGTAATACGGCCACAATCTCGAACACGCGCGGGCTCGTCTGCTCCCAGACCACCGGCTCAGGGCCAAAGGGTGTCATGAAATTTGTTGTCGCCACAGCCAGATCCGGCAACGAGTCACCCGTGAAATCCTCTGCAATCACCTCGACCATCGAAACTCCATCAAGCTCAACCCACTGCTCAACCTGACCAGCATCATCGAAAAAGTAGATATTGAGATACTGGTCCAGACCTGCACTTACAAGATCAAGGTTGCCGTCAAGATCGACATCTGTTGCGATCAACCAGTATGGACTCTGGCTGGCGATGGTATCGACCATCGTGAATGTCCCGTCGTTGTTGTTGTTTTCATAGAGCTGAATCAAATCCTCACTAATATCACCGATCGCCAAGTCTGGCAAACCATCGCCATTAAAATCAAACGCTGCGGGTCGAATGGAATAGGAACTACTCGTCCCATCAATAATTCCCCAATGCTCAAGCCCAGCCCATCGACGCCTCGCAAGATGTACGCCGAAGTGTTCGATGCGATCGTCACCGCCAGATCATCGCGCCCATCAAGATCGAAATCGGCCACTACCGCTGCTTGGGGGTCGGTGATATCAAGGCCGTTGAACGAAATCCCTGCACCAACCGTACCGTCAAGACTCACCGGGAACACCTCGATTCCTATACCATTGCCCACCAGCACAAGCTCTTGCTTCCCATCGCCATCAAGGTCTGCCATCGCACTCATGAACGCATCAGCCGACCCGATGATCAGGTTTGAAGACCCATCGTTCAAGTTATACACCCGAGCGTTCGAGGATCCCGTCACAATCGCTTCGTCAATCGAATCTCCGTCAAGATCGGCCGTAAGCACATGCAGCGGGTTCGATCGCCCCTGAATATAAGTCGCGCCGAACTGAGGCACATCGTCCATCCCGATTCAATTCAGCGTCACACGCACCTGGTTCCCCAGAGGCGTATATCCAAACCACAGCAGATCCAAATCGCCGTCGTTGTCGAGATCCATCGAGTCGAGCCGAGGAATCTCAGTACTGCATATGAAAGAATCACCGCCGTCGAATGGCACACCAACCACCATCGACACCAGTTCTGTCCCTCCCGCGAGCGGATCCACAAACAACGCACCCTGCACATCGGCGTCCGCAATCGGAGGCAGCACCGAAGTCCGAAGCACCACAATATCAGGCACACCCGAACCATCGAGATCGCCCTCGACCCCGATCGGGATAATCTGCTCACCAACCGAAATATCAACCAGCGTCTCGCCCGGATTGGCAAAGCCAAGCACGATCCCGGCGGTGCTCGCCGACAGATCATGAATCACCATATCCATCGCCGGATCGGCATCAAAGTGCCCAAAGAGAGGCCGATCACCGAGGGCAATCCGAGGATACGCCTGGTCGATCACACGAACCGTGCCCATCGTGTTCGTCCCGTTGCCTTCAATGAGAATGAACTTGGTGGAGTCCTCGTCATAGACCAAAATATCAAGATCGCCATCGCCGTCGTAGTCCTCGATCGGGAAGATCATATTCTGATCCCCAATCTCAGGAACGAGCACCGCTTCATACGGATCATTCTGATCCCGAGAAGACCACCGCACAAGCACACGATCGCTCGTGGTGTTGAACACAAAGTCCGTCCCGCCATCGCCGTCGAGATCACCACCGTAGACCTGTGAGGCAAAGGTCACATCAAACGGCTCGTCATCAAAATACCAAATGCCGTCAGGCTCTTCGCTTTGCGTGGTGCCAGAGATTGACGAGAGCATATCTACCTTGAACGCATCGCGCATGATGAACTCGATCGCCCCGTCGCCATCAACATCGCCGGCGCTTAGCACCGTATAGTTATCGTTTGGTGTAAATGGCCCGACCATCTCGAATGCCCCATCAGGCTGACCGAGCGCGACCATGACCTGGTCATCAAGTTGACTATATCCAAAGAGCAAGTCTTTGAGTCCATCGTTGTTGTAATCCCCCGAATCCATCAACAACGGAAACACATCACTCGGCAAAGAATCAAACCTGAGCACTCCCGCCCCCATCGCGCTGCTGAACGAGGATTGGCCAAAGGCCATCGGCGTGAGCAATACCGGAATGGTAAGTGCCAATCCAGCAAGGCGTGCAGGTGTCGGACAGAAGATCGAGCGAGAGTTCCGAATCATCGTGTATTCCTTTGTAAAAAATGTTTGTCAACATGTCCAACTAAACATGTTCTGCGGCTCGCCTTCATCAGGCATCATGGCACGCACCCTCCACGGGCACTCATCCATATGACCTCTATCACAGAGGGTTCCCCACAACAGCTCCATTTCCCTCCCGCAATGCAACAAACACCTATTTTGGCCACAAAAACGCAAGATCGGCATAAATGCCGATCTTGCTGATTCTTGTCTTTTCTTCACATATACCGGGCAATGGGCGAGGAGGGACTCGAACCCACGACATTTCGCGTGTAAGGCGAACGCTCTAGCCAACTGAGCTACTCGCCCGGAAGTGCACAGAGCATAGACACCAACGAGCCAACCGTCTCGATTACCAAAAGCAAATCAACTGCCCAGCCAAAGAATCCCTCCCAAAATGAATCTCCCCCACCCCAAAAAGAGATCGTCCCGCCAAGGAGGGAGCTTGGCGGGACAAGCTGAGAGCATGCTCACCGGCCCGCGTGATCCAAGATCCGCCAAGCAAGGGCGCTCCGAGCTCAAACGATCTCGAGAGGGCAAGATATGAGTGGGAATCATACACGATTGAGACAATAAAGAGGAGTAGTAGATATGCTTTTTCGATCATTCGGCTCATTCCGATATCACAATGGGTAATTTCATCCACCTGAATCCAGTCGTACTTATCCACATTGTGAATCTATCCCCCAATTCTCCTCCAAAAAACCACTCTGAAACGCCTAGTCTGTTGTCATGAATAGGATTTGCACCATTGACCAGACTATTATCGGACTCCATCATCCTCTTGCCGTCGTCGCTGGGCCGTGCACACTCGAATCGCTCGAAATGGGGGTAACCGTCGGCAAACACTGCAAAGCCGTCTGCGAAGCTGCCGGGCTCCCCTACATCTTCAAAGCCAGTTTCGATAAAGCCAATCGCTCCTCAATCAGTTCCAAGCGAGGCATCGGCATCGAGCAAGGGCTTGGACACTTCGCCGCCATCAAGCAAGAACTCGGCGTCCCCACCACCACCGACATCCACGCTCCTGAACAGGCCGAAGCAATCGCGGCCATCGTCGATCTGATCCAGATCCCCGCATTCCTCTGCCGACAAACCGATCTCGTCGTCGCTTCCGCCCAAGCGTGCAAAGCACACAATCGAGCGCTCAACATCAAAAAAGGGCAGTTCCTCTCACCCGGCGAAATGATCGGCCCGATCCGCAAAGCAACCGAAGCAGGATGCAACAACATCATGCTCACCGAACGGGGCACATTCTTTGGCTACCACCGCCTTGTCAATGACTTCATCGGCATCGCCGACATGATGGAACTCGACTGCTCAGCCTTTACCGACCAAGGCTCCCCCCCAATCTGCTTCGATGTAACGCACTCCACCCAACTCCCAGGCAGCGGCGAACAAACCGGAGGCCGACCCGACCGCGCCCTCCAGCTCGCCAAAGCGGCCACGGCCATCGGCGTGCATGCGTTGTTTATCGAGTGTCATCCGAATCCCAAGGAAGCATGGTCCGATGGTGCAACACAGTTGAACTTTGAAGATTTCGAGCGGGTGATTACACAAGCTGCAGCAATTCGATCTGCTCTTTGAGCAAAGCCCGGAACAAAAGCGCACCACATACCCAGATCCGACAGCAAATGACTCATCAAAAAATCCTCGGCAATATCACCCTCGCTCTCACCGTCTACCAATGAATGCTCCCGTATAACAAATCTTCTCTCTTTGATACTGCTCTTTGAGACTTCATCGACACACCATAAAAAAAACCGCCCGCAAACACGGACGGTATCGATAGCAAACTTGATCCAATCTCAGCTCGCGTGGGCAGCGCGATATTCACGCAACCACTGCGGGCGGGCAACATCGGCTTCATATGGATCGACATGCACGCGCCCGTTCTTCTGGAACACAACCTTGCCGGCAGACACCGAGTAGAGCGTATCATCCTTGCCAATACGAACACCAAACCCAGGCTTGAACTTGGTGCCACACTGACGGATGATGATTGAACCGGGTTTGGCCGATTCGCCGCCGTAGAGCTTCACCCCGCGGTACTGTGGGTTTGAGTCGCGACCGTTCTTGGTTGAACCTTGGCCCTTTTTATGTGCCATAACACAAATCTCCGTCATGCTGATCCAGAAAGCAAACCAAAGGCTCGCCGGACCGGGTGTTTCTCATCAGGCGACGAAATCCGCCGCGGGGGCAAGCGTAGGCCCAATACCGTCATTCGTCCAGTGTAATTTCCGTACTCGATTGGGGTTATGCAGGGTTATGGCCAAAAAACAACCAAACCCAACAAACAGCTTGGTCTTAGCGCATCACCCAGCGTTTCTCGACCAACTCGAAAGGCGTATCACCTTGCTGGGCAAACTCCCCCGGGGTGGCGTATCGGAGCATCAGGGTCTTGCGAAGGGTGTATCGGCGTGGGTCATTGGTCTCGCGTCCGACGATGTAGGACTGGAACTCGCCACTGAGCCCCGCGAAGAACACCGTCACCTCGTCGGCTTCGAGATCATTGGCGGGCCAGACCACCACACCATCGCGGGCGTGCTCGACGCCTTCGAGAACATTGGAGACGATATCAATCTGTGATTCAAGCAACGGGTTGTCGAGCCTTTCCATGATCGTCTCGGTGACCGTGCTCGACACATCACGCCCAGAACGCAGAACATTGGCACCATCGGTCATCAGCGAGACATCGGGCGCAAAGAGCTTGACCCCGCCCCAATGATTGGTCACACGGTAAGTCAGGTAAAAATAGGGTTTGGCTCCATCCCCTTCATCCACCCATGCCAAGCGCAGTGGCCCATCTTCAAAAGCAAACTCCCACTGGGTCGCCACCGGCGCCGGCTCGGGCGCAGCCGAAACGGAACTCGAAAATCCAGCCAGTACGCCCGCACCGATCGCCCCCAAAGCGCCAAGTACAAAGATCGCACAACGAAAACGAGTGCCAATGGCGGATTGATTCTTCGAGCAAATCTTTGAGCGCGTCATATACATTCCGTCTACATCCCGTCTCTATCCCATCTGGTCGTGGGTCAGGTTTTCTTCTGTCCAAGGCTCATTCGAGCGTCCGTAGTGTAGTGTACGCCTGCTGGGCGTCAAATGTATTCGCACACATCCCATCCAAGTTCCAAGCGATCATGACGAATCTCCACTATCATGCCCAGAGCCATCCCCCCAACCCCTAGGCCCCCGATGCCCCCCGATGACCCAAACTTCTCCGATCCAAACCCAGCAAATTCCTCCCACTCTGCAGCTCTCGGCTGCCGAACGCCTCGTCGCCTCGCCAGGACGTCGAGAAGCAGCCAAACGACTCATCGCCTCGGCATCGACCCACGGAATCGACCTTGAACTCATGTGGGGCGTCATCGGGCAAGACGCAGATTCAAGGCCCCAGAAAACCGGTTTGCGTGTCCGTCAGGTTGCTTTGGCAGTCCTTGGGCCAGGCCGAACCGCGATGATCTTCCTCTCAAATCCCGATCTGAGTGTCAACCAGACCCACGCGTTGGGATCAAGGGATGTCCAAATCAACGAAATCAGTGCTGCTGCCCGCGCTGCCCTGACTGGGCTACGCGCTTACGCACCCACCAAGGTCACCCTCGCCCAAACACTCATCGAACCCGATCAGACCTGGGCCAGACAGGCATGCCTCCAAGGAGGCATGATCTCTGTCGGCGAACTCGACTACATGCAAAAACCCGTCACCCCCGCCGACCTCACCCCGACCGACCCGCCGCACACCCAACCAATTTGGCCCGCGGGGGTCGAGGTGCGGACAGTGCGCTCGCTTGATCCCGATGCCCATGATTCGGATCGCCAAGCCCTGGTCGCTGCCCTCGAAGGGAGCTACCTCGAAACCCTCGACTGCCCCGAGCTCTGCGGGTTGCGCCCGATCGAAGATGTCATTGACTCACACATGGCCACCGGGGAGTACGACCCTTCACGATGGCACCTGATCTTCAAAGACGGGCACCCCGCCGGATGCTGCCTGCTCTCGCATTGCCCCCAGAGTAACTCGGTCGAGCTCGTCTACCTTGGGCTTGCGCCGATCGCCCGTGGGCTTGGTTTAGGGCGTTCAGTCTTGTCCTATGCCATCACCCAACTTGGACCAATCGGAATCACCCAAGTTACCTGCGCCGTCGATAATCGTAACGCACCTGCGATCTCAATCTACGAATCGCTCGGGTTTACGCGCTTCGATGCCCGTATCGGTTTCGTCGCACCAATCACGCCTGTTTCAAATCAAGAAGCGTAACTCATTTGGATCAGTATTCATGCGAATCAGACCGAAACACCACCTCTTTGTTGTGCACATTTTCCTCACCAACTTGTGCATAACTCATGCCTACGGTGGATGAAAAAAAATTTTCTGCGCCTAAGTCCATGATCCATCACGACCAGCAATCTGTATACGCATTTCCTCGCCAAAACCCAGTTGCGAACCACGCCCAAAGTCTCTATGCTCTCTCTTGTCGGTTAGGATTGACCGGCATGCACAACTCGATCGCCGGATCACTCTGAGGGGACACTCAGAACCCAAAGGCAGGGCTCCTCTCACGATGGGTCACTGCAGCAACTTCTTCGGAAGCCTTTCCAAAGTGCGCAAACATTTGGCCACTTTGCGCGATCAGTCTGCACTGTGAATGGACTCGAAAGATAACGAAACGATTGCTCGCCCGTCGGTGTGCAAGGTGCGCGATCGGATCGCGCAGGCACTTCGACACAGGCGGTCCAGGACGACCAAGAGGCATCAGCGTGCAACAACCAACCACCGACCCCATCACCCCCACCACCGATCAAACAATCAAAACCAGACAATATGCGCCTGCATCGAACTCGACGCCAACCCATGCCCCATCATGCCGACCCCACGGACGCACAGATTCCGCCGTCCTTGAAAAAGAGACCGAGCCAAGGACCGAACCTGTGTTGCGCCCTGTGCTGCGCATTGGTCCGCACACGCATCTGCCCGCATCCCAAAGCGAGCAATCGCCCCTCTCTCTTCAACCCAGCGCCGTCTGCGATCAAATCCGCGCTCACCTGATCCGCACTCAAGGGCACAACAAGGTCCGTCGATACCTCTCGGATGCTGTGACGATGAACTGCCTTGACGCCAGCACCATTGAACTCGTCGCTGGCGATCGGTTCACACTCGACATGATCGAGCGCCGACTCGGCGATCCGCTGCGCGTCGCTGCCCAGTTTGCCCTCGGAACAACCAATCCAAAAATCACCTACCGCGTCACCCCCACCCCACCGACAAACACACGCCCAAACCCCGGACGCGATGCCCATGCGCACACGACAAGCCCCAATCCGGATTCAACCCACCCCCTCGCCAGTCGCATCCCAATCCGACGCCCCAACGCTCATCGCACCCCGCTGTGTCCAACACTCAATGACTTCCTTGTTGGCTCCTCGAATCGGCTCGCCTACGAATCCATCAAGCAGGTACTCCAAGCAGGAATCGACTCGCCTCCAATCTTCCTCCACGGCTCATGCGGTGTCGGAAAAACACACCTCCTGCGCGGCGCCACCCAATACGCCCGTGAACTCCGACCCGGATGCAAAGTGCGCTACACCACAGGCGAAGCATTCACCAACGGATTCGTCACTGCGATCCGCACACGATCGGTCGAAGCATTTCAGAAAAAATACCGCGGGCTTGATCTCCTCTGCATTGACGACATCCATCTGATGGCTGGGAAACAGGCGACCCAACACGAACTGCTTCAGATATTCAATAAACTCTCCCTCGGCGGATGTACAATCATCCTCGCCTCCGATGCCCACCCCCGCGAGATCGGTCGGCTCGACCAGGCACTCGCTTCGCGCTTCGCTGCCGGATTGGTCGTCAAGGTCGATGAACCCGATCTTGAACTTGCCCGCAGACTTGTCCCTTACATCGCCTCTCGGCGGGGCGTGTTCCTCGATGCACCCGCAATCCAGACCATCGTCGATCGCGTCGGAATCGGCAAAGGTGCCTCGGTGCGTGATCTTGAAGGCGCAATCCTCCAGGTCCAAGCGATCGCCCGATTGATGGATCAGGGCAATGGGTCGGGCAATGGTGGGCAACGCCCATCGGGTCCGCGCACCCCCACGATGACCCATATCCGCAAAGCGCTTTCGCTTCGTCACGGCACCAACTCGCGAAGTACCAATGGCCCCATCGCCCTCGAAACGATCATCTCACGCATCTGCCAAGAGATGCTCGTCTCCAAATCCGACCTCACCGGCAAAGGGCGCCAGAAAAAGGTCGTCATGGCCCGTGAGCTCATCGTCCACACCGCCCGCAACCTCACCTCCAAGAGCTTCCCCGAGATTGCTCATGCCATCGGTCGTCCCAATCACTCAACCGTCATCACCGCAGCCAAGCGGTTCAAGAATCGCATCGCATCCGGGCAACCCATCGCGGCAGACTGCCCTCACGACGGGTTACCCGCCGGCGAACTCGCCGAAATGCTCGCAACACAAATACGCTCATAGCTTTTCCCTGTGATTCCGACATTGACTCATCACCTATTACTTCTTTTTCTCAGGGTTTCGCTTGCCAAAACGACCTCCAGTAGCCGACAATGCGCCCTATGTCCAAGCCCACACCCAGCCACGATATCCCTCTCTCCAGACCCAACATCTCCAGGCTCGAAGAGCAACTGGTCCTTGAAGTCCTCCGATCGGGTCGACTCTCGATCGGCCCCATGCAAGAACAGTTCGAGGAGCTTGTGGCCCGACGCTGCGGCACTTCCCACGCCATCGCCTGCTCATCGGGTACTTCGGGGCTTCACATGATCCTCATTGCTCTGGGCATCGAGCCGGGCGATGAGGTCATTACCACACCTTTTTCCTTCATTGCTTCATCAAATGCAATCCTGTATGTCGGGGCCAAGCCTGTGTTTGTGGATATCTGTCCCACAAGCCTCAATGCCAATCCTGAGCTCGTCGAACAGGCCATCACGCCGAGAACCAAAGCCATCCTCGCCGTCGAAGCCTTCGGCAACCCTCGCCATATGGACGCCTATGCCCGAATTGCTGCCAAATACGAAATTCCACTCATTGAAGACTCCTGCGAAGCCCTCGGCACCGTCTACAACGGACAACGAACAGGCACCTTTGGACGCGCCGGAGTCTTTGGGTTCTACCCCAACAAACAGATCACCACAGGCGAAGGGGGAATGATTGTCACCAACGACGATCGACTCGCCGACACCTGCCGATCGCTGCGCAACCAAGGGCGAATGGTTTCGGGCAAAGGCGCAATCGATGGGTACTCCAATGCTGGGAGTTGGCTTCACCATGATCGGCTCGGGTTCAACTACCGCATGTCTGAAATCAACGCTGCTTTAGGCGTCGCCCAAATGCAGCGCCTCGATGAACTCATCGAGGCGCGCAATAGTGTTGCCGACCTTTATATCGAACGATTACTCGATATTCCCGAGTTGATCCTTCCCACGGTCGAGGATGCGTGCACAACGATGAGTTGGTTTGTTTTTGTGGTTCGGATGGCTGCGGGGTATACCCGATACGAACGGAATCGAGTAATCACTGGACTTCGGATGCACGACATCGGTGCTGGCGATTACTTCCCGTGCATTCACCTCCAGCCAATCTATCAACGAGCACTGGGTTTGCCTGAAGGCAGCTTCCCGATCGCCGAAAGTGTCTCCCAGCGTACGCTCGCACTCCCTTTTTATGCCGGGATCACCACTCGCGAGGTCGATATTGTCGCCCAGACCCTTGAGTTGATGATCTCGCGTGAGAATCTCTCTCGCCGTGGTTGATCTACATCTCCAGCAAGCCGCCAGATTTGCGCCCATGTCTCTCCACTCCGAGAAAACCCTCTCATCCCAACGCATCAGACCCATATTTCGGGTATCCTCCGGTCTATCCTATAGACACACCGATGGATGCCCGTGTGCTCCTCGGGGATGACGCACCCAAAGGAGATTGTGCACAAGTGTGGTATGAACGCCTTTTAGGACCATTCGGCGTCGATATGGGCATTGACCTCGGCACCTGCAACACCCTCGTTGCCGTCCGTGGCCAAGGCATCGTCCTCAACGAGCCCTCCGTGGTCGCCGTGCGCAAGGGCACGAATCAAGTCCTCAAAAATGGACAGGCCGTCGGATGGGTTGCCAAGGAAATGCTTGGCAAAACTCCGGGGTCCATCACCGCCATCCGTCCGCTCAAAGATGGTGTGATTTCGGATTTTGAGATCACCGAGGCCATGCTCAACTACTTCATCACCAAAGTCACCGGGCGCGTCCGGATGCTTGGTCCGCGGGTCGTGATCTCGATCCCCTCAGGAATTACGGCCGTTGAGAAACGAGCGGTTTTTGACTCGGCCGAACATGCTGGCGCCCGCAAGACCTACCTCCTTGAAGAGCCCATTGCCGCTGCGATTGGTGCAGGGTTGCCCTTTGCCGAGCCCACCGCTTCGATGATCGTCGATATTGGTGGCGGCACCACCGAAGTTGCCATCATGACTCTTGCCGATATTGCAAATTGCGAATCCATCCGCGTCGCAGGTGATGACATGGATGAGGCAATCATGGCCCACATGAAACGGAATTATTCGCTGATGATTGGCGAACAAACTGCTGAACGAATCAAGATTCAAATCGGATCTGCTGCCAAAATTGGTGACGAGGAAACAAAGATGGATGTCCGCGGCCGTGATATGGTCTCAGGACTACCCCGCAAAACCGAAGTCACTTCCGAAGAAATCCGTGAGGCTTTGAGCGAGCCTGTGCAGCACATCATCGAGGCCGTCATCCGTACACTCGAGCGGGCCGAGCCCGAACTGGCTGCGGATTTGGTCGACAACGGCATCGCCCTTGCTGGTGGCGGGTCGCTCTTGCGCGGGCTTCCCCTCGAAATCAACAAAATCACCGGGCTCGATGTCACCTTGGCCGAGGACCCCCTGACCTGCGTTGCCCGCGGAACTGCGATCTATCTTGAGAACATCGAAGAATGGAAAGAAACCCTCGAGAACAACTCAGATATCTGAGCGGGCTCGGGCGGAGACATTCCGGCGAAGGCTCGGCACAGATTCGCGATATGCGGTATACTCTGCGAAAAGCACCCGACGATTGCGCGAGAATGCTCCCATGCAACACCAGCCTTTGATTGTGAGATGGTCGATGCCCGCCACGATCCTCGTGCTCTTGGTGCTCTCGTTTGCTCCTTTGCATCTTACCAAATGGACCAACTGGTTCGCTGCCCAGATCAATGTCGTCATCATGCCTGTCGCCCACCCCATCGGTTTGGCCGTCGATATGATTATCCCACCTGCCGGTTCGATGCCCCACGCTTCAGCGCGTGAACGCACCATCGCCAACGAACTTAATCGTGTCCGTACTGAACTTCTGCAAACCCGCGATGAAAACCGTAGACTCAGTGAACTTATTGACCAATTTTCACGAGGCGAAGCCATCACCCCCAACCTCAAAGTCCGTCAAGTCCATCGTCCAAGACTCTCCTCACTCGTCGGCGAACACCTCTTGATCCGCACCGGCAAAATCGAAGGGCTCGTCCAAGGCACCGTCGTCGTTGTTGATGCCGTCCAGCTTCTGGGGAAAGTCTCCCGGGTTGATGGCAAAACATCCACCGTCCTGCCCATCACCGCCAAATCTGCCCAACCCATCCTCGCCACTGTCCTACTCAACGAATCAGGGTCGCAACAAGCCAAATGCCTGCTCACACCCGTCGGCGATGGGACACTGCGAGGAGAAGTCGCACGATCGGCAACCAACGACCAGTGGCAAGTCGCAGTCGGACAAGAGGTCAGACTCCTCGATAATCAATGGCCTGCTCATGCCAAAATGCTCGTCATCGGCACCATCGAACGCATCGAACGCAACGACGCACAACCCTTGCGCCAACGAATCATCGTCCGACCCACTGTCCCAGACCTAAGAAGAGTCCCCGAGGTCATCCTCCGACTTCCTGCACTCGATTCCGATCAGACCGGGGGCGATCGATGAACTGGTTTGTCTTCGCATTCGCGGCGTGGATCGTCTTTGGACTCGAATTGGCCCTCCTGCCCATCCTCGATGCCGGGTCAGGCTCAGTCCACCCAAGCATGATCATCCCCCTGATGGCCTTTGTCGCCCTCTACGCCCCGCGCAAACAGGCCCTCTGGTCAGCAATCATTTTGGGCGTCGTTCTGGACCTCGTTTCACCCATGGCCCGGGCCGATGGCGGCTCAATCGTCATCGTGGGCCCACACGCCTTGGGATTCTTGCTGGGATGTCATTTCATCCTCGCCATCCGAAGCTCACTAATCCGGCGAAATCCACTGACCATGGTCGTCATCTCCATCATGACCTCATTCATTGCAAGCATCGTCGTCATCGCCATCTTCACCATCCGAGACCTGGGCACCAACCCGCTGATCTGGGACGCAAGTGATCAACTCATCCAAAGTGCTCTCTCCTCCCTCTACACCGGAATCAGCGCCCTGCTCCTCTCCTTCCTTTTCTTCGCCCTCGCCCCCACCTTCGGATTCCATTCCTCCGTCCCCACCCGGTTTGCCAGAACCATCAAATAGCCGCTCCTTAACGAGCCACAATCGTGCGGGAGTGGTCTCCTCTTAATTCAACCAAAGACCACTCCCGCACGATCGCGGCTCGTTCATATCCACCCTACAATCCAACCACATGACCAGCCACAAAGCCAAAACCAAAGCCATCCTCTTCGACGACGCCAAAGGCACCCTCTCACCTCTCAACGACCTCCGCCCAACCTTTGCCATCCGTACCGGCCCATTGACCATCGCTGAGCGATTGACCATCGCTTTCGATCTCGCCCCCATCGGCGTCGTTGTCCCCCAACCCATCGCCGAACTCACCGCCGAGAGTTCGAGTATCCCAGTCAACACTCCGCCAGAAGAAGGCCATGATGAGATTTTGCTCATCAACGCCCGATGCCCGCTCCCGGTCCGCGCCATCGCCGAGCTCACGCTGGGACAAGTCCTCGTCGAAGAAAACACCCAAGATATGATCGCGGTCAAACTCACCGCAACCAATGTCCGCCGACTCCTCGCTGGTGATCAACCTGACATGACCCCCATCGCCATCCCCGGCAAGCACCTCCTCCGCCGACCGTGGGACTGGAAATACTTCCGCGACGCTTCGATGGAGTTCGACTTGCAAGTGATCGCCCAGAACATGAGAAAGGTTGATGCTGCCCCACCAGCCGTCACCTTGATCGGCACCCAAGGCATCGCCATCTCCCCCGAAGCACAGGTCATGCCCGGCGTCATCCTCAACTCAACGACTGGCCCGATCGTCATCGAGGAAAACGCCACCATCCACCCCGGTGCGATCATCACCGGTCCCGCCTACATCGGCCCAGGCTCTTCGATCCTTGAACATGCCAACATCAAGCCCAACACCGCCATCGGCCCCGTCTGCAAGGTCGCTGGCGAAGTCGGAGGCTCAATCTTCCAAGGCTACGCCAATAAAGCACACGCCGGACACCTCGGCGATTCGTGGATCGGCGAATGGGCCAACCTGGGTGCAGGCACCGCCAACTCGAACCTCCTCAACACCTACACCACCATCAACGCCCGCGCAACCTCCACATCAAGCATGGAAAAAACCGGCGAGACATTCCTCGGCATCACCATGGGCGATCATACCAAAACCGCCATCGCCACCCGCATCATGACCGGAGCCATCGCCCACACCGGCACCATGTTCGCAGCAAGCACCCCGCTCTCGGGCACCACCGACCCATTCTCTTGGCACACCGACGCAGGCGTCAAAAACTTCCGCCTCGGCAAGTTCGTCGATGTCTCATTGGCCGTCATGCAACGCCGAGGCATCAAGCAATCGCAGGCGTACAGCCGAAGGTTGACCATCCTCCACGAAACCATCACCGGCCAAGAAGCCTTCAGCTGGCCCGGCAAAGATATGAGTCATCTAGGCAAATCATAAACACCCTCTCCTCCCCCGGGCTTCCGGGGGAGGTGTCGAACGAAGTGAGACGGAGGGGGTCTTGTGGATCGTGCCGGGTGCCACTGTTTGACCGTCTTCGGCAAGCAGTGTCTTCAATCACCCAGCACAAATGCCCGCCGGGTGCCCTGCTTACGCGCAGTTTAAGCAGGTCCTCAAATCAACTTCACCCCTCAGATCATGCCTAAGGCTCCGCCGTAAGCATGCCACCCGACACAAACGCCCGCTCGATCAACTCCACCGAAGTCTTGGGCCCAATCATCCCTACCGATCCATCAGCCGTTCCTATCACCACGAAGTACTGATCTCGCCCCCGCTTCGTCATCGGCTTGATGAGTACCCGCGAATCTTCCCACCGCCCACTCTTCCCAAATCGCCGCGACCACCCGCCCCATCGCCATCCCTCCGGATCAACCTCGAGCCGATTCAATCCCGCAAAGAATGCATTCCCCCAGATGCACCACTTCAAGAAAATCACAAGGAACACCAACCAGAGTGCCAAACGAGCATCAATATATCCAACCTGCCCGGTCGTCTGTAATGGGAAGATAATCGCAAACATCAACACATAAAACACGATATCCGCCACCCCGGCCAGCTTCGCCGCTGCTCCGCCTTGATCGCTCAGCGAGACCATCTCCAATTCGCCCGAAACAGCACCGCTCTCCCACACGACCCGCTTGACCCACCCATCAACACCGACCCAATACCACCCCGGCGAGAAGCGTTTGATCACCCCGCCTTGATACCGAATCAACTTCTTCCAATCATCCATGCAAACCCACACCGCGTACGCGATTGTGATGAAAAGAACGCCCACATGAGCCCATCGCGCTGTCTGGAACGAAAAAATCTCGAAAAATATCCCGGCGACGATCAAATCAAACACCACCACCATCGCCCCGACGCGTTTGATCTTCATCCGCTCAAACATCGCATGAACCTGCAACGCCGGCGTGTTCGATGATGACGCTTCAACTTCACTCATCCCCAACCCCATCCCTCAACTCAATCGCCTCCGCCACGCCTTGCACTCACGCTCTTTGAGTACCTGCGGGTCTGGCTGATATCCTTTGTACGCATTCTGATACAGCTTCACGCACACATCTCTGCGGTATCGTGAGCCGCACTCGGGACATATGCCTTCATCCTCTAACCCAACGAGTGCATATCGGCACCACGAGCACAAAAAACAATCACTCTTGTGTGCCCGCGCCTTGGTGCGCAGCTGAATCCCTCTGGGCAAGAGCCAGACCAGAATCAGCACGGGGATCACCAAAAAATGCAGCCACGGGATCGAGACCAAGTACCCGATGCCAATGAACACAACCAACGAATCAGCAATCCATACCGGATCGTCCCCAGCGTCTTGCCCACCCCCTGCCGAGGGTCCCACCGTTTCTCGATGAGCATCTTGAGTTCTTTCTCCGATTGCTCATTCATCCCGCACCCGATCCCGCTCGCGGATAGCTCTTGCCCAGAGCCTCGCCCGCCGAAAATTCACATCCTGTTGCAGAGGCACTCGATAAGAGGGTTGATAGACATCCTTAAACAACGCCTTCGAGACAACTCTATCATACCCCTTACCACACTCGGTGCAGGCCCCACGATCGGGAAGCCCCACGAATGGATAATGACACCAAAGACACAACTCAAGCCTATGGAATAATACCTCCGATTTGAATTTTCTAGTTCTACTAAATGAACGAACGATAAAAGCGATGTAGATACTCATACACGCGACCAGAATCGCCCCCCCCCCCCC
>JALSHH010000013.1 GCA_026982335.1 Phycisphaerales bacterium
TGCGGATTTGCGCTTCAGCTGATCAGATTGAGCAAGTTCAACGGGAAAGCTTTGCATCTACAGTCGATTTGGATTAGAATCAGGCAGCAGTCACTGATTGGTCAGAGACTCCATTTGAAAAAGTTGTATTATTTCATCCTAACGCACTTGCCCCCCTCCCCCCCCCTCGTGGTATATTCTGTACCAGATGGAACAAGAAAGATCAATCAAGATCGGTTGGGTGCAGTGGGGTGTTCGCCTGAGCGTGGCCGGGTTGTTTGGGATGGCGCTGGCGGGGAAGCTGGTGGATCCATCGCGGTTTCTTACGACTTTGCAGGGCGGGCTCGGGCTTTCGGGCTCGGGCTTTCGGGCTCGGGCTTTCGGGTTCGGGCTTTCGGGTTCGGGTGCTGGGGCGTTCTTTGTCATGACGGTGCTGACGCTTGGGGTATTGATCGCGTTGTTGCTGTTCCGTCGGAGCGGGCTTGGGTCGGAGCGGGCTTGGGTTGGTGCTTTCGGGGGTGTTCTTTGCTGCCGGTGCGGCGTATTCGATCGTGCTCGACCAGAATAGTTATACGGGGAGTTGCGGATGCGGGGTCTCGGCGGCCCCTGGCGCAGCGAACCAGTTAATTGTGCATGCGTACCAGAACTCGGCGAGTGCCGTGTTGTGTTTATTTCTTGGTTTCCGGGCTCGGCGCGGAGGCGATTTTGAAAATGATGAAACACATGAAGATAGTTGATGTGTTGGCGAGTGTGTTGTTGGTTGGGATGATTTCAGCGACGGTGCTGGGTCAAGTTGGGCCGCCGCACCCGTAGGCACATGGTGCCCGCCGGGGTCTATCAGTTCATCCGGCGGGTCTGTGATCCAGTATGATGGAAAATGGTGTCCTCCCGGAACCGTCTGTGGACTTAGTATAACCGTGACTGATGACGGCGTTATCGTCGCTGCGAAACGGATATGTGTTACGGGGTCGGCCGAATAATTTTTTATAATTGGAATGTCGTTATAAAACGGTTTGAATATCGAGTAGTTCTTTTGGCTTCGTTGGTTTTGATTGTTATTGCTTTTTCAGCATATCGAGTACGCCCCTACCTGAAGAGTTCGAAGCACGGCCCAAATACCACGCAAGCCAAGGAAATCACAAGGGTTGTCAAAGACGGGAAGGTGCCCGATTACGATATTCAAGCATCATCGGATGACAAAGAGAATTTGAGTATCCGCATTCGCCGAAAGGTGAGTGCGGCCTTTCAGGCATTGCCAACAAAAGAGATTCCGAGCAAACACGAACAAGAGTTGTTTTCAAAGGCGATCGCAGATTATGTCGTTCTTAGTCGCTTAGGTACTCGGGAAGAGTATTTAGCGAGCTATCTCTTTGAACATCCAAATGACTTGGTTATGGAAGATGCAAATAAGGCAGATGCCTACTGGGTTCGTAGATCTGCATGGGCTAGGCATTCTTCAATTAATATTGAATCTATGCGATTGATCACTCGGTATATCAATGGGAATGCGATCAACAAATCACCGGTGAAGGGAAGTGCCTTTGGGAGGGTTTAGGCGACGGCTCTCTCAACCTTTCCGAAGGAGCATCAAAGTATTGGGCTTATGAGGTTGTCTTCGATGCCACAGTTCCAAGCTACGATGCCAGAGAGGGGTTTTCAGTAGAGGTCGGCATTATGTTAACGAATGATGGACCTCACCAAGAGTGGAGTGTGTCTGAGTGCCGAGTTGGGGGGGGGCCTGAAGGAAAGGTTGTCTTTAGTCCAAGACCCTAATGATCGGAGTGGGTGTGCATAGTTCGCAATATGGCAAAAATACAATTCGTGTTGCTTTTACGATCATCGAAATACTCGTTAGTGTGGGTATAGTGGCGTTGCTTATCGGTATTTTGCTGCCAATACTGGGGAATGCAAGGGATCAATCTCGCGAGTTGGTGAGTGCAGTGAACTTGCGGTCGATCGGACAAATTTTTGAAATGTATGCGGACAATTCGAAAGGGCTTTATCCTGCTCCTGTTCCAGGTCGGTTCTATCCAACACCACATTCAAATATCCAGATGACAATCTCTCATTGGGAGGCATCCAATCTTTGGCATAATTTGTTTGCCGATGCATACCCTTGGGAAGAGAATGAGCAGATGTATCTCGCTCCCGGTGCAGAACGCCATGCGAATGAAGGCACGGTTCTCACAACTGTTTTTTCATCATTCCAATACTCTGCTTCATTCCTCGGTCAGCCCAAGATATGGAGTGAGACGGATTTTCCGAGTACGGAATGGCCTCAACTCGAACGGAGTGTTCGGCAATCAATGGTGCGATACCCGTCGGGCAAGGCATTGATGTGGGATGTGGAGATGCCGTATATCCGTAGGCCTTTGGAACGAGATCGATTTAACAACTTGCTCGAGAAGACACCGATTTTATTCGCTGATCAACATGTTGAGAGCCGGATTCCTGCCGAGGCCAACCCTGGGGTGACGAACTGGGCGCCGTATGCCGCTCATTCGCATCCATATCTTCATAACACCCGCAACGGGGTGTTTGGGCGGGATTATTGAGTGCGGTTTGGGTCGCTGTGCATCGCGTGGGCTAGTCGGGCGGCTTTGACGATCATGATGGCTTCTTCGATGGCTTCTTCGAGGTTTTCGTTGACTAAAAACTTGTCGTAGGCGTTGCAGGCTTTGGCTTCGGCGATCTCGCGTTTGGCTTCGGCGAAGCGCTTGGCGATGAGTTCGTCGCTCTCACGCTTTCGGCTTTTCAATCGGCGGAGGAGTTCGTCTTCACTCGGGGGCAAGATGAAGAGCCCGAAGGCGTCGGGGACCTTGGCTTTGACTTGCTTTGCGCCCTCGACATCGATTTCGAGGATGACGAGTCGCCCTCGGGAGAGTTGTTCGTCGACCCATTTTTTTCGTGTGCCGTACTTTTTGCCGAAGACATCGGCCCATTCGAGGAAGGCGTCCTTGTCGATGAGTTTCTGGAACTCGTCGTTGGAGAGGAAGTGGTAATCAACGGCTTCGACATCGGCGTCTGTTTTGGCGCGGGTGGTACACGAGACGGAGAAGACTGAATCGGCAATGGAGCGCTCGACGCCTCGGGTGATGGTTGTTTTGCCGACACCAGATGGGCCTGAGATCATCAGCAAGAGGCCGTTGTCGGTGTCGGTGGGCAGGCGTGGGTAATGGGCGGGTTGGTCGGGATGAGGGTCGGGTTCATCAGTCATGGGGGAATATAGACATTTGATTTGGTATGGTTTGTGTAAGTTCAAAAAAAGCGGATCCCAGCCCCACTCACTGGGCCGGGATCGCGCATGCCTGTTTGGAGATGCGTAAGCGATCTCCAAGCAGGAAAGGAAGGCATGTTTTTAGCGTCGGCGTTTGAAACTGACAAGTGTGCCTGCCATGAGTATTGACAATGATCCTGGGGCAGGTACCGCACGGATGGATTCGCCTAGAGTATCCATTCGTCCCGAGAGGTCCGGGCCGTACTGGAAGTTGAGCTCGATGAATCCGGATTGGTATCCGTCGAGTGGATTGCCCGCCAGATCACCGACGAAGACTTCATAGCTCGCGTGATGTGGGCCATGGACATCGGTGGCGTACCAGTTATGGACCATGGTGCCATTCCATTGCCAAGTCTCGCTGCTTGATCCGGTGCCAAGGATTTCGTTGAATGAGCCTTGCTCGAAGACAGAGAGATGTTCGGACATGGAGATGGTTCGGACAAAGATTCCTGACATCGGTGGCAGCGAGATGAACCCATTGGCCATCCACCCGAACTGTCCGTTGTATCCTCGATCATTGAGCACGCTCGGCGCCCCGGTGAATGTGCCGGTGTTGTCTTGCATGATGACCGTGGACATTGAGGGGGACTCGAAGGTGACGAATATCTGGTTTTGGAAGAGGGTGACAAGCAGATGGGACATCGGGCCGCCGAGTGTTGGGGTATCTGCCAATGCCGAGGAACCCAGCAAGGCCAGGGCGGTTGTTGTCATGACAATCGATGTGTTCATTTCATCCTCGCTTTCTGCGTGCGGCGATCAGTGAGCCCATGCCCAGCAAAGCAAGGGTCGACGGGGATGGGACGGCACGGAAGTTGAGTGTGACGGCTCCGTCGGTGAATCCTGCGACGGCATCTCCGTTGGCGTCACCGACATAGATGCGATAGGAGGCCTCATAGTCTCCAAGCTCGGCGGCGCTGTACCAGTTGTGAGTCATCATGCCGTCCCATTGCCAGTTGAGGTCTGATCCTGCGGTGCCGAAGATTGGGTCGAATGTTTGCATGGGAATCATCATGCGCATTCCGCCTTCGTAGGTGTTCAGTCCTGCGGATTGTGAAGTCATTTCGATCCAGATCGAGTTTCCCATTCCGGGATCGACGATTCCGTCGAGCATCCAGCCGTATTGATCAGAATAGTACTGGTCATTGAGTGCACTGGCGTTTCCATCGTATGTTTCGCCCACAAAGCGAAGCATTTCGGCGGGGTTGTTTGGGCTGGTCATGACATGGGCATGGAGCGTGTTGTTTTCCATGGAGACCATGATGTGCTCCATTGGCCAAGTGTGGGTGTTGGGGAGTTGGGCCAAGGCCGATGTGCTGATGATTGCGATGGTCGTGAAGGAAACGATGGTGTTGGTGATATTCATGGTTAAAACCTTTGTGAAAATATGTGTGATTAGTCAGGGTGAACAAACAGTTTGTTGGTCATGGGATTCCATTGATCCCGCTTGGATTCAGGGTTGTAGGTTTCTTTGAGTGTTGCGTTGGCTGTGTGTCCATCGAGGTAGGCATAGCCCGAGGCGCTGTTGTGACGATCGAAAGCGACCTCGCTTTTTGGATCGACGGCTGCGGTTCGCCAGAAGTGGGCCATGATGTGATCGCGTGAAGATGATTCGGTCAGTTCGCCCATGAGCACGGTGCTCGATGGGTGAGGCGAAGCGAACCGCTTGCGGAAGGGCACTCGGGTTGAGGAACCCGAGTGGATCGGGTCGATCTCGGCTTTGGTGAGTTCGAAATACACATTCATGCCATAGCTCAATGCGGGCATCGAGAAGGGTAATCCGGGCTGCTCGATCGGACTCTCGCGTCGATCATGCGGGCACCGGTAGTGTGTATTGGTCGCGTCCCACCATCCGTTGTTGTCCCATGTATAGCTTGTGCCTTCGAATGGGCGTCCGGTGATGGGTTCATAGAGTGTCGCTGCCCAAGGCAGTGACGAGAACCCGGCCGAATGACTCGATTGTGGGAGCAGATCCTTGTTGTCGTCGGCGTACTGATGGACGGTGATCCCCAGTGTCCGAAGATTGGCAAGGCATTGGATGGATCGTGCGCTCTCGCGTGCGCTGCCCAATGCGGGCAACAAGATGCCGATCATCAGTGCGATGATCGCGATGACCACCACCAACTCGATGAGCGTGAAGGCACGGCGAGTCCGCAGAGGAATCGTCATGAGATGACCTTTCGTTGTGTGTCGTTGTGTGCCGATTGAGAAGACCGGCGCAGCGAACTGTGCGCATGCAGATTCAGCAGGCGCGTGAAAACAGCTCAAAGAAACGAAAGATCAGGCTCGGGGTGGGGGTGTGGGTAGATCACGGGCTGGATCGGCTGGGAGCTCGTCGTTGTCGATGTTGTAGACGAGCGAATCGGTCGAAGCGGATCGGTTGGGTCTGGGTGTGCCAAAGACGAAGGATAAGAAGATAGAGACACATCCGGCCTGTGAAGCCATCGAGGCGGCTTGGAACCGATCGTTCTTGGGCACGCGCTTGGGTGGATCGTTCGGGGTTGGTGTTGAATCGTTGTTGAGCATGTCAAGGGCGGCTGGTGGCGCATCGTCGACACACAGGACACATTTGGGCTCGTCGGGTTTGTTTGTCGGTGAAGGCGTTGCTGCGGGGGGCAGGCAGAGGCAGAGGTCTTGGCCACAGACGGACCACTCGGGTTTGTCCTGCATCTTGCCTGCAAGGACGATCGACCACCCAGATCCCGCGAAGATGAATCCGGTAACGAAAAAGACCATGGCAACAAATTGGAGACGATTATGTCTCATATGACAGGAGATTATCAGGTAAGCAAGAATTATCAAGGGCTTGAAGCACAAAGCGTGCAATCAACTGATTCTCGGACCTTGGGCAGTGTGATGTGTTCGATGCTGCACCGATTGGGGTGATCGTTGGCGGATTGGTCGGGTGGGAGGGATTCGTCGGCGACGATGATGGTTTCGCTGGGTGAGCCATTGGGGAGCGGGCGTGTGGGGATGGTGGTCCAGCGTGGGTCGGTGGGGCCGAAGAGGGTGATGATTGGTGTTCCAAAGGCGGCGGCGATGTGGCGCGGGCCGGTGTCATTGGTGATGAGGATCGATGCGCCGGCGATGATGGGTTTGAGGGTCCCCAAGGTGTTGCCCAAGGCTGGCAGGGAGATTGGGTCGGTGTTGGCAAGGGCGATGATTTGGTTAACGAGGTTTGCTTCGGCGGGAGAGCCGTTGATGAGGACGCGGAGGTTGTGTTTGGTTTGAAGATGGTCGGCGAGTTGTGCAAAGCGATCGATTGGCCAGCGTTTGGCGGGGTTGTTGCCTCCGGGGTTGAGGATGGCGTATCGGGCATGGGTGTTTGGATCACCAGCACTATGGGCACGATCAAGGATATCGGTTGCTTTGGTTTGGTCGGGGTTGGTGAACCCGAGTTCCATGTAGGTGTCGTTTGGCAATGCAAGGGGGAGGTCTTTGCAGTTGGCGGGAGTGTGGATCGACCAATCGAGGGGGGGTTGGTTGAGCAGGTGGGAGGCAAGGTTCCAGTAGTAGTCAACAGCCGGGGTGAGTTTCCACGATTTGTCCGGATTGCGTGGTGGGGCGATTGGGTCGGTGAGGAGCATGGCGCGGGTGTCGCGGTCGTATCCGATTCGACGGGGGATGAAGGCCAGGCGTGTGGTCAGGGCGGTGGAGAAGGAGTTGGTGAGGAGTAATGCGGTGTCGTATTGTCGTGGGCGTATTTTGTTGGCGGTTTTTTTGGTGGCCATCATGCCGGTGGATGTGGCGATATGGAGTTCGTCGAAGAGGGTGTTTCCCGAGAGGAGTTGGTTGATTCCAGGTTTGACGAGGGCGCCGATGAAGATGCCTGGGTAGGCGTTGCGGATTCGCCGGATGGTGGGGGTGGCCATGACGACATCGCCGATCCATGAGGGGAGGACGATGAGCAGGCGAAGTGGTGAAGCTGGGGCTGGCATGGGTATAGATTAGGTGGCCTTTGGTGATTCGGCTTGGCGAGCCGGGGCATCGAAGGGTTAGGGATGTGGATCATTGGCACTTGGCCAGAGGTTGGTGCCGGTGTGGGCCTTGTGCCAGCGGTTGGTATCGCGTCGGAGTTGGGCCATGAATGCAAGGGCGCCGAGTTTGTCGATGGCGATGGTCGCGCTGATTTGGGTATCGGAGGTATCGAGTTCGATGAGTTCGATGCCGGTGCGTTCGGCGATGGCCAGTGCAGCGGCTTCGACGATTCGGCGGATTTTCTCGTCAGCAAGAGGGTGGGTGTAGGGGTTGATTGGGCTTAGGGTGACGGTGGAAATCATGGTTTGGGTTGATTGACCTTCTTCAATGTTGAGGATCAAACGGGCTGCGTGGGCGAGGTCGGCGATGGGGGAATCATTGGCGATGCGGACGGTTTGCGATGCGGGGACGCCTGCGGCGATGGCGGCGTCGAGGTCGCGTTGTTTGTCGCCGACCATCCATGAGCGTGTTGGATCGAGGTTGAGTTCTTTGCATGCTGCGAGGATCATGCCCGGGTGTGGCTTTCTCCAGTGGTGTTCGACAGCGAGGTGAGTTACGATGCCGGTCTCGGGGTGAAAGGGGCAGGTGTACCATGCGTCGATGAGTTGGTCATCGAAGAGGGCAAGTTCGTCTTCGGGGTGTCGATTGCCTGCTGGATGATGGATGAGGTTGCGAAGTCGATCGTTGCAGGCATCGACCTGGCGCATGGTGCCTCCGGCGCGGGCGACGCCGCCTTGGTTGGTGATGACGACGATGGTGTAACAAGCATCTTTGAGGGCGATGAGTGCATCGGTGACACCTGGGATCAACAGGGCAAACTCGGGCTTGAGCAGATCGCCACACTTGACTTGGGCCCATGCTTCATCGGGGAGATCGGCGTTGCGGTTGATGGTGTCGTCACGATCGAGGAAGATCGCAGGGCGGGGGGAGGTAGGCATGTATGGAGTGTAGGATGGCAGGTGTGATGATGGGGGGAGGGAGAGGGGGTTGGTGATGCCGGTGATGTGTTTGCAGGGGAGGTGGTCTGAGCGAGGATGGTTTTCGCGCGTGGTAGTGATTGATCACAAAGGGCCCGCAGGTGTGTGGGCCCTTTGTGGTGGTTGTCTTGATGTTGTTTATGCGATGGTCACGGAATCATCGAGGTAGACATCTTGAATCGCGTGCAAGAGGGCTGCGCCTTCGCCCATTGAGCGTTGGAAGGCTTTTCGTCCTGAGATCAGGCCCATGCCTCCGGCGCGTTTGTTGATGACGGCTGTGGTGACGGCTTCTTTGAGATCGCCTGCGCCGCTTGATGCGCCGCCGGAGTTGATCAGTGGGGATCGACCCATGTAGCAATTGGCGACTTGGTATCGGCAGAGGTCGATGGGGTGTCCGCCGGAGCCGTTTTCATCGCATCCTGCAAGTTTGGTGTAGATCGAGTTGTCAAACTTGCCGTAGGAGGAGTCGCCGGAGTTGAGGGCGGTGTAGCCGCCATTGTTGGTGGGGAGTTTTTGTTTGATAATGTCGGCTTGGATGGTAACACCGAGGTGGTTGGCTTGTCCGGTGAGGTCTGCCGAGCTGTGGTAATCGATGCCGTTGACTTTGAAGGCGGCGTTTCGGATGTAGCACCAGAGGATGGTCACCATGCCGTATTCGTGTGCTTCGTGGAACATGTCGGCGACATATTGGATCTGGGCTTCGGATTCATCTGATCCGAAGTAGATCGTTGCGCCGATCGCAGCTGCACCCATTTCCCAGCATTGTTTGATGGTGCCGAAAGGGATTTGGTTGAAGGTGTTTGGGTAGGTCATCAGTTCGTTGTGGTTGAATTTGACGATGTATGGGATTTTGTGTGCGTATTTGCGGGCGGTTGCACCGAGGACGCCGAAGGTTGAGGCAACGGCGTTGCATCCGCCTTCGATGGCGAGTTGGATGATGGATTCTGGATCGAAGTAGGTTGGGTTGGGTGCGAAGGAGGCGCCTGCGGAGTGTTCGATGCCCTGGTCAACGGGGAGGATTGAGGTGTACCCGGTGCCTGCGAGTCTGCCGGTGTTGAGGATGCGGTTGAAGTTGTTGAGGACATTCTGGTTTCGATCGGTCATGGCGAGGATGCGATCGACGAAGTTGCCGCTGGGGAGGTGGAGTTGGTTTTTGGAGATTGCGGGGGAGTTGAAGTTGAGGAGCGCGTCGTCTTGGAGGACGGAAGCGACATTGATGGTGAGGTTGGACATGGTGAGAATCTCCCCGCGGCGCGGCAAAGGTGGATATGGTGTGTGAACAGATTTCTGAAACAGGCGATTCTATCCCCATAAATTCGATGGCGAGATGCGAGAGGCGATCAAGGTGATCGCTTTAGCGAAGATGCTGGGTGTCGATTTGGTGAATCTGCCTGATGGTTGCCATGCGAAGCGGATTGGTCAGGGGAAATCGTTTGACCATTGCCCATTTGAGTGTCAGCAGGAAGCCGTAGCGAGCAACGCGCCAGCGGAATCGATTGATTCGGTTTTTGATGGTGATTGAAATGGATTCGAGCGGCTTGGCATGTTTTGGGTTTGGGGTGCTGAGGGGATAGCCATAGGGTTTCATGAGATCGGCGCACAGGGCGTCGATGATTTCTGCCGTTCTGGGTTTCATTTTTTTTGGCCATTGCTCTGCGAGTTTTGGATTGAGCGGTTCGTATGTGGAGGTTTCAAAGAACTTGAGCATGTCCGGATGGTAACTAAGTCCAAGGAGCTCGCAGCAGCGTCCAAGTTCGTGCTCTGGGTTTTTGAGGAGGTCTTCGTAGCGTATGACGATTCGGTCTTGAGTCGGGATTGACTTGGCGAGGGTGTTCCATCTTCGGGCAGTATCGAGCCAGATTGAGGTTGCTTTGACAGGATGCCCGTACCATCCCATTCCGACGCATGAGTTGGCAACATCGCGTGGATCGCGGATGAGGTGGATGAACTTGGTTTTTGGCCAAAGATCGCGGACGCGATCGAAGCGTGAGTGGATGTTGCAGCCGATGACTTTTTTACCATGCTTTGAAGCGAGCTGTCGCCACATGCCCTGGGCGTGCTGGGCATAAGTGGTGGCTTGGGGTTGGGGCGCATAGTTTCGGGCCGATGCGACTCGATGTTGACTGAGCCAGTTACGGTAGTGGTCAAGCTTTGGCCAGCCTGAGTTGTCCAAGATGGTGACGGCTTCTTCAAACTCACCGACTGAAGCGATCTGTGGGTGGCTGTTGAGTATCAGGTGAAGCATCGTGGTGCCTGCGCGGAGTGGGCCCACGAGCACATAGCTTGGTGCATCGTGTGGAGGTGATCCTGATGTTTGCTTTGGAGATGAGTCAGGAGCTGGTTTTGTTTGGGCAGGCATGCCGATTGTCCTTTTTGGCGGGGTCCTGGTGGACCATGCGATGGTATCGGATTGGAACGGGGGATCGACTTGGTTTGCGGTTGGAATTTCAGGGATTTGAGGTTGTCGGATTGAGTTGGGTCGGTTCTTTGGGCGGTCTTTTGGCCCTAGACTCCTTCCATCATGGGAAACGAACAGACGCACGCTACAGATTTTACTTCCGAGCATTTGCCGGCCAACCGATATTCGGCCCAGATGGCGCAAAATATCGAGAGCCGGTGGCAGCAGTGGTGGGATGAGCAGGGGACCTATATCCAGCCTAATCCCGGCGAAACCGGGTTTGATGGGTCGAAACCCAAGTATTACTGCCTCGATATGTTTCCCTATCCGTCGGGAGCGGGACTTCATGTGGGGCATCCTGAGGGGTATACCGCGACGGATATCCTCTGTCGGTACAAGAGGATGCGCGGGTTCAATGTGCTTCATCCGATGGGGTGGGATGCCTTTGGGCTTCCGGCTGAGCAATATGCGATCCAGACGGGTGTGCATCCTGAGGTGACAACGAAGACGGCGATTGATAACTTTCGGCGCCAGCTCAAGCGGTTTGGGTTTTGTTACGATTGGTCGCGTGAACTTGGGACCATTGATCCTGACTACTACAAGTGGACGCAGTGGATCTTCCTCCAGATTTATCATTCATGGTTTGATCCAGATGCCGACGGCGGTAAGGGGAAGGCTCGCCCGATCAATGATTTGATTCGAGATTTTGTTGAAGGCAAACGGAAGGTGAAGCTCAACCCGCACGCTGTTGAGTACACTGGGGCGGGTGATTTGCCTGATGGGACTGATGCGGGGCCTTGGGAATCGCTTGATACAGAGACCCGTAAGGCCGTGGTGGATTCGTATCGTTTGGCCTATCTCTCGCAGCAGGTGGTCAACTGGTGTCCCAAGCTTGGTACGGCTTTGGCCAATGAAGAGGTCCATGATGGAAAATCTGAGCGAGGCGGGTTTCCGGTGCTGCGTAAACCCTTGCGCCAGTGGATGTTTCGGATTACGGCCTACGCCGACCGATTGCTCGATGGATTGACCGATCTGGATTGGCCTGGTTCGACCAAGACCCAGCAGGCCGAGTGGATTGGGCGATCTGAAGGGGCCGAGATTGGATTTCCGATTGTGCTCGGAGGCGAACTCGACATGGGCGAAACCCTGCGTGTTTTTACCACGCGCCCCGATACGATCTATGGAGCGACCTATATGGTCGTCGCTCCCGAGCATGGGTTGGTCGAGATGGCGATGGAGTTCGCAGGCGGGGAGACCGATGGGGACAAGATCAAGGAATATGTCGCGTGGGCTTCGGGTCGATCGGATGTCGAACGGCAAGAGAACAAAGAGAAGACAGGGGTGTTCCTCGGAATTCATGTGCGCAATCCCGTTACGGAGGAACTTATTCCGGTGTGGACGGCGGATTATGTGATGATGGGCTATGGCACCGGGGCAATTATGGCGGTGCCGGGACAGGATCAGCGGGATTGGGATTTTGCCAAGGCTTTTGACTTGCCGATTGTGCGGACGGTGCAGCCGCCGGAGGATTTCGAGGGCGAGGCTTACACCGGTGATGGCCCGGCAATCAACTCGGATATGCTCAACGGGCTGCATATTGAAGAGGCCAAAGCGAAGATGATCGCCTGGTTGACCAAGCACAAGCTTGGTGCCAAGCGGGTGAATTTCAAGCTTCGGGATTGGCTGTTTTCGCGTCAGCGGTATTGGGGGGAACCGTTCCCGATTGTTTTTGATGAGTTCGGGAACCATCATGGGGTGAGCGAGGATTCGTTGCCGGTGAAGTTGCCGCCTTTGACAGATTATCAGCCCGTGGAATCGGACACGCCCAAGCCTCTGCTCGCCAAGGCGAGGGAATGGGTGCACACGACGGCGGGGCAGGCTGGCGTCGATGGGATGCACCCCGATTCGAAGGTGACGCGTGAGACCAACACGATGCCGGGGTGGGCAGGGAGTTGTTGGTATTACCTGCGGTACTGCGATCATAAGAATAGTGAAAAACTCATCGGCGACGCGGCCCAGGACTATTGGATGGGCGAGGATGGCGTTGATTTGTATATCGGAGGCAATGAGCATGCGGTGTTGCATCTGTTGTATGCCCGGTTCTGGCACATGGTGCTGTATGATCTGGGGATTGTCAAAAGCACCGAGCCGTACCGCAAGTTGTTCCATCAGGGGATGATTACCAGTCATGCGTTCCAGCGGGCGGATAAGTCGTTGGTGCCGATTGACGAGGTTGAGAATCTGGGCACAGATGGGAAGCCCAGTTATGTCGAGATTGCAACGGAGCAACCCGTCGAGCGGATTGTTGCGAAGATGTCCAAGAGCCTCAAGAATGTGGTGAACCCGGATGATGTGATTGCGGAATATGGTGCGGACACTTTTCGACTCTATGAGATGTATATGGGGCCGTTGGAAGCGAGCAAACCTTGGAACACGCGCGATATCATCGGGCTGCATCGGTTGATTCAGAAGATATGGAGGCTCTGCGTTGATGAGACGACGGGTGAACTCAAGTTTGCCGATTCGGCGGACGATGCGGTTGAAAAGCAACTGCATCGAATGATTGCCAAGGTTGGTGATGATATCGAGAAATTGAATTTCAACACTGCGATCGCGGCGATGTTCGAGTTTGTCAATGTCGCCAAGGCGTTGACGAAGGATCAGATGGATCGGTTTGTTCGGGTGATCGGGCCGTTTACACCTCATGTCGCGGAGGAGTTGTGGCACAAGCTCGGAAACGAGACTTCGGTTGCGGTTGCTGATTGGCCGAGCTTTGACGAGGCGATGTTGATTGATGAGGAGATCGAGATTCCGATTCAGGTGATGGGCAAGCTTCGCTCGAAGCTGCATGTGGCCCGCGATACCGATGTCAAGACGCTCGAAGCGATGGCGCTGGCCGACGAGAAGATTCGGGCGTTGATTGATGGCAAGACGGTGCGCAAGGTAGTGGTGGTGCCGGGTCGGCTGGTGAACATTGTGGCGAACTGAAGAATGGATTAGGGACCAGCCATTGCCATTAGAGATTAGGGGAGGGTCGCTCGTTTTGCTCGCGGTTCTTTTTGTCTTTCCCAATGCCTAATCCCTGATCCCCAATCCCTATTCCTATCATCTCCCATGACCAACACGCCCAACCCACACGATACCTACACCTCCCCGCTCGCTGCTCGCAACGCCTCGCCTGAGATGTGCAAGATTTGGTCGCCGAGGCATAAATTTACGACTTGGCGCAAGATTTGGTTGGCCGTCGCCGAGGCTCAGCAGGCGTGCGGGCTGGATATTACGGATGAACAACTCGACGAGATGCGGGCGCACCTTGAGGTGACGGACGAGGATATGGAGCTGGCAGCGAAGTACGAACGGGAGTTGCGCCATGATGTGATGGCCCATGTGCACGCCTTTGGTGATCGGTGCCCCAAGGCCCGCGGGATTATTCATCTGGGGTGTACGAGTCAGGATGTGGTGTGTAATGCGGATTTGATTCAGCAGCATGAAGCGATCAAACTCATTAATGACAAATGTTATCGGGTGCTTTTTTCGTTATCGAGTCAGGCTTCTGACTGGAAGACAATGCCAACACTTGGATTTACACATTATCAATCTGCCCAACCAACAACAGTTGGTCGACGGATGATGGGGTGGGCATATGACCTTTGGATTTGTTCACATCAGTTGTTCAACGAAAACGAATCTCATGAACCAATTTTGCGAGGATTTAGAGGGGCAACCGGAACACAGGCAAGTTTTTTGCAGCTATTTAATGGAGATTCGTCGAAGGTCGATGAGTTTGAGGCAAGAGCGGTGTTTGGCTTGATGTATCTTGCAGGAGTTTCTGGACACGACGATTACGATGAGTTCATGAAGGATATGGGTGAGTTCGCTGGTGGTGTGAATGAGGATGTTGACGATCAAATTTCTGAATCCTTAAAAGGATTTGATCTCTCTGGGCTCGATTTGGATCAGTATCGTTTCAAGTATGACGCCCAATCGTACATCGATCAAAATACCTACAGTCTGACTGGTCAGACCTACCCCCGTGTTCGTGATGCTCATGTGTTGGCGCCGTTGGCAGCAGTTGCTTCTGTTCTTCATAAGACAGCCACGGACATCCGGCTGCTCTCCAACCGCAAAGAAATCGACGAGCCGTTCAGCAAGTCCCAAATCGGGTCGTCGGCCATGCCTTACAAGCGCAATCCGATGAAGTGCGAACGGATCTGTGGGTTGACTCGGTTTGTGATGAACCTCGTCGGCAACGCCTATGACACGGCAGCCACCCAGTGGCTCGAACGCACGCTTGATGATTCGTCGAATCGGCGATTGTCGCTGCCCGAGGCGTTTTTGGCATTGGATGGTGCGCTTGATCTGATGCACACGGTGGCTGACGGGTTGATTGTCAATGAGGCGATGGTCAGGCGGAATCTGATGGCCGAGTTGCCGTTTATGGCGACGGAAAACATCATGATGGAAGCGGTGAAAATGGGGCGAGATCGCCAAGATGTCCATGAAGTGATCCGTCTGCATTCGATGGCAGCCGGTCAGGTGGTCAAGGAGGAGGGCAAGGATAATGATCTGCTCGATCGCTTGAAGAATGAGCCGTTGTTGGAGGGGATTGATATTGATGCCCATCTGGATCCGATGGCCTACATTGGGCGGAGTGTTGAGCAGACGGAGCGGTTTATCAAAGAGGTGGTCGATCCGATACGCGAGCGATATGCGGATGAGCTGGAATCGCTGGGGAATGTGGATCGGGGTGTGTGAGCAGTTTGGGGTGTGCTGATTCCATATTATTTTTTATCGAATAATCCATCGGCTTCGTCCTTGGCATCAAGGAGTTGGGCGGCTTTGTGAACCAGTACCATGAGAGGAACTGGTTTGAGCATATATGCATCGACCCCCAGTGATTCTCCATAGGCTTGGTGGCGTTTGCCCTCATTGGCGGTGACCATAATTACGATTGGGGAGTCTTCTTTGCCTTTGATTTTTTCGAGGGCCAAAAATCCAGAGCGTTTTGGAAGCATCATGTCCAAGATGACAATTTCGGGTGGATCCTCTTCGCAGATGCGTACGGCCTCATCGCCGTCAGTTGCTGTAAGTGTCAACGCTCCTTCAGATTCAAAGGCGACTGTGATCGAATCAAGGACATCTTGCTCATCATCAACAATCAAGACTCGAACATCTTGCAACATGCCAGCAGCCTGTTCAGGGGGGGTGTTTGTGTGTTCGTCGTACATGTTTCTCCCTTATGTTCTTGTTTCGCCCGGAACCTTTATTTGAAATGAGTGATTTTGTGTTGGGTCATGTATGCCCGGTCCCGATCGGATTGGTCGATGATCCTTTCGATTTCTTCGGCGGTCATCCATGGCAAGGCTTCGAGTTTTGCTTGGAGATTTTGTGGGAATGGTTTGTTGAGCCGTTCATGCCGTGGTCTGCTCTTCCATATTCGGTGCATCCAGAGATACTGTTCCGGTGCTTTGCGAACAGATTCCTCAATTGCTCGACGATATCGTGCGGTGATGTAGAAGAGTGGGTCAGGTTGTGATTCCCAGTCTTGTGGATCGATCCGATCATAAATTTCGATTCGATACTTGAGTTTGACGCCTTCGTTGGGGTTGGTGGTTAATCGCCGGGCATTGCCGATGATGATTCGAGCACGGTTTTGGATTGCAAGGAGCCCGATTGATTTGTAGCTTGATGCCAATCGTCCGAAGAAGGGGACCTGCATACCGCGGTCTCCGGCATTTTGATCCGCGACAAAGCCGATGGACTCTCCATTGGCAAGGAGTTTTGGTAGTTTGTGCATTGCTCCAAATTTGTCAATGAGTTCGAGTCCGCGTCTGGCGCGTGTCTGGCGCAACCATGCGTCGGCGGGGCGAAGGTCAAGGGGGCGATAGAGGACATGCATTCGAAATCCCAGGAGGGCCATGGTGTATCCGAGCGTTTCCCAGTTGCCGCTGTGTCCAGTGAGCAGCAGTGTTGGATGCTCGTCGATCAATGGACGAATAACGGTATCGAGTGATCCAAGCTCAACATAGTCGGTCCAAGCATCTTCGGTCAGGTACCTTGGCATGATGGCCAGTTCGATAGCCAGCATTGCCAAGTGCTCATAGCTTTGAAGTACGAGTTCGGCGCGTTCCTCATAAGAGAGGTTGGGCATTGCAATGCCAAGGCGATCAATCGCCATGCTTACGCGTTTGCGGTTCATTCGTGAACCACCAAAGGTTCGCCCAAGCATTTTGGCGTTGTGGAGCACGGTTGGCAACGGCAAGATGTGGGCACCGGTCAGAAGCGAGCGCAAAGCGGCATACATTGCAGGCTGAATCACTAAAGATTGCAGAGTGCTGAGCTTGGCGCGTGGGTCATACCTTGACATCAAAGGCTCCGTCTCTGCAAACCTATTTGGTTTATCAGTCTGGGAAATCGCCGATGAGTGTTTGGAGACGATTGGCATTGAGCAAGGGCATGGAAGTGAGTTCGGCCTTGCTCATCAGGTCGTCGTATCGCTGGATTTCCTGCTGGAGCCGAACATATTCTTGGATCGTTGCGACGGGGGCTCCGACTGTAGGTTGGGGGGGCAGGACAGGTTTTTCGCCAAGGACAACAAAGTCGGTGTCGCCTGATATTTCAGGTACCAAGATTCCACCCCATTGTTCGATGAGTGCTTCGAGGGTTTCGCGTTCGAAGCGAGATGCGATGCCGTCGCCATCGGTGTCGAAGAGTCCGTCGACCACGAATTTGTAGGTTTTGGTGGGGTCGTAAATTGCATTGGCAATTACATCACCTCGCACGATTGGGTTCCCTTGTGACGAAGAGATCACGCGTGCTCGCGAGAAGGTGTCTTCTACACGGACAATTTCGACGACGGCTTTGCCTAGGGGATACTCACCTGTTTCGGCATTGACTCGGATATCGGTTGCGTCGTCATAGATTGCGAAGGTCATTCCGAGGATTGCTTTTTTGTTGCGTCCGATCGAGATGACGACTTCATTGTCAGAATTAACTTGAGTAACAGTGCCATCGACAAGTGCTTCTTCATTGAGTGGCATTGGCCGATCAACCCCACCTTCGCCCAGTAGTCGTGAGATTTGGTCCTGAAGAACAATATTTTCTTGGATCAGTTCGTCAACGGCTGCTTGCATTTGCTGTTGGCGAGAGGTGAAGTCGCTTCGTTGGCTTTCCATTTGGTCGATTCGGCGCTGTTCGATGGCAGCGAACCCTTCGGAGAGTTGTCTGTTTGAGTCGGCGTAGACTTGCACTTCGCCTTGCATGTTGGCTGCTGCGTTATTGAAGTCGTCTTCGATGCTTGCAACGCGCTCGGCTTCGGCACGGGCAGCTGCTTGGGCAGCTCGTCGTTCGGCTTCGGCAGCGGCGAGTTGGGTGTCGAGGGTGGCGATCTGGTCGTTCTTGAGCTCGATGAGCCCGATGAGCGATGAGCCTTCTGCACCTTGGATGTTTGCAAGTCGTTCACGAAGTTCGGCCATACTCATTGATGCTTCGCCGGCGATGATCTTCATCAGCTCAGATTTATTGGTTGCCAAAAATCCGACCACGGTTTTGCGTTCGCGTGAGGCTTCGTCGCGAATTGCACGAATTGCAGCGTGTTCGCGCTCTTGAGAGGAAACGAAGGCTTTATTGGCTTCGTTGGCAGCTTCAAGATCACTTTTGGCGCTCTGTGCGTTGCCATAGAAAATCATCGTCGTCACAAACAGTACAAGACTCATCACGCCAAGGATCGTGATGGTGACGGCGACGCCGACGCTTGCTCCGGTGCGGGCTGCCATGTATATAACTCCCGTTTATTTCTCGGGGACTTCGTTCACTATCCAACCTGTAGGGTCGACTCACACAAGAGAGACGCCCTTCCGAGACTACACCTCGGGATCGGCCTATTCGTTGAACCAGGCCGACCGGTTCGCACCAATGCACAATCCGGCGCGTTGATGCCGACGAGTATAGGGTGGGTATCTGATTCTGGATGGAAATTGGTGTTTCTCAACCACCAAAGAACCCTACCATTGTGCCCGGAAGGCATAATTTATGCACTCGCTTCCTGTGAAGGCCTTTGACATGAATGGAGATTGATCTGTGTTCACCCCCAAGACCCATACTTTTCCCGTACTTTTTTTGGTGGTTTTCTTTGGCGTTTCGCCAAGTTTGGCCCAACAGGTCGATTACATTCTCGACACAGGAGTTGGTTCGTTCAACTTGGGTCCATCTCAGTTTGATGCCAATGTGACTTGGCTCAATTCCTTTGACACCATCGAAGGAGGCGAGCTCATTACGGTTGTCTCTGTATCCTTCGGTGACATCGCGGACAACGACGGTAATGTCGGCTCAGACGAGCTTACCATTGCCATCCTCAACGATCCCAACAACGATCATGATCCCACCGATGCGGTCCTCCTCTCAACAACCCCCGGACAATGGGTCGATACCGCCTTTGGTGAGTTTGTCACCTATTCCGTTGAACCGACCCAAGTCGAAGGAGTGTTTTTTGTTGCGGTCATGATGGAGGTGATTCAGCGTGCCAATCCTGCTTCGATGGATCCCAACGCTCCTACTGCCGGTGCACAGAGTTGGCTCTTTTACAACCCTGACCCTAATCTCGAGGACCTTGGTTCGTCACCTTTTATTTTACAGATGAGTCAGTCCCCGTTTCAAGGTGCATGGATGGTTCGAGCAACCGGCGAGTCTTTCATCTCATGCCTTGCGGATTTTACCGGTGACGGCGAACTCAATTTCTTCGATGTCTTGGCTTTTCTTATAGCCTTTACATCGAGCGATTCATCGGCTGATTTCAATGACGATGCCTTGTTTAATTTTTTCGATGTTTCGGATTTCCTGAATTACTTCGCTGCCGGATGTCCATAAACACCCGCAGATGGGAGTTGCATTTTGAACCAAGATCGGGGACAATAGCGAATGGACTTTTTTCTCGCATCAATCCACGATTTTCACCTTGCCCAGCTTATCGATTGGAATGTGCCTCGGGATGAGAAGCATGCTGTGCTTTTTCGTTTGCTCCTTGCTGCCGTTTTTGGTGGACTCCTTGGTTGGGAGCGTGGTCGTTCGGAAAAACCTGCCGATATTCGCACCATGATTCTTATCGCCACCGGGGCTGCTGCTTTTACCCTCATCGGGCAGCAGCTCATTACTTTGAGCGACAATGACACGATTATCCGTGCGGACCCAACGCGTGTTCTTTCTTACATTATTTCCGGCGTTGGTTTTTTGGGGGCAGGTGCGATTTTGCACTCGAAGCGAGTGGTGAAGGGCTTGACGACCGCAGCCTCGATCTGGGTTGTTGCAGCGATTGGTGCTGCATGCGGTGTTGGGGAGTTCATGATTGCTTTCTTTCTCTTTGCAATCACCTTTGTCACCATGTGGGCTCCGTGGGTCTACGCCTTGGCCAATGGAACGCTGGGAGAGGAAGACTAGTTTTTTCTTGGGATTGGTATTGATGACGGTGCGATGAGGGGTGGTTTGTGTGGGAGAAGAATCAGTTTCCAAGCACTGATGTGAAAATATCGCGCCAAGTGATTTTTTCGACTTGTTTCTTGATTTGGGCTTGGATTTCTTCATAGGCCTGAATTGTTGGGGGGGGCGAGAGGGACACGATTTGGTCTTCGGGAATTTTGGTCAGTGCGAGGGCACCATCGCCCGAAGCGTGGACGACCCACCGTCCTTCGTCGAGTTGGCGATAGACGGCTTGACCGACAAGGGCACTTGCTGAATCCCAGTCAACATTGACGAGTTTGGGATTGATGATGGTGGCCTGGGATGGTGGGGTGTCACTGTCGAATACTCTTCGTATCCAGAGCCGGCCTTCGATCAGGGCAAAATCGACATAGATTTCTTTGTCCGCATCGCACTCGGTTTCAATGGTCTCGGCAGTACCTTCGATGGTGCGGATGGCAACGGTGACTTTGCGATTTTTGACGATAAGTTCCGTAATCGCAGTTTGGCGGACGACTTGGTTGTATTGGGCCATAAGGGATTGGTACTCGGTCGAGAGATCGCGTAGTCGGGATTGGTAGACGCTGTTGGCCGCGTCGGCCTTGGCAAATCGCAGGCCGATGATTGCAACAACCCCGACGGCTGCGATGACAGCGAAGCCGGTGATGGTGCCTTGGATCATGGCGAGTTTAGACATGATCCTTTGATCGGCGGGATTGAGAGAAAGCGGTGAAAAACGGAGGGGGTAACGGGGGTCAGTCTTTGTATTTGCGGAGGCAGAGGGTGTCGTTTTGGCCGCCGAAGCCAAAGGAGTTTGAAAGGCAAACATCAACGCCACCACGATGATTTTCATCGCGTGGCTTGTTGGGTATATGATCAAGTCCGCAGGCGGGATCGAGGTTGTTGAGATTCGCGGTGGGGGGGAGGATTCCGGTCTGGATCGCTTGGATACAGGTCATGAGTTCGACCGCGCCGGCGGCTTGGATGAGGTGTCCCATCATGGATTTGATGGACGAGAATGGGACTTGTGTGGCGAGTTTGCCAAAGACTGAGCGGATGCCGTTGGATTCGGTTTTGTCGTTTTCTTGGGTGCCTGTACCATGGGCAGAGATGTAGTGGACGAGCGGTCGCCCGGTGTCGTCGGTGGCGTTTGGATCAATTCCGGCTTGTGCCAATGCTGCCGATATTGCACCCGCGCCGCCTTTCCCGTCGGGGTGAATATCGGTGATGCGGTAGGCGTCGGCGGTGGATCCGAATCCGGCGACCTCAGCGAGGATGTTGGCTTTGCGTGCTTTGGCTGATTCGAGCGATTCGAGAATGATGATGCCTGCACCTTCGCCCATGACGAACCCGTCGCGGGAGAGGTCGAAGGGACGCGAAGCGGTTTGTGGATCATCCCGACGAGTGGACATGGCGGTGAGGCGCATGAATCCGGTCATGCCTAGAGGATGGATCATTGAATGGCATCCGCCTGCGACCATGATATCGGCGTCGCCTCGGCGGATGATCTCGAAGGCTTCGCCGATGGCTTGGGTCGAAGCGGCGCAGGCGGTCATGCAGTTGAGTGTCGGGCCCATGGTGCCGAGTTCGGCGGCGATGTGGGTCAAGGTCAGTTGAGGCTCTTGTTCGATTTCGGCAATGGGGTTCATGCCTTCATAGGCTTTGGCGATCCATGCAACCGAATCGAGTTTGCGGGCTTGGCTGTCCCATCCGGCGATGTTGGCAGCCATGTAGGGGGGGTAGTCGAGAACCCCTTCACCAGCGCCAAGGTAGATGCCGGTGCGTTTGAGATTTGGGGGTGTTGTGTCGAGTCCGGCCATGGTCCAGGCGGTTTTGGTCGCGGCGAGGGCGAACTGGGTGCCCAGTCCGGCGGCGCTGTGGACATGGGCGCGATCGCCGAGGTGGTCTGTCAAGGTGAAATTTTTGACCTCGGCAGCGAAGTTGGTGGCGCAGGTCGATGCATCGAATCGTGTCACTGGACCGATCGCGCCTTGGGCACTGAGAAGCTTGTTCCACACATTATCGATGTCGGTGCCTAGAGGGGTGACCCAGCCCATGCCGGTGATAACGACACGCTGTTTCTTAGGAGTCATGGAGTATGTTCCTTGGGAAGTATGTTCCTCAGGCTTATTCTTCAGAGGATTCGACCAGTTCGCTTTCTTCTTCATCTTCGTACTCTTCTTCGGTATCGGTGCGCAGGGCATCGGGGTTGAGTACGCGGACAAGCCCATCTTTGAGTCTTCGTTGTCCGAAATTGATGATGAGTCCGAGTTCGAGATCGGCAGCGCGGAGCAAAGCACGGAGTTCGTTGCGCTCTTTGCCACCTATTTCGTAGTTTTCTGCCATGACTTTGATCAGGAATCGATTGCCGGCGAAGAGGTCTGCAGTCACCGTGCCGATGACTTCGCCATCGAATTCGACATCGTATGACTTGTTTTCTTCGAAGGAGACTTCTTCGTGTTTGAGTTCATAGAGGAGTGCTGCACGGTAGATTTCAAGCGGATATCCTGGTCCGAGTTCCTTGTGGGTTTCGATGGCGCACCCGATGACCTTTCGGCTGATTTCGGTCAGTGCAGGGTCAAGGTCGGCCAGTGGGGTGGATCGTCGGCCGCGGGAAGAGTGGTTGGAATGGGGCATGCTGTGGGTCTCCAGGAAATCAAAAATAAGATGAGTAGTCGGGTATTGTATTCAGAAATAGAACATATCTCTCCCCAAGCGAAGGATAAATCGCCCTTGTTTTGATTTATTGGGGTTTGGAGAGAACCAGTGCGCCTGATTGCCCGCCGAGTGATCCAGAGCAGATCAGGACATGGTTGATTGTGTCGGGTTGGGATTGGGAACTGTTGGCGGGGAGACGCTGGGATGCGAGGCACATGGCCCCGGCAGCGGCCATGAGTCCGCCATGCCCGGCCATGGTGTTGCCAACGCGGTCGGCGAGGGTGATACGAGGGATTTGGTCCAATCGATCAGCAAAAACGCTGCGCAGGGCGCCGAGTTCCATTGCATCGAGATTCGGCACGCCGATTCCCATCGGCATGATGAGGTCGATGTCGGCTTGAGATAGATTCGCATCGATGAGGGCAGATTCGATGGCGGCTTCGAGCCCGCGGTCGATCGGATCAGGGTCGGGCTGATCAAGAATACCAGGGAAGACTGGAGGCGGGGTTTGGGCAGCGCCGAATCCGGTAATTTCGGCGTAGATGGTTGCATCGCGGGCTTTGGCGTGGTGTTCGTTTTCGATGATGAGCATCCCGCCCGCTTCGCCGATGATTCCGCCTTTGGAATCGGGGTCGTAGGGTTTGGTGATCGTTGAGCCATCGGTTGCTTCGCCGGTGTCGGCGAGTCGTCCAGAATAGTCCCATCGGAGGAGTCCAAGGGGGTTGAGTCGGGATTCTGCGCCGCCGGTGAAGCACAGGTCCGCTGAGCCTCGCTCGATGACTCGTGCAGATTCGCCAATTGAGAGGATTGCGCTGGCTTCGGCACCCATGATGGTGTTCGATGGGCCTTCGAGTCCGTGGATGATCGTCACATGGCAGGCGAGCATGTTGGGGAGGTATTTGAGTAGCCAGAGCGGCGGGAGGTTGTTCATCCCCGATTCGCCTGTGCCCAGGGCGTTGGATTCAGTGCCCCATTTTTCCATCGAGAACTTGCCGGCGTCGTCTTGTGCTGAGACGACCGCGCGGGAGAGCTCTTCGGTGTCGGCTGCGATGAGTCCCGCGCCGATTTGGCATCCGATGCGGGTGAGGTCGGGGGCAAATCCTTCGTCAGCGTCTTCTGAGCCTCGGGTGATAAGCCCGGCGTCTTGGGCAGCGAGTTTGGCGGCGATGACGGCGAGCTCTGTATCGCGGGCCATGACTTTGGTGGCTTTTCGGTAGGACTTTGGCACGAAGTCCCGAATTTTGACTTCTCGAACCTCGCCTGCGAGTTTGGAACGATAGCCCGAAGCATCGAAGGCTTCGATGGGCGAAAGGGCCGATCGCCCATCGAGCAGGGCCTGCCAGAAGGGTTCGATGCCGATACCGATCGAGCAGACGGGGCCCAGGCCTGTAATGACAACACGGGAGCACATGGGCGATGGTATGGCGTGCTTTGATGGATGGAAAGGCGAGGGGAGGCGGGGATTGGGATCGGGGATCAGGGAATGGCTTGTGTTGATTTGGGAGCACTGTTGGGTTCTTCAGAGGGTTCTTTGGAAATGCGGATGAATATGAATAGGTATTTCACCGGTATTTGGATTGACAACAAGACCGCAATATCCGACAATACTTCCAGCCCACCAGCCCACCAGCGGTGTGGGCGGCTTGGTGGTGGTTGTTTATTGAGGTGAAACCATCATGTTTCAGAAGTTATCTATGAGAGGCGGTCTGTTGATTGGCTTCATCGGGGTCTTAATTACGGGGTCACAACTTTCGGCTTCGTCAAAGATGTTTGATGATTTTGATAACTGTTGGGCCGGTACTTGTGCTCAGCGATTTATGTGTAGAATCGATCAATGTAATACGCTTTATCCAGGCGATCTGTATGAAGCCGCTCGGAACGCTTGTGCAGCGGGTACTTTGGTGGAGTTTCTCGGATGTGATAGCGGTGTGTTTGCGGATATTCTCAACGATTTATGGGATCAGTTTATTGACAATATTGAGCTTTGCCTTACTCAGTACGGCCCCGATGCGGATGAACCAAACCCGGAAAGCTTGGCAATATGTTTACAGGGTATGTTTGAGTCATATAGGCGAAGTGTTGAAGATGTTCTTCCGCCAACAGATGATCCTTGTGCTGATGCTGTAGTTCCAGCATCAGCGTATGGTGGTTTTTGGGTTGGCCCAATGGATTCGCTTCGCTTATCCGCTATCCAATCGGGCAGTTTGGACGGAAAATATCCCGCAAGCGTTAATACTTCACTTGATTTTTCCGCAGGCGTAAACATATCTCCCGGATCATCATATGATATTCGTCAGGTGCCGTGTATTAAGCGAAGCCTTTTGCTTGCTTCCTATGCAACAAAAAATGGCAGTGTTCTTGAAGCAATCGACGCCGATTTGGATACTTCCGATGGGACAAATTTTACCGTGCACTTGTCGGCCAGTGATCTTGTCGATGCAAAAAATGTTACGCTGATTAGCATATATTTTGACCAGAATGGTACCCCTCGCCTTGCTGAGGTTGGATATATCGAGATCCAAGATTCCCCAATCTCCGGCGACTGGAACCGTGACGAGGTGCTCAACACGCAGGATGTTGTTGATTTCCTTGATTCATACAACGCGCAAACCAAGCGGGCGGATATCACCGATGACGGGATTGTTGATCCGGCCGATGCGGTTGAGTTTACCGAGGACTATACGGAGTAATCGACCACTTCAGTTTCTTCCAAACGGGCGAGCAATCGTCTGTTTTTTGTTTGATGAAAGATCAAGGGTTGAAGTTGGGCAGGGCCTGCCAGAAGGGTTCGGCGCCGATGCCGATCGAGCAGACGGGGCCCACAGGCCTGTAATGACAACACGAGAGGGCATGGGCGATGGTATGGCGTGTCGAGGGGGGAGAGAAAGCGGGAGTAGAAAGGGGATTGAATGGTGTCCTCTTCGCCCTTTACAATTGATGTCTAATTTGTCCGCCTTGCGTTTGACACCAAGATCGCAATACCCGATAATACTTCCAGCCCACCAGCCCACCAGCCCACCAGCCCACCAGTGGTGTGGGCGGCTTGGTGGTTGTTGTTTATTGAGGTGAAACCATCATGTTCCAAAAAAATTCTATTTTAAAAATGACATTCCTAGGGACTATCGGGCTGGCTGTGTGTAGCAGTGGTGCGGCGTCGCTCACCATGATTCCTTGTGGAGCATCGTGTTTTCGGGAATATCTGTGTAAGTTGCAGGAGTGTAATGACAGATTCAATAATCCTGAGCCACCAAGCGATGATTACCAAGATGCAATGGCTTGGTGGATGTGTCGGGAGGGAGCCCGCTCGTTCAGGTCATCGTGCGAAGATGATCCGACTGGAGAACATGCAGCTGTGCGTGAAATGTTTTGGAATGAGTTCCTTGCTAATTTGAGAGCCTGTATAGATTTATTTGGGGAAGGGTCGGACGATCCGGCTGCAAATGAAGACAATTTGTACGACTGTATTGAAGAGGCACTCGCGCATTATCGGCAAGAGTTGGAAAATTATTTTAATGATTTGGAAGATGCTTGTGGTGAAAATGAAGTTCCTGCATCCTGGGGTGGCGGCATGTTTGTGGGACAGATGGATGCACTGCAGTTGGCCGCAGTCGAATTGGGGAATTTAGACGGGAAGTATCCCGTGGTAGTAAATAGTTCGGTTGGGGTAACGGCGGGCATTAATGTTTCCGCAGGTTCACCTTACGATGTTGGCCAAATGCCATGTATTAAAAGTGCTATTTCTATCGCAATTTATCAAACAAAGACGGGTGTCGCTGTCGAGCCAATTGATGCCGATATCGACACTTCGGATGGAACGACCTTTGATATCTTGTTCTTTGCCGACAAGCTGGTGGATGCAAAGGAAGTTATGTTGCTCAATGTGTTCTTCGATGAGAACGATACGCCGAGAATGGGTGAAGTAGGTATATTCACGATCCAAGATTCCCCAATCTCCGGCGACTGGAACCGTGACGAGGTGCTCAACACGCAGGATGTTATTGATTTCCTTGATTCATACAACGCGCAAACCAAGCGGGCGGATATCACCGATGACGGGATTGTTGATCCGGCCGATGCGGTTGAGTTTACCGAGGACTATACGGAGTAATCGACCACTTCAGTTTC
>JALSHH010000014.1 GCA_026982335.1 Phycisphaerales bacterium
CGATTGATCATTTCGACAATCAAACTGAGCGAACAAGAGGCATTTTCGTGCGCAGATTGTGTTTCAGAATCACTGATTCATCTGCATTTACCAACTAATCCCGCGCGGCTGAGTTTTTGGACCCTACGGCAAATACCCAAGGATCACCTCGGCTGAATTCTTGGACCCTACGCGCTCGCCGTATGTTTAATAGAGAATAATTTGATTTGAGTTCCAGCTCCAATCATATCATGGTTTGCGGAGAGCATTTTGAAACTCTCCCGAGGTAAGAAAAACGCTCGATTTGGAACTCTTTTGGAACTCACCCCCAAATTCCCACAAAAAAACCGCGTTCTTTCAACAAGAACGCGGTTCAACGGAGCAGGGGGGATTCGAACCCCCGATGACCCGAAGGCCATACTGGATTTCGAATCCAGCGCATTCAACCGCTCTGCCACCGCTCCATGGGGTCCATGAGTATAGCCCAAATCCCTCCAAAGTCACAGGCCATTGTAACCAGAAACCGGTTCGATATCCGAAAATGGGGTATGCTGATCGCCCTTGTACAAGTTGATCCTTCCCCCCCGACTGGCTCGGGTTTCACCGATACGGACTGGCTTGTCCTCATCGCCTACTTTCTCACCCTCGCCATCACCGGGTACCTCTTGAGCCGAAAGACCAACCAGACCACCGAGGATTACTTCCTAGGAAGCCGACAGATGCCGCCTTGGGCCGTTGCGATCTCCATCGTCGCAACCTCCCTCTCAGCAGTCACTTTTATCAGCGTCCCCGAGAGCGCCTACCTTGGCGACCTAACCTACCTCGCTACCAACATTGGGATGATCCTCGCCGCGATCATCATTGCCTTTGTCTTTCTCCCGGCCTTCTATCGGTCACACAGCGCGTCAATCTATGAACTCCTTGAAACTCGATTTGGAGCACCATCGCGCAAGGCTGCTTCGACCACTTTTATGATCGGGCGTGTCCTCGCTTCGGGTGCACGAATCTACGCTGGCGCGATCCCGGCGTCGATCCTGCTCTTCGGACTCGACAAAGGCACCGATCCAGAAAACCTTATCATCGCCATCGCCATCCTCACGACCGTCGGTATCGGCTACACACTCGCAGGAGGGATCAGCTCGGTCATCTGGTCCGATGTCATCCAGTTCGGCATCCTCATCGGAGCTGCGCTTGTCGCGATCCTCCTCATCACCGGCTCATTCACTGTCCCGATTTCACAAATCATCACCGAACTCCAAACCGGGGGCAGCGAGGGCAGCTCCAAACTCACCCTCTTCGATCTCTCGCTCGATCCACGCCAGAGCTTCTCCCTCCCGGCGTGCATCATCGGGTTCACGCTCCTGGGCGTCGGTTCCTATGGCACCGATCAAGACCTCGCCCAACGAATGCTCACTTGTCAATCCGCCAAAGCCGGTGCCCGCTCGATCATCACCGGAATCTTGTTGGCCATCCCCACCGTTTCAATCTTCCTGATCGTCGGGCTGTTCCTTTGGATCGTTTATCAACGCCCGGAACTCACCACCCTCACCGGCGAGTCACCCACCGGAGATTCGGTCAAGGTGTTCCTTCACTACATCATGACCCAGATTCCGCCCGGCGTGCGCGGGTTGATGATGGCCGGGCTCTTCGCAGCCGGGTTGTCGAGTCTCAACAGCGCGATCAATGCGATGGGGGCCGCCTTCATCGCCGATCTCTACCGCCCAATGGTCACGGCAAAGAACCCCAACATCCCCGAACGCCACTTCGTATTCGTCGGCAGACTCGCCGTCGTCGGATGGGGCATCATTCTCGGCCTCTTCGCGATCGTCTGCATCTTCTGGAAGAACAGCAACAACGAAACACTCATCAACTTCGCCCTCGGCGTCATGGGTATCGCTTACGCCGGATTGATCGGTGTCTTCTTCACCGCCCTCTTCACCAAACGAGGCTCGACCCGATCGGTGATCGCTGCATTGGTTGTTGGGTTTGTGTGGATGATTGCAACGCAGAGATTTCTCTACGATGCAATCCCTGCACTACACACGCCTCGCATCGAATATTTTTATGACATCCACTTCACCTGGAAACTCACCATCGGCGTCATCTTCACCACCATCATCTGCATGCTCGGGAATCGTCCGAATCAGGACACCGACCGTGCGGCCCCGCAGGCTGCATGATAGGGTGAGTCACCGAACATCAATCGCCAATCAGGATTCGCCAAGCTCGTCAAGCCGTCGTTGACCGCTGTTTCGATCTTGTTTTGATGGGTCAAGAGCGCGATCCCCACGCCGCCCATGAGCACAATCTGGTCGGGCACATAGATCGCATGGACGATACGAATCATGCGCACAATCGCATTCATAAAAGGCTCATCCATCCCCAGCGTCTCAATCACCCCAAGCAGTTTCATCGACTCAACACCCGGAAACCGCTGCTCGATCGTCCGTGCTCCGATGTAGGACTCAAGCGTGTTCCTTGCACCATCTGGCGCAAGCCGGTCATCCTCGCCGAGCTGCCCTATGTCGATCATGCCCAGATGACCAATGCCTCGATTCCCGATCCCAACCACTTCACCATCATCAAAGACCGCAAATCCAACGCCAGTACCGATGGCGATGATCGCGGTTCGCCCACAACACTTGTGCCCACAAATAAAGTCCACCCCCGCAGCCTGTACATCGCTGAGCACAGCATAGATTGTGGGCCCCCCCCCCAATACCTGTTCAAGGATCGCATCGAATCGCCAACCATCAAGACAAGGCAGGTTCACCGCACGCTCGATTGAGCACCCATCATCTGATCTCTTACCAGGCAGGCAGAGCCCGATGGGCGTGCTCGGCTCAACCTTCGGCAACTGCCCAATCGCCTCGCGGATCGCACCGATCAACACTTCGCGTGATGGGTTGGCATACGCACTACTTCGCGCAGTAAGACACGAATGAACATCGAGAAAACAGACCTTGACGCTTGTGCCTCCGATGTCGATGCCCAGCGTCGCCATCTCATCCGCCGATCCGGTTCATCTGGGCGAACTGGTCAAGCCTCTCAATAAACTTAGTCATCGCTTCGCGCTGCATTGCCCGCAGGCGAATTGCTTCGGGCGTTTTGTCTTGGTCTGGATTCGCAGATTCAAACATGGACGAATAAGCAAAGAGGACGAATCGGCGTGGATGTCCGAGCGTTGCCTGCGAAAGGGTCTGTCCAGCGGAATCATGCTTGTAAACTCCAATCCCTGCGAGCACGCGCTTGTGATCGACCGCTGCATACCACGCTTTAAGATCGTCCTCGAACTGGATATCCTTATCGGTATAAATCATCGGCATGATTTCATCGACCATCCCCTCGTTAACCCATCGTTGGGCATCTTGAAGGTATTGGTCACGCGCCAGATCCGGGCGTCGCCAGACGGCAGCTGAGTACCGAATCTGAGGATATCCGTCGAGCGCTTCGCGTCCGATCCGGTCGACCAGGGTCGTGATCCGATCACGGATCCACGCGCGATACTTTGTCCGGTTGAGATGCCCCACGGTCGCTCGATCCCCGACCATCCGAGCGTAGAGTGACAAGCTCTTGGCATCGCCGGGGTAGAGTTTCTCTTTGCCGAGTTCATCGGTGAGGAATCGGATGTAGTCGAGGTGGACCCCGTCGATGTCGTAGCGGGTGACGATATCACGGACGACATTGACAATGTGGTCCTGCACCTCATCGAGCACTGGATTAACCACAACATACCCCGTGCCCAAAGGCTGGACAGTACCTGTCTCATCAGTGAGTCGCCATTCTGGACGCCGGTGGAAAAGATGAAACTCATCAATCGGTGGGCTTATGCCTCGCCAAAGTGGCATAACATTGATCCATGCGTGCAATCGTATGCCTTGGGCATGGGCCTGTTCAATCGCCAATTCCAATGGATCAAACCCGGGATCAGGCAATCGTATTCGAGCCTGATCATTCTCATTTTTTTGTCCGCGCAGACGGGTCAGTTCTTCGCCCCAAGGCTCAATCTCAGACTGGTAATAGGCATCGGCCTGTCCCCGAACTTGCCAGTAAAGATCGGTGATACCCAGTGAGGCCGCCTTGGAGACGATTTCGCGAATGTCATCGGGGGTTTGATAATCCCATCGTGTTACCCAAAGCCCGAAGACACTCTCGGTCAAGGCTGCTTCCTCGATACGATCGGCCCGTCGTTCATTGCGCTCGATCACACATCCCGATCCGAGAAACACAAACGCCACAGCAATGACCAAGATCATGCGCACAAGTAAGGACACACCCACAGATATCTGCATACTCAACCTCCGATGATAATCTGAGTATACATCGGCTTCATGGCTGATTCTTGATGCAAAAAGTGACCCGATGAAAATAAGGCCTACCTGCCGTACAAGAAGAGCAAGGCCTGCTCAAATCGCTTATTCCAAGCTATTTCGTTGTGGTTGGCATCTGGATCGATAATCAGCAGCCGCTGATCGTCACCCAACCCCGAAGCTGCCATGCCTAAATCGAGCATTTTTGCCCATTGACGGTATTTGGCATTAAGCTCCTCGTCAGCCGGATCATTGCCGACTTCTTTTCCACCCATTCCGATAAAAACTTTGTCTGGCCAGTGCTTGACTGAAGAGAGGTAGGTCATCGTTGCGTGCCCCTCATCATCCATCATGGGAAGACTTTCGATAATGGCGTTGGCGAACCGGTCTGGGTAAGCAGTTGAAGCGTAGAGTGCCATTGCCCCACCGAGTGAAGCACCGCCGATGGATGTCGATGCACGATCAGTCCTGACACGAAATGCTCGCTCGACGCGAGGCATAACTTGACGGAATATCCATTCCATCGTGGCCTGCCCATCGGCCTTGACGCCTTTATACGATCCGAAGGGAAGGTATTCGCTCAGTCTGTATTCACCCGCATGGGGGATGCCGACAATAATCATGGGTTCGACTTTGCCGGACTCCACGAGTCTGGTTGCTGTTTCGTCCGCTCCCCACTCGCCGGGTACACCCGGAAGTTGCTCGAAGATGTTTTGGCCATCGAACATATAAAGCACCGGGTAGGTTTTGTCCGCGTTTGCAGGATCGTTGTACCCCGGGGGGGTCCAGATAAGTAGATCACGCGTCATTGCCTGAGCACCACCTCCCCCGCCTCGAACTTCGAGCCTCGAAACATCGCCTGTCACGATCAATTTATGATAAAATCCCGATGCTCGGACCTGCTCGGCGAGTGAAACCGGCTCACGAAAGTCGATGACGGTGAGTTCGATGATTGGCTTTTCACCTTCCTTCAATTTGGAAGCATCGACCAAAGGAAGCGATCGGTTTGGAATAGCGTTTCCATCCGCATCGAGCTCCTCGCGATCCCATCCTCCAAGTGTAAACTTGAACTGCACGCCAACACCTTGGAGATCACGATCGATGACAATCTGCCAACGCAAATCTGAACGCCCCGAGAGCATGAATTCTTCATCGGACGGATTCCACCCGTTAATACTCGATGCCATGTACATTGGATTGTCTTTGTTGGCCTCGCCTGAGGAGTCAGTGACGACAATCACAAAGCCTTGCGGGAGTGTTTCTGGCCGGACCATCTCAGGTTCGCCAAAGGCCGCACCAGAGAAAAGGCTCGATATGACGCCAAAGAAGGCGAGAAAAGGCACGATGACTGACCAACGCTTGGATACTTGCACAGTTTATCTCCTAACAGAGGATCGGTAAGGGTGTGATTCTATCGGACGAGCGAAGATTTCGCTTGAAAAAGGCGTCCGTGCTGTTGAGCACGGACGCCCGAGTTGTCTTAAACTCCACGGGCAGACACGCTTGTGTCATGCTCGTGGAGCAGGTTTCAGGTTATGGGCATCCCGCTGCGAATGCCGAGAGGAATTCGGAGATATCAAAGAAGTTGAACGAACCATCGTTGTTGAAGTCTGCCTGTGGGTCCATGGCACTAAAGAGTGTAAGGAACTCAGAGATATCGAAGAAGTTCAGTGATCCATCACCGTTGATGTCGGCTGGACAATCTTCAATGATCGTCGGGTTGGTCAGATTCAAGAACTGATCGCCAGCAATTGTGTTGAAATCAAGATCATTGACGCCATCTTCATCGGCATCACGAAGCCCGATGTTGTCTGGCCCTGGGATTCCACCAAGAACTTGGTTGGAAATATAGTTGAATGCATCGTTTGCAATCCATCCAGCAACGAGGATGTCCTGCGTACCGTCCCACCCAAGCTCATCAAGGTCGATGCGAATTTCGATCCCCGTATTGACGGCACTGGCGCCCGACGCATCAGTATCCGTCACGCCGGCAACATTGGAGTTATTGACGGCGATGTTGATGAGATTAGAAATCGGGTTCATTGGATCAACCGCCGAGAGCCTTGGGCCGTAGTTGGCGAAGAGGCTGCCGAGCGAACCATCCTGAATATCAATGCGAGGCCCATCAAATGGAATGACAGGGAAAAGTGCGACATCGCCACCATCATATGAACCATAGTCGGTGATGACGCCAAAGAATGGATCAATGTTTGCCCCATTGGTACGGAGTGTTGCCGCATCGGTAAAGCGGAGAAGATTGCCCGAGCCGCCATCGATGCCGTTGTTGATATTGAGCCAGTAGTCAGGCTCAAATGCCGCATCAAAGGTAATGTTGCTCATCCCGTTGAGGTTGTTGAAGCTGATGTCGACATTGTTGTCGAGGAGCACATTCTGTCCGCCTGGCTGGGAATCAAAGAAAAGCACAAACTTGTTGTAGTTCACCTGGATGTTGCCCGCGATGAACAGGTAAAGATTATTGTTGGGAACATCAATAAATACACGAGCATTGTTGAGTTCTGATCCATAGGCCCATTGCGCGTCAGGTGCCGCGGGGGTTGGATCAGTTGGCGTACCGCCAACGCCTTCGATATTGGAGTTATTAACGGCCAATGATGCTGAGATTCCTGCATCGCCACCGGTCAATGTGCCAGCGCCGGCAGCACCATATCCCGCGATTGTTCCAAGGAGATCGACCGCCGCATTGTTGCCTGTAAACGAACCAAAATATGCTCGTGGGAGCCGATCCGGATCAACCCACTCTGAATCAACACTCAGGACATAGTTTGGTGCAAATCCGGAATCAAAGATCATGCCCGACTGGGCGTCGACGATGTATGCCCCGGTGCCCGAGCCAGTGCCCAAGGTACTTGCCCCGGTAGCGCCATTGTCTGTGTCGATATAGAGATCGAGCGCATTACCATTGGCTTCGATGTTTCCTGCAATAAAGATGTAGAGGTCGGTCGCGTCGGCCATGATGTAGAGTCCGTCGATCTCGGACCCCCCCCCACCTTGATCGGATGCGTCTCCGTTATCACCGAACCCGGTGTAGTTGGTCTGAATGAAGTGCGCTGCGCCATACCCAGCATCGAGCGTACCGTCGACAACTGCGGTTCCTGAAACGAAGCTGTTGACGGTGACAAACTCATTGCCTGGGAATCGTGCATCAGTGTCCCAATCGGGCTGCCCACCGATGTTTCCCGTATCGACTGGGAGCGTGCCGTCATGAAGTATCTGGTTGGAGAGGAAAGTACGATCACCGGAGTTGATCCATCCCGCGATACGGAACGAGCTTGGATTGCCCAATGCCGAGAGTGGGATGCGGATTTCCGTTCCGGTGGTGACGGCTTCTGGATTTCCAAGTTCGCCCCCGATTTGGTCGCCAGCCTGGTTATCACCAAATCCTGTGGGGACATTGTTGACCCAGATGAGGTCGGTGTAGAATGAACCTTCGGTGGCGGGGTCGAATACGCCGTCGACTGTTGGTTGTGCAATCGCCATTCCTGCGATCGTGGCAATCACTCCAGTGCTGATTGCTGTCTGAATCTTCATCTCTATCTCCCTTTGAAGTAGTCTCTTGATGTGCCATGAACTGGCCGAGTCGTGGTGGATGTCGTGGCCAATGTACGCATCTCTATTAATCGCACATTCTGACCCAACACTACACAGAATAGCGAAACCGTTTTCGGAGTGGTAGTTTCTTTCTTCGAGAATTCGGAATATCGGACAAAAAAGCGATTTTTTCCGGGTGCTGGCGAATTATCTATGAACAACACGCAGGTCAGAATGCAACCAAATACCGAACTTGTATCGCATGTCGACTGGGGTTGATTCCATACTTTCGTGATCTTTCGCGATCAATCCGCCAACCAACCTGGTTTATTGGCCAAGCTAAATCTGCACCTGGACCTTTGGCATTGCCTGGGATCAGGAATTCAATCATCTGATTCGCAAGTCGTCTGCGAACCAATAACGCTCCAGCGTGAGGCCCATCGGCAATCCCAATGAATTGGGCATCGCCAAAGCGCAAGACATCGACTGCCCAAGACGCGCTCCGGATACTAAGCAACTCGTTAAACACTCGATTGAACGCCATTCGGGATGCGGAGTGTAATTTATCTTGATCTTCAAGCGATGACCAAGGAATTGGCCTGCGGTTGTCTGGATCATCAGCACCGGGCAGGGCATACTCGTCGCCGTTATAGATCATCAATGCTCCCGGCGAAGCGACCATCACCGCAATGGCCGACAGTGCGCGATCCATGTCCTCGAGTTCGATGGTTTCGGGATCGTACCGCGAACCGAGCGCCCAGCGGGATGCTTCCGTGTCGTAGTTGCGTTGAAAATCATTGTGCATCATCGACGCTAAGCGTTCGGTATCATGCGAAGTCATCAGGTTAAACTGCACGAGATCATGCTCGGGCGCGTGATGGAACACCGAGGTCAGCCGTTTGGCGCAGAGCACCGCATCGCCCTTGCTGTGTCCGATGCTCAACCAATTGGCCACGGCATAGGCAAAGGGATAATTCATCTGGCCATCAAAAGCCTGGTCGTTGAGCATTGAATCGGCATCGCTCCAGATTTCGGCAATAATGAGCGCATCGGGGTTGATCGAGCGCACCTGTGTGCGCCAATCTTTCCAGAAGGTTTTGCCAATTTCCCCTGCAACATCGAGTCTCCACCCATCGATCCCGTCGGATGGATCGCCATCGCCATTGGGGTCCATCCATCGGCGTGTCACCGCCATGATGTGGGCTTTGGGCCCGGCTACGAGATCGCCAGTCTTTGTTTGTTTGAAAACGGGCAATTCCCCATTGATGCTCCCACCCCATCCTCGCCAAGCGAAAAGTTTTCCATCCTCATCGAATTCGGCGTCGAACCAATCAGCAAAGGCGGAGTCTTGGCCGTGCTCCATGACATCGGTGAAAGCGAAGTGGTCAGTACCGACATGATTCCAAACGCCATCGAGTACCACGCGCAACCCCAGCGACTTGGCTTTGGGCAAGAACACATCGACGAACCATCGGTCGCTCACGGTCCATGCCCAAGTCGTTTCATCTGCGGGGTCTTCGCTCGGTGCAAGCTTGGTGTGCCCTGGTCCGGGGTCGAGGTATTCGCCGGGGTGTCCGAGTGTGGGGTCAATATGGCGATGATCGTCGGCGTCGTACTTATGAAGCGATCGTGATTGGAAAATGGGACAGAGGTAGATGCCGGTGTACCCTTGGTCGCGCAGTGATTCGAGTTGGTTGTAAACGCCCATCAAATCGCCACCATATCGGCGGGCAAAAACCACGCTGGCAATGCGGCCTCCAGCTCGATTCTGGTCATCTCGGAATGTTCGGGGCTCGACAAGCCGACGGTTCCACGCCCGCTCGACTTCCTCTTGGGCAACCTCCGCGAAAGGCGAATCCCACGCCATTGGGGTCAAATCCCATCCTTTCGGGTTATTGTTTGGGTTACCGTCACGAAATCTTTCAGGAAAAACTTGATACCACACAAGCCCTTTCGCCCAATCTGGAGTGGAGAGGGAATTGAAGATTTCAGGTTCAATCCGGTGGCGGATCACACGCCCGGTATGCTCTGGGCATTGAATGACGAATTGAAGATCGGCGATGGGCTCGTCGGCTTTTGTCCCATCTCCACCAAGGCGAATCCGAGCACTCAAAACAGCCTCATCTTCTTGTGTCGCAGGTGTTTGCCGAATTCTTACGGCTCGTTTGACTTGCAAATCTTGCCCAATCTCAACCCACAGAGAAGCTTGTGGACACAAGCCTGTGATCTCGATATCCACGATTGGGGGGGTCTGGGCGATGGCAGTTGTCCGAATATCCACCTTACCCAGATTCTTGCCCAGATTCACACACGCCGACAATGCCGTCAAAATCAAGAAACCACCTAATCCGCATTGAAATGTTTTTATCCCACGAAAGTAGATTCGGTTGACACGCATACCCATCCTCCAGTAGACTAGGGACATCCTGATTTTATTGGATGGGACGATCCAAACCCCACCCCCCACCACTGGCCCAGCCCAGTCGAGGATTGCAAGATGAAACGGTATCACGATCGTAGGCCTCATGCAGGGTTCACCCTGATCGAACTTCTCGTGGTGATTGCGATCATCGCGCTACTCATTGGGATTCTGCTCCCTGCTTTGAGCCAAGCACGAGGATCGGCGAAAAAACTCAAATGCCTGACTCAAGTGCGCGCGATGGGGGTAGCGTTCACCTATTACGCCGACGATAATCGCGATTGGTACCCCGTACTTCCTGCATCACAACCTAATCCCCAATACCTTGACAACCAATATACCTCGGGTGGCGTTGCGGGTTTGTTTTCAACTTTTCAAATTGGTGATGGTGAAGGCACACTCACCCCGCCGAATGTCAGCGGCGATATTGGATTTGTTGGCACCCCCGCAGGCGGTGCAGGCCGATACATCAATGGGAGCGATACGCCTTTGATGCGCGGGTATCTCGAAGCATTGGAGATTTTGGTTTGTCCCAGCGACAAGCTGGACTACTACTGGGAACGATTCCCAACTCCAACAAACAGACTGATTGCTGATGCAAAAACCGACAAAGTTCCCGAACCTCCAATCACTGAGCGTGATGTGATCCACTACAACATTAGTTATCTCTATATTGCAGGCCTCAAACAGGTTGATCCTTCGATCCAGTTTTCACCGCCATTGTGGGGAGATGAAACCAATACTGGGGATGTCAGTCTCAATGCTTGGTATGGATGGGATTGGCAAACCAATGGTCCGGGCGGCGGAAATGAGCCAGACCCTGTGCGTGAGTATGGATTCAACCCAAAGACGGGATACGCCAAGGATGACAACCACGGCGATGAAGGAGGCAACTTTGTCCGTGCCGATGGAAGTGCAACATTTATTACAGAGAACCCACAGCGTACATTCTTTGTCAGCCGAGAGACACTTCCCGATGGCGAGCACTTGGACTCGAGAAGTATCAATCTGATCAACCCGAGACGAAGTGAAAAAGTCCAAACGATCGACTAATCATTACCCGCTTGTGAACTCTGCATTCCGCGTCGAGCGCAGATAAAATACACACTTGATGACTGGGATATTCTCGACACTTGCACGGCATGGGGTTCAACAGTGAGTAAGTCTGAGGCCGACACACCGTCCAAACCATCTCAATCTCCTCAGCAGAAGAAATCCTTTCTCGGATTGCTCTTTGGGCATCAGGAATCCGGCTTGGTGCTTGTCATCATCATGATGATGGGGTTGCTGACTTTGTACGGCATGTTCACCGACCCGATTGAGCAGAAGTCTCGCATTACTCTTCGTGAAAACGCAGTGGTCAAACTCATCGACCGCCAAGGCAATGAGCATGATCGACTCGCACGAACGCAAATCGCAGGGTATCGTGTAACGCTCGATGGCAAAGCAACGACATACAGTGCCCAAGAGATTGAACGCTATGATTCAAATGCCGGTACACTCATCGAGGTCAAAGAGGTTAATCGATTCTTCAACAAGTCAAACTTGGTGCTGATTGCCAAGGATGCAAGTTTCTTTGCGATTATTGCGGTGGGGATGACGGGCGTGATTATTCTCGCGGGGATTGATCTCTCGGTGGGTTCAATCTATGGGTTGTGTGCGATTGTCGGTGCAATGGCCTTGCAGAGTCTCCCGGCTGACACCGGATGGTTCATCGCGGTGCCTGTGGCACTCTTGGTCTGCATGGTGGTCGGCACGCTGTGCGGGTTGGCCAATGGGGCGATGAGTGTTGGGCTTGGGGTGCATCCGTTTGTGATTACGCTGGGCATGATGGCGGTACTTCGTGGATTGACCGTCGTGATCCCGCAGGAACTCTTCGCCACCCAGTCGATCAGCGGCTTCCCCACCTCCTTCACCACCGGATTCTTCAAGGCCGAGTTCTATGGCGTGTATCCGGTGCCGGTGATTATTATGATCCTCACCGCGATCGTCGGATGGTTTGTGCTCGCCAAGACAATCTTCGGCCGACGCATCTTCGCCATCGGTGGGAATGAAACGGCTGCCAAATACACCGGCATCCCCGTCGGCAAGGTCAAAGTACTTGTGTATACCATCACCGGCGCATTGTGTGGACTTTCGGCGTGTGCGTATCTGGGATATTACGGGGCCGCCGAGACCAACGCGGGCAATGCTTACGAACTTCAGGTCATCGCAGCAACCGTTATTGGCGGCGCATCACTGATGGGCGGGCGAGGTACCGTGATCGGCGCGGTGCTGGGCGCGATTATCATCCAACTCATCAATAACACCCTGATTATCTTCGAGGTCGACACCAGTTATAATCAGATTGTCATGGGAGCTGCCATTATCGTCGCGGTTGTCATTGATCAAACCAAACAACGAATCCAGGCCCGAAGGGCTTAGCACAAAATCGGAGACTCCCCATGCAAATCCATCCCTCACTGTTCACCGCCAGCGCCCTACTTTCTATATCGGCCTTGACCCTCATCGGATGCTCCGGCGGCTCGGACGCTGACAAATCAGCTCCAGCCGATGATCACGGCGATCACGCGCACGAAGAAGTCGTCTATAAAATCGGTGTCATCGCCAAGAGCAACTCGAATCCAGTGTTTCTCGCCGCCAAGAACGGCGCGTTCGCTACGGGCAAGCGCCTGAGTGAAGAGCTCGAAGATGTCACGGTCGAAATCCTCTGGCAGACCCCGCCAATGGAAGATGCGCAGGTTCAGGCGCAGTATGTCGAGCAGCTTGTTTCATCGGGTGTCGATGGCATCGCCATTTCGTGTACCGACGCCAATTTGCTCACCAGCGCACTCAAGGCAGCGGTAGAGAAGGGCGTGATTGTCGTTACTTTCGATTCGGACGCTCCCGATTCGGGCCGCATGGCGTATTATGGCGTCGATGATAAAGAGGCTGGCAAAGAAGTCATGCGTCAACTCGCCAAAGTGATGAACAACGAAGGCAAAGTCGCCGTCTTGACGGGCAACCCGGCTGCGACCAATCTTCAGGCGCGCGTTGAGGGGGTCATCGAGCAGGCCAAGGAATATGAAGGGATCGAAACACCGATGGTGTACTCCTTCATGCCCGAAACCGCCACTGAAGCTGCTGCCAAGATGCAGCAAGTCCAAACTGCCAACCCGGACATCACTGGGTGGGCACTCGTTGGCGGGTGGCCGCTCTACACCGACAACGCGCTCGATGGCATCTACGAAAACGCCAAGATCGTGTCGATGGACCCGCTTGAACTTCCTCTTGAATACGCGATGAAGGGGCAAGTGCAGGTACTTGTGGGTCAGCCTTACTTTGGATGGGGCGAGAAATCGGTTGAGATGATCGTCGACAAGCTCCACTTCGACCAGAGCCCGCCATCGGAAATGGTGATTGCGGACTTTGATATCGTCACCACCGAAACGGCAGAGGAATTCGCCAAGAACTGGAAACAATGGCTCGGTGAAGATTGACCAGAAGCTGTATGACCGATGCCAATACGCCCATTCTGATCGCGAACAACATTTCGAAACGCTTTGGACATACCCAGGCGCTTGAAGATGTCAGTGTGTCGTTCCTGCCCGGCGAGGTTCATGCGCTCATGGGCGAAAACGGTGCAGGCAAATCAACGCTCGGCAAGGTCATCGCTGGATTGCATGCGCAGAACACGGGCACCATCGTCCTCGACGGGCGCGAGTTGATCCCCGGTTCACTCGATGACGCCTTCCATGCAGGCATCCGGATCGTGCACCAAGAGCTGGCTCAGTGTCCGAATCTTTCAGTCGCTGAGAACCTGTCGCTGCATGACATGCCTAAAAAACGGTTCACGGTTGATTTTGCGGAGATGGAACGCCGAGCTGCCAAACTGGTGCACCAACTTGATCCTGAGATTGATGTGAGCAAACCATTGGGGTATCTCTCACCGGGGCATCGCCAGATCTGCCAAATCGCAGCTTCGCTCGACCAAGATGAATCGGGTAAGACGATGGCCAAGGTGATCGTCTTCGATGAGCCGACAAGTTCGCTTTCGATTTCGGAAGCCTCGATCTTGATGAACATCACCCGCGAGTTGGCTGCGATGGGGCTCACGATTATTTATGTTTCGCATCGGATGAGCGAGATTTTCACCTGCTGCGACCGGGTGAGTGTGTTGCGTGATGGCAAATTTGTTGCAACGAGTGTGGTCAGTGACATCGACGAACCAACGCTTGTCGAGCAGATGCTCGGGCGTCGGCTCACCACCCCCGATTCCAAGCACGCAGCAAGTCCGATCGCCGAAGCAATCGAAGAAACACTCACCGCCGAGGGCCCAACACACGATTCGTCGGCTATTGATATGAGCAGGGTGATACTCCGTGTTGTGAATCTCAACTCCCCAGGCAAGCTTCGGAATATCAACTTTGATCTGCATCCTGGTGAAATCCTTGGTGTCAGCGGACTCGTCGGCGCAGGTCGCTCCGAACTCATGGATGCGATCTTCGGGCTTGATCGACTCGCAACAGGTGAAATCATCGTCGATGGAGAACCTGTGCCTCCCAAACATCCTCAGCGTGCCATCGATGCCGGGATCGGGTATGTCCCCGAAGACCGACGCAACCAAGGATTGTTTTTCAACTTGGGAATCGACGAAAATATCCTCGCGCCGATCATGGCGCGATTGGCCAAATCGATGGGGATCCGCTCGTTGGACAAAGAGCTTGAAGCGGTTGAGTCGCGCGTGGGCAAGTTCCAGATCAAAACGGCTTCACTGCGTGAAACAACCCCTGGCGAACTCTCCGGCGGCAATCAACAAAAACTCCTCATCGCCCGATGGATGATGAAAAGCACACGCGTGCTGCTCCTCGATGAACCCACTCGAGGCATCGACATCGGCACTAAAACCGAAATCTACAAGCTGATCAACCAAGCTGCGAGTAAGGGTGATGCGATCTTATTGGTGTCCTCCGAAATGCCCGAACTCCTGGCGCTGTCCGACCGGATTCTGGTTATGGGCGAAGGACAGATCAAGGGCGAACTCGTCGGCGACGAAATGACGCAAACGAATATTCTCACGCTGGCGACGAGTGAAGAGCAACATACGAATGCGGGTTCGATATAAATTAGTTTATGAACCGAGATGCCAAAATTCACCACTTCTTTATTATTTCAATGGTTGCTCGAGCGTTTTTGATCTTGCTCGCTGCCACACTGCTCAAGCCGCAACCTGCTCAAGAATCCGTTCACCCGCTCATAGGGAAGGTTGCCACAGTAGAGCATGGATACGCCAAAGGAAGTTCCTACTTCAGCTCATCACCCAAAGGTACAGTTCTCGCAATCGATGATGATTGGATTACCCTCTCCACTGGAGACTCATCAACCGTCACGATACCAGCGAGCAGAGTCCATGTAATTTATACAGAGTAGAATCCAAATTTATCCGCCAATCACCCGCACATGAATCTTGCGGGCGGGCGGGGGCATCTTGCCTTCTTGGGTGATCACCTCGACCGTCACCTTGCCACCGACACTTGTCGCCTTGAAAGTCGTCAGCAGGTATTCGCCGAGCATGTATTCCATCCCGTCGCCAGCATCTTCGTAGAGCGTACCAATCGCTTCGCCGTTGGCGTCGAGATGCACCAGAAGAGTGATTTCGTCGCGTTGGTCGGGACGGTCGCCGAAGTATTGGGTGACGGGGCAGGTGACGATGATCGCACCGGGGCGAATATAGAGATCGGGAAGATCGGAATCTTTCGAGTCTCGCCCGCCATCAAAGCTCTCGAAATCGAACTTCGCCCAAGGCACACCATCGATTGGATTGGGCAAGACCGCAACTCGATCGGACTCCGGCGTGACTTTCGACACCACCAACAAGTCGTTCCCGAGAAGGAATGAATCATCTTCCGATCGCAGCGCCGGGTCGGTTGGGTCTGCGAAAAAAGTGGGCATAGCGATGAGTGCACCCGTCTGTGATGATTCATAAAAAAGTGTATAAATATAGGGCATCAAGCGGTATCGGCGTTCAAGTGCCCGCCGACTTGTCGCTTCGACTTCCGGGGTAAATGACCATGGTTCTTTGTCGATATTACCTTTGGCAGTGTGTCCGCGGGCAAATGGAAAGAGTGTACCAAACCCCATCCATCGGGCAAAGAGCTCGCCATCACCGTTGTATGCAAATCCACCGATGTCTGGCCCTGCAAAAGTCTGTCCTGAGAGCCCAAGATTGATTGACATGGGAATGGACATCTCAAGATGCTCCCATGTTGCTGAGTTATCGCCGGTCCAAGTTGCGCCGTAGCGATGCCCGCCAAGGAAGTTTGCCCGTGAGAGCACGAATGGTCGCTTACCAGGGTTGGCAGCCATGACCCCTTCACGAGTTGCTTTAATCATGTGCATGCCATAGACATTGTGATAGCGCCCGTGGTTGCCTGGCCCGCCCAGTTCTGGATCAGCATTGTGGATGTTGTCCTCGGGCATTGTTTTGGATTCAACATTGAATACAGCGGGTTCGTTCATGTCGTTCCATACACCGTCAATGTCGTAGGCCATAAAATCTTGATAAAGTCCTGCCCACCAAGTGCGGACATCTTTGTTGAGGTAATCGGGAAACACACACACACCGGGCCAGACCTCGCCATAGAACACAGATCCGTCGGCCTTTTTCGTCCAAACATCATGCTCAGTGCCTGAATCATAAACAAAATAACCTTCCTCAGCCTTCACACCCGGATCAATCATCCAGACATTCGAAAATCCAATCGAATCGAGGTAGTCGTTGAGCCCCTTAGGATCAGGGAACTGCTCCTGATCGAAGGTAAAGACGCGGTAGCCATCCATGTAGTCGATGTCCATCCAAATGACATCGGCGGGGAGTTTGCGTTTGCGGAACTCGCTGGCAACTTCGCGCACCCGCGAATCAGGGTTGTATGAGTATCGGCACTGGTGATATCCAACCGCCCAGCGTGGCGGCATGGCGATCGTACCAGTTAGTTCAGCAAGTCCCTCCATCACCAACTGAGGTGTATCGCGATCAATGATAATGACTGGGAACTCAGAACCAACCGCCCGGAAGGTAATGCCGTCACGGAGATCGATTTCGCAGCGTTCAGTCGTATCGGCCAACACGCCAAAGGCGGTGCCATCTTCACGAACAGCCAGAACCCAAGGCTGGGAGGTGTAGAGGTTCTTGGCATCGAGCCCATATCCAAAGGCGTCGAAGTTCCAAGTCTCAGTGACGAATCCGTTGCGCAGCAATGGACCGGCGACCTGCCCGGTGCCATAGAGACTGGTGTTTGGGTCGATGCTGATTGATGCGACGAATCGCCCTTCATCATTTTTAGAAAATGTTGGCGCAAGAGGGTGGGTCTCAGGAAGAATGTCCCCGATGGATTCGAACTGGCGAACCATCGCAATCGACGGTCGGCGATTGATTCTGGCCTCGTGTGAAGCATCGAACCGGACGATCCCGTTGCCGATGACCTCGGCGGTCTGCGACCACACCTGCGGGACCATAGTGAATAAAATAGATGCCGAGGCGATCAGTGTTTTACAAATGGACATGTCGGGCGTCTCCGATTCACGAAAAATGGATGGTTTCTTCTCGGACGATCACAGAAAATGGTAAAAAAACACCAATTATCCGCGAATATCCCACGAAAGTAGGTTCACAATCCAACGATAATAGGCGATAATCTGCCGAGGAACACTGCTGTCGAATAGAATCGACATTTGGACCCGATCCTTGACCCATAATGGACTTGTCATATGAACACATCTTTCTTTCGACGCCGCCAACTTCTTGCCCTGACGGCTCTTACCGTCGCCAACGCTGGTGCCCAAGCCCAGAATACTCAGAACTACCTCCAGTGGTTTGAAACTGAATGGGATGACATCGAGCGACGAGTACCTGATTTTTTTCTTGCCGGATATGATGCCGTTTGGCTCCCCCCGGTATCCAAAGCCTCGTTCCACAGCCCCGGATATGACCCATTTGACCGATTTGATTTGGGACAGCCCCCGTTATTGACTTTTTCACCATCACGCAAACGCACAACCTATGGCACCGAAGCAACCTTCAAGGCCATGGTCGATGAGCTACATCAGGCAGGCGCAGAGGTTTACATTGACGCGATTTTCAACCACAATGGTGGGCGGACTGAATCGGATGTTTTCCTTGCCCAAGGTGGCTATCCCGGTCTTTGGATCCCTCGCGAAAATCCGCCTCGCAATAAGATGCCCACCGATGATTGGGGCGACTTCCACAATGGAATCGCTTCGGGTTATTTCCAATCTGAAAATCCGGGTGGAGCCCGATATCACCTGCACAATGGCGACCTCGTTGCCCTCGTTGATATTGCGCAAGAAACCAACCACCAATACATCCGGCATCCTGTGGAAGAAGGCAACCCGCTTAATATTCCCGCGGGAACTCTTTGGAATAAGCCTGATCCCAACAATGCCCGGTTCTATCCTGACCAAGTACTCTCACCTGAGATCTTTGTCAATCCGGGTACGCCCAACAACCCCGGGGCACAATCCTTCACACGATACCCCTACAACATCAACGCACCACTCAACGGGGACCCCGTTGTCGATAACGCAACCGGGATGCTCATGAGATGGGCACAATGGATGGTCGAAGTCCAAGGCGTTGATGGATTCCGACTCGATGCACACAAACATGTGCCCAACTGGTTCTGGGATGGATACTTCGACTCGGCGGTGTATCACACGCGCATCTCACCGGCTACGGGGAATAAAGTCACGCCATTCTCTTTTGGAGAAAATATTTCTGGCAATTTCGACATGCTCAATAATCAGATTCGGCGAGATTCTTTCGGGAATCGTGACTCGCTCGATATTCAAGGGGCTGCGAGGCTCCGCGATTTGCTCAATGCGGGCGGGTTCGGTTCATGGGCAAATATCACTTCAAGCGTAGACTCTGGTCCCTTAGATGTTGCCGACGATGGGATTGTCAATGGGTCGATGGGTGTGAACCATGTGTTCTCACATGACAATGGTACTTGGGGAGATGGGACCTCGATGCCTCAGCTTCCCAATGCTCGTAGTCAGGGTTTCCAGATGCACGCCTATATGCTCATGCGCCCTGGGCGTGCAATTGTGTATCATAACGGGCGTGCAATTCCTCGAACTTCTGGATTCTTTCCTCGCGAGGGAATTCCCGCAGCACTTGGTTGGAATCCATCAACCCAAACACTCGATAACACCATCACAACACTGGTCAAACTCCGCAATCAAGTTGGCTATGGACAGTACTTCCAGCTCAATGGGAACATCAACGATGTGCTTGTCTATGAACGGGCCTTCAATGGACAGGCGAACTGTCTCGTCGCGGTCAATGACCGATTCGATGCAGGCATGCAATTGGTAACCGTCAACACCCAATACCCGCAAGGTACGCGCCTCCACGAGATGACCGGCAACGCGGCTGATCCAGTCATTGATCCAACCAATGCAATCCCCGAGATGATTGTCGTTGGCGCCAATGGATCGGTAAGCCTGATCGTTCCCAACAATAAGACCGGATCTACCGAGCATGGTAAGGGATACCTTGTGTATGCCGAGGCGCTTCCGACCGCAACAGTCACATTCATCGGCGCCGACGGCACAATCGACCCTGATCCCGTCAACTTCCCCGACTTCATGCAAAGGCTCAACGAGATCACGGTCATCACGGACGACTCGTTCGAGATTCGGGTGCAAACAACCCAAACCGACGAGGGCGATCCCAACACCGATGACAATGCCTTGTTCGCCTTTAACCAGCGCAATACCGATTCCAACGGCAACGGGTCAGTCGATATCCCGACGACTTCATCGGTCATCGGCGGGTATGAAAACTTCCTGACCGTCAACTCGCCTCTATATGGGTCGGGCAACTCGTTTGGGCTCTATCGACAGGTGATTGATGCGACACAAATGAGCGAAGGGTATCACTATCTTTCGGTGATTGTATTTCGCAGACGAGATCCAGGAACAACACCAATCTTCCGCGAGGTCCGCAAGGTCATCTATATTGATCGGATGCCCCCGGAAATCAGCCTAGAAGAAGCAGGAATGGTGACCGGTGATGATCGTCCACAATTCACGGTCAATCTTCATGAGCGTACTGCCAAAGCGATCCATATGTTCCTCAATCTTGATGAAGGAATTGATCCGTTGACGCTCGTCGATCTCTCGAATCAGGTGATTCCGTTTGATCGGTATACCTACAACTACACCTTTGATCTTCCACTCAACGAAGGAGAAAATACGGTGACAGTTGTAGCAATCGAAGATTCGGGCAATGCAGCAGTACTCCATGAAACGGTCACCTTGAGTACCTGTTCGGCAGACATGAACAGCGACGGGGTACTGAATTTCTTTGATGTGTCGGCCTTCTTGAGTGCATTCTCCGCGAATGATCCCGTGGCCGACTTCAACGGCGACGGACAGTTCAACTTCTTCGATGTCTCCGACTTCCTGAGCGCGTTTGGCGCTGGATGCCCATAACCCTGGCAAAAAATCAACGCACCAACACACCCCGCACCAAGCGGGGTGTGTTTATGATACAATAGCGGGGGCTGGATTTGAACCAACGACCTCCGGGTTATGAGCCCGACGAGCTACCAGACTGCTCTACCCCGCAATCAGGAGGGGATTATTCGCACGCCGAACGAGAAAATCAAGTGATCGCTCTTTGATCGGCCATTCTTTCTCATATCCACACGCCATGCCCTCGCTTGAGATCGATATTGCCCATGAAATCCGAACATGTAAAAAGTATAAAACCAAGAGAACGAAGAAGCAGCTCAAAGCGGTTTCGTTTCGTCACCATGCGAAAAAGTCGTGACACTTATTGCCAATTGGCGTTTGCCTCGTCGGATGATGCTTCTGGCCCCAAAATCATTCAAATTTATCGCAGCAATCGCAACAATTCTTTGGGATGTCAATGCAACCGGGCCTTTGTCCAGTTTGAGGTTAAAATTTCGGAGGGCGACATCGGCACCGTTGTCAATCATAGGTGTATTGTCAATGCGGCCACCACCCCTTCCTTGGGCACCATTCATCGGACGCGCCCCAACAGCTCATTGATCGCTGCTTCGAGCTGGGGATCGGTGCCAATCGCTTCGTCGGCTGGCAACTGTCGGATATCGAGATCAGGCTTGGCCCCGTTATTCTCCATGTCGGTTCCATCAGGAAGATACCAGCCTCGGAATGGCCTGCGAACGGTGGTCCCGTCGATAAGTCGGAATGAACCAGTCGAGATCACGCCACCGAAAGTTTGGGTGCCGACGAGCGTTCCACGCTTGGCGGTGCGAATCGAGTGCGCGAAAATTTCAGCATTGGAAAACGAGTTCTGATTAATAAGCACATTGATCGGACGCGAATACGCATAGATCAAACGCCGATCGCGTGGATAATTATCCTTGCGGACATCATCGGGATTCGCACCCCGTGGAATGGTATAGGCGTGATTGGGCGCTGTCAGCGAAGCAAGTAGGATATCGGTCGTCCACCCACCTCCGTTATCGCGGACATCAATAATCAACCCTTCTTTTCCATCAGCAGCTGCGAACAAATCTCGCTCATAATCACGCACCGAAGCCATACCCATCGAGCGGATATGCAGATACCCGAGCTTGCCACCCGACATCGCATCGACCTGCGCTCGGCGTTTGGCAACCTCATCCTTGTACCGGATGATTGACATCGTAGAATACGACACCGGCGTGACCAGCCCCATCCGATAGGCAGTTTCGCCCGCTTCATCGCGTGTTGCAAACTCAATGAGCAACTCATCGCCGACGGTCCCCGCGAGCGCCCCATGAAGATCGACAAGCCCCGATTCGGTGTTGGCATCGACCAATGAAATCTCCCCAACCGAGACGATCACATCGCCGACCCCAGGCCCATACTTCATCCGATCAATCGGCCCGCCTTCCATAATCGCATCAATGCGATATCCCAAATCGATGGGCGTAAAGTCAATCCCAAGATACCCATTGGCTGGCGAGGATGCCGAGAATCCATCGCCGCCCCAGATTCCGGTGTGCGAAGCATCCACTTCGCCGAACATGAAGTTGACCAAACGGTGAAAACTCTGCTTCGTCCGCGTCTGCATCACGAGTTCCCGATACCGGTCAGTCATCGCATCCCAATCGAGCCCTTTCATCGTCGGGTGATAAAAGCTGAGCCCAAATCGCCCAGCTGCTTCATCAAATTTCTGCGTCAATTCATCGCGCCGATCGATGGTGATCGTTGCGTCGATCGGCAACGCGGTGGATTTACCTCCACCAGGAGAAATCGTCGAAGCCTGCCCACCGGCAACAAAACTCAGTGACTTGCCATCAATCGAAACACGAGGATTGCTGACGCTTCCTGACTTGATCGTCGTCCTGTCCTTTCCGTTATAATCCACGCTGACATACGAACGCGAACCATCAATCACCGTTGAGAACGCGATGCGATCGCCACCGGGCGTCATCACCAGCTCCGATTCGGACTCGGGCGTCGATGTCAATCGGCGAATCCGAAGATATGCATCGTCCGCATCGAATGAAAGTCCTGACTCTTCATCATCGGCTTCATCAGCTCCACCGGATTCATCGATTGTTGATTCCTCAGGTGCTGGTTCAATCGGCTTGATCGCCTTCGCTGCTGCAGCTGCATCCTTATAATACTGCTCGAGCTCATAGCTCCGAAGCCCATCAAGCTCTGCATCAAGATTCACCGCATACACATCAAACGCCCAGTTCTGATTATCACGATCCGAAAGAAAAGTCAGCACTTTGCCATCATGTGAGAGTGCAGGCGAATGATCAACATCGGGATGGCGTGAAATATTGATCGGTTCGGGAAACACTCCTTCCTCATCGGCTTGTGTATCGAGCAGGAAGATATCAGTATTAAAATCCAGATCCGTTGCTGCGAACACAATATGGCGAGAATCTGACGCCCACAAAATATCAGGCTCCGACCACAACTCACGGACCACACGGTCTTCGCCGGTATGTAAATCACGAATCACAATATCACCACGATCCCGTAGATACATCAGCTTGGTGCCATCAGGCGAAGGCGTCGGCGCATAGACCAGCGAATCGGACTCAACCACAGGCGTGACCTCAAATCGAAGTGCCGTTGCCCAGCGCTGGGCATAATCAATCTTGGACTTCTCTTCCGCCTCTTCAGCTTTCTCCTTGATCTCTTCAACAACTTCCCCACTCGCCCCATCCGTTGTACCTTCATCAGGCATAACGGCAACTTCTTCGACCATTTCTTCAGCGATTTCTTCGACTTCCTCTGCCACATCCTTCTCAGGTTCTGATTGAGGTTCAAGGTCTTCCTTAGCCAGTGTCACGGCCGCAGAAAAGATTGTACCCAACGAATCTTGCGTGTCGGCTGTGAAATACAACCTCACCCCATCGGGTGACCAGACAATATCACGCTCACGCGCATTGGTTTCCGTAATCCGATGCGTCGGATGTCCCTTCTCGGTGCTGCGGATGAATAATTCGCCGCGAGCGATCTGCGCAATCGCTTTGCCTGACGGGTGCACCGCTGCTTCAGAAATCTTCTTTGAAAGATTCATCCGTTCAATCGGACTTCGGGCCATATCAGAACTCAACAACACATCAATTGCTTTGGGCGTTGCACGCTCATCATTGAGATCAAGCGTGTAGAGCGTGTTCCACACAACAAAGACAGCCGTACTTCCATCGTGTGAAACCGTCAAATCACGCACACCCAAGGCAATGGTTGTCGGATGTGAATCATCGGGCTTGAAGTGTGTGAGCTGAACGATCTCACTGCTCTCTTGATCTGTTGCCCCTGGATTAAGCCGCACGAGATTATATTGCCCGTCTCGACTCGATACATACACCAATGATCCATCAGGCAGGACATTGGGGTTCATATCGTTGCCTCTAAAATGGGTCACTTGTGCAAACGAGTTGTCCGATGGGCGGAATCGCCAAATGTCAAGATTCCCAGGACCGCGATACGCCACACGGTGCGGATTGTAATACCCGCGAATAAAATAGACATCCTCTGTATCAGGTCGAGTCGCAGGTCCACGCCCAAAGGCATCCGTAACGCGCCTCATCGCTCCTCCATCGAGCGGCATCTGATACATCCGCGGATGCCGATAGATTTCGGGATACAAATACGCCGAGAACAAAACTGACTTCCCGTCACTGGCAAACCCACCGAGCATTTCATGCCGATCCGAAACCGTGATCCGTTCAATGTCACCCGCAACAAGCACCCCGCGATGGAGTTCAAGTTCAAGCGTATAGAGATTCTGCACTCCATCGCGGTTTGACTCAAACACAATCTGCGATCCATCATCATTGAATCGGCTCTGCGCCTCGATCCCCGGATGTGTCGTCAACCGATTGGCTGCCCCACCCTCGACGGGCACCGACCACAAATCGCCCGCAACTGAAAACACAATATGATTTGCATCAGGCGAAAGCGATGGATACTGAATCAACCCACCATGTGTCTCGGCCCCATAGGCAAGAGATACCATCGTGCTGAGCGTCAATGAAAGCGTAAATAAGTGCCTTATGGACATCGCTGATCTCCTGGAAGTAAAAAGGCTGGAAAACAGGCCCGACCATATGATCGGGCCTGTGAATGTACACGATTCGGGCAAAGGGTACATCCCAATACCCATGTTAGTCCCCAAGCTTTGGTTCAAGCGTTTCCGGGTCGCGTTGTGGAATCTCAGTGGCCTGCCCCCCAAAGAATTCGTTCATCGTTGCGATGCGCGATTCATCCGCTTCGGACTCGGCATTTCCTTTTTTAATCTGTTCCCAAGGTCCAACAACCAGAATCGCAGCCTCATCAGGATGCAGATATTCCTTGGCGACCCGCTCGATATCCTCAGGGCCAACGCCCCGTACACGCTGACGATAGGTCTGCCAGTAATCCGGCGATCGACCCGTTCGCTCATCCGAAATGAACAACCTCATCATCGCCGCCTTGGATTCAAATCGCCGAGGAAAGGTTTCGATGATTCCATTGGCAATCGTTTCGATCTCATCGGATGCAACGGGCTCTGTCTGTATGGTGCGAATCTCATCAAAAACCAATCGTGTTGCCAAAGCCGTCGTGGGCACCTTCGTAAAGAAGTACGCCATGAACACCCCGGGATACTCAACCCGAGGCCTCATCACCGAACCAGCGGTATATGCAAGCCCCTCGCGTGTACGCACCGAATTGGTGATCCGCGAAGTAAACCCGGAACCACCGAGGATATCGTTCATCACAGTGATGGCAATCGCATTAGGATCATCGCGTTCGAAACTACGATGCCCGATAAGCACCTGCACCTGAGGTTGATCCTTCTCGTAGTAATACACGCCGGGCTCGAAAGTGTGCGTAGGCACCGGAACATCGGGCGAAACTTCGCCTGGCACCCATCCATCAAACACTTCTTCGAGGAATGTCAGCATCTCGCCTTCATCAAAATCACCCGTCACCGAAACCATCAGGTTTGATGGGTTGAAAATTCGAGCATGCAATGCCTTCATATCCTCAATCGTGATTCCCTCGAGCGAGCCCTTGGTCGGCTGACGGGCTTCGAAAAAATCCTCGCCCCACATTAAGAATCCCATCTCGCGAATCGCGATCCCAAGCCCATCATCATTGCGGGTTTTGATCCCTTCGAGTTGCTGCCCACGAAGCACCTCAAGACGCTCAGCATCAAAACGCGGGTTACGCACCATGTCCATAAACAATCCGAACGCCTCATTGAAATTGCTCGTCAGCGAGTTGATCGACGCCGAGGCAGTCCGATCACCAATTCCCACCGAAACATTGGCAGCCATGAAATCGAACTCTTCATCCAAATCGCTTGGTGACATCGTTGCCGAGCCACCCGTACGGATCATCGCCCCGGTCATCGCAGCCAACCCGGCCTTACCCTCGGGCTCCATATACGCCCCGCCTTGAAAGCTCAGCGTGATCGTCACCAGCGGAAACTCATCCGAAGGAGCCATGAACACCGGCACACCCGACGAGAGCTCATGGCGAAACTCTGAAGCAACCGGAGGTGTAAACACAAGCTCATCAAAACTCAATGCCGACGGATGGGACGGAATATCATCCGCCACCGCCAATGAACCAACACCAACGATCACCGCGGCATACACAGAAGTCAATACTGATCTCATTGGTTATCTCCCTCTTGGGTCGAGCTCTGGGCTCCTGATTCGAGCTCCGCGATACGCTTCTCGATCTGTTGTTTCATGAACTTCATTGCCGTCTGGAACTGAGGCGGAACCATATCACGCTGCGATTCCATATCCTCAATCTGCTTCTGCAAACTCGCAACATCGGTCGTCGCGGCAATTTCGATAAGTCCCGACTCCATACCCGGAACCACCATCTCAACCATCTCCGCTGGAAGCGATGCACGCACATCGTCAAGCGTCAACACAACCTCTTCGATATCCCCCTTGCGGGTGTAGCTCGCCACCGCCCGCGCATCGGCCCGGAGGTATTCGTTGGCGACACGCATGATGTCCTCGGGTGTCACCGCGGCAATCCGCTTGGGATGCTCGTTGAGATACTCGTACCCACCGTACCCTTCGGTAATCGCCAGCTGAAAGAACAGCGAAGAATTGTCCTGCAAACCACGGAAAGTGTCAGCTGCCCGTCCATTCTTTACCTTCTGCAACTCACGCTCAGAGACAGGCTCGGTCTTCAACCGATCCAACTCGACATACCACGCCTCTTCGAGTGTTGCCAAATCAACATCACCCTTGGGACGAGCACTGAACGAGAAACTCCCCGCATAATGCTGCGAGCGATGCGATGCACCGGCACTGGCTGCGATCCCCTGCTCTTCAACAAGCGACTTATACAGCCGACCGGTCCGCCCATTGAGCAAATCCGCCATCACATCAAACACCGCTTCATCCCGATGCCCATAAGGCACCGAGCGGTACCGAACCTCAACTTGGTCTTGACAATCACATTCGCCTGAAAAACGAATTTCCCCAAGCAAAGGCACCGCATAAGTCACCAATGGTTCCGCCTTGGGGCGTTTGTTCTCGATGCGCCCAAAATAGGTATCCACTAACTCCTTGGCTTCTTCAACCTCAAAGTCTCCCACAATCACACCCACAAGATTCGCAGGCTGATAGTAAGTTTCAAAATACTCAAAAATTTCGTCCTCCGTATACGCCATCAGGTCGCTCATCCACCCAATCACAGGCCAGTTGTAAGGCGACGCCACCCAAAACATCGAATCAAACTGCTCATCAAGCTTGCCTGTCGCAGTCGCTTCCAAACGCTGTCGGCGTTCTTCGATCACCACAAACCGCTCGGCATCGAGTTCACGCATCGACGGATTCATCAGCCGATCCGACTCCATCCACGCCCAGAGCTCGAGCTTATTCGAAGGCACATTGATATAGAACACCGTGAAGTCATTGGAAGTCCCTGCGTTCATCCCCGACCCGCCGTTACCGGTGTAGATCGAATCAAACTCGTTCTTGATGGTAATCTGGGACTGGAGCTCCTGAAGCTCGGTCATCTTTGCCCGCAATGCGCGAAGTTCATCGGTATCGTTGGCCGGATCCCAAGGGTTCTCGATCTCGCCTGCGTACATCCGCTTGTATTGCACATCAAGTGTATACGCACGCATCTTTTCGCGCACCTCAGTGAGCTGCTCCCGATACTGCCGATCGAGCTCAGGATCAGAAGTCCCAATCAGATCGGTACCCTTGAACAAAAGGTGCTCAAGCAGGTGAGAGACGCCGGTAATTCCGGGTCGCTCGTTGACCGATCCCACCGGAGCAATCCACCCGGCGGTGATGATATTGGGCTGCTCGTCACGGGGCATGAGCAGGAACTTCATGCCGTTATCGAGTGTGTACTCGATCGGCTGGACATTCTGAGCAATCGCGACGGCCGGGATCATCAAAATCGCGACTGCCGAGATTGCAGCGGTGCGTAATACTCGCATTGGTTCTCCTCAGAATCAATCTCGTGCCCTCCGCTCGTTGCAAAGGGGGAACAATCATACCGAGATCAAGGTTTGAGGATGCGGTTTTGGGCCCATTCTCACCCAGTTGACCCCGAATTCCCAAGCTCGGCGATCATGCACCGAACACTGCCCCCCGCGACATACTCAATCGTCGGAATCGGCACATGCACCACTTTCCCAAGCTCCTCGATCTGTGCCCGTTGAGCGTCGGTAAAATGCTCATAGGCCATCTGGGACATCGCGAAAATGGGCTCCCCATCTTTGGAGACGAGTTCAAGGATATTGCCACAGAAATGCGAAACCTGATCGAGCGAGATCGGCATCACCGCTCGCCCACTCGCTTCGAGCGATGCTTCGACCATTTCGTACTCATCAGGATCAGTAATCGACGCCAAACACACCACAACCAGCTCCGTCCCAATGCTCAGCACCACATTGGTGTGATACACCGGGTTCCCCTCCTGATCCGCGCTATGGAACCGGACCACCTGATATCCCGTCTCGTCTGCCCATGTATCGAGCGCATCTTCGGTCGTCCGCCCCGATAAACACGCATAGGCCACATTATTCACCCGATCGAGCACCAATGACCCGGTACCTTCGAGGTAGTCATTGGTTTCTTCAAGCTCGCTCAAATCAATATGATCAGGCGTCGTCCCTGTAAACTCGGCAATCGCATCGAGCACCTCCGCCCGGCGCTCCCTCCGGCGAGACTCGGCGAGCATCGGATAGGTGACAATCAATGGATTGGGCACCGAATTCCCCAACTCATCATCCTCGCCACCATCTATCTCGCCACCATCTATCTCGCCACCATCTATGGGCTGATGGAACGATATCCAATTGTTGGGAAACACCGAATCAGGTAACCCAAGCTCATCTTCAAAAATCAGCACATCCACCCCGGCCTTCTCGAGCGCTCCGGCAAGTGTATCGAACTCGACCATCGCCCGCCCACGGACCTTTTCGACCGTATCGGTCGGCATGTGCATAAAGCTGTTGGTCCCGGCAGCCTCATCATCGCGCCCAAACCCCGTCGGACGAATCATCAACACCCGCGAGGCCGATTGTGTGCGTTCTTTGCTCATGGTTCTATCATAGACCAATACACTCGCTTCTGGATTCACCGAGACTGCAATATGCCCACCCATCCTCCACTGATCCTCACCCCCGACGCCGCACTGACCCCTTCAGACATCGGCGATGTCGCTCGCAATGCCCGCCGAGTCGAGCTCGCAGAGAGCGCCTGCTTGGCCATTACCGCCTGCCGAACCCGGCTCGAATCCGTCCTCAACGACGGCCTCCCCCACTATGGCATCAACACCGGGTTTGGATCCCTCTCCCAGCAGCAAATTGCCCCCCAAGACCTCGCTGCCCTCCAAGTCAACCTCATCCGCTCTCACGCTGCCGGCGTAGGCGATGCGTTGCCCACCGATGCCATTCGCGCGATGATGCTCATCCTCGCCGCCTCGCTGAGCCGAGGGGTCTCAGGCGTGCGACTCGAAATCGCTGAACACATCCTCCATCTCCTCAACAATGACATCACCCCCGTCGTCCCCGAATTGGGCTCGGTCGGCGCATCGGGTGATCTCGCCCCCCTCGCCCATATCGTCCTCGTGATGATCGGTGAGGGTGAAGCGTCTGTCGATGGACAACGCATCCCCGGTGGGCAGGCACTCAAAAATGCAGGGATTCAACCGATCCAACTCGCGGCCAAAGAAGGGCTCGCTCTGATCAACGGCACCCACCTCATGGCCGCCCGATTCGCCCTCCTCGCCCATGATCTCACCCAACTCGTGGATGCGGCCCTGCTCGCCAATGCCATGTCCATCGACGCCGCCCGCGCCTCGCACAGCTACCTCGACCCACGCGTCTACCAAGTCCGCAATCAACCCGGCGCAACCCAAGTCGCTGCGACAATGCGGGCACTGCTCAAAGGCAGCACCATCGTTGAATCGCACGCCGAGAATGACCCGCGCGTTCAAGACCCCTATTCGTTCCGGTGCGCTCCATTGGTCATGGGCGCGGTGCTCGATTCGATCCGCCCGTGCATTGCAAGTTTGGAATGCGAACTCGGAGCCGTCACAGATAACCCACTGATCTTTGAAACCGATTCCGATACCCCCGATATCGTCTCCGCCGGGTGCTTCCATGGCATGCCCGTTGCCCTCCCACTCGATACCCTCGCCATCAGCATCGCGCACCTCGCCGGCATCGCCGAGCGGCGGATGTACCATATTTTATCGGTCTTCGACCCTGAATCCAAACTCCGCGCCTTCATGAGCCCCCAACCAGGCGTAATGTCGGGGTTTATGATCGTTCAATACAGTGCTGCTGCGATGTGCAACGAACTCATCGGGCTCGCAAACCCCGCCTCGGTCGCCAACCTGACGACCTGTGCCAACATGGAAGACTACAACTCCTTCGGCCCACGATCCGCTGCCAAAGCAACCCGTGCCCTCCAACTTGCGCGATCTGTGATCGCGGCCGAATTACTCTGCTCCGCAGAAGGCATCGAAGCCCACCGCCCTCACCGCTCAGGCAAAAAGGTGGAAGAAGCGATCAAGGTGATCCGCACCGTCGTCGAGCCTTTGGCCCAAGACCGATCGCCCTCGCCTGATATTCAGGCAATTGAACAATTGATCCAACAGGATGCATTCAGATTCGAGTTCGATTCCTGATTGAGAACTCAGGGAGACTAAAAATCTCGGCTGCTCCTTCATTCAAAGGCGAATCGAGCAACTCTTCAAGCTCATATCGACTCAAAAACTCAACATGGGCATCCGCCATCGGTCAGCTAGAGCCACGAAACACGAGCATCGGCCCAGTATCTTCACTTTGGGCACCCCAGACGGGTACAGAAGCGAGACACGATACAAGAACGGAATACAATACTGGCAGACGCATGACAGACCCTTCTTTTTGCATTGAGTTGTTGATCCACCGAGTCTACACCCGATCCCGGCCAAGTTACATCCTTTATATCAAGTTGATTGGAATTCATCACTATGCCCACCACACAAACATCCCCTTACATCCCCGCACCCCAGAGCCGAACCATCCGCGCGCCCCACGGCTCGGAGATCACCTGTAAAACCTGGCAGGCCGAGGCCGCTATGCGGATGCTGATGAACAACCTCGATCCAGAAGTTGCCGAGCACCCAGAATCCCTGATCGTCTATGGCGGACGCGGGCAAGCAGCCCGATCATGGGAAGCTTACGACGCAATCATCGAAACCCTCCAACGACTCGAACCCGACGAAACCTTACTCGTCCAGTCCGGAAAACCCGTCGGCGTCGTCCAGACCACGACCGATTCGCCTCGCGTGATGATCGCCAACTCCAACCTCGTCCCCCACTGGGCAACCCAAGAACACTTCGACGAACTCGCCCTCAAGGGCCTGATGATGTACGGCCAAATGACCGCCGGGTCATGGATCTACATCGGCACCCAAGGCATCTTGCAAGGCACCTTCGAGACCTACGCCGAGTGCGCCAAGCTCAACTTCAACGGCTCACTCGCTGGCACGCTCAATGTGACGGGCGGATGCGGAGGTATGGGTGGCGCACAGCCACTCTCGATCACCCTTAACGGCGGCGTATGTCTCATCGCCGAGGTCGATCAATCCCGACTCGATCGAAGATTGGCCGACCACTACCTTGATGAAATCGTCGAAGGCCTCGACCAAGCCATCGACCGAGCACTCGAACTCAAAGAACAGAAAGCCCCGATTTCCGTCGGATGGTGCGGCAATGCAATCAAACTACTCAACCGGCTCATCGAACGCAACATCACCCCCGACACCCTCACCGACCAAACCAGCGCCCACGATCCATTGCAAGGCTACTGCCCGATCGAATACTCGTTTGAAGAAGCCAGCCAGGCCCGGCTCGATGACCCAGAGGGCTATCAAAAACTTTCCCTCGCCTCGATGCGCAAGCATGTCGAAGCGATGGTCGAACTCCAATCCCGCGGCGCGATCACCTTCGATTACGGCAACAACATCCGCCAACGCGCTTTCGATGAAGGTTTTAAAGAGGCCTTCGCCTTCCCCGGATTCGTCCCCGCCTACATCCGCCCGCAGTTCTGCCTCGGGCGTGGCCCATTCCGGTGGTGCGCCTTATCGGGCGATCCACAGGACATCTACAAAACCGACTATGCCTTATTGCAACTCTTCCCCAAAGGCGATGGCGGATACAACGACCGACTCCACAACTGGATCTTGGGCTGCCATGCCAACCCCGAAGCACTCTTGGCAGGCGATTTCAGAAACTGTAAACCCAAGTTCGCTTTCCAAGGGTTGCCGTGTCGCATCTGCTGGTTCGGGCTCGGCGAACGCGACAAGGCCGGGCTGCTCTTCAACAACATGGTGCAAGCCAACGCCGTCTCCGCCCCGATCGTCATCGGACGCGACCACCTCGATTGCGGCTCGGTCGCCTCGCCCAACCGCGAAACCGAATCCATGAAGGACGGCACCGATGCCGTCTCCGATTGGCCATTGCTCAACTTTGCCGTCAACATCGCATCAGGCGCAAGCTGGGTCAGCTTCCATCACGGCGGCGGCGTCGGGATCGGGTTCTCTCAACACGCAGGCCAAGTCATCGTCGCCGACGGCACACCCGAAGCTGCCAAACGCCTCGAACGCGTCCTCAAAAACGATCCGATGATGGGCATCTTTCGCCACGCCGACGCGGGCTATGACGATGCAATCCAATGTGGAAAAGACCGAAGCGTTGATATCCCAATGAGCAAATAATCACCCATGACGACCAACTATCTCAATCCTGTTTCGTGGGACAACATTCCATCGTCCAAGTTCGCATCGCTCATCCGATCGAATCCCGATGGCTGTCAGATCGCACTCATCGGACTCCCCGATGACACGGGCGTCCAACTCAACAACGGCCGACCCGGTGCCAAAGAAGGCCCGACCGCCTTCCGCAAGGCCCTCGCCAAATACGGCGTCACCGATCCCACCGGGTGGACCTGGCCAACGGTTTTCGACGCAGGCGATGTCGATATCGTCCCCGGCAATCTCCACGAAACCCATCGGCGCATCACGCAAGCTGTCAAATCAATCCTTGATCTTAGACTCTTCCCTATCGGTATCGGAGGCGGGCACGATCTTACCTTCCCATTCGTCCGAGCACTCGCCGATCACTTTGGACCTCTCGATGGCGTCTACTTCGATGCCCACCTCGATGTCCGCGAAACCGACGGCTCGGGCATGCCCTTCCGCAAACTCCTCGAAACCGGGGCGGCCAAATCCATGCGACTTCACGGATTTGATCCCAATGCCAACTCGGCCGAGCATGTCCGATGGTTTCAAGCCCACGGCGGACGCATTGATGACAATCTCGGATGCAATGCCCCTTGGCCAACCCAAAACACTTTCGTATCGCTCGATCTCGATGTGATCGACCAATCATCGGCCCCAGGTGTCAGCGCCCACAACGCCTGCGGCTGGTCAAGCACCCAAACCGAAACATGGATACTTGAATCCGGACGAAACCCATTGGTACGATGCTTTGACATCATGGAGCTCTCACCTCCATATGACCGCGACGATCGAACCTCGCGCCTCGCTGCCCGTCTGTTTCTTACCTTCCTGCGCGGCTACTCGGAGCGTGCGAAATGAACGAACCCAACCAACCAATCGCCATCATCAACGCCCGCCTCCTCACCCTCGCCGACGGCGAAACCCCGCGCCGAAGCGAGCAGATGAGCAATCTTTTGCCCATCAATGCGGCCACCGTGCTCATCGAAACTGGCAAAATTACCCAACTCGGGACTGATATTGATGTCCCCAATGATGCCGAGATCATCGACGCCTCGGGTCGCGTGGTGATGCCCGGATTTGTCGATTGCCATACCCACGCCTGCTGGGCTGGCGATCGGCTCGATGAGTGGGAACAAAAACAACGCGGCGCGACCTATCTTGAAATCCTCAAGACCGGCGGTGGGATCATGTCCACCGTCAACGCTGTTCGCAAAGCAAGTGTGATTCAACTCACCGAGTCCTTGCTGGTTCGGCTCAACTGGATGCTCCGCGAAGGCACCACGACCTGCGAAGTCAAATCAGGATATGGCCTCTCGACGGCGGACGAACTCAAAATGCTCGATGCAATCACGCTTGCCAGTGAAACTTGGCCCGGACGCATTACTCCCACCGCCTGCATCGGACACGCCAAAGATTCCAGCGTCGCCGATTTCGTCAAACAAACCATCGAAGAAACCTTGCCCGCTGTTCACGAGAAATACCCGGCCATCACCATCGACGCCTACACCGAAGACGGCGCATGGTCGGTCGATGAAACCGTCGCCTTATTCACAGCCGCCAAAGCACTCGGGCATCCGCTGCGCATCCATGCCGATCAGTTCAATGCGATGGGCATGGTCGAAGCCGCGATCGAACTCGGCGCGTTGAGCGTCGATCACCTCGAAGCAACCACACCCGAATCACTCACCCACCTCGCACAATCAAACACGATGGGGGTGATGCTCCCATGCTCGGGGTTTCATGTCGATGAACGCTACGGCGACGGGCGATCCTTCATCGACGCAGGCGGCGCACTCGCCATCGCCACCAACATCAACCCCGGTTCGGCCCCGTGCTTGTCCATGCCCATGAGCATCGCACTGGCGGTTCGCAACCTAGGCATCACGGCAGCCGAGGCGATCACCGCCTCGACCATCAACGGAGCCCACTTGTTGGGATTCACCGACATCGGCACCATCGAAACTGGTCAACAGGCCGACCTCATCATGCTCCGCCACACCGACGAACGCCAACTCGGCTACACCTTCGGCGGCAACCCCATCGAAACCGTCATCTGCAACGGACAAATAATCCGGTAAAACGATGCCATCATCCCATCCGCTCTGCAACATTCTCCACCAACGCACTGATTCCGGCAAATATCTGCGCTGGGTTTTTCCCTTCCATATACGCCGGCGTAGAAACAATATTGAGTGCATCATCAATCACAATCGCCTCCGCATCCGCCTCGACATGCCTCGCTCCCGTTGCGTTGATGGCCAAAGCCGTCGCAGCATCGTGCCCGATGGTCACTTTGATCTCTTTGTCGCCAAAGACCTTCGCACCCAGTGCCGGAGCAATGCACATAAAACCAATCGGCTTACCTGCATCGTTGGCTTCTTTGAGTACCCGAGCAACTTGAGGCTCTACGCTGCAATCCGCACCGTGCGTTGCAAAAGTACACAGATTCTTGGCAGCACCAAACCCCCCGGGCAGGAAGAACGCATCGTAATCAGTTCCTTTGACATCCTTCAAGTTGACGATCTCGCCTCGTGCGATCCGGGCCGATTCAACCAGCACATTGCGTTTTTCGCCCGTCATCTCACCCGTGATATGGTCAATCACATCGAGTTCGCAATCAGGTGCCATGCACTGATACTCAATCCCGCGCTGCGCCAAAGCGATCAGTGTCGCCGACGCCTCTTGCACCTCGGCTCCATCAAACACGCCACAACCCGAAAGAATCACACCAACCTTACTCATCACAGGCTCCTTTCATGAACCCATGATTCTACCCCGCATTCTTGATCGTGTTGGCCATCTCGAGTACCGCAAGCCCAACCCCCTTGGCCATCGTCGCAGCACGCTCATCCCTCAGGTTCCCCTTTTCATCAAACGCCTTGTGCGCCACGCCAAGGGCATACTCCGTCGGTACCACAATCATCTGTAACCGAGTCAAAATCTGACGCAAATGACCAAGCCCCGTCACACCCCCCATCGCCCCCGGCGATGCCGAAAGCAACCCGCACACCTTGCCTTTGAAACACGCCAAAGGCTTCTCACCCTCGGCAGGACTCGATGCCCAATCAATCGCATTCTTAAGTGCCCCGGTCAATGAGCCGTTGTATTCGGGAGAGGCAACCAACACCGCATCGGCAGCAATCAATCGCTCCTTGAATGCCAACACTGGGCTAGGCATCCCGCCGGAAACTTCATCCTCGCAGAACAATGGGAGATTCAACGCACGCAACGACACCTCGTCGATCTCAACCCCGCCAGCATCGGCCATATACGAACCAACAAACCGCACAAGCGATGCGTTGTAGGAATCTCGGCGAAGACTCCCCGAGAGTATCACAACACGAAGAGTCGAATCGGCCATACGGAAAACTCCTGAAACATTGGTTCACACTCAAACTCTACGCCTGCCTATCCCACTGTTTTCATCCCAAAAAGAAAAACCCGGCTTCAAAGCCGGGCCAATCTCAAAGTGCACAACCAGATGCTTTAATCGCAATACCCCCCTCCAATCGCTCGCCAAGCTCCATGTCCAAATCGGTGCTTGGCCCGGTGAGGCTTACGATATGAATGTGCTCGACGAAGTGAGATCGAAAGTTCGCCATAGAAATTGTCCCAATCAAACCGGGCACGATACCGATCCTGTCGCCATCGTACATGGGGACGATAACGCCCATAGTCCACCTGAACACACCCGTTGCTGATCCATGCGTGATACCCAGCATCTCGAAACGCCCGGACGATCTGGTGGAGCATCGGACGATCAGAACGGATCCGCGTGGAATATCCATCAATCCTCAACCACCCTGCGGTCTGCCAGTAATCATGCCGGCATGATTCGGTATGCCGATGCTCACTGCGGTCGTATCCGCGCTCCCGATTAGGACCGGCATCGGCAAACGCGCCCCCCCCACCGATCACAATCAGGGCACCGATCAGGGCGACTTTAACGATTTGGTTCGATTGGCATGTCATTTCAGGTCTCCTTTATGATGGGCTGAATCACCGCTCAGCCTGCTTGCCAAGAAACCCTGTATGTTGGTGACAGCTGACTTACGACAAAAAATATTTTCTTTCCAACCCCCTCTCAGGATTCAAAAACGCCCACACCGAACAAATTTGCTTGGGTTTTGAGGTTTTCTGTCAGTAAATGAGCCACCAATTGGTTGAACAAGGAAAAGGCTTGGTGCGAACAAGACATCAGCCAATCGGAGGTCATATGAGCCAGTCACCATTCAAGAACCTGTTCGCTGAGCAAACCAACGCCCAGATCACCACCACGATCGTCACCACCTCGTCGCATGACGAACTCTCCCCAATCGAAGCCTCGATCATGGACTGTTGCAATGCGCTCCACGAAGCCCATGATCGGCGTGACCAGCTCACCATCCGCGAAATCAACGCCCAACTTGAAAAACTCCTCGACCGCTACGATCAAACCGATGGCGAGAACCACCCCAACCCCGCATGGGCACGGGCCAACCAACGCGCCTTGGCCCTGAGCGCGATGGGTAAAATCGACCAGGCGATTCGGCTCGAACTGACCGCCCTCAAATACGCCGACACTCCACGCCGACTCGAAATCTCCTATGGCAATCTTGCCGACCGATGCCTGCGCCTAGGCGAAGCTGACCGAGCTGTCGAATTCTTCCTCGATGCGATCAATGCGAACCCTGAATCCGTCCCGGTACTCATCACCGGCGCCCATTCGCTCTTTGAAGCCGGGTACATCGAGCAGGCCGACACGATCTTCAAGACCTTCCTCGACAATCCCAAACTCCTGACCCCAAGCTCCGAACTCGGCGCGTACCTCGATTGTGATGTCCGCACCCGCAATCTGTGCGAACATCTCCCATCGTTGGCAGCCCTCTACACCCGCTGGATATCCATGAGTTCCCAGTCGTTTAAATCGTCCAAGGGAGACCCACAATGAAACCCCAAGACCACGACCAGTTCTGGGACCTCTACGAACGCAACGCCCGTCAGCCCATCGAACACGCCTGCCTCCGTGCTTCGCGCACCAAGACCGACTCGACGATGGACATCGCCGACATGGTGGCATGGATCGACACCCGCATCTGGACCATGCTCGAAAAATCGGCTTGGCCAACCTTCCACGATGATCCGACCCCCCAGCAGGCGATCGACCGCATCATCAAGCACAGCTCGACACTGGCCCGGTGGGCGTATCTGGGCTTGTGCCGATCGCATTTTCGTCGACTTGAAAACCGCGCCAACTACATGGGAGGCATGTCGCGCGCCCAACGCCTCTCACTGGCATCCTCGGTCGATACCAAGATCGAGCAGCGCGAAGAACTCGATTCCGCCATTGCATCGCTGCGTAACTCCCTGTCTGCTAACGAGAAACAAAAACTTGCCGCCTCATGGATCGATAAGGCCGACCGTTCGCGCGTCGCCCTTGTTCTGGGGGCAACCCGTAAAGAAGACGACCGACTCATCACGAAAGTTTCAGGCAACGCCATGAATGACAACGCCGTCCAGCAAATGCGATCCCGTGCCCGCAAACGCGCCCAAGAAGTCCTCAACGCAGCAAGTAAACTCCCCGTCTACCTGTTTGCCGGGATACTGATCATCACCATGGCACTGAGTTCCGCTCCAGTCCAAGCTGGCGAACAATCCGGCGGACGGCGTGGCTTGACCCCTCCTGCTGTGGAGCATGACGCCAATCAATCCGCCATCGTCCCTGGCGAGCAATCCGGCGGCCGCAAACCATAGCATCTTTTCCAATCACAAAAAACCACTCCTTTTTTGCATCAGCATGGAATATTTTACACTGCGAAGTGGTATACCCGAGCATACCTTGCCCCCCTCTTCGGCGGGTGCAGCGCCGTGTGGTCTGCACTCGCCTTCTTTCTGGGCATAGTTCTGGGCATCATTTTCTCAGCACCACTTTGAACACCACTCACGCATGAATGATCTTGTTGAGCTGTTCGCGTAATCGCTTGTCCGAGACCTGCACCGAAGTCCGAAGCTCTTGGGCAAAAGTCGCCACCCGAAACTCCTCGACCATCCACCGAAGCGTCCAGAACTCCTCGGCAACTTCCGCAGTGTGCGCCCCCTGGGCCATCAACTCATGAAGGCACTTGGTCCATGCGTACACCCGCTCGCCCATCTTGGCATCACGCTCGGGTCCGATCGTGCGGAGTTTGTTGAGTCGAATATCCATCGCCCGCAAGAACCGTGCATAACACCAAAGCCAACGCGTCGGCGTGGTAATCAGCGCGTTGGTCCCAAGAAGCATATCAAGTTGCCCATTCATATCGCTGATCGCACCATCCCACGAAGACGGATGCGATTCATCGAGCCGGCCCATCACCCGCATGAGGCTCTCGAATATTTGCATGAGATTTGAAATCACCCGATTGGTTTCATTGACCCCATGATCCCATGCTCCGAGCAAACCGAGCTCAAATTCTGCCTTGCTCCGAGGAGTCTCTTGATTATCCGCACAGCACACCAATCCAACGCGCGTCCAAACGATCGTTTCGAGTTGCCCCGACATCCCGCACGCTGCGGCGAGCATGCTGAGTTTGCGATACCCAGGCAAGTTCTTGAGACGCAATCGAAGCTCACGCCGGATTGCCAATCCATAGAGTAATCCAAGTCCCGACCGCGTATGCAGATCCGACTCCCACTGTGTCGCGAGCACTTTGAGGGACACAGCGTCGCCTTCGACCATCAATGATGGAAACCCGATGATCTTGGGTGATCCCTTGCGGGAAAACTCGATCCTCTCTGGGAGCGCATCAAAATCCCACCCGATCATCCCAGTTCGTTCAATCTCACCGCCTGCTTCTTGAATCACCTGCGTCGCCTGTTGAGCAAACTGACCTTGCAACGCGCCCAGATCACGCGAAGCATCGAGCGTCTTGCCGTGCTCGTCGATGACTTCGATGCGAGCGAATAGGAACGGATCGAGCTGATCGGCTCGAAAATCCGTAGGTTTGATCGGAATCCCGGTGCGCTTGGTCAGCACCGTTGCCAGCTGTGCCTCGAGTGACCCACCAGATGATTCAATCACAGGCATAAGTTCAGTTGCAATCTGGTTGGCATCGAACTGGCGGCGCAATCTCTTGGGCAATGATCGAACGAGGGCTTCGATCCGCTTGGGGATCAACCCGGGCACCGCCCAATCGACCTGCTGGCGAGTGAGTTGATGCAAAGCTGCGACGGAAACGCGGATCGTCGCGCCATCGATGTCTTGCCCCGGCTCGAAGGCATACTTGAGTTTGGACAATGCCCCCGAAACCTCGATTGCATCGGGATAGGTTTCAGGCGTGATCTCGGCAGGCGCAAACTCGAGCACATCGGATTGCGTCATCTTGAGTAAACCGGGATTGACTGATTCCATATTCTTCGTCCACCGATCGAACGCCTTGGCGGAGAAGATATCCTTGGGGAGTTTGGCATCATAGAACGCGAAAAGCGTGTGATGATCAGCGATCAAATCATCTCGGCGGGCCTTGGCTTGAAGCGTACCGAGCCGGGCGATGAGCTTTCGATTGTGCTTGAGGGCTTTGGACAACGAGCGCATCTGGTCATCGACGAGTGCGTTGTGGATAAAGATTTCGCGGGCCTTCACCGGGTCGATCGAACCATACTGGATTGTTCTTCGTGGAACAATATCGAGTCCAAAGAGTGTCACCTTTTCGTCCGCAATCACCCGTCCTGATGCTTCGTCCCAATGTGGATCGGAATGCGTCTTCTTGATCAGATGCGCCCCGGTTTGTTCGATCCACTTGGGATCAATCGCTGCGAGCGTGCGTGCATAGACCTTGCTTGTGCGCACAATCTCGGCACACATCACCCACTTGGGTTTGGCACTGAACAGCACCGACCCGGGCGAGATTGAGAACGCCGAGTTGCGGGCACCCTTGAACTCATGCTTCTCGCCTTTGATGCCAATGTTGGCGAGCAACCCCGCCAGCAGCGCTCGATGCACCGCATCGGGATTATCATGTCCCTTCTTGGGGTTGTAGCCTAGCTCGATGCACAAGCCGCGAAGCTGACGATAGATCTCACGCCATTCGTCAAACCTTCGCCCGGAGATATACACCTTTTCGCACGCCCGCGCGAGTTTGCGCCTGGTGAGCGTCTTGTGCTGATCGTGATACCAATCCCAGAGTTTGATGTACCCAAGAAAGTCTGAACCTTCGACCTGAAACTGCGCATGAGCTTCATCCGCTGCATCGCGTTTTTCGTGAGGTCGAACGCGGGGGTCTTGTGCTGACAAAGCCGACGCAATAATCAGCACATCGTGGAGACATCCTTCATCATTGGCAGCGATGATCATGCGGGCGATGCGCGGATCGACGGGTAGGCGCGCCATCGCTTTGCCGAGTTTGGTGAGTTGTTCTTTCTCATCGAGCGCACCGAGTTCGTGGAGCGTATCTCGCCCATCGCGCCATTGACGGTTCTCTGGGCGATCGAGGAATGGAAAGGCTTCGGGTTTGCCGAGTTTGAGATCGACCATCTGCAAGATGACCGATGCGAGGTTCGATCGCAGGAGCTCGGGTTGGGTGAACTCATCGCGGGCGTCGTAATCCGTCTCGTCATAGAGGCGCACGCACACACCCGAAGCTGTTCGCCCGCATCGCCCCGCCCGCTGATTCGCGCTCGCCTGTGAGATCGCTTCGACCATCAGCCCATGAATCTTGGTGCGCGGGTTGTAGCGTTTCATCCGTGCCATGCCAGGATCGACGACGGATTTGATGTTGGGCACCGTCAGCGAAGTCTCAGCGACATTGGTCGCGATGATAATCCGAGGACGCCCCGATGGTTTGAACACTCGTTGCTGCTCGGCTGCGCTGAGCCGGGCATAGAGCGGGATGATCTCGGTCCCCTCAGGAAGATGATCGCGTTTGCGGAGTTCGTGGGCGGTCTGGCGGATTTCGCGTTCACCGGGCATGAAGATGAGCACATCGTCATGGCGTTCGTTGACGAGTTGTGTCGCGGCGTACGACGCAGCCTCGTCGATCCGCATCCCGGTGTTCACAAGCTCGGTCTCGTAGCGTATTTCAACGGGGTAAGTCCGCCCGGAAACTTCGATGACCGGTGCGAGGGCGTGAATCGTTCCAAAATGCTCTGCAAACCGATCCGCATCAATCGTCGCCGAGGTGATGATCAGTTTGAGATCACGCCGAGCCTGGAGCAATCGGTGCATGTATCCGAGAAGAAAATCGATATTGAGTGATCGTTCGTGGGCTTCGTCGATGATGATCGCATCGTACTGACGGAGTTTGGGGTCGCGGCGAGTCTCGGCAAGAAGAATGCCATCGGTCATCACCTTGACGAGCGCCTTTTCACTTGTTGAATCCGAAAAGCGAATCTTCGTCCCGATCTGCTCGCCGACCTTGACATTGAGTTCGTCCGCGATGCGCGCCGCGACTGATCGCGCGGCGATGCGCCGGGGCTGGGTGTGCCCGATCAATGCCCCAACTCCAAGCCCGATCTCCAAACACATCTTGGGAAGCTGGGTCGTTTTGCCCGAGCCTGTTTCGCCACAGACGATCGTCACTTGATTCTTACGGATTGTGTCGATGATCTCCTCTCGCCGGGCGCTGACGGGGAGTTCTTCTGGGTACGAAATCGTCGGCATCGTCCGCTTGCGCATTTTGTAATGCTCAATCGCCTCTTCGAGGTCGCGTTTGATTGATGCTTCGACCTTGGCGCGATGATCGGGGTTCTTCGACCGACTCAACCCTCTCAGACGACTGATATACAGCCCACGCCTCCCCGGCGGGCAGGCTTGGATCAAAGCGTCAAAGTTGATTTCGGTCTTACTCACCTATCACCCACGAAGTGCATCGACCATCTGCTTGGCCCGCGATTCATCGACCGCATTCTTCCAGAACCCATCCACCTTGATCCACGATCCGACAATCAGTGCGTCGGCATACGCACTCAATGCTCCTGCATTCTCAGGTGTCACGCCCGACCCCACCAACACCGGCAGCTTGGTCGCACTGCGTACGGCTTTGACCTCATCGAGTTCCGTCGGCTTACCCGTAGACAACCCCGTCACCACAAACCCATCGGCCCCGAAGAACTCCCCCGCATGAGCAAATTCAGCGATATCAATATCGCCTGTGATCGCGTGCGAGGCGTGCTTCTTCTTGATGTCGCAGAAAATTTTGATGTCTTCCGCACCGATTGACTTGCGATAGCGCAGCAACCCACCCGCTTCCGCTTTAGCGAGCAATCCTTCATCGGCGACATGAGCAAACACAAAGTTCTCGCATCGGATGAAAGAGCTTCCGGTTGAGTGGGACACCGCCAGAGCGTGCCTGTTGCCACCGGACAAAATCTGGACGCCGACGGGAATCGACACCGCCCCCTTGACTGCATGAACCATCCGCGTCATTGCAGCGACAATCTCTGGACCGAGTTCATTGCCATGGACATAGGGTGCATCGTGCATGTTCTCGACAATGATCGCGTCGAACCCGGCCTGCTCGATCTGCTTGGCTTCGAGGACCGCCTGGGCGACGAGTTCCTCGACCGATTGTGAGCCATAAGGCGTCCCGGGGAGGGCACCGACATGGACCATCCCGATGAGCCCGGTGTCGATATTGGGGATGATCTGGGCAAGGTTTGCGTGCATGGGTGTGTTCTCGTGCAATGAGGTGCTCAATCGTATCTCAAATCGTTGATTTCGGGAGTGAAGGGTTGTGCCGGGGTCCGCTTTGGCATAGGTTATGTGTCCAATCTTAGAGCTCTCGGTCCGCCCAAACATGGGCCTCTGCAAAGGATATCCGAACCCTATGGCTAAAAAACAATACCTCACCACCCCTGATCCCAAAGAGACCCGATTTCCCAAAGGCGTGCCTTTCATCATTGGAAATGAACTGGCCGAGCGGTTTAGTTTTTATGGGATGAAGGGAATTTTGGTCATCTTTATGACCACCTACCTGCTTGGCGCTGACGGCCAACTCAACACCATGAACCGCGAAGAGGCGATGACTGTCTACCACCTCTTTACGACCAGCGCGTATTTTTTCCCAATCATCGGTGCCCTCATTGCTGATATCTTCCTTGGGAAATACCGAACCATTCTCTGGCTCAGCCTGCTTTATTGTGTTGGACATGCCAGTTTGGCGGTGATGGATATCGCACCACACGCACTGGGAATCGGCATGAAACCATTTCTCTTTGCCGGATTGGCATTGATTGCAATGGGTTCTGGCGCGATCAAGCCTTGTGTTTCTGCCCATGTCGGCGATCAGTTTGGCACGGGCAATAAACACATGCTCACGAAGGTTTTCAACTGGTTTTACTTCTCGATCAATATTGGTGCTGCGACTTCGATGATCCTCACCCCGTATCTACTTGCCGAGGTTGGTCCTTGGTTGGCCTTTGGACTCCCGGGCGCCTTGATGGGTATTGCAACCCTCTTGTTCTGGATGGGACGAAATGTTTTTGTCCATGTGCCAGCCGCCGGGCTCGATGCCTTCGTCAAAGAGACCTTCAGTCCCGATGGCAAACGGGCTATCATTAACCTCATTCCACTCTTCCTGATCTTCGTCCCTGTATTCTGGGCAATCTTTGATCAAACAGGATCCTCTTGGGTCTTACAAACAGAACAAATGAATCGTGAGTTCCTTGGGCACAACTGGCTCCCTTCACAAGTTCAGGCAATCAATCCGGTATTGATTCTCATTGGAATTCCCTTATTCACTTATGTACTTTACCCTCTGGGCGACAAAATATGGCTACTCACGCCGCTACGCAAGGTTGGGATTGGGTTTGTGATTACCGCTGGCGCCTTTGCACTCTCCGCACTGATTGAGACATGGATTGTTGCCAAATCTGCATCGGTTATCGCCGCCATGTGGACCGACCTTGGCACCAGTGCCACTGCAGGCTTAACCATGCCAACGAAAATGGGCGACATGCTCCAGATCGTCAAGGAGATGGGCTGGACACCCGAACAGATTGCTCCATATCTCACCGAGATGCCCAGCATTGGATGGCAGTTCCTCGCCTACATCATCATCACCGCAGGAGAAATTCTCGTCTCAATCGTGTGCTTGGAGTTTGCCTATACACAAAGCCCCAAGAAGATTAAAAGTTTCGTCATGGGCATCTACATGCTTGGCATCTCGCTGGGCAACCTCTATGTTGCTGGTGTGAACTTTATCATGGATTTGACAAGAGATGCTGACGGAAACACCCCACTCGATGGGCCCAACTACTACTGGTTCTTTTCAGGGCTCATGATCGCCACCACCATCATCTACATCATCTACACGCAGTTCTACAAAGGCAAAACTTTTATCCAAGGCGAGGATGACGAGGCCTTGATCGAAGCGGAATCCGAAGCAGAAGGAACCGAGACTCGATAACCCAAAGCCTCCCCACACACAAACACCCCATGCATCTGCATGGGGTGTTTTTTATCGATTCAAAGAACCATCGTTGCTATACATCCATATTGGGGAAAAAGAGTGACCAGAATATTTCGGTGATTGCTTCGATCGAGACTCTTGCCCAGTCGAAGATGATGAGCCCACCGAAGATGAAGAAGATAATCAGCACGCCGAGCCCGACCCATCGTCCGTTCTCCGAGAGCATCACCCGTCGATAGCTGGGCATCACATCCATCAGAATCCGCCCGCCATCGAGCGGGGGCACAGGCAAGAGGTTGAACAGCATCAACACGATGTTGAGCATCGCGCCCAGATGGAGAAAAGTCTTCATATTGGTCGCGAGCGGATCGGCGATCGTCACCGATGAGATCAACTGCCCCTCACACAAGGGCACCCAGAACATCAGCCCAATCAACGCAATCGTCGCCAGCGCAAGGTTCATCAAAGGCCCAGCAAGCGAAACAATCGCGTCGGCATATCGCCCGCGGAGTTTGCCCGGATTGACGGGCATCATGCCCCAGGCGATCCCGATGAACACGAACATCAACAGCGAATACGGGCCCATGTGAACCATCGGGTTCCAGGTCATGTGCCCAGCGAGCCTTGGCGTATCGTCGCCGAGTTTGATCGCGGTCCATCCGTGTGCAAGTTCATGGAGGCAGATGGAGAAGACCACCCAGACCGTCCATGAAACAACCCACACCTGGCCGTTGATGTCGGGATTGTTGAGCAAGCTCGTAATCCACCATCCACCACCCATGTGTGGGCTCCTTGTACATGTTGAGTTATTCGCTCAGATTTAGGCTTTGGCGGGAACTGCCGAAGTCGCAGCGGTTGCTTGCTCGACGAGTTTGTCAAAAAGCTTTGGATCCTCGATGGCAATCTGCGAGATCATCTTGCGGTTGAGGTTGTTGCCGCTGAGCTTGAGCCCGTTGATGAACAACGAGTAGCGTGTCCCACGCATCTTGCAGGCAGCGGTGATCCGGGTGATCCAGAGCTTGCGCATCTCGCGCTTGAGTGCCCGACGGTCACGGAATGCGTAGCACCCAGCGCGGCGGACTGCGATCTTGGCCTGATATTTATGACGGCTCTTGGAGCCGAAATAACCTCTGGCCTGACGGAGAATCTTTTTACGGGCTTTGGTGCGTGCAGCACCTTTACGGACGCGTGGCATGGTTCATGCTCCAAGTTTGTCTGACGGAGATCGGATATCTTTTATCAAAAGTCCGATTCTTGATCCCGGCAAACGGGGATGGTTGACCCGAATCGACAACTCGTCGATTCGATAAGTAAACAAATTTGATTTAGCTCTCGGCTGCAGCAGTGGCCTTGGCCGCAGCACGCATCTCGCGCTTCTGCTCGGGCGATGGGTTGCGCCGCATCGAGGTGCGAGGCTGATTGCGCCCACGGAGCCGACGGAAGAGCAGCTTTTCGAAGCGTTTGGCTTCGGATGCGACCACATGTCGATCCTTGCGGAGCTGACGCAGCCGTTTAGCGCTCTTGCGCGATGAGAGATGCTTGTGGTAAGCAGCCCGATGGCGGACTTTGCCGGTCTTGGAGACGCGGACACGCTTGGACAAACCTTTATGACTCTTATTCTTTGGCATCGCACTCGCTCCGGGCGGTTGATGGACGGATATCGTTCGAATTCATACCTGCATGCATTGCAGACAGGGGGATAGGGTAGGCACCATGGGGGAGATCGGCCACCCTTTCATCGATTTGAACACGGAATCTGGGCGGATTCTCGGCGAAAAAGCGTGATTATGGCCCAACAAAGGCGTCGGTCGGACCATCAGGGAGCTCAGAGCCCGTCATGATGCCCAGCTTGGACCGAACCTGATGAATCACCTGCTCAATCGGACGGGGAAGCCAGATATTGTCATTGCTCTCAAACACCGGAGATTGGGCCCACCTTGAGCTGCCATCGAGCATCAGCATGTGCTGCCCCTTGCCCTGATGATTGGGCGAGTTCTCCTCTGGAATAATGGGCTGGCGGTTGGCCACCCGCAGAACCACCGGCGAGCGATCCGCAAGAAGGACAATCCCCATAGGCTGAGCGATCGCACTGGCCCGCATCCCACCAGGAGGCATGATCCGGTACGAATACGAAACCTCCGCAAGCGAGTTCCAATCCCATGCCCCGGGCTCCATCTCGCCGGTTGCTGCGTTGGGATTCGACGGACAGGCCAAATCATCCAAGTCCGCATTATCCGTTCGGACGAGGGTGAAAAGATTCGACGAGTTCGAGCGATCAGGTGTGGACCCGACATCCATCCAGGTCGATCCAAATCCCGCCGTCGCCATGGGGAGCATGTCCCGATTCGATCCTGCGTAGAGCCCGAAAGCATTGGCAACCGCGTGCATATTGTCAAAACACAAACTTTTTTGAGCTTTCGATCGTACCCCGGACATGATTGGCATTGTCACCGACGCCACGATCAAAAGGATCGCTGCGATCGAGATCAGGTCTGACCATCGCATCGAGAACGCCCCTCGCCCGGAACTCGCTGCCATCGCCATTGCAGCTTCTTCTTGGTCGATATGGACTTGGATGGTCGCCAAGGTCTTCTCCACCAGTCCAGGATTCGCATCATGCACAGAAGAGGTGATCGCCTCGCCGATCTGATCACACTTGATCGCGCGGGATTCGAACTCTGGCTGGACTTGGTTGGTGTCGTACCCGTTGTCGATGTATTGATCGAGCGCCTGCTGGTCGGCTGACGAGAGCTGAGGCTGGGTATCGGGTGCCGATTCGAGCCGGGCAGCGAGGAGTTGAATCAGATCAAGTCGCGTCGGCTTGTGAAGTTCAGACGCAACGGGCGAATCGAGGAGATTCAAGAGATTGAGTATCGCATGGTCTCGGTCTGACTCGGCGATGAACGATTCGGGATCTGACCCGAAGATACGATCGATGGTCTCCCGATCTGCTTGGGAAAGCTCAAAGTCCTGTTGGTTGGCACTGTTGCTACTTGAAGATTGATCGTCACGAATAGGCATTGATCGTCCTCTGAAAAGCTTGGGCTACGCCGACTTGTCATGATCCTTCGAGACCACCTGCCAGCTCCGGGCAAAGGCTGCCACCGCCGAGTGCATGCGAGACTTCACGGTTCCCAACGGGATGCCGAGGTCTTCGGCAATTTGTGCATAACTCATGCGTTGGAAGTAAGCCAAGAGAAGCACCTCACGAAGGGCCGGGCCGAGCTGGTCAAGCGCCCGCTGCACTTGTTCATCTCGCTGGGCAAGATCCAACGCCTCATCTGGAGCGGGAATATCCACCCCCAAAAGATCAATAAACGAAGCGCCGGGTTCTGACTTGCGGATCGGGGCCGAGAGTTCGACCGTTTTCCGTCTGTTCTTCTTACGAAGCATGTCCCGTGCTTTGTTCGCAGCAATTGTAAAAAGCCAGGGCCTAAATCGCCTTGAAATATCAAATGTGGCAGCCGAGATATGAATCTGAAGAAAAGTCTCTTGGAAGATGTCTTCGGCAGCTGCCCGATCCCCCACCATGCGCGTCAAAAACCGAAGCAGGTCATCATGATGCCGCTCGATCAACTCCCGATAAGCATCGGGATCACCGTCGCGGAAGGCCTCGAAAATCTGTTCATCGGTTTGAGATTGCCAATTGCCCACACATCCCTCTCGGTTCTGGCTCCTACGCCCATTCACTGTCCGTCTGTTTGCTCGATTGTGTAAAATGACAATGGTTTATCGGCTCATTGCCTCCACTCTACCGATAAGCAATCCAGAAAGCATTTGCCGACCCGAACACAAGCCTCCCAAACGGACTTGCCGAATATTCTTAGTAGAGTGTAGGTGCTTGATCTCCCCCTGTGGCAATACCGCCCCGGCCCAAGCGTTGAACGAGAAGGATGGTATTGACATTGAGTATGCAACCAAGTCGCCCCAGCGCAGAACCCGAGGAGCTGAGCACCATTGTTGCTCTGGCTGCCGATGGCGATGAGTCTGCTTGGGAGCAGCTTGTCGGGCTCTACGCCCGTCGTGTCTTCGCAATGGCGCGAAGCCGACTCCATGATGAGGACCTTGCTGAGGAGATCACCCAATCCGTGTTTGTTACCATCTCAACCAAACTCAACCAATCGGCATACACCGAGCAGGGACGATTCGAGCCTTGGCTCTTCCGGATCACGATGAATCGGGTGCGTGATTATTGCCGAAAGCGATCGCGCCATGCCAAACCGATGGCTCCCGAATATTTCGCAAGTGTCGAAGGACAACCCAAGCCCGATATCCACACCAAAGACGACCATCAGCACCAGCTCAATACCCTGCGATTGGCAATGGAGCAGCTCTCTGAGACCGACCGCGAGATGATCACCTTGCGTCATCATGGGCAATTGAGCTTCAAGCAAATCGCCGAGATAACTGGCGATCCCATCGGCACTCTGCTGGCGAGGCATCATCGAGCACTCAAAAAGCTCCGCATGATCATCGAAGAGCAAGCCAACTGCTCGCACCCCACCTCGCCTGATTCCAATCTCGGAGAGACCTCATGACACACGATCGCACACCCTCGAACCTGAATCTCCATCTCCATGACGATCCTAAGTTGTCGCATACCGAGTCGATCCTCGACGAGCTCGCCAAGCAGGATGCCGATGCGATGCCCGATGGGCTTGAATCCCGTGTGCTCGATGCGATCTCCCAAAGCATCGCCCCACCTCCGATGAGCATTTCGGATATTCATCCACCAAAGCAAGCAGGCCGAGTCTGGTCGATTCGAGTTGCTGCTGCGGGACTCTTGGCCACAGGCACCACACTGCTGATTGTCACTGCCCAGCCTTGGTCGTCGACATCACCCCACCCCCTCGACCATCGCATGGCCTTGGTTTCCTTCGAGCAGGACATGGACGACTTCTTCGCCCTCGAATCACTCGACGATGGTCAGCTTGCCGAAGCGGTCACTGATTGGGAAATCTGGGCTCAATCGGTCGATACTGATCTGGACTCAACACTTACTGGTTTTGACTGGTACGAATCCACATCCGATGATGGAGCACTGTGATGAAACCTCAACCGTTCACTCAGCCCTTGAAGACGATTGTCGCCTCAATTTGCGCCATGGTGATCATTGGTGCGATGATTGGGCTGACGCTTCCTGTGGATCAGCCTCGATCGCAACCAACCAAAGAGCGTGCTCAAGAAGCCCCCCCCGCATCACATGTTTCCAGCCAAAGTCCCGACCGGGGTGCCGATCGCCCGCGTGAGCCTAGGAAGAAAATCCTTGATATCCGGATCAATGCCAAAGCACTCCGCGCCCGGCTCAATCGTTCGATCCTCCGGGCTGAGGAGACACTCAAACTCCACCGAGCAGCGTTGGCCAAACTCGATGAAGGCGCCTCGCCCAGCGAGGTACTCGCAGCAATGAAGCGCCGGGACCTCACCCACAACCACAAAAGCGAACAACGCCCCGACCAAGAACAACGCCCCGGCCCCGATCGGCTCAGCCCCCAAGAACGCCAGGCAATACACCAGTTTCTTCGTGAGAACTTCCCCAAACTTGCCAACGATCTTGAGCAGATGACCCAGTATAACGCACAAAGCGCCGACCAAATGCTTGCAAAAATGGCGCCGCCAATTCGTGAAATACTGTTCCTGACCGACACCCAACCTGAACTTGCTCAACTCAAAACCAAAGAAATGCGCGCAGGATTGCTGCTGATCGAGGCATCGAGCGCCTACCGCGCAACACTGAGTAACCCATCGGCATCTCAATCTGATCAAGCCAACGCGATTGCCAAAGTACGGCGGGCGGCAGCCGACCACTTTGACACCCAGCTCGAATCCAAGAAACTCGAAATCGCCAGACTCGAAGCCCGGCTCAATGAACTCAAAGCCTCGGTCAATGAAATCGAACAACGCCGAGACATCGAAATCGAACAGATGGTCGAATCAGCCAAGCGCAACGCCCGCCGACATCTGGGCAAGCAAGGCAGCAAAGAACGCCAACATACCCGCACCGCATCCCCTGGAAACAAATCCCCAGAAAACAGATCATCAGGAAACGACTGACCCCGGCTTGATCTCGCTCATCGAGGTCATCACAACGACGCTCCGCTCATCGGATTCTTTGTCCGCATCACTCGCTGCCAAAAGCATCCCGCGCGACTCCTCGCCTCGGATGTTGCGCGGCGCAAGATTGGCAACAATCACGATCGACTTGCCCACCAGATCTTCGGGCGCATACTGCTCGCGGATACCTGCACAAATCTGACGAGGTTTGCCTGATCCATCATCAAGCTCAAGCTTGATCAGTCGATCCGCATTTGGGTGAGGCTCGGCTTGGATGACTTTGGCAATCCGAAGATCAATCTTGGCAAAATCGTCAAAGGTAATCTCAGGCTTGCCTTTGGGTTCGTTGGCTGTCGACTCTTGCGATGGGGATTGGGTCGTCATGGTACACTCCTGATCGTGGTGATTCGTCATGAGAGATCGTCGCGGATTAATGCCCAGAGTGTAGACACGATCCACGGAAAGAATCGAGTTCTTCAAGGCGATGATGTCCACCGATCACCCCGCCAATAAGGCTTCGTCATATCCACTTGGTAATACTCCACAATCGACGAAACCGACATATCCTCCACAGGTTCATCCATCTGTAGATACGCACTCACCGCCCAAGTGTCCCGATTCGTCGGTGATGCGAGCTCGTCGAGAAGCCCCAACTCGAGCTTAATGAGCTGACGCAAAGATTCATCGTCAGGCCCTGCCCCGATCGGGCGAAGATGATCCCCACACACCACCCGGCGCACCTCCCCATCATCACGCTGGGTTACAAACACCCGCCCCCGGCAACTATCCGCTGATGCATCCGCAATCATCGCAAAGAGCAAACGATCAACTCCAACGGGATCCAACCCCGCCTGATGGGCTGTTTGGCGAATTGTTTCACGCACTGCCTTTTTTCCCAGCAGTTCGGTTGCCAGCTGATGGTCATTGAACCTTACCGCATACACCGCCCGGGCAGCATCCCGGCGAAGCTGAGCAGACGCTCGCGTCTTTGCTTCACGATGCGCCACCCATGCCCACCGACGATCCGGGTCGATCGAATAGGCCAAATCCCACAACGATGACGCCATTGCCGAATCAGGCTCGACCGATGCCAAGGCGATACACATACTCGCCGTGAGCTTCGAGTTCCCCGCACGCTGGGCAAGCCCGATCCCAATCGCAAGTGTCTGCATCGCCAAGTCACGCGCGTGGTCCGTTTGGGCATCACCTCCGAGCTGCTCGCCGATGCGCAGATATCCATCAAGATTCCCCGGTTCAAGACGCCCAAGCTGGTGCGAGCTCGAAAGCCCAGGTTGTACGATCCGGGTTGATGCCCCTCCGCCGACAAAGGCCGTGGCGATAACACACACGCAAACACAGGCGATGCTCTGATGTCTCTTCACGGGCTCCTCCCTTCTAAGCGTACAATCCAAAATTGGGCAATGCAGCGTTCAACCTGAGCGATCTGGTCGATCACGCTGCCCGATCGCCCAAGCCGATCTTCAAGCTCGGTGAGCAAATCATCCACACGCAACGACGAGCCGGGGATATCTCGCTGAGTCAAAATCCCAAGGAGCTCGCAGACTCCTCGCTGATAAGCGAAGAACCCATCAATCGGGCGCTTGGCACGCACAAGCCGTACATCCGTCGCTGATTGAATCTTCGCAAGATCATGCAATTCAATGCCCACACCGCCCGCCGTTACACTGGCATCGAGCATCATCTTCCGATAGAGCCGGGCCGTGTGATCAACCGCGCCATCTGTGGGTTGGGTCAACGCCGATTGAGTAACAACTCGGCCTCCATACGCCAGATCAAGTTCATGCTCGAGCGCGGGCAAATCAGACTCAACACTGCGCGATAACGATCGCGTCAACCTGACCAACAATGCCTTGTGTGCAAAGAGGTACCACGATTCATCGGTGCGTGATGGAAGCTTGTCCCCGACCACCGTCACGACAAGCTCCTCGAGCCGAGAACTGATCCGCTTATTGGCAACCACACGATCGAGCGCCAAGAGCACCGAAGGATGATCTTGATATCGAATGATCTGGGTTCGTGCGCTGGCTCGGATTTTAGAATCGGCGTGAAGGGTTGCCAAAAACACCAACGCATGGGCCGAGTTGATCCCGGGCCCGTCGTCACTCACAAGCTGAGCAAACAGAGCGCTCAGCTCGCTGGCACTTTGGGCGTTGATTGCTTGCTGGGACCACTTTGAATCGCGTTGACTCGCCGTCAACACAAACTGCTCTGGATCGGACGCCGATGCGATTTTTCCCTTGGCCCCATCAAGCATGTCGGCTGCGATCGCGTCTTGGCCTTGGGCAAACTGCCAGGCAGCAGTGTTGAGTCGAGCGAGTTCGACGATCGCCCTGCTCGCTTGCTGCTGATCCATTTGTGTCGGCGTGATCGACACCCGCAAACGCATCTCATTGATGAGCCCAGAAAATTGATCCGTCCCCGGTTTGGATCCCGATTTCGCTCCCGAAACTGATCCTGTCCAAGCCGAGCGATAGGTCTCGGCAAGCTGTTGCCTCTGGGAGAAAGTCGCACTTGGATTGAGCACCATCTGGGCATTGACCTGCTGTGCCCCCGAGTGGGTGGCGATTGCTTCGGTGAGTACTGCGAGTCTGGGTGTGCTGACCGCAGGATCGGCAAACTGCCCAAGCAACCATGCTCGCGCAGGCGAATCTGCCCTCCAAGGCACGACGCTGACGAGCTCGATTGCGGACTGGATCCACGATGGATTCGAAGGCGCAGGATCACGCAGACGCGACGACATCGCTGAGAGCACAAGCCGAGTGCGTTGCGATTCATCCTCGAAAGTCGCTGCCCGAACACCTTGGATCCAATCCCTCCACCACGCCGGATCATCCGTCCGCGCATCGACCCCGATGATCTCCGAGACAGGCACAAGGGCTTGGAGAATACTCGATGTTTCTCTTGATTCACTCCCCGAGCAGCGTTTGCGAATCACGCCAAGCTGAGCCCGCGTCTGTGGACTCAAACCCGGCTCAGAGCGCACCACATCGATCACCGCTGCCCGGATCATCGCTTGCGAAGGGCTTCTCTGGGTCCCATCACACCCCAGGATCGGCAACAGCGCTTTGAATAAAACCTCCGACCCTGACATCCTGCGCACAAACTCGGCAATGTGCAACCCCGTGCGCTCGAGTGCCGGGGCGGGAAACACGCTCCACTCCACGACAAATTTTGAATACACCTGCCCAAAGCGTTCAACACTCGGCTCCATGTCCGACTGGGCCCTTCGGGCGAGCTGGTCAAACTCATGGGCAATTGCGGTATAGTGCGTCCGCTCCTTCCAATCACCAGTCGGCACCGAGTGATTCCCTCCAACAGATGCCGCGGCCTGACCGCCTCCATCGGTACCGACCCGGACAGATGATGCGCCAGCTCTATCCATCGGATCACCCCGTATCGGCAAAAACACCATGACAAGCACGACAACCGTCGCCAAAACAAGGAGGAGTCCATACGCTGCGAACCAATCAAACGATCGGGTCGGAGGCGGTCCAATCAGATACACCTGCTCATCAAACCTGGGTTTATCGACCTCCGGCGATGTCTTTGGTGACAACACAACCGAACCCGCAGACTCTTGCGGCATCTGCGGACTCAATGCCCCAATGAGTTCGAGAGCTCCAACCCGATTTACACGGGCAAAGTGCGCCAGTCGTTTGCGGGCAGTCGCGTTCCATCCCCCGCTCGCTGCGATAAGCAACTTGGCTTTCTGGATAAACCCGGGCGTCAGCCTCGATGTTTGCTGCGATGGTTTCCATGCTTTGGGCACCGCCACCGGCATCCCCGCAGGCCAACGACGCGCAAGTTCTGCCCGGAGTTTGGGATCGAGCAGCTGCGAAGCTGCAGCATGAACCGCAAGCCGAACCTCGCTCGCATCAGGTGTCGATCGGTGCCGGTGCCGATCAATCTGGTACAGCCGACGATGGCACGCTCGGATGATCTGCTCATCCGAGATCATCTCGTGAGGCAATCCCAAAAGTGCAAAGGGACCGCCCGCCCCGGCATCCTCGCCAAGAAACTCAACGATCGGTGATCGAGTTGCCCGAGAAGCCATCAAGGAACACCTCCATCATCCGTGTCATCGCTCAACCCAGCCGGCACTTGATCCCCGAACAATTCCGCAATCTTCGCATTCCAAGGCGCAGGACCAAGATCAGGATGCAGCACACGATATTGGTCATAGGCTGCCAAGGCCCGCGAGAAATCAACACGCTTCATCACCCGCAACGATTCATACCGTGCCTCGTACCATCGATCATCCCCCGCCTGATACGCCGCCAAGAGCATCAACCATGCTTCGAGCGCATGGGTATCATCCTTCACCTGCCCGGCAAGCTCGGCCGTTCGACGAAGCCCGGGCTCGGAAGGTTGCCCGCGATCAAGCACCAAAAGCGAAACACGCAATGCCAGATCACGCGCCTCAATATCGTTTCGAATTTGCCAAAAATACGCCGACGCCTCGGCGATCACCTCAGCAATGCCTGAAACCTGCAAACCCAGAGACTCAGGATACGCCGGCGTCTGGTCGGCAAGTAAGACGGTTCCCAGATCAACCAATCGCCTCGCAACCTGCTCGCTTTGGCCTGCTCGCCAAAGTTCAAGAGCATCGTTGAAGATCAAGATACGCGCGCTCTGTGCCTTGCCCGAATCGAGCGATGCAAGTTCCGCGAGCAAATCCATCGCATCGCGAAATCGTCGATCCAGCACCGCCAGCTCGACCTGCCGATACACCAATTCCGATCGGTAAACGCCCAGTGAAGCATCGAAGCCCATCAGCCTTATCCCACGCTCGATAAGCTCATCGGCGAACTCAATATCAGCAGGTGATGTCCGCAGCGCCAAATCGAGGCCAATACGAATCATCCCCACCCGAATCCGAGCTTCGTCAAGATCATCCACCTCATTTGGCTGCGTCTGTCCGATCCACCGGAGCATATCGAGCGCCTCGTCGAGGAGCACTGGGTCAGCGAACCCAAGCGAACGGAGGCGTTGGTACTGAAGTTGAACAAGCGTTCGCCGAGCGGGGAGCACGATCGGATCCTCATCATCAATCGATAAAAGTGTGTCGATCGCCACCCGCGGGTCGATCGTCCCCTGCATCGCATACCGGAGAATGAGCTGGGCCGAGCGAGCAGTCGATGGATAGGCAACAATATACTCGCGCACCGCTTCATCGAGCTCATCGGATGTGGCACGCCCGGCATTGATATTGATCGAATCCATCGCAGCGATTCGCATCCACCGTGCCTCTTCGATCACGCGCTCATTGACCGACTCCTCGATAAGCCGATCGCACACCCTGATCGCTTCAGCCGCCCGTCGGTTTCGGATCTCCGCATACGCAAGCTTGAGCGCACAATCATCACGCTCATCGGGAAACCGATCCGCATCGGGTGCTTTGAGGGCTTGAGCAAAGAGCGACGCGACCGAAGCATACATCCCATCCCCTGCCGACTGATCGGCCTCATTGAGCGCACTAAGCGCACGGGCGTAATTGGCGATAAAACCTTGGGTAACCATGGGCAACGAACCAAACCGCCGATACAAATCGAGCACATGCCCGATTTCATCTTGACTGATCAACTGCTCGATCGCATACCGAGCAACCTTCGTCGCTTCGCCGATCCCCCCTTGTCCGGTGCGCGTTGATCCCATCGCTTCGAGCGATTGCAGCCCAAGAAACCGAGCATCGGCCACCTTCATCTGATAGCCCTTGCCCCGCTGTTTATCGAGAAACAAGGCAAACCGATACGCATCGACCCAATCCCGATCCACCGCCATGATTTGCAAAAGTCGATCTTGGGCCGACTCTTTAACATCGAAATCGACATACGCTGAATCTGCAACAAACTTCGCCCACGCACGCCCCGCCAAGGCATCTCCCGACTGGGTATACGCCAACGCCACACCGATCGCTGCCCGTGCAACATGTTCAAACTCAAGTGTCGTCTCATTGAACACCGAAAACCGAGGCAAATCACCCTCGCCTCCAAGCAACCAACCAAACGAAGAAAATACATCCGATGGGACATGTTGATCCTCAAGCACCGCCAACGAATACCCCGTCCACGCATGGTAATAATGCCCCAGCGATCGGAACCGACGCAGCTTTGCAAGCTCCTCTCTGCTCTGCTGGGTACTCACTTTCTGCGAACGCGCTCGCAATCGCTCACGCTGGGCAACCTCAGGATCAAGCTTGGAAACAAGAATCTTGAGTTCCCGATTAATTTCGATGAGTTGCTCGATCGCATCGGCGCGTTGCGCCGAATCAAGCAGCTCCAACCGGGCAAGCTCAACGCTGGACTCCACACCAAGGTACCCTTCGATCGCCAGTTCAAGTCTCAACTCATACATCGGCGCCGAAGCCATTCGGGCAATTAATGACCGCGCCCGATTGAGCACAATCTGCCGATATGGGACATCATGATCAAACGCGCGAAGTTGGTCAAGATACAAATCTGAAAGCTCCTCGATAAGCTCGGATCGCTCGGCATCATCTTTCGATGCTCGAATCCGGTCCTCAAGCTGCACCTCGAGCAGCGAAATCATGTTGTGCGCCTTGAGATACGAAGCAACCACCTCGTCACCCGGCGATACCAACGCACCGGCAGCGCTCATGCCCAAACACATGACCAACCCAATTTGAATGATCCACTTAGGTACCATCGGAAGGGACATAGCTCCGTTTCACAAACCCTGCATTGCGCGCCGCCTGAAGGGCTGCTGCGATTGCCGAGATTGGCACATCAGGATCAGACTTGATCGCCACACCGGGTTCCTTGGGCAGGTTCATAAGCAGCGCCTCGAGCGATCGAGCATCGCTGACAACCACATCACCGATCACAAAGACCGCTCCTTCATCTTGCACCCGAATATACACAATCTGAGGCTGAAGATCGCTCGATCGAACACCACCCCCTTCGGTCTGCAAAGTCGCGGGGAGTTTGCGCTCATCTTGCGCAAAGTTCGCGGTCACCAAAAAAAAGATCAGCAACAAAAACACCACATCAATCATGGAGGTCAACGGCAGTGCCCCAAGCCGAGCCGATCGATGCCGTGATTTCAAAACACGCGCCCGAGTCATGATCCCCCCCTCGGATTCACCGTTGCGAGCTTCCATCGTTGCACCCCGGTGTTCGACAGCCGAAGCAAGAGTCGATCGAGATAAACTGCCGAGGCATGACGATCCGGGCGGATGAGCACATCAAAGGGGTCCGAAGCATCCTGCCCAAGCACCCCCGCACGCACTAGGCGTTCGATCTCAATCAAACTCGCCTGAGCTGATTCAACCAGGTAAGTCCCGTCATTGGTCAGATCAATAATCATCGCAGGCTCACGGCGCACCTTGGTTTCATCTCCTGGCTGATGGGGCAGGTCTATCTCTGTCCGGCGAAGCTCGCCAAACTGCGAAGTAAACATAAAGAAAATAATCAGCTGAAAAACCACATCGATCATCGAAGTGAGATCAACTGAAATCATGTGCCGAGATTGATTCCCCCGTCTGCTCACCCCTTGGACACTCCTTGCGATGGGCCTTTTGTAAACTTTGATGACTCGGCAGATACGCCCTGGGTCGATTCGAGCGGCGCAATCATCTCGTCGATCACCTCATTGATCTCGGTGGTCAGGTGGTCGATGCGATTGCGCAAATAGGTATACATCGCAGTCGAAGGAATCGCAACCACCAACCCAAGCACCGTGGTAATCAGCGCCTGTGAAATACTCCCCGCCAACGCATCAGGACGCGCAGGCCCATCGGAAAGCGTGATCGTATCAAATGCGCCAACCATCCCCACCACTGTGCCCAAAAGCCCGAGCATCGGCGCAACCGATGCAATGAGCCCGATCCCATCGGTCAGCCGATAGAGCCGATCAACCTCCAGTTGACCGATCTCATCGACCGATGAACGCAGCTCGAGCATCCCAAATGCCGATCGTGAAGCGCGCACCAACCCGCTCCCAACCACCCGCGAAAGATAACTCGTCGAGGCTTCATCCTCGCACCGCTTGATCGAACGATCAATATCTCCATCGGCCAGCAGCGCCCGCAAATCATCAATAAGCTCGGGAGGCGCCAAGCGCTCACGCCGAATGCGAAAGAGCTGGGCCCCGATCATTCCAATGGCAACAAGCGAAATCAGGATAATAATCATCCCAATCGAGCCGCCCTTGGCGATGTATTCGAGCAACGAACGGTGGACCTCGCCCGATTCCTGCGCCAAAGTCAGTGAGGTGGGTGCTGACAAAAAAGCAGGCGAAAAAACAGGCGAAAGAAGATGGATATTCAAAATCTCATTCATGAGCATCGTGCTCCTTTGAAAGTATACTTTGGGTGAGTCCACCCGTTGATACGCTGCGAGCTTCGAGCATCAGCTCGGCCCCCCACTGCGCCCGATCCGTGCGCACAAAGTATTCATTGGCAATCTGCGATGCCAAATCAGAAAGTGGATGGCTCAAATGATCGAGACGCACCACAACATGAATCAATTCGATCACGCCCCGCTCGTTTGATTCGACATCCCCTTCACCCATCAGCGACACCCCAATCGCCAGACGGGCCCAGAGTTCGACCCATGTGTCTCGATCCGTTCGGATTCGACGCCTAAGCGCAGCCCGCGACGCCAATCGCTTCTGGGAATCGGGATGCGCCTGCGCAATGACCATCTCCTCGATCAGCCTCATCCCCGAATCGCGCCCTTCGCGTCCGCGCACCAACTCGGTGAGTTCATCGAGCACCATCTGAGCTTCGGGCGTATGATGCACCGAACGATCCAACGCGAGCTGATAATACCCAAAGATCGCACGCTGACGGTCCGTAATGCGGTCGACTCCGGGAAGCTTGCCGAGTCTCTCGACACGATCATCGCTTCCAAACACCGGAGGCAATCCCACAAAAACACCAAATGCTTCATCGTATTCATCAACCAATCGCAGCCCAGAGAACCGGTCCACCGTCGTCGCCCTCAACCAACTGAGCATCGGCAACACCGCGTCGACACGATCGCCGCGATCCAATCGGCACCGAACCAAACCAAGGCTCACATCCGCCGATTGTGGCCCAACCCGCCAGAGATACTGCCCGCTCAACTCGTTATAGATAGATTCGGCACTGAAAAAGTCGCCACGAACAAGCCGAGTATGCGCCCGCCAAGCATCCTCGGCAGTCTGCCGATACGCTCGATACTCACCCGTCTCCGGCGTCAGTGCACGCACATCATACCAAGGTACGCTGATTGGAATCACCTGCCCATCGACCCGGATTTCAATCCCCTGCCTGTCAATCGCATCCACCACCCCGGCCACAGGCTCATCGACGGACCACCGCACCAGCGTCGAGCGCTTGGATTCGAGTTTGGGGTCGGGCGCGGGCTCAGCCGCAATCCCAACGATCATCCCCAAACTAAGGATCGCAACATACAATACCATCACGGCCTGCCCTCCTTGACATGCGTGAACTTCCCGCCCGAACGCTTGGCAATATTGCGAAGCATATTCTCCGCTGCCTTGGCATCGTGCGCATTGCCAAGCTCACCAAAGAGAATGCAATGGATCGGAATCCGTTCTCGCCGATTCATCTGCCGAATCAATGCGGGCACATCCGTCTCCACCAACCCGTCAGTCATAAAATAAATCGCGTCAGGCTCAGGGTCGAGCGCAAAGACTTGGCTAAAAGCGGGCATCGGTTTGGTTCCCCCCGATGGAGAGATTCCAAAGAGCCCCGTCCCCGCCAACTGCTTGTTCTTTGAGTCTGCCCGGATCCACGCCGTATTGCCAAAGAGCAGAATCGGGTTGCTCGAATAGAGTACCACAAAAAAATCCGCATTCGTGTCGAGCCCTGTGATGGATCGCAAGAGTTCCCCGCGGGTCAGCTCCCATCGGGTCTGCTGGCCACCACCCGAGAGCGCATTCATCGACCCCGACACATCAACGATGTAGGCAAACCGCCGACCTTGAGCTTCGAGCCCAAAGAAGCTCGCCCCATCGCCAGTTCCTGCACCCGCGCTACCTGTGGTCGCATCAATACTCGTCAACGACCCGCCACCGGGGTTCAGACTCGGCGCTATCGAATCGGCAAGCTCATTGACCGATTCCTCCGAACCTGCGTCAGCGATCAGGTCAATCGCAACAACCATCTCGCTGGGCGTTACCGCAACCTCAAAGCTCTCGAACTCGATCCTCGGCGACGACATCTGGGCAAGATCCGCCGAGGTCATCACCGCAAAATCAACATCATCGCCATCCCCTCCCCCCGTATCGGCGAACCCGAAATCAACCGTAATCAATGCCGCGAGGAGCAAAATCACCAAATGCACCAGCACCGAGAGTCCCACCCCCATAATGGTTGCCCGCTCGATGAGCCTTCGACGGGCAGATTTGCCCCCCATTCTACCTCCGGGGGTCTCACCGGCACCGACTGTATCCGAAATGACTTGTTGATGGTTCAAGTGGCTCGCTGTCCCTTGCGTCCTTGCGTTACTTGTGAGTAGTTTCCCGCAAACCTATCCCTCTATCGGAGATCGGCCTAGGTTGGGGCATCATCCTGACGCGCCCAATGCTCGGTTCGTGTAGGGTACCACATCGGTTCGGTCGGGTTCTATCATTGAGATGTGTTTTGCACCTGCCAAGGGCTATTGTGCATCGGCGACACATTCAACCTCTGGAGATACCATGCCCGATTCCACCCAAACCACCAAACGCACCCCGCCCAAGCGTGTCCTGCTCAAACTCAGTGGCGAATCCTTCTGCGCCCCCAACGGGTTCGGAATCGACACCAAAGAACTCGGAATCATCGCCAACGAGGTCCTCGATGCGACCAAAGCCGGGGCCCAAATCGCCATCGTCGTCGGCGGGGGCAACATCATCCGAGGTGCCGATTTGGCCAAATCGGGTGATATCCACCAAGCGACGGCCGACTACATGGGCATGCTCGGTACCGTCATGAACGCGGCGGCCCTCAAAGAAAAACTCGACTCCATCGGCGTCGATTCCCGCGTCCTCTCGGCTTTGGATATCCGAGCAATCTCCGAACCCTTCATCCGCAACCGCGCCATCCGCCACCTCAACAAAGGGCGCGTCGTCATCCTTGCAGCTGGCACCGGCAACCCGTTCTGCACCACCGACACCTGTGCCGCCCTTCGGGCAACCGAGCTCGATTGCGATATCCTCCTCAAAGCCACCAAAGTCGATGGCGTCTACTCCGCCGATCCCAACAAAGACCCCAACGCCACCCGTTACACAACCCTCACCTTCCACGAAGCCATCGAAAAAGAACTCGGCGTCATGGACATGACCGCCCTGACCATGTGCAAAGAGCACAACATCCCAGTCCTCATCTTCGATTTTAAAACATTGGGCAATATCCGTCGAGTCATTGAGGGCAATGATATTGGCACCTTGATGAGTACCAAACCCTGAATTTATCCCTAAATTCTCAACTCGACGGATATGATTCGCCAAACGACGAATACATATGGAGGCATACGATGAGCACCGATCCAGATACCATTCTTCTTGAAGCAGAAGAAGCAATGACCAAAGCAATTGACTACCTCACCGGCGAACTCTCCGGCATTCGTGCCGGGCGTGCATCGCCCGCCATGGTCGAGTTTGTCAAAGTTGAATGCTATGGTTCAGAAACCGATCTCAAAAGCATTGCCGCCATCTCGATCCCCGAACCCACCCAGATCCTCATCAAGCCCTTCGACCCTTCCCTCGCCGGCGCGATCCGTCATGCCATCGAACTTGCAAACCTCGGTGTCAATCCCCAAGTTGAAGACAAACAGGTCCGGCTTTCATTGCCCATGCTCACCACTGAACGGCGCAAGCAACTCGTCGCCCAAGCCAAAAAAGTAGGTGAGGAACAAAAAATTGTCTTCCGTAACGCCCGTCGCGAAGCAAACAAACATGCCGATTCACTCGCCAAGCAAGATGGCACCCACTACTCCGAAGATGAAATCAAAATTCTCCACACGGAAATCCAAGACCTACTCAAAAAATACGAAACCAAGGTCGACGAGATGATCGCCAAAAAGACCACTGAAATCACGACCGTCTGACCAACACAACAACAGACACACACAAGCCCGACCATGGTCGGGCTTGTGTGTCGGTTATCCACATTCAAAGATATTGTGGCTACTTGATGTAAATCGCTCGAGGATTGACCAACAACACCTTCTCATCACGCAAAAGCAAAAGTGCATTAAGCGTGTCAACTACCGACAGATACCGCCGATCACCCAGCACAGATCGCAGCATCACTTCGAGCTGCGATGTTCCAATCAAAGTTGATGGCGATTCAATAAATTGACCGAATGACTCAAGCAGCATATCCTCGAAACTTGGTGGCTTGGGATAGTGAATCACATCAAAATCACCGAGTTCAATCTCGGCTGCCAACGCATTGATCGCATCATCAAGCCCACCAACTTCGTCGGCCATTTTGAGTTCTACCGCATCCAATCCAATGAATAATCGTCCCTCCGCCGTTTCATCAAGGTCAATCCCATCACGACCTGCTTCAATGCGTGAGATGAACAAATCATAAGTCTCTTCCATCTCCTCACGCATGATCCTGAGCTGATTGACATCCCAAGGCTTCGACGCCGAAAACAAATCACTCATCGGACCACGCGATCGTTCAACGATATTGATCTTCGCTTTTTCATATAATTCGCCCATCGTATACTTGCCACCAATCACGCCGATCGACCCAACAATACTCGACGGATTCACAAACACCTTGTCGCCAGCGGAGAGCACATAGTACCCACCCGACGCAGCCATATTCCCAACACTCACCCAGACCGGCTTTTCGGATTTGAGCCGTTCGATCCCCTGCCACATCACTTCCGAAGCAATCGCTGACCCACCCGGCGAGTTCACACGCACGATCACGCCTTCGATCATCTCTTCTTTGAGAATCGCCTCAATCGCATTGCGAATAGTACGCGACCCGACCGATGAGCCGCCCCCGAACATCCCACCAGCACTTGAGTCCCCATCGATGATGGTGCCCTCGATATGCAGCACCGCGATGGTCGGATGATCAATGTGAACAGGTGCAGATTCGGCCATGAATGCGCCAAAAACTGCCAAAGGTGAAGAGAAATCCACGCCTCCCTCAGCAACCGCATAAGGATCCGACACCCAATTAATCTCGGCATCGTACACCTCGCCCAAATGCGTCTTGAGCCGGGGCAAGTCCACCACCGCATCAATAATGCCCGCTTCAATCGCTTCATCTCCCGATGCTGCCCAGACAACCTTCATCGCTTCATCGAGTTCACGATCATTCAGATCACGCCCTTCCATGATGATGCTTCGGATGTTGCCGTACATTCCATCGAGCAACCCAGAGATATTCTGATCCCATTGTGGCGAAGGTGCCGTCCGTGTCATGGTCTCGTTGGCACCCTTAAAATCACCCACCTGCACAAGCTGCGCCTGCACACCAACCCACGAAAGTGTATCGGCAAGGTACATCTCTTCCATATGCAACCCTGGAAACGAAACATGCCCTCCCATTTGCAGGATAATTTCATCAGCAAAAGATGCCAACAGCAGATCACTTGTGTTGTACCCTTCCGCAAAAACATGCACCTGCTTGCCCGTTTCACGATAGCGTTCGATCGCTTGCCCGATTTCCTCCACCTGAGTGACACCAAGCGCGGAATCTTTCAATCGAATCACCAACCCAGAAAACTCTTTGTCATAAGCAAGCGTGTCGATGGTGTTGACCATCCCCAAGAGTGTCTCAGAACCATCGCCGAGCCAAGTGAACCCGGTCTCGGCCTCGGCGGGTGTACCTGAAATTTCAATCACCGCCAAGTTCACATCGTCCGCAGAAGATGCAACCGAAGTCAATCCCACATTCGCCAGTAAAATGCCGACCATGCCTGTTTGGTGTATGCACGAAAGCTTATGAGCAACCATGATATTCTCCATATCCACGACAATTCGTATTTCGATACCCGATACGAGTATATCGGCAGACTGGTTTGATCGTTTCACTTTTGAGTGGTTCGCTTCGATTTCTCTCGATTGGTCTCAAAAATATCACTCAGCCCAACCCCAGGGCGAACGAGAATCGGATACAGCCGAAGGGTATCAATGCAAATATTGACCAGCCCTACACTAAAAAGCACCGATCCCAGCGCGATCACCACCACCGAAATAATCGAAAGCACATCCTCAAACCCAAAGGCAACGAAAGTGCTTACAATATGAATCAGATCACCAATCGCAGCAATCCCCAAAGATGCCAAAACCGCCATGAGCGATTGACGATCAACCCGACCAGTCCGCACCACCACAGACCGCACCGCCAATCCCAACGCCTGCGGACGCAGCCCCCACATAATCCCCGCAACGCACACGAATAACATCACCCGCAAAATTGATCGGCTCAAACTTGACTCCCCAGGATCAAGCAAAGGCGAAGGTGCCATCAAATCATACCGAAGATAAATTGTACTATAAATCAAGATCAACGGTGCATAAAGCGACACACCCAGCGCCGAACGGATCACCTCAAGCCGAGGCACTCGCCGGTGCGGGCGAATCATCGTCGCCGAACCAAGCATCGACACCACCAACCCTCCAATGCCAACCCAAGGCACCAAAGGCGATGACCACGCAATGCCAAACATATCGTTGAATACCTCCGAACCACGAAGCACCCAAACCATCAAAACCGCAATAATCGCACCAAAGCTCCATGCATTGAGCCCCAAAGCAACCAAACGAGGAGCACCCAAAGGCACCAGCTCGTCCGCGTGTGGGTCAACAATCCCCAAAATCGTCGCCCGAATCGGTACACCACATTCGGAACAGTTCGAACGAATAGAGAGCCCACGCAAATTGTATCCACAGTTGATACAATACAACTCGCCAGTGAGTTGGCGTGCGATCGTCAACCCATCATCTGATGGGGCAACTCGGGTATCCTTCTCATCATCTTGGGCTGGTTGATCCATATCGTCGTCCCGAGACCTAGAAACGAAGAAACATCAGCATACCACATGGAACCACTCGACACATCATCAGAATGACTCTTTGACCGGTTCGATGCCATAGACTGATGAGCCATACAATATGCAGCAAGATTGGTAAGAAATCCGAGCACCCACGAATGAATACACAAAGCAACGAACAGATCAACACGCTGCGCACCCAAATCGCCAAAGTATTTCTTGGCGACTCCCCCGCAATCGATTGGATCATCTGCTGCCTGCTCGCCCGTGGACATGTCCTGCTCGAAGATGTTCCGGGTGTCGGCAAGACCCTCTTGGCATCAACACTTGCCCGATCCATCGACTGCCCATTCACCCGCGTCCAGCTCACCCCCGATATGCTCCCAGCGGATCTCTTGGGTGTGTCGATCTTCTCACGCGATGGTGCAGAGCTCAAATTTCAGCCCGGCCCGATCTTCACCAACATCCTCCTCGCTGACGAAATCAACCGAACAACTCCACGAACACAATCCGCCCTGCTTGAAGCGATGAGCGACGCCCAAGTCTCGATCGACGGCATCACCCATCCACTCAACAAACCATTCATGGTCGTCGCCACCCAAAATCCCGCCGAGTTTGAAGGCACCTATCCACTTCCCGAAAATCAACTCGACCGATTCCTCATGCGGATCAGCTTGGGATATCCCAACGCCGATGCCGAAATCCAACTCCTCGATCTCCGCCCGGCATCGACCGTCCTCGAACACATCACCCCTGTAATTCACAGCAACGATGTCATCGAGATGCAGAAACAGGTCGATGCGATTCATCTGAGCGAGCCAATCCGCAAATACATCGTCGAGATCGCCCGTGCCTCGCGCGAATCCGATGAAACACAGGTTGGACTTTCGCCTCGTGGTTCGCTCGCCCTTGCCCAAGCAGCACGCGCATGGGCGTGGATGGATGGGCGAGCCTTCGTCGAGCCAGATGACATCCAAGCCATGCTTGTCCCTGTTTGTGCCCATCGGATCATGATCGACGGGGCCGCCACTGGGGCCCACTGGCTCTTGGCTGCCGAGCTCATCGAGTCCATCGCCCGACTCATCCCAAGCCCGGCCTAGCCATCGAATCATCGAGCAACCATGCCAACGCCTCAATCGGATGCACCGTTGCGCACCCTGTACCATCGAGAATCTGGTGCCGACACGATGTTCCCGGCACGATGATGATATCCGAAGCTGATATCGATCGAACTGCAGGAAAAAGGCGCTGTTCACCGATCTTCATCGACAGCGCATACCGATGAGCTGCGTATCCAAACGACCCCGCCATCCCACAGCAACCCGTTTCCAATACTTCAACCTGCCCCGGATAAAGCCGATCGAAGATCGCAGACGAACTCTCATCCCCCCATAATACCTTTTGGTGACAATGCCCATGAAACACGATTCGTCCGGAAAAATCTCGGAATCGTGGGCGAATTGGGTGCTGATCCCACAATGCCTCGATGAATGCTTCGGGCAGGGCAGCTTTGGCTTTGAACCGGTTGATGAGCTTGAGATCACGATCAATCTTGAGGTCGACCCAATCGTCAGCCACCGCGGACAGACACGAAGGCTCGGGAATCACCATCGCCTTGATCGTGTCATCTTTGATCAGGTGTACGAGCTGATCGAGCGTGCGCTGGGCGCCTTTGATTGCGTGGTCGAGATGCCCCGATGAGATCGCGGCGCGTCCACAGTCGGAAATGGTTTCGATCCCAACCGCGTAACCGAAGGCTTCGAGTACGCGACACGCTTTGTGCGCAATTTGTGGGTCATTGTGCGTGGTAAAAGTATCGCTGAGCACCACAACTTTGGGTTTGGTTCCATGAGGAACTTCTCGGCGTTTGATCGGGCTGCGCATCTTGGGTAATGATCGATCGGGGTGGATGCTCAGCGCATGATTGATCACCGATCGAAATGGACTCGATGCGTTGAGCGTGTTGGTCAGCCAAGGCACGACCGAACCCATCCGATTAATCGCATGAATATTGGACATGATCCGGATCGGCATCGGAACACGACCGGATTGGCGATACCCTTGGGCAAGATATTCCGATTTGAGCTTGGCGATATCGACTGAACTGGGGCATTCAGACTTGCACCCCTTACAGCTCAGACATAAATCAAGTGTCTCTCTCGTCGCTGAATCAGTGAAGGATGCCTGATTCGTATGGCCCAAATCAACCTGCCCCGTAATCGCCAACCGAAGCGCATTGCCTCGCCCGCGTGTCGAGTGGCGTTCATCGAGGGTTGCTTGATACGACGGACACATCACGCCGCCGTGCTTGCGTCGGCACACACCCGCCCCGTTGCAAAGCTCAACCGCGTGTTCGAATCCATGCTCGGGTTCGTACCGGTAGTAGGTATCGACCTCGGGCACGCGGATGATTTCCCCATCGGGTTTGATCCGTGTATGTTCGCTGATGGATTCGATCGGCATCGGCTCGACGATATTGCCCGGATTCATCAGGTTGTCAGGATCAAAAATCGCCTTGATTTCACGGAAGGCATTGAGCAACTCGAAGCCGAAGAATGATTCGATGAATGGGCCTCGCGCTCGTCCGTCGCCGTGCTCTCCCGAAGGCACGCCCCCGAGTTTTTGGGCAAGGGCAGCGACCTTGCGTGCGATCCGGTGCATCGCCTGCTCGTCTTTGGGATCACGCAGATCCAAAAGCGGGCGAACATGCAATACCCCCACCGACGCATGCGCATAATACGACGCAATCGTCCCTTCCTGCTCGACGATCTCACGGAACCGACGAACGAACTCGTCGAGGTGCTCGACGGGGACGGCGTTATCTTCGACAAACCCCAAAGGCTTGCGGTTGCCTTGAATCGCATGAAGCAAGGGTTCGCCAGCTTTTCGTAGTTTCCACGCGTCGTCCATCTCAATCGGATCGGTACTCATCGTCATCGAAGCATCGGGCATGATTCGTTTGAGGGCATCAAATGAAGCATTGACCGAGTCTTTATCACCGCCAAAGAACTCGACAAAGAGCACCGCCTTGGCATTCGAGTCGGGTAAGAAATCGACATACCGAGCGCATTGGGTGTTGTCTCGGGCCAGATCCATGATGAGCTCATCGAGCAATTCGACCCCCGCTGGCCCGATCGCAAGGATCGGTTCAACCGCACCAATCGCCTCGTCGAGATCATCAAAGCCAATCACGGCAAGCCCTTTGTATGTGGGAATCGGATGAAGTTGGAGCGTCGCGCCCAGTGTCATCGCCAGCGTGCCCTCTGAGCCGCACAAAAGCGGGGCGAGATTGATCTGATCCGGGTCCCAGTTGCACGCTTCGAGTTGATCAAGGATCACATCGAGCTGGTACCCACTCGATCGACGCATGGTTTTGGGGAAACGGTCGCGGATGAGTTGGGCATGACGCCGAATCACATCCACCACCGCGAGCGTGATCGAGCGGGCAGCCGAATCACGCGAGGCAGCCCCGTGATCGAACCGAATTCGGGTGCCATCGGCAAGGCAGGCGTCAATGGCGAGGACATTCTCCGAGGTGCGCCCATAGAGTACCGAATGCACCCCGGCAGCGTTGTTGCCGATGCACCCGCCGATGTTCGCCTGGCGAGCGGTTGATGGGTCGGGTGCGAAGAACAGCCCATGCGCTTCAATCTGGTCATTGAGATCGTCAATGGTGAGCCCAGGCTCGACAGAGCATCGGCGGGTATTGATCTCCAGCGAGCACAGTCCATGGCAGTTCGGCGAAAGATCAATCACCAGTGCCCGGCTCACACATTGTCCCGCCAGGCTCGTTCCCCCGCCTCTGGGCAGCACCCAAATCCCAAATCGTGTGCAAAGCTTGAGAATTTCAGGAATCTGCTCGATCCCCTTGGGAATGACCACACCGATCGGGGCCACTTGATAGATCGACGCATCGGTCCCGTACAACCCAAGTGTATGCGCATCGGCCAAGACCTCGAGTCCGCACCGGCTCTGGACTTCCTGAATAAACCGGTCATCGAGTTGGGGGCTGTTCATCGAGCTCATCATGAGGCACACCCTATCCGATCGGAAGGGCATTGTGCGAAATCATATTCATAAAAAAACCCACAGCGGAAAGCCATGGGCTTTTGAAAAGCGAAAGGTTTTCAAGTACTTCCCAATCGAATATCAATCGAAGTATGGGCTAATCTCAATCTGGTCATCAGAAACGACAACTTCGTAGTATTGAGTAAGGTAGGCATTGCGATTATTGGCCGCGCCTGTCAACAAGGTATTCGTAGCAGGTATCGCAGCAGGATCAATAATGCGATCGGCGTCATCCTCGTTCATGAAAACATTGTCAGGTTGAGTTCTGAACTCGTTGGTCATATTGTCACCTGTAAATGTCCACACAATCTGCTCTGGGTCAGGACGATTGAAAAACTCAACATGGGCATCATTGAAACCAATGTTGCCTGCCCATTCAGTCTTCGCACCGTTCATCAGAATTGTAACTGATGCGACTCCAAGTGGATTGGTCCCATCAGCGACTGCCCCGTCATCCGGGAGAAGTTTCCAAAATCCCTCTTGAGCACCATTCTCAAGCGTGTAAACTGGACCACGATTGGCCAAGGTTGGTTCAAGGGCATCAAAAGTGTTTGCCCACTGTGGTCGACGAAATGCGAACGGAGGAAGGTGAGCATAGCTGAATCCACCCACAGTTGGTGGCGCAGTAGGGCTGCCCGCAATACCATTTTCATAGATCGGATCCTTTGGTGTTCCTCGGAAGTTTGGATCCCAAAGCGCCTGGTTCACGCCGTTGACTGCGTTATCGCCGCCATCGACCGAGCCACGGGGGGCATCATACTCATATCCTTCATACTCTTCATAAAGCCCAAGTTCAACAGGGCTTAGACAGATGCCGACCTCGATAAGTCCCTGCGAAATCAGGATTGAAAAGATATTACCCGTCGTATTTTTCTGCTGCGGACTCTGGTCATCTTGGACTTCAATCGTGGTGTCATTGCGATCGAGTCGGCTTGGGAGGGGGTAGTTATCTTTGTTGTTGCCAGCAAAGATGACCATGCTCTGCATGATCGAGCGGATCTGGGTCGAGTCCTTCAACTGGTTGGCACGCTGACGGGCTTTGCCCAGCGCTGGCAACAGGATACCGATGAGCAACGCGATGATCGCGATGACCACCAGAAGCTCGATGAGCGTAAACGCATTCTTTCTTGTTCGTTTTCTTGTTCGTTTCATTTCCTTGACTCCTTCGTCAAAACCGATGCAGCAACAGACTGATCGGTGGTTGCCTCAAGCGACAGGTATACCCTGACGCACACATCGCCCGCACATTCGCCCGGCGGACACAAAGGCCGAGTTGTCGGCATGTGTGATTCGGCAGAATCAAGGAAAAGGGGTGCACCCAAACGGGGACCCAATAAGGACGCATATTTCGTCTGAGCCGATTCACAAATACCATTGGGCACCAAAGGCACCCACTTGCATCGCAAGCATATCATCACCATATTCGGACTGCAACCCGATCTGTTCCATTTCTGCACCGCGGACATCAAAAAATGCCCCATTTTACCAAAGAATAGGCCCCCAATGACCAACCTGAACCCGAACGAATCGCTCAAGCGCCTCAACATCACCCTCCCCGACGCCCCCAAGCCCGTCGCGTCCTATGTCCCGACCCGCCAAAGCGGAAACCTTGTGTATATCTCCGGCCAAATCCCGATGATCAACGGCTCATTGATGGCGACGGGCAGCGTCCCCTCTCAGATCACTCCCGAACAGGCCGTTGAGTGCGCCAAGCAATGCACACTCAACGGCCTAGCCAACTTGCAGAATCATCTCGGCGATCTAACCCGGGTCACCAAAATCATCAAGGTCGGGGTCTTTGTCGCTTCTGATCCCGGGTTTGGATCGCAGCCTCAGATCGCCAATGGGTGTTCGGGTCTGCTCGTCGAAATCTTCGGCGAATCGGTCGGCCAACATGCACGGGCAGCGGTTGGTGTCTCGGCCTTACCGCTCAATGTACCCGTCGAAATTGAGTTCATCTTTGAGGTTGAGTAATCGCATGAGAAACCACACCGACGGGTGTGGTTTGCGATTTACTTTCCAAATGCACCGGCGTAGTCGGCGAGGAACCGCTCGATGCCCGAATCCGTCAGCGGGTGCTTGGCGAGTTGCTTGATGACTTGCAAAGGTACAGTCGCCACATCGGCACCAATCAACGCGCATTCGAGCATGTGTTTGGGATGACGGATCGATGCTGCGAGGATTTTGGTCTCGAAGCTGTAGTTGTCGTAGATCGTGCGGATCTGCGAAATCAGTTCGGTGCCGTCTTGGGAGATGTCGTCGAGTCGACCAATAAATGGCGAAACGAGATAGGCACCTGCTTTGGCGACAAGCATTGCCTGCATCGCCTGGAAACACAGCGTCATATTAGTCTTGATGCCCTCGTCGGCAAGTGCCTTACAGGCTTTGATCCCGTCGATGGTAGAAGGGAGTTTGACGACGATGTTGGGAGCCACTTCCATGCAGATCTTGCCCTCGGCGATCATCGCGTCGGCTTCGACCGCAAGAACCTCCATCGAAACTGGCCCGGTGACGATTTGACAAATTTCGGCAAGCCGATCGGTATACGGCACACCTTCCTTGGCAATCAGCGATGGGTTGGTGGTGACGCCATCGAGGATCCCCAAGTCATGGGCTTCTTTGATTTCGTCGAGATTGGCGGTGTCAATATACAGTTCCACAGCATGCTCCGAATGGGTTGGATTTGGGGTGAGTCAAGAGTGTAGGCCATGGTATGAAACCGATGGCACAGGCGTCACCCCTGTGTTTCTTTTTTGAAGCACAACTGAGATCAATGCAAAAGAAAAGGGCACAAGCGGGACGCTCGTGCCATCGGGGCTAAGTGGATTCGGATATGAGCGCTCTACGCATGATCTTGCCGGTACCGTTTCTAGGGAGGGCGTCGATGATCTCGATGCGCTTGGGCACCTTGTACCCTGGGAGTTTGTCCCGGCACCATTGCTTGATCTCGTCAGGATCGACAACCTGATCTTCTTCAAGCTCAACAAAACCAATGGGTACTTCGCCTCGCATGGGGTCGTTTTGCCCGATGACGCCTGAAGCATGAACTGCGGGGTGAGCATTGAGAATTTCTTCGATTTCGCGTGGGAAGACATTTTCGCCCCCGACGATCATCATCTCTTTGATGCGTCCAGTGATCTTGAGGAATCCATCAGCGTCGATCTGGGCCATATCCCCGGTCTTGAAGAACCCATATTCATCGAAGGCTTCGCGGGTTTCATCTTCGAGCCCGAGGTATCCCTGCATGACATTGGGTCCTTTGATGCGCAGCTCGCCATCGGTCGAATGGGGAAGAATTTCCCCTGTTGCCGGGTCGATGATCCGCTGGGTAATCCTAGGCAATGATCGACCCACTGTCCCCGGACGATTCTCCTCAGGCAAAAGCACATTGGTCCCCGGCGCGGTTTCGGTCAGCCCATAGGCCTCGACGATCGGTTGATCAAATCGGTCAGTAAATCGTATACGGACATCTTCGGGAAGTGGCTCACCTCCACTGAGCATGATGCGGAAGGAAGTGAAGTCGGCTGCAGTTGCGTCTTTGACAGTAAGCATCGCGTTGTACATCGACGGGATGGCGAGGTAGATCGACGGGCGATAATCTTTGATGAGTCCAATGATCTTCGTGGGCACAAAGCGCGCAGTATACACGGCTTTGCATCCAAAGAGCATCGGCATCAGAGTCAATCCGGTGAGCCCGAAGCTGTGGAACTGAGGCAGGACGCCGAGAAAGATGTCCGATCGCTGCACACCAATGTGTTCGTGGAGCTGGGCCGCATTGGCGAGCAAGTTGGCATGTGAGAGCATCACGCCTTTGGGTTTGCCCGAGGTCCCCGAGGTATAAAGCACCACCGCAAGATCATCCAATGAAGTGTACTTGGGGAGTCTTGGCGAGGGCATCGCCTTGAAATTCATGTCCTCGAGATACACGATCATCTTGACCTTGGGCACGAATCCGATGTGCTCGATCAGTTTTCGCGAAGCAATGATGAGATCGCACCCACAATCTTCGATGATGTAGTTGAGTGTTTTCTCATCAAGCAGGTAGTTCATCGGGACCGCGGTGCGTCCGCTGCTCCAGATGCCATAGGCTGCAGCGGCGAAAATGCCTGAGGTCGGAATGAGCATCCCGACACGAGGTTTGGCAGTTTTCGCATCAACTTGATCAGCAATGTGCATCCCAGCGACGAGCAGATCAATCCCGCGATAGGACCGTGTATCATCGACCATAAAAGTACGCATGGGTCCGCTCAGAAAACGCTTTGTCAGTGTGATGCCAAGGTTCATTCCAAACTCCACCGAATTCCAATTCTTTATCAGTTCTTTGTCAGTAAGGCCAAATCTCTAACCCATGGGGCGCATTGCGCAGATCATTGGAAACCTGCACCGTGGCGACCATCTCCTCGGATTGTACCGCAAAGGCGCTCACCGTCCCCGGTGATGATCCTGCGATAATGAGTCGATTCCCCATATCAACGCACAGCCCGCGTCCGAATGCCTGGCGTGCGTAATCGCCGGGGATATCCGTATTGGTCAAGTCTGCCAGATCGTACCGAGGATAGTCAAACCGTTTGATCATCTTGGCCTGCCGATCGCACATCATCACTGCATCTTGCCCTGTTGAATTCATCACCACACCTTTACCCAGAGGCTGGCAGTTGTGCGTCGTTGGCCCAACAAGTGCGAATGGTTTAGGCACATCATTTTGGATGGCCACGAGCAAATTCATCGTCAGCCCCGAGAACAACGGCACCTTGTTGAGCACGCATACATTATTAATATGCAGCGTGTCTCCTTGCTGGGCCCCCTCGGATTCATTGGGATCATAGAGAATCGCATCGAGTGCTTGCACCGCTTTCCCCTCGAAAAGCCGTTCTACTTTGCGCATCCACCACCCTTGATCGAACTGCTGGGTCTGCACATTGAACCGAAGCACCGAGTCGAAACTCGTCGCACTCAAATAGATGTACTGATCACCGTCGTAAGCAATTTCGTGGCAGTGATGAAGATACTCGCATCGGAACGATCGCAAGATATTGAATTGTTGATCAAAGACAAAGAGCTCGTCGGATGCCGCGATGTAGATTTCCTCGCCAACAAAGCAGATGCCTCGCAAGCCACGCCCCATCCCGCGTCCTTCCCAGTTGATATCAATCCGATTCCAGTCGAGGACTTGCTCGTAGGACTTGTTTTCGAGGTCGATGAGGTATGCGCCGCCGTGGGAATCTCCTTGTTTGGAAGAACGCACAACATCGGTCATCAATACGGTTGGTAATGGCATGGACGATCATTCGCTCTCTGCGATGACCGAGGCAACCGCATGGGTGGAAATATGGGATAATGATAGATGCCATTTCAATATGCCGAGCCCATCGGCGATTTCTTTGGCCCGTCCGGTGATCTTTAAAGTTGGTTTGCCTGATGGTTCTTTGACGACTTCGATGTTCGTCCATCCAATCCCTTGGGACCACCCAGTGCCGAGCGCTTTGAGGACGGCTTCCTTGGCTGCGAACCGAGCAGCGAGATGTTCTATCTGGCGTTTGTTGCTCTCGGAATCTTCCTGTTCGCCTTTGGTAAAACAACGGTCAAGGAATCGCTCGGGATGATTGCCCATGAGTTCGGCGATGCGTGATGTTTCGACGATATCAACGCCGAGCCCGATGATCGACATGACTAGTCTTTCTTGGCTGAAACCTTTGGCTTGGTTTTTTCTGGACTGGTCTTCTCCGATTTGGACTCGAGCTTCTTTTCTATTTTTGTCTCGGTCTTTGTGTCAGGCGTCGATTCTGTCGACTCCTTGACTGCCTTTGAATCTGCTTCTTTGTCAGTTGAGTATGATTTCGAGCGGTAATCCGTTTCGTAGAACCCTGAGCCTTTAAAAATCACCGCTGCCCCGGTGCCAATGAGTCGTTCGAGGGTCATCTTGCCACACGCAGGACATTTTTTTTTTACCTTCGCCGACATTGATTGAAAAAGTTCAAACTCGTGATCGCAGTTGTTGCAATGGTAATCATAGGTCGGCATACTCAGTCCTCATCTTCTTCATTCATCGTGTTGGGTGTTGGCACGACCGCCACCTTCGCCGGACGAACGACGCGATCGCCAAGTTTGTATCCGATACCCATATTCTGCGCAATATGTCCTGGCTCAATCCCCTCGGCCGGTTGTTGCATCATCGCCGAATGCTCCATCGGATTGAACTCATCGCCGACTTTGGGATCGATCGAAGTGACTCCATAGCTCCCAAGCATTCGGAGAAACTCGTCTCGGATCATCTTCACACCATCAATGACCTGTTGGGCCGAAACTTTTTCAGGATCTTGAAGCATTGCCATCTCAAAGGTATCCAACAACGGGATCAGCGATTGCACCACGCCTTGGGTTGCTCCGGTGCGTGCTTCGCGTTCATTGCCACTGGCCCGACGCTGAAAATTCTGATGGTCAGCGACCGCACGAAGAAGTTTATCCTGAAACTCATCGCGCTGATGAATCGTATCAAGCAAGGCTTCAACGATCTCGGCCTGCTCTGGAAGCACTTCGAGCTCGCCCGACTGGGCGAGTTGACGGATCGACTCCATCCGTGCTGCATGCTCTTCGCGCTGAGTCTGTTCCTGATCGATTGCTTCATTTTCGATCGTTTCATCTTGCTGCTTCTCGGTATGATCGTGTGTATCGTTCATTTGAATACTCAGTTCTTACAACTTAGCCACCGATGATATCAGTGATCTTCTTCCAGAACCCGTGCGATTCAGGGTTCACATGTTTATCTTCGGTCTTGGCGAACTCACGGAGTAACTCTTCCTGCTTCTTCGTCAATTTCTTCGGCGTTTCGATCTTTGTCACAACGATCAGATCGCCCTTGTGCCCGTTGCGCAAGTTCGGAAGCCCGGCATCTTCAATACGAAAGAGATCCCCATACTGTGTACCCTTCTTGATCTTGAGTGTCCGCTGTCCATCAAGCGTTGGCATCTCGACCTCAGCGCCAAGGGCCGCTTGTGTAAACGAAATCGGCATCTCCATCAACAAATGATCACCATCGCGCTCGAATAAATCGTGCGCCTTCACACGCGCCACAACATGCAAATCCCCACGCACCCCTTGCCCGCTTGGTGATTGTTCCGGCGCTGGCGGCTCACCCTCACCAGGTACACGCACAGCCTGTCCGTCGTGAATCCCCGCAGGAATCTTCACACTCAACGAACGCTTCTTGCCCACACGCCCCTTGCCGTGGCACTTGTCGCATTTATCCTTAATCATCTTCCCGCGCCCACGGCAAGTCGGACATGCCACCACCATGCGAAACATTCCACCAAGCCCAGCCTGCTGCACCTTCCCCTGCCCTTGACATGTCTCACAAGTGATTGGTTCGGTTCCGGGTTTGGCCCCGGTTCCGGTGCAGTTTTCGCAAATATCCATCCGCGTAAACTCCACATCCTTGCTTACGCCGGTGAGTACATCCTTGAGTTCAAGCACAACCTCGGTTTCCAAGTCATACCCGCGTGCAGACCCGCGGCGCTGTGATCTTCCCCCACCAAACCCACCTCCATTCCCACCAAAAATATCGTTGAACATCGAGAAGATATCATCGACATTCATCCGATTGAAATCATGTGCAGCCGCCCCGTGCCCGCGCAATCCTTCATGCCCGTACTGGTCATAAATCTTGCGTTTGGACTCATCCGAAAGCACCTCATAAGCCTCGGCACATTCTTTGAATCTTCGCTCGGCCTCCTTGTCATCCGGGTTGCGATCCGGATGATACTTCATCGCCAGGCGACGGTATGATCGTTTGATCTCATCGCCGTCCGCCGAGCGTTCAACGCTGAGCACTTCGTAATAATCGCGGGTTGCTGTCATAATCAACCCCCCACCGTTTCCGATGAGGGCTTGGCTTTGTATCTAACGAGCCGCGACCGTAAGGGAGCGGTCTTGCTTGTGTCCGAAACAGGAACCCGCTCCTTTACGGTCGCGGCTCGCTGGGTCAATCATTCATCAACTCACCGCACCGACAACCGGCTCGGTGTCTTCCTTGAGATCGGTCAGCATCACATCGGTTGTGAGCATCAAGCCCGAGACCGAAGCCGCGTTGATGATCGCGCTTTTAGCGACCAGCGCCGGATCAATAATGCCAGCCTTGACGAGATCGGTGTAGTCACCCGTCGCGGCGTCGAGTCCGAAATTGCCCTCTTCTTCAAGCACGGTATCGACCGCCAAATCGCCGTCGAAACCGGCGTTGGTGGCGATCTGGTACGCCGGGGCGGCCAGAGCGCGAGCGAGAATCTCGAACCCGAACTTCTCATCGCCCTTGACCTTTTTCGCACCTGCTTCGACCGATTCGATCGCACGGAGCATCGCCACGCCGCCGCCGGGGATGTATCCCTCTTTGGCTGCTGCGCGCGTCGCGTGGAGCGCGTCATCGACGAGGTCCTTGGTGGCCTTCATTTCAGTCTCGGACGAGCCGCCGACGCTGATGATCGCGACGCCGCCGGTAAGTTTGGCATGGCGCTCCATCAGTTTCTCACGATCATAATCCGATGTTGATTTCTCGTGCATCGCCATGATCTGATCCGCCCGGGCCTTGATGTCCGCCTTTTTGCCGCCGCCTTGGACGATCGTCGTGTTGTTCTTATCGATCACGATCCGCTTGGCCGTGCCGAGTTCTTTGAGTTCGATCGACTCAAGCGAACGGCCCAAATCCTCGGAGAAATAAGTGCCCTTGGTGAGCACCGCGATATCTTCGAGCATTGCCTTGCGACGATCGCCGAACCCTGGCGCCTTGACCGCTGCGATATTGAGCATCCCACGCAAACGGTTGACGACCAGCGCCGCGAGCGCTTCGTTTTCGACATCCTCCGCGATAATCAACAACGGCTTACTCGAAGTTGCCACCTTATTAAGCAACGGCAACAAATCCGCAAGATTGCTGATCTTCTTTTCGTGGATCAGAATCAACGCGTCTTCGAGCACGCACTCGCCGGTCTTGGGATCGGTCATGAAGTACGGCGACAAGTACCCCTTATCAAACTGCATCCCCTCGACATAATCAAGCGTGGTTTCCGACCCCTTGCCGTCCTCGACTTCAACAACGCCATCGGCGCCGACCTTCGAGATGGCTTCGGCGATAAACTCGCCGACGGCTTCGTTGTGATTCGCTGAAACGGTCGCAACCTTCTTATAGTCAGCCTTGCCCTTGCACGGCACCGCGATCTCGTCGATCGCCTCGGCAGCGACCTGGGCCGCCTTGTTGATTCCGCGCTGGATGTGCACCGGGTTCGCGCCCGAAGCGACAAACTTCAACCCCTCATTGAAGATCGCCTGAGCGAGCACGGTCGCGCAGGTCGTGCCATCGCCCGCTTTGTCAGCGGTCTTCTTGGCGACCTGATACAGCATCTTCGCGCCCATGGATTCAAACTGCTCGGGCAGCTCGATTTCCTTGGCCACCGAGACGCCGTCCTTGGTGACATGCGGGCCGCCGTAGGATTTTTCGATCACCACATGCTTGCCCGCAGGGCCCATCGTGCACTTGACCGCATCGGCGATCTTGTCCACACCTTTTTTCATTTCGAGAAGCGCTTTGTCCTCGAACATAATCTGTTTGGTTGCCATTTTGTAATCCTCACTGTTTGCCGCGAGAGGGACTAGCCATGAGGGACTAGCCACTCGGGGTCAGAGTTTCTTTTCGATGCTTCTGATGAGACCTGCGAGCACGCGCCCTGCCTCGTCGATTGTCTGTTCGAAATACTCGAACTTTTCTGTGTCAATGTACCCGAGTTCACGGGCGATGATTGCCTGTGTCTCAACTTCATACATGGAACCCCGCGCCATGCGGAGGAACCGTGCATAATCCGTAATTGTGCCTCTGCCCCAACCTTCCGCGATGTTTGAAGCGATCGAAACCGCTGCTCTACGGATCTGACTCGTAAGCCCGAACCGTTCATCCTTTGGAAAGTGATCAGACATCCGATACACAACCTTCGTCAACCGAATCGCCAACCGCCAAGCCTCCAAGTCCCGATATGACCGTATTTCTCGTCCGATCCCATCTTCCCCTAGTGGCTAATGGCGAGTCCCTAATCCCTCTTATCCCTGCACAATCCCGAGCAACTCCGACTCTCGCAGAATCAGATGCTCGACGCCTTTGACCTCGACTTCGGTGCCGCCGTAGGTTGAGTAGACGACGGTGTCGCCTTTGGACACGCTCATCTCGGCCCGCGTCCCGTTGTCGAGCCGTTTGCCCGGTCCGACCGCGACGACGACGCCGTGGATTGGTTTTTCCTTGCTCGATTCAGGGAGGTAAAGCCCCGAAGCAGTGACGGTTTCCGGCTCAACTGGCTTGACCAGTACGCGATCTTCAAGTGGTTTGACTGCCATTGATGTATTTCTCCATTTTCAACACAGGTGTATATCCTGCGATTAATGCTTTACTTCGGGTGCCACGGCTTGACCGTCTTCGGCAAGCCGTACTCTTGGTTATTCATGGGACACGGCTTGCTCTTCGGGTCAAACCGTGGCCCCCATGCCGTTGGTCTTCTTAGAACCCCATGCCGCCCATGCCTGGCATACCGCCCATGCCACCCATACCCGGCATGCCGCCACCCATTCCGCCCATGCCACCCATCGGGTCGCCGCCGGCTGGAGCGGGTTCGGCCTTCTCGGGTTTGTTGGTGACGATACAATCCGCAGCGAGCAGCATCGTCGCGACGGAACCGGCGTTGATGAGCGCGGAGCGATCGACCTTGGCGGGGGTAATCACGCCGGACTTGATGAGGTCTTCGTAGGTATCGGTCAGGGCGTTGTACCCGTTGGAGCCCTCCGCCTCGCTGACCTTGGCGACGACGACCGAACCTTTGGCACCGGCATTCTCGGCGATGGTCCGCAACGGCACCGAAAGGGCACGGTAGACGACATTGACGCCGGCGGCGAAGTCGAACTTGTTGACCCCGACATCATCGCTCGTCACTTCCTTGGCCTTGCCAAAGACAGCCTTCCACTCGCGGTTCTTCTCAATCGCGTTCTGTGCCCGCACAAACGAAACACCTCCGCCAGGAACAATACCCTCAGCCAATGCGGCCCGCGTCGCATGCAATGCATCTTCGACGCGTGCCTTTTTCTCTTTGAGTTCTGCTTCAGACGCGGCACCAACATTGACCTGCGCCACGCCGCCGGACAACTTAGCGAGGCGTTCCTGGAGCTTCTCACGATCGTAGTCCGAAGTTGAGTTCTCAATCTCGCGGCGAATGGTCGCGATGCGTTCTTGGATATCCTTGGTCGAGCCGGCACCTTCGATGATGACGGTGTTGTCCGCGGTAATCTCGATCTTCTTGGCCATCCCGAGCTGGGAAAGTTCGATCTTATCGAGATCGGTCGCGAGGTCCTTCATGAACGCCTCGCCGCCGGTGAGGACGGCGATGTCTTGAAGCATCGCCTTGCGCCGATCGCCATAGCCCGGCGCCTTGACCGCTGCGACTTGCAGGGTGCCTCGGAGTTTGTTGATGACGAGTGTCGAGAGTGCTTCGCCGGTGATGTCCTCAGCAATGATCAGCAACGGCTTCTTGGCACTCATCACTTTTTCAAGCAATGGCACCAGTTTGGTCAGGTTATCAATCTTGTCTTCATGAACCAGCACAAGGGCCTTTTCAAAATCCACCTTCATGCCCTCAGCATCGGTGACGAAGTTGGGCGAGAGGAACCCGCGATCGAACTGCATTCCCTCGACGACTGTCACTTCGGTCTCGAAGCCTTTGCCTTCTTCAACGGTAATCACGCCATCCTTGCCGACCTTCTCGAACGCGTCGGCCATGATCTTGCCGGTCTCTGGATCGTTGTTGGCCGAGATGGAAGCGACATTCTGGATGTCCTTCTTGCCTTTGATCGGGGTGGCCATGTCGTTGATGGCCTCGGTCCCGATCTCGATGCCCATCTTCATGCCTCGGACGAGCGAGTTGGCATCAACACCAGCCGCGATGTACCGCAGACCTTCCTTGAACAACGCTTCAGCGAGCACGGTCGCGGTGGTCGTCCCATCACCTGCGTCGTCGGAGGTCTTCGAGGATGCTTCCTTGACGAGCATCGCGCCCATATTCTCGGCTTTATCAAGCAATTCGATCTCTTCCGCGACCGAGACGCCGTCCTTGGTGACGGTCGGGCCGCCCCAGGATTTGTCGATGACCGCATTGCGTCCGCGAGGCCCAAGGGTCACTTTGACGGCTTCGGCGAGTTTTTCAACCCCGGCGAGCAATGCTTGGCGTGCTTCGATGTCGAATGTCAGTTCTTTCGATGCCATGATCTGATTCTCCATGCAAACGGGCATCATGCCCGGATTCTATCTTCGATTCGATGGTGCGAAAGCGCACCATCCGCTCCGTTCCTGTGGCAATCCCTGTGCCAACCGATCAACCGCATCGCCCTCAACCGATGCCGATCGGGGTCTGTGAACCACCAAGTCCCCTGCCTGCAGTGTCAGGCCCCCAGTTTCTCATGCCAATCTGGCAGACACAAACCGAGTGAACCCTCCCACGAACCGCCTTTGGGGATGCTATCATATTCTTCGATCTGCCAGGAGGGCGATCGACCCGTTTGGACCCCTGATATGGATACCCCATGCAGACACTTGCCTCATCAAACGAAATCAGTGCCTACCTCCCGATCTTATTGATGATCATCGGCGCTGCCGGTTTCGGTGCTATGAACCTGATGGCCTCGTTCATGCTCGGCCCACGCAGAGCAGGCGAACGCAAAGGCGACACCTATGAATCGGGCATGGACTATGTCGGCACCGCCCGTAAACGATTCAATATCCGGTTCTACCTCATCGCGATGGTCTTTCTCGTCTTTGATGTCGAGATCATCTTCCTTTATCCGTGGGCCCAGACTTTCACCGGTCTCGACCCGATGAGCGAATCGTCGCGAATTTGGCTCTTGCGCATCCTCTTCTTCCTCTTCACCACCCTCGTTGCCTACATCTATGGGTATCGCAAGGGTGTGTTCAAGTTCGATTGAGCATGTGATTGAATCAAGATACGGATCACCCAAAGGGATCTGATGGGCATTTGAGGCGTACATCCATATGCAGATGAACCAACCAAGCCCAACAAGACAAATCGAACGCACCGAGCCACTGCGGGCAACATTGGGCGATCGGATCGGCGCGGGGGCGATTGCGCTCATGTGCCTTGCCGTACTCTCGATCGCGGCATGGCTTAGCCCGGCATCCCAAGGACACGGCACACATACACAACTCGGACTCTCGCCTTGCATGTGGGTCGCAGCTCTGGGCAAACCCTGCCCAACCTGTGGCATGACTACCTCGTTCTCCTACGCCGGCCAAGGACATTGGATCCAATCCGCCAAGACCCAGCCCCTAGGCACCCTGCTCACACTCATAACCGCAACCATCTTCTGGGGAGCGTTGATCCAGACCATCACCGGTGCTCGATTCGGCTCAATCATCCAACCCGCACTGCATCCCCGAACCTTTCTCATATTTGGAATCTTGTTCCTTGGAGCATGGTTCTACAAAATCGCAACCTGGTAAACACACACCCATGAACACACGACACATCACATCCCGACTTCTCTTCACCGCCTGCCTCTTGCTGATCGGGTCGCAGCTTTCGGGATGCATCATCGGCGCAGCCATCGGCGGCATGGCCGAATCTGCACACCGCACAGGCAAACACGAAGTCGAAGCAGAATACACCGGGATCAGCGGACACTCATTCGCAGTCGTCGTCAGTGCCAACCGACTCATCGAAGCCAACAACCCAGGCATCACCGCCCGCCTCACCCAGCGCATTAACGACCGACTCATCCAAAACGCCAATCCCTCCTACGCCATTCCGAGCGCCGATTTGCTCACGGTGCTCTACAACACCCCTCAGTGGATCGCCCTGCCCAGAGGTGAAGTCGCCGAGATGCTCGGCGTCGAACGGCTCATCGTCTTTGAACTCACCGAATACAGTCTCCACGAGCCGGGCAACCAGTATGTCTGGGATGGATCAGGTTCGGGCATCGTCACCGTATATGAATCAGACTCAGGATTCCCTGATGATCCCGTCTTTGAAAAAGCCATCCGCGTCAAATTCCCCGACTCACGAGGATTCATGCGAACAGACATCCCCGAAGCTGCCGTCACAACCGAACTTTCCAATCGACTCATCAACCGCGTGGCCTGGCTTTTCTATACCCACGAAGAATCAAATATTATTCCCTATTGAGCAAAACATGAATACACACACATCCATGAAACCAATACGCAGACTCACAAGCATTCTGGCGTGTTTCATCGCGGCCCTCACCCTGCCCCCCGGGTGCAATGTCGTCACACCAATCGCCTATGCGATCCATGGCCCTGAAAAAATCATGCCCGCCTACACACTCAACGAAGAGCTCAAAACCGTCGTCTTTGTCGATGATCCTTCGAGCCGAATCACCCAGCGTAGGCTTCGCTACACCATTGCCGACCGAGCAACCAAAGAACTCCTTGCCAAACGAGTCCTTGTCGATATGCTCGACCCCCGAGGCATCCTCACCGCAGCGAGCAACGAACGCTATGGCGAACAGATGAGCATCTCCGAATTGGGCAAATCCGTCGGCGCTGATATCGTCATCTATGCAGTCGTCACCGAGTTCTCACTCTCACCCGAAACAGGTGCCTACATCCCCCGCGCCACCATGCGCGTCAAGGTCATTGATGTTGCCCAAGGCAAAAGAATCTGGCCCAGTGACGAAATGGGTGCGGTCGCCAATATCCAAATTCCACAAAAACCAGGTTCAACCCCGAGCACACCAGGCGAGCGACTCGAAGTTGAGCAAGCACTGGCCAATCGAGCAGGCATCGGCCTGGCCCAGCTTTTCTACAAACACGAGATCACCGAGACGGTATTATTCCGGCGATGAATACCCAACCTGTCCATCACGATGTGGTCCACTTGGTTGCAGCCCCAAATGCAACGCCGGGGGGTTGCTCGCCAGGACGCACGATACCGACGGTATTGTGCGCCCAAGCAATCAAACACAAGCTCACCCCGCCGGGTCATGTCATGCTCATCGGCGAAAACTCGTGCGAATCACAAGCACGCCTGCTCGGGCTCGACTGGCATTCCCGCTTGGCCCCGCCTTTGGGCAATCCAACAATGCTCCGCCGACGCATCAAGCGTCTCACCCAAAACACCTCACGGGTCATCTGCTGGAACGATGAACTCGCCGTCTTGCTCAAAGGCAACCCCGCCGAACTCGACCTCATCTCCACCTCCCCAACCAACGCGCCAGCCTATGTCTCCAAGCGCATCACCATCCGAGTATTCGAGCAGATCGATTGCGACTACTGGACCGACCGAGGCAACAACCCCACCCTCGATGCGCTCTTGCCTCCCATCCTCGACAACCTCGCCCAAACCAATCGCTCCATCACCCGCGCCTCGGTCGACATCGACGACAACACCATATGCATCGGTGTATTGGCCGACCGCCCATCCGATGTCGATGCCCGTGAACTCACCTTCCTCCTTGGATTACTCAACGCATCGGGCTACACCCTCACTGGGGTCATCCCCAACACCGCCAATCACCTCGCAGCTGCCCGTCGCCACCATCGCGGGCTTGGCTCAAGATTCCAGTTCCTCATCGCTACCGATCCCATCACCTCGCTCCTGCCCATCTTCGATGCCTTGATCCATCCCTGCTTCGACGGCTCGGGCTCATCCATGCTCATCGAACGCATGTGCGAGAACGCCGAAGTCCCCGTCCTCCGCCTCAAACACTCAGGTCGAGCCGGGCTCTCACGCGCCCCGGGCGTCGCTGGCCCGATCATCGAACACCTCGACGAACTTATCCAATCCAGCAAATCATCCCACCCCGAGCCGACCCATGCCCAGCAACTCAAAAACTTCCATCCTCTTCGTTTGCCTAGGTAACATCTGCCGATCCCCCCTCGCAGACGGTATCTTCACGCATCTCGTCAACCAACAAAATCTCACCCACCGTTTCCACATCGACTCCTGCGGCACCGGCGCCTGGCATGTCGGTAACCCACCCGACCCCCGTTCGATCCTCGCCGCAGCCAAACATAATATCGACCTGACCACCCTCCGCGCCCGCCAGTTCGATGCCGACCGTGATCCGATTGAGTTTGATTGGATCATCCCCATGGACAGGTCAAACCACCGCGAACTCATCAACCAAGGCACACCCAAAGCCAAAGTCCGCCTGATGCGATCCTTCGACCCCACCATCACCACCCAAAAAACACCCGATGTCCCCGACCCCTACTACGGTGGCGACGACGGCTTCGACAAAATCTATGAAATGCTGATGCGGGCGTGCGAAGGATTATTATGTGAAATCAAAGATCCAGCATAAGCCGTGCCGGATCCTCAATCGCATCCTTGATACTCACCAAGAACTGCACCGCCTCGGCCCCATCGACAATCCGATGGTCGTAGCTCAACGCTAGATACATCATCGGACGCAACGCGATCGTACCAGGGTTGCTTGGATCTTCCGCGGGGCGTTTCTTGATTCCGTGCATACCCAAAATCGCACTCTGAGGCGGGTTCAAAATCGGAGTCGACATCAACGAGCCAAAAATGCCGCCGTTGGTGATCGTGAAGGTGCCGCCCTGCATTTCTTCGAGCGAAATCTTGCCATCACGAGCACGCAACGCCATGTCCTTGATCGTGCTTTCAATCCCGGCAAAGCTCAGTGTCTCGGCGCTGCGGATTACAGGAACCACTAAACCCTTTGGTCCAGAGACGGCAATCGCAACATCGCTGTACGAATGTTTCTGGATCGCGGGCTTGCCGTTGTCATCTTGGATAATATACGAGTTAATCAGCGGAAATTTCTGCAAGGCCTGCGTCGTCGCCTTAACGAAAAACGACATAAACCCAAGGTTGATGCCGTGCTTCTCGGCGAAGGCTTCTTTGTGTTGTTTGCGGAGTTCCATCACCGCACCCATGTCAACTTCGTTGAAGGTCGTGAGCATGGCTGCTGTCTGTTGTGCCTCGACAAGCCTCGATGCAATCGCCTGACGCATCGGCGACATGCGTTCAACGCTCACTTCGCGCGCGGAACCCGAGATCGCTGGTGAGGCTGTTGATGCTACGCCACCTTGATGCGATTGGAGATACGCCAGCACATCCTGCTCACGAATGCGCCCCGACGCCCCGGTGCCTGCGATCGACCCGAGATCAATCCCCTTATCGTCCGCCAGTTTCCTCGCCAAAGGCGTCGCCTTGACTTCGCCGTTGGATGCTGGAACAGCTGTTAACGCTGGCGCTGGTGCTGGAGCAGCAGGAGCAACCGCCGGTGCCGGAGTCGATGGTGCTGGTGCTTTTGGTGCTTCTGGTGCGGGCATTGGTTCCGGTGCCGCATCACCTGCGGGTTTCTCTGCGGACTCATCAATCTCACCGACCGCAGCACCCACATCAACCTCGTCGCCCTCGGCTGCGCTATGTCGAACAACTCCTGACGCCGGCGCAGGCACTTCCATCGTCACCTTATCGGTTTCGAGTTCGAGGACAGTTTCGTCGCGTTCGACATAGGCTCCGTCTTCGACGGTCCACGCAGCGATGATGCCGCTGGTGACTGATTCGCCGACATTTGGGATCACGATCTGTGTGGTCATGGTTTTCATCCGTATCTCGCTTGGCTTCGGTTCGTGTTCGTCCTTGACACTGACTCAGCGCTTAGGCCTTGGCGGCGGCCACCTTGGTTGATGCTTCTTCGCTGGAAGGCTTAGGCCCGATGGCATCGGTCAAAATCTGTTCCTGCTCGATCTTGTGCTGGGACTTCGACCCCGTCGCAGGCGTGCTTGATCGTGCCCGCCCGATGTACTCAGGACGATTCCAACCAAGTTCCGTCTGGAACATATCGCAAATATGCAAATATGCACCCGCGTTGTAAGTCTCTTCCTGTACCCACACTCGAGGAGCCCCTTGGGGATATCGTGCATCGAGCTCCGCAATCAGATCCACATGGAACGGATACAGCTGCTCGATCCGCAGAATGGCCACATTACGCTGATCACGCTCAACTCGGCGTTGATCCATTTCATGATAAATTTTTCCTGAACAATAGATCACCCGCGTCACTTGAGTGCGATCCCATCCGTCTTGCTCGAAGCGTGGATCGTCGAGCATTTCCTTAAAGCAACTGTCGTACACCTCATTGAGTGGGCTTGTCGGAATCCGCAGCATGCTCTTGGGTGTCATCACAACCAAAGGTTTGCGATAGCTTGCCTTGACCTGACGACGGAACATATGGAATACCTGGGCTGCGGTTGTGGGATAAACAATGAGCATATTATCGTTCCCGCAGAGTTCAAGAAACCGCTCCATCCGACACGATGAGTGCTCAGGTCCAGCCCCTTCATACCCATGGGGCAATAACATCGTCAGTCCGCTCCACCGCTCCCACTTGGCTTCGGCCGAGGCGATGAACTGATCCACAATTGCCTGTGCACCGTTATAAAAGTCGCCAAATTGCGCCTCCCAGATAATGAGCATCCCCGGATCACCGAGCGAATATCCATATTCAAAGGCCAGCACCGCCTCCTCAGACAATGGTGAATCATGCACACAGAAGTGTGCCTGACGGGGCTTACCATTTTCACCAATACTCCCCGGAGGTGTCGCCGTGCCCTCTTCCCCAACCTCACGGATCGAGTTCAAAGGCGTGTACGGCTCACCCGTCTCAAAATCCCGCACCACCGCATGGCGATGCGAAAAAGTCCCACGACGACAATCCTGCCCAGACAACCGAACCGGATGTCCTTCCGCCAAAAGCGTACCATAAGCCAATTGCTCGGCATCGGCATACGAAATCATCTCGGCATTAGGTAGATCTGCACGATCGCTCAGCAACTTCTTGAGCTTGGGATTGAGCTTGAAACCTTCAGGCACCGAACCAATCGCCGAAGCAACCTCCGCAACCTGCTCTTTGCTCACCGCCGTATCAACAGCATCGAAACTATACGCATGAGACAACCCGTCCCAACGCGCACTCCCAGGGTCAATCGTCGGATCGTTAGGTTCCTGCTGGGCCGACTGTTGAGCTTTTTCAAGCGCCTCATTGAGTCGGTGAATGATCGACAGACGATCCGCTTCGGCAATTGAATTTTCCGCCAATAACTTCTCGGTATACACCTTGAGCACCGAAGGCTTCTTCTTAATCAGATCCGCCATGATCGGCTGGGTAAAACTCGTCTCATCCTGCTCGTTGTGCCCATACCGACGATAACACACCAGGTCAATAAACACATCGCGCTTGAACTTCTGACGATATTCCGCAGCCAGCTGCGCCACCGTCACCACGGCTTCAGGATCTTCGCCATTGACATGAAAAATCGGCGCATCAATAAACTTACCAATATCCGTGCAATACCGCGATGAACGCGAATCCTCAGGCAGTGTTGTAAACCCAATCTGATTATTCACAACCACATGCACCGTCCCACCAGTGGTATATCCATCAAGCTGGGAAAAATTAAGCACTTCCTGTACAATTCCTTGCCCAACAATCGCCGCGTCGCCATGAAGCAAAATCGGTGTCACACGCTCACGCTCGGTATCCCCCCGCAGGCGTTGCTTGGCCCGACAACGACCGGCAATCACACCGTTGACTGCTTCGAGATGGCTCGGATTACTTGCCAATGCAAGGTGAATCATTCGTCCATTGTTCAATCGGCGCGTACCGGAGTATCCGCGATGGTATTTGACATCCCCCCCCCCGTCAGCAAACCCCTCGGACCAATTCTCTTCAAACTCGGTAAATATCTGCTCAAGCGTCTTGCCGATCGTGTTGTGCAGCACATTGAGCCGACCACGATGCGCCATCCCAATGACGAT
>JALSHH010000015.1 GCA_026982335.1 Phycisphaerales bacterium
CCGAATCACCCGAGTCGTCATTCATCCATCAGAGGCCTGCTCCGCTACGCTCCGCAGCCCTCTGATGGGACAAAGGAACGCCACTGCCCTAACATAGGGAGTGGTACAGAATATGGGGGCAGGTCAGGGCCACTCTTGCTTTGGAATGGCTCATCGAAATATGAAAGCAAAGCGAGAATAAAAACCGTACCGATCGAGTACCCCAACAACAGCGGGAGTGAGATCAGTACGGCTTGCTTGCTCGTGTGAGCGAATGGTTGAACCATATCCTTACCCGATAAAAGTCGAACTACACCCCGCACCTGCTGGCGGCGGACCACCGGCGGGACACGCGCCACCACCCACCGAGTTGCAACTCTCGCGTACAATAACTTCATGCCATCGAACCCTTGGGAACCAACCAGTTGTGATCTCCCAACGCCCCCATCGTCGTTCCCGAGAACAGAAGCAGCTCGCACCACCAGCAGTAGCAAAGCAATACCAGTCAGGAACTGGGGGCGTACCAATTGTTGGCCATCCTCCCGTTATCCAGCCGGTTCCAGGAAGTGGACCGGCCGGAGGAATGACTGTCCATGCAGGAGCTGTCGCAGGTTTCGGAGGCCTTATCGGCCTTGGACCTCGGGGACGAGGGTTCATAGAACATAGATCATCTGGAATGCTCGCAGTGGTATCATCCCCCGAAACCAGATACCCACCTGCCATGCTCGCTATATCGTTGAGAATTTCCTCACGATTGCACCCTTGGTCACCGATGATGGGCACATCTGCTGCTGCGTACCCTAAGGTGATCAGAAAATCTACAAGCGGAACAGGGTCGGATGCATTGTCTACCGCCGAAGCGAGAGGATCGGTTGTGATCACGCCGTTGGAGAAGGCCTTTGGGCTCTCAGGCGTGCCCTCGAATGGCCCCATGCCAACCTCTTCCCAGAGCGTGTTGTCAATATTGAGTGTGAGCACCACAGATTTGAGGGCTTCTTGCAAATCTACTGTGTACCAAGAACTCGCGATCCATTCACCTTGCTCATATTGGTACCACACTGCTGAAAGATTGTTGCCTGTTCTTGTGAACTCGTCAGCGTAAGTGAAAAAGCCAACGACATCTGGCGATTGGGCGACATCGCCCGTATAAATCGGCACAAATGTCCATTCACCAACAATGATCCTTGTGTCCGCAAAATGATGAACTTCTTGCTGTTGTGCAAGCACCGACCCTTGGAAAGTGCCAAGCGTGGCCAACGCCCCTATGGCATACGCCGCTTTACGCCGTCCAGCCGTCCAGCCGTCCAGCCGTCCAGCCGTCCAGCAAACATTCTATTCATTTTCATGGATGTTCTCCTTTGGGTAACTCAACGCACATGCGTTGATCCATATGTACGCAAGCAATATATTGTAAAATCAACTGTCTGTCAAACGAGCCCCAATCTTGTGGATAACTCGTGTGTCTGCCTGGCTGGGAACTCTTGGTTGGATACCTTTTCTCGCTATCCCCTCCACACGCCTCTGGCTTTCTTGCGCACTACAATCCATTGATGCCCAACACCGATGCCAACCAGAAGCCGTACTATGTCACGACGCCGATTTACTATGTCAACGATCGCCCGCATATCGGGCATTGCTACACGACGCTGATCGCTGATGTCGCTGCCCGCGCCCAGCGATTGATCGGGCGCGATGTGTTCTTTCTCACGGGGACCGATGAGCACGCTGAGAAGGTGTCCAAGACGGCAGCTGAGAACGATAAGACACCGATGGAATGGGCGACGATCAATGCTGAGCGGTTCAAAGAAGCGTTCGCGTTTATGAACTTCTCGAACGATGACTTTGTCCGCACCACCGAAGATCGGCACAAGACCAAAGCGGTCGAATACATCCAGAAGCTGCTCGACCAGGGCGACATCGAACTCGGTGATTATGAAGGGTGGTACGACCCTTCGCAGGAGGAATACCTGACGGAGATGGTCGCCAAGGAGCACGATTTTAAGTCGCCGGTGACGGGGAGGCCTTTGGAAAAACGGATCGAGCAGAACTACTTCTTCAAACTTGACAAATATGAAGGCTGGCTGCGCGAGCAGATCGAATCGGGTGAAATCCGGGTGCTGCCCGAAGCACGCAAGAACGAGGTGCTCGGTCGGCTCAAGCAGGGACTTCGCCATGTGCCCGTCTCACGCAAGATCAAAGAAGGCGATGCGGACTGGGGAATCAAGATGCCTGGCAATGATGAGCACAGGATCTATGTCTGGATCGAAGCACTGTGCAACTATTTGACCATTGTCGATCATGATGAACGCCAAAAGTATTGGAACGGCGAAGTAGTCCATCTGATGGCCAAAGACATTCTCTGGTTCCATGCAATCATTTGGCCTGCGATACTCCATGCCCTTAAAAAGCAGCCTCCCAAGACGGTGTATGCCCATGCGTACTGGATCGCCGAGGGCAAGAAGATGTCCAAATCACTGGGCAATTTCATCGAAATTGATCAGTTGCACGCCTACGCCGAGAAATACAGCCTCGACGCCCTGCGTTGGTTCCTGACAACGCAAGGGCCTTTGGGCGCCAACGATGCGGACTTTGCGCACAACCGATTCATCGAAGTCTATAACGCCGACCTGGCCAACTCGATCGGCAATTCGACGAGCCGAGTGGGCAATATGTTCAACAAATACTTCGGCGGGCAAGTCAAAGGCATCTGTAACGGCGAGTTCGGATTCCCCGGTGGTTCATCATTGCAAACCGCCTTGATTGCTCTTGAAAATGCGGGGAAAAAGGTCGATGATCCGGATCGGACCTACAAGCTCGCCGAGTTCGCCAACCAGGCAGTGGACAACGCCGTTTGTGCGCTCGAAACGGTTGATCTGGGCGCGATGCTCGACGCCGGGCGATCCATCGTGCGCCATGTCGATGATTTCATCTCCTATTCCGCCCCCTTTACCCTCGCCAAGCAACTCGACGCCCTCGACGATGGCGAACATGCGCTGAGCTCAATCCTCTATTCCTGCGCCGAAGCACTTCGTATCGCAACACTTCTGCTCTGGCCTGCGATGCCCGAGAAAATGGCAGAACTCTGGCGAAACTGGAACTGCACGCATCTCATCGATTCTGATGATGCCAACTCCGGGTTTGTCGCTCCATTGAGTGAGTTGGCGAAATGGGGCGGGGACTACAGCCTCAAACCCGGGCAAACGATTATCAAAGGCGAGGCGTTATTCATGCGGGCCGATGCGAAAGAACCTGCGCCCGGGAGCGAGCAGACCGCGTAAGAACTGAAATCCCAACGAATTGCGACAATGCTTTGGATAAAACCAGATGCTCGAATCTCAACTCATCATCTTCGACTGCGACGGCGTGCTCGTCGACACCGAACCACTGACCAACCGGGTGCTCGCCCAGTGTGTCACCGATGCCGGGTGGGCGATTGATGCCGCCTATTCAATCGTACACTTCAAAGGCAGAAACTTGACGGATATCCTCGCCGATGTCGAGGATCACCTCGGCAAGAGGCTTCCGAATCTGCTCGATGACTATCGCAAACGGATGTATTGCGAAATTCACGAACTTGGGGTGCCTGCGGTGGATGGGATTCATGAACTCCTCGATGCGCTCGATGGGCTCGGCAGCAAGGCTCCCCACCGATGCGTCGGGACCAACGCACCACTCAAGAAAGCCAAACTCACCCTCGAAGGTTCTGGGCTGATGGACCGGTTTGCCCGTCGCGATGAGCCGAACAAAAAAACGATATTCAGCGCCTACGAGGTCGGCAAATGGAAACCCGATCCAGGACTATTCCTCCACGCTGCTGCTGCGATGGGGCATACGCCCGCATCTTGCACCGTTGTCGAAGACTCAACCGCCGGGGTGGTCGCAGCGGTTGCAGCCGGAATGCAGGTGATCGGGCTGGCAGACCTGACGCCTGCCGAAGACCTGCTCGAAGCGGGCGCAACGCGGGTGGTGGAATCGCACCGGGAGTTGGCAGCCGAGTTGGTCGAATCCTGACCCCCTGCCTGACCCCCCTCGAGGCACAGGCGAGCCCCTTGTGCCACAGAGGGGAAGAAAGAAGAATCCTTGCAAATCCATGGCTACGGGCAGTTTGTATCCGTTTTCAATTAGGATTTTCAGGGTTCGTGTCTATGATCTTCGACTATGCCCATTCCCCGTATCGCCATCGTCGGCCGACCCAATGTCGGTAAGAGTTCATTGCTCAATCTCATTGCCCAAGAACGCATCGCCATCGTTGATCCAACACCCGGCGTGACACGCGATCGGCTCTCCACCATCGTCGAACTCACCCATCCAGACCTCAAAGGCCCGATCAAACAGGTCGAACTCACCGACACGGGCGGGTACGGCGTCTATGTCGCCGACGGCAAACGATACAACGAAATCGGTGAAGACCTCTCGACGCTCACCAAGGACATTGAAAACCAGATCGCCGAGGCCGTTTCGAGCGCGGACATCATCCTCTTCGCCGTCGATTGCCAAGCCGGAATTACTTCCCAAGATCAAGCCATCTGCCAGATGCTCCGCGAACAGAAACTCGGTCGGCGTGATAAAAAGGGCTCGAAGAACTCGCAACTCACCCGCGTCTATGTCGTGGCAACCAAGTGTGATGATTCGAGCTGGGAGCCTCACGCCTACGAACTCTCAGCGTTTGGGTTCGGCGTGCCTTTGATTTGTAGCGCGACGAGCAAGTATTTCCGAAGAAACCTGCTCGATCGGCTCTACGAAATCACGCCTGAGACCACAGACGAGCCCGAACCAGAAGTCGATATGAAGATCGCAATCGTCGGCAAACGCAACGCGGGCAAATCGACCCTCGTCAATCGACTCGCAGGCGAGCCCCGGATGATTGTTTCGGAAATCGCAGGCACCACACGCGACGCGGTGGATGTCAAGCTCGAGTTCGACGGCAAGTCATTGCTCGCCATCGACACCGCCGGGCTTCGGCGAAAAAAATCATTCCAAGACAGCATCGAGTGGTACGCACTCGACCGGGCCGAGCGAGCGATCAAACGAGCCGATGTCGTGATCTTCATGGTCGATGCGACAACCGAAATCTCCCAGGTAGATGAACAACTCGGCAAGATGATCGTCGATTCATTCAAACCTGTGGTCATCGTGGTCAACAAATGGGATGTCGCCAAGGACGCGAGCGATGAAAAAGGACGGAAAGTCACACCTCAACGATACGAAGAATACTTCCGCAAAGAACTCGGCGGCTTACGCTTCGCACCGATCTCGTTTATGAGTGCCCAAGACGGACTCAATGTTAAAGAAACCATCGGGTTGGCCTTCGAGCTTCATGAGCAAAACAACTCGCGCGTAAGCACCGGCCAGCTCAACCGGGTCATCAAGGGCATCCTCGAAAAACGAGGCCCGAGCAATCGACTCGGCACCGAGGCCAAGGTTTACTTTGCTTCGCAGGTCAAAACCGCCCCGCCGACAATTGTGCTGGTGGTCAATGATCCAGACCTGTTCACCAATAACTACGAGCGATTCCTGATGAACCAATTCCGTGAGGTGATGCCGTTTGATGAGGTGCCGATTCGGCTCATCATGCGCGCCCGCAAACGCGTCGAACGCAGGATCCGAGGCACCAGCGGCAAGGGTAATCTGCATGTCCCCGATCAGGCAACCGGAAAGTTCGAATCTGAGCTTGAAATTGAAAACATCGACCGCGATGCACTCTTGGTCGATCTGCCCGACGATGCTTCATTGTACTTCGACGACTGATGTCAAAGTGGTACCCAAAACGGTTCCCAAGCTTTGCTCAGGCTGCGAATCCGAAATGGTCGTCGTCCGCTGAGAAAAAATCGTCATCGTCGTCCGGATCATCAAGTGGCCCATCATGGCAACCAGAGTCAAGCGAACCCCATTGATCCTTAGGCAAATGGCGATGATGGACGCGGATCACACGCCCGAGCTGTTGCCCAAAGAGTTTGGCAATAATGCTCAATGTCCGGGCGTCATCTTGACCAAAAGGCAATGACTCATCACGAAAGAGTCCGATCACCGCAAGGCATTCGTCTTCGTGCTGGCATGAAACAATCATTGCAGTGACTTCTTCGAGCCAGTGCGATTCGTGCCCAAAGGCTTCATCCATCTCCGCTTGCCCTGTCACTAAAACAACCTCGGTACTTTGCTCAAATCGTGGCGCAAGCGTATCGGCAAGTTGATCGAGCATAATCTCGGCTGCATCGCGCGGGATGTCATAATTCACATACGCCCCGAGCGTATAGTCACCGGTACTTGAAGGCAGGAAAATCGCCGCATTGGTCGAACCAACCTTGCCGAGCGTAAACTCGAGCATTGTTCGCAAAAGTGATTCGATCTCGAGCTCTTGGCGCATCATTGCGTTGAACTCCGTCGAGAGCTTCACATCACCAAACTGCTCGGAAAGATCTTGATACGCAACGGCAAGATCATTGCACAGATCCCCGACCTGCCCAGAAACCTCCTGCCGAGCGGTGTTAAGCTTGTGGCAGAGCTTTTTGAGTCGATCGATCCGCGCATCACGCCGACGAATCCGCCCGGCACGCTTAACAGATTCGAGCAAACGACGGGTCGTCTGAGCGCTTCGGCTCTGGATCGAAATCAAGTCGCACGCCCCCGAACGCATCGCCCGAACCGCGTCGTCGGTGTTCTCGATCTGCCCGATGATGACCCCGACAAGGGCGGGGTGATTCGTCGAGAGTTCGTCGAGCAGGTCGATCCCATCCGAGCCTTCAAGAGCCCGCTCGATAATGACCAGGTCGCAGTTGGTGGTTGAGATTTTTTCAATCGCTTGAGGCCCATCTTCAACAAACTCGAGCGACTCAACCTGACCATGGAGCATGCTCGAAAGCCGACGTCGGACTGATGCCCGGGGAGAAACTGCGACCACACGAACCAGAAGCTCCGACGCGGGATCAATATCCCTGCTCGCCCCCACAGATTGGTCTGCGAGATCGGTCGGCTTTGTTTCTCGGTGTCGTTCCATGGTCGGCACTGCTCTCTCTATATCTTTGCGTGTCGCACAATTACGCCGCTTGGGATTCAAGTGTCAGGTTCTTGTCCAGCAGGATCACGACCTCGGCACCGGGTTTCCCGATGTTGTTGCCGAGGAAAATCTCCCCTTTATGAAGTTCAATAATCCCGCGCGCACGGGCAAGTCCAAACCCGGATCGTCGACCGGCTTCGAGTTCGGAAAAGAACGGATCAAACCCGTGTTTGATCGATCGACTCGTAAAACCAGACCCACAATCCGAGATCCGTATCTTGAGTCGACCATTTGAGCCTTCGGGTTCAATGAAAACCGAGACGATCGTGCTTGGACTTGCCTGAACCGCATTAATAATGGGCTCGGCAACCGCTTTGACCATCAAATCAATGTCCATCATCATCGGGGCAATCATCCCGTCGACCTTGAGCTGAATCTTCGCCTTGAATCCTTGATAGCTGCACCGCTCTCGTGCTGTCTCAATAGCCTGGCGCACCATTAAAACTGGATCGGTCATCGCTAAATTTGGTTTTGGCGGGTCGGCGAGCATATGCAAGCTGGTAATCAAATCGGAAAGTTGATCCGCAGCAGCAGCAATTGCGCCCGCCGATTCTCTTTCACGCTCAGTGCCCACACGCTCGAAAAGCTGCTGACTCCGCCCACGGATAATCGCCAGTGGGTTATTCATCTCATGAGCTGCCCCAGCAGCCATCCGCCCGAGCTGGACAAGCGATTCCTTGCTTGTCAACTCATGGCGCAATGCCGTCATGGCATGGTTGGCTGCAGCAAGCTCTTCCCCGACCCGCCGACCTTTTTCCGTCATCACCGATTCGGCCAATGCTCGATCCCAGAGATTGCGAATCGTTGCGAATTCGGGAGTCGCCACGATCCGCTCGATCCCGCTTCCGGTTTTGGGCATGATCATCAGATACGAGAATCGATCCGCCCGATAAGTTTCATCAACATCCTTCGAGCCAATGAGCATGGGCTCTCCAATCTCCTTGACTTCCATGAACAACTCGCGAAGCCAGTCGAGCGATGCCAGCTCCATCGAGCGGGCCGCGTTGGCATCAGCAAGCATCCCCGGACGCACCGTCTCGTGCTCGCTCACAGGTGATTCGACCGCCTCGGGATACACCACCGTCTTCCCATGATCGATCATCGTGGTATACCAAGGCTGATCCGGACTGTGCTGAAAAATCACCGCACCTCGCGCTGAACCGACAAGCACGCTCGCCGAGTGTACCATCGCACACAAGACCTGCTGGGTCGAGCTCCCGGGATCAAGACGGTCGCTCAACGCATTGATCGACTCAAGCAACCGACTGATCGACGCTGCCTGAGCACCTCGCTGGCGCAAATCCATGTTGAGCTTGGCAAGCCTGTGGTTGGCTGCGGTGAGTGACTCGATGAGCAAGTCCTGCTCGGCATGCTCGCCCAGCCCCAACGCCTTACCTCGTGCACTGACGCCTTCGATCACTTCTGAAGCATTGTTTTTGAAGAAATCAGGATTAATACCAAGCTGCCCTGCCAGCTCATGTAAATCGAGTGCTTCGCCATAGTCACCCTCCCAGCCGAGGTGCATGTCACGCGCCCAAGACTCGGCAAGTGTCACAATCGACACCACCGGACGATTCGAACCCTCGGGCAGCGAACCGATGGGCTGAGAATGAAGCCAAATCGCATCGCGGACTGGATCGGGCAGCTTCCAGTGCTCCGCGAGCCTCTTGCCCGCAGTGTGATGATCCAGACCCAGCATCGTCCGCTCCACCAAACACACCGCACATTGACGAGATTTGGACACACCCAAGACCCGTTCATAGGCTTTGGGCAGAATCAGATCGAGCGAAAGCTTGCCCAGATCATGAAGCAACCCGGCAAGAAAGGCCTGCTCGACCGAAACCCCCATTGCCGGATGCGCTCGGGCGATCTCCTGAGCCCCGCACGCCACCGCCAACGAATGGATCCAAAACCCGGAACGATCAAACAAAGTACACGCATTGCTCGGGGCCCCAGAGTCAAGTTGATGATAAATATGCACACTCAGTGCAGCAACTTGCACCGCTTCGAGCCCGAGCATAATCACCGCCCGTCGGACGGTGGTGATCTTGTCGCCAAGCCCCTTGTCGGCCGTTCGGCACATCGACAAGATCGATGTGCTCATTGCCGGGTCTGATTCGATCAACCCGATCACTTCATCGAGATCCATATCCTCCGCACTGCTCACCAACATCAGCTTGGTCGCCACTGCAGGCAGTGTTGGCAAACGATCGACGCTGGCAAGAATCAGCTTGATCTGCTTCTCGCTAATCTCGGGTTGGACAAATTGATCTTGGGTCATGACTTTGATTCAATCTCCAATAACGATTCAATCCGCGCTATCATCTCCGCAAGATCGAACGGCTTCTTGAGAAAATCATCCGCACCCGCCCTCTTAAGACGATCAACCTCAGCGGATTCAACCACCCCCGAAATGCACAGGATCCGCGTATCGGACATGGTCTGCGAGGCGCGGACCCGTTGGCAAACGATGTTGCCGTTGATGTCAGGGAGCATGTAGTCGAGCACGATCAGATGAGGCTTGAAGCGTTCGGTCTCAATCCCCGCATCGTATCCAGTCGAAGCTTGGCACACCTCGAATCGCCCATCACCTTCGAGCATATCGGTGATGAGTGACACGATCTCGGGTTCATCATCAACGATCAATACACGCTTGCGCGTCGAACCGATTGTTTCGAGCGGGATGTCATTGTCGCGCATGAACCGGATCAACTCCTCTCGCGGGATGCGCCGGAATCGTGACCCGGGAACACGGAACCCATTGAGCCGGCCTGAATCAAAGCACCGGATAATGGTTTGTTGGCTCACCTTACACACCTTGGCTGCCTCGCCGGTGGTAAATACCTTCTTATCCGCCCAATCATTGTTCTGCTGCGCAACCATGCCTGTGACCTTCCATGATCTTCAAAGTAAGACGACAGTCGTTTGATTCAGTGGATCTCAAACGGATGAATCGCCCGCATGATCGGATATCGTCGCGCAGCTTACCCAACTTCACAAGGATCACGCGGGTTGCACCGAACCACCCGCATTCGGAAGTTCAACCGTCCACATCGTGTTATCCGGACGCCGATCACTCGGATTTGGATCGGGCATCACGCCGCGCCCGCCATTGCGTAATCGCATCAGGCTCGCGAGCATAAATCGGCATGAGTTCGATCGGCGAGCTCGGGTCCATACCTGCGCTCGCTTCGAGCACATGGCGCGCATCGAGCATAATCGGACGAATCGCTATCCCAAGCTGATGAGCCCGTTCAACAAACGAGCTCGGCAAATGTGCGTCAGCGATGAACGATCGCACACCGTGCGCATCGACCAATGCTGCTGCCTCATCTGCCCCGATCACCCCCACCGATTCGACCGACCCATCTTGCTCAACAATCGAACAGTGCGCCAACTGATTCTTCGATGCCAACGCGATCAAACCCGGACAACATGCCGACTCAACACCCTGGGCAGCGACCCAAGCAGTGGGCACCGCGATGAGCTCGCACCCAAGAATGTGCGAGAGCACCTTGGCAGTCGTCGTTGAAACTCGCAGCGCGGTATATCCGCCAGGCCCAACCGAGACGACCAGTTTGGCAATGGCACTTGGCGAAACTTCATGCTCGGCGCAGAGCCGTTCGATAAGCACCATGATCCCATCGGAACTGCACACCCCCGCCCCGATGGGCAAAGATCCAACAAGCACATCCACATCATCATCCGCACAAAACAATGCAACTGCGTGAGCATCGGGCGAGGCACTCGGGTTGGAAAGCTCGATTGCCAGAACAATCTTGCGTGCGATGTTGTGTGTGTTTGCGCTCATGATTGATCCGGTGGCCTTCGTCGCTGCTTTGTCTCCGATCGGTGCTTCTTGGCTTCGAGCCTGCGTTGAACCGAACCCTTCGTTGGCTTGGTTGCCTTGCGCGCTCGCGGCTCGATCATGGCTCGCATGATGATCTCACAAAGACGATCCATGCAAGCTCGTCGGTTGCGCGACTGACTCCGAGTATCGTCGGCACTGAGCACCAACTCGCCATTGGTATTGATCGCGCTGCGCCCAAGCCGAACAAGACGAGCACGGGCGCGATCATCGAGCGGAATATCATCGATACGAATGCGCAGTTGCGCCTTGGTCGATCGTTTGTTAACATGCTGGCCACCAGGACCTGATGAACGCACAAAAGTCATGTGAATCACATCGCGATCAACCACAACCCCGGGCGCTAACACCACACCCGACCCGGGCAACCGACGAGCATGATGAAGACGAGATGAATCGAATGGGTGTTCCAAATATTCTGCTCATAGCACGGCTGGGGCGCAATTGCAAGTGCTTTATTCGCTCGATCTTGCGCCAAAAGACTTCGCAAAAGACCTGACGATCCCTATTGACCCGAGGGACTTTGTCTGCGATACTCATCGACACGAAGATCATATTCCACTGCACGACCGTATCCGAGGCACAAACGAGGATAAACACGCAGATGGGGTCTTCGAGTGAAGGACGCAGGCCACAAACCCCGCGCAGAACAACTGAGTCGCACGCACACGCCACAAGCGTGTCTAAGGAAGGACCATCATGAAAACGATCACCAAGAAAATCCTGATCGACCGGATCGCAGAATCCACAGGCATGAAGCGTGTGGCTGTCAAACAGGTCGTACAGGAGTTTCTCGATGAAGTGATCGTTGAACTCGGCGAAGGCAATCGGCTCGAATTTCGCGACTTCGGCGTCTTTGAAGTTAAAAACCGAGCCCCACGCATCGCACAAAACCCCAAAACACTCGAGCGCGTCCCGGTGCCCGCCAAACGCACCGTCAAGTTTAAGATTGGACGCCGAATGCGCGAAGCAATGGAAACCACTGATGGCCTCGCCAATAAATCCGCCCCCCCCCCCCCCCCCCCATCAGAACCCCCAACACCCCCCGTCCTACCGACCAGCATCGACACCAAAGTGACCACCACCCAGACCCAGAGTAAAATTCGCGCCGAAATGGGCTCAAACATCGCCGGCACCATCCGTGCCGAACCCACTCCCTCACGCGAACACGAACCGGCCAATGCCCACTAACCCACACGCCGACCCAATCAAACGCATATTTTCTGCACTCCGACTCTCCCACCCCACACCAATAATTTGGGGCAATTGGTGCTGTGACCACCCAATGCTGAACCTCCGCGCCGCCCTGCTCCTCATTAAATGAAGCTTTGAGCACCATCAGCCGAGGTTGAAATCCGGTTCTATACCGGAGAACAACCCAGATGCAAACAATCCTCCTCATTGACAGCTGCCCACTCACGCGTGAATGCCTCTCGACCATCCTGCGTGTCAAGGAATACCGCGTACAAAGCGCTTCTACGATCTCGCAGGCCAAGACCATGATCACCAAGCGGCCTCCCGAAATGCTCATCACCGAAATCTGTCTGCCCGATGACAATGCCTTGAACCTGATGCGCTGGCTTAAATCGGATCCCAAGTTCGCCAAGATCCGCACTTGCATACTCACCAATGCCCCCGCCAAAAAGCCAATCATGGAAGCCATCGAACTGGGCGCTTCCAAGGTTCTCCTCAAATCGAAGTTCACCCTCGCCGGATTCATCGAACAAGTCAACACCATCGTCTCCGAGATCACCCAAACCGCCACCGGATCTCGCACCCAACACGCCGAACCACCCGAACCCCAATACCCCCTGCCCGAACCTGCACCAAACCCCGCCTTGGTGCTCAAATCAATCAAGCCCATCATTACCCGCTCCCAACTCAACGAGCAACTCGAAGAGCTCCCCGAACTGCGCACCTTTGCCGAACCAATTACAAAATCCATCGCAGCGATCAACTCCCCCGAGGTCGCCATTGAACTCGTTGCCGATCTCATCAAAACAGACCAAGTACTGACGCTCAAAATCATGAAACTGGCCAACTCGAGCACCTATGCCCGAGCAGAGGAAACACTCACACTGAAAGATGCCGTCCTTCGCATCGGACTCGAGCATCTTGGTGAACTCATCGCCGAGACCCAAGAAATCAACCGCCCCGGCTCATCGCATGTAGACGCAAGCGAATTGGACCAAACCTTGTTCTGGATACACACCCTCGGTGTGGCCATATGCAGCGCTAAAATTGCCAACCATTGCCAAACACTCGACCCAGAAGCCGTCTTCACTGCTGCAATCCTTCACGACATCGGACGAATGATCCTGCTTCAAACCTTCCCCAAACAGTACTGCCAAGTGCTCGACCGCTCCAACGAGTTGGGTGTATCGCTTGAACTGGTCGAAAAACGCTTGCTCTTAAGCGACCATACCCAAATTGCCCAAACCGTACTGAATAACGCCAATTTGCCCAAAGATATTATCGACGCGATTGCCAATCATCATACCTCCCCTGCAAAGCTCGGCTTAAAATGCCCCAAGAGTGCAACGCTGGCCGCGACGATTGAACTCGGTGACCGACTAATCCACGCAATGGGAATCGGGAGTTCAGGAAGCCGAACAATCTCTCCAACCGAAGAGCTTTTCTTGCTGCTCGACTCACCTTCTTTGGATGCTGAAACCATCATGGCAGGACTCGACGAGGAAATCAACACGATGCGTTCAATGGTCTTTGGCACACACACATCCGCAAACACACCAAATTCGTCAACGATCGTCGCCCCGGCATTCGATCAAGGCTTCCACCCGCTTTACATCACCATGGATCCCAAACACGATGCCATCGGACACTGGGTCATGTCACACGACGACAGGCCCGACGCCCAAAGTGCAGCTCCCAATATCGCAATCGTCCACGCTCGCCAAGCCAAAGATCGCCAAGCCCTCTCCGACTTGATCGCCAAGGCCCAATCCCAAATCACCTCATCACCAAGCCCAAGACCTTTGCCAATACTGATCCTCTCGCCGACAGGCAAGATCTCACTGCCCGACGAAGTACTCACCAGACACCCATCACTGCACCTGATGACCCCATTCTCGATACTCCACTTCGAACAACGAGTCAACCATCTGCTCAACGGGCAGGTTCGTCCACAAGAGAACTGGACCTCGCGCAATACAGCATAAGATCGTCCTCGATAATATTCCCCAGTAGCCTCACTCGGAAGACCCATCCGCCAATCAACGCCATGTGTTTATCGTCCGCGTCGCTTGGCCTTGCCACCCATCATCTTGCCGGGCAGCTTGGTGGGCACAACTCCACCCGGGAACTTGGCCGAGAGCTCTTTATCCGAAATCTGGTCAATCACAGGTACCGACGCGACTTCAAAGCGATTTTTCTTCGGCTCTGTCGGCACGCCTTTCACTTCATAGGTCGAGTGTCCACCAATGGGCTCATCCTTCCAATCATCCGGACGAGGCCTTGCATCAAACTCAGGATAATCAAGCTTGGGAATCTCAGAATTGACCAAAATCTCAATCTCAGTAAGCAACGCCCCCTGTGAAGGCATCACCAATGACCACGCATGTCCATCGTTGCCGGCCCGAGCGGTACGCCCAATACGATGGACATACAAATCCGGATCATCGGGCAAATCAAAATTGACAACATGAGTGATCCCCTCAACATCGATCCCACGCGAAGCCAAATCTGATGCCACCAAGACCGCGAGTTTACCCGAACGAAACCGAGTCATCACCTGATTGCGCTTCCCCTGCGAAAGATCCCCATGAATGGCATGGGCCTCGATACCTTTGCGCTCAAGATAACGCACAACCGAATCCACCGTCCGCTTCATTCGGCAAAAGACAATGGTTAACGCAGGCTCTTCATGCGTAAGCAAATGGACCAGCATACGCTTCTTATCCCAAGCCTCGCAAGTAACATAAGCCTGCTTAACTAAGTCAACTGTCAACGCCCCCGCCGAGACCTCGAGTTTCTCAGGATCTTGCATAAACTTGCGAGCGAGCTTCTCAATCTCGTCGGTAAAGGTGGCCGAGACAAAAACCGTCTGCCGATCCTTCGGACACTTGCCCAGAATCTTGCGAATATCATCACGAAACCCGATATCGAGCATCCGATCGACCTCATCGAGTACCACAAACTCGACCTCAGAAAGATCAAGATGTCGGCGTTCGATCATGTCAAGGATGCGACCCGGGGTACCAACAATTATTTCAGGACCCTTACGGAGCTGATCTGCCTGAACATTAATCGACTGACCCCCATAGATTGCACAAACTTTGATCTCGGTGTGCATTGCGAGCTCTTCGATATCCTGCTTGATCTGAATCGCCAGTTCTCGCGTGGGGGCAAGGATAATCGAGATCATCGAATCGCCCGGCTCGATCATCTCAAGCAGTGGCAACGCGAAAGCGGCCGTCTTGCCTGTCCCGGTCTTCGCCTGTCCCAGGATATCGACTCCTTCGAGAGCCAATGGAATCAAAGCGCTTTGGATCTTGGTTGGATGCTTAAACCCAAGTTCATCCATCGCCTTCACAATGGACTTCTTAAGTCCAAGGTCGGCAAAAGTCTTATCGGTATCAAAAGTTTCATCAGACCATCCACCTTTGGGCTCTTTGATGGTCCGCTGGCGTTCTGGCTCTTTGTCAGCCCCCTTGTCGCGTGGCCTGCGCCCACCTCCAAGTCGCCCTCGACCTCGACTGCCACTTTTGCTCTTTGCTGACCTGCCTCTCGAGCCGCCCCGGCTTCTCGAGCCGCCGCTACTATTGTCATCACCCATAAGAATTGACCATTCTGCCCCGTTTCAGGGCACTCGCCGAACCGGGCAAAATCATCCTTCGATCGCCCTCGGCTCCGCTATCCACGCAAGACCAATGCCTGCGCTGAATCATCATAGGCGGCTTGTTTTCAGAGATTTGGGAGAACAAAAAAGGATTGACCCCAGAACATGCCAAAAAACAGGACCAAAGAAAAACAAGGCAAGGCAGCGGAGAAACAGAAAAGAAGAAACGAAAAGACCCTACCCCCCCCGCTTCTGTACACACAGTCTATCCTGTCATCAGCCTCGCATTTACTCCCCTTTTCCCATCTCATAGAGCATCATGTGCTTCATCAACGCCCCCGCAGCCGAGGTCCCCGCACACAACCACCCCGCATACCCATCACGCCAGGCACCCTTCAAAATCAACTGCTTCAAGAACGCACCCGGAGGCGAGGTCAGAATCTTCCACGCGCTGCCTCGCTTACCCTGCTCATGGAGCGCCTTGGCGAAGATGTACGAATAGTGCCTCTGGTTTTCCAGATGCTCAGCGAAAGTTTCGAATGAATCGTGGATCAAGGTGCCAGAGATCCGTTCAGGCTTGACAAACGGATCGACTTCAAGATAGTCATGCGTCTTGCCTGCAAATCGTGCTTTGTCTGATTTCGCCAATGCGGTGCGCACAAAGCGAAGTCTGTGCTCTGGCTGCCAGCAATGTTCGAGGATTCGCCCTTGGTATTCGACCTTGCGATTCACCTCCCCCGCATCGACGCCCCGATTCATTGCACTGCGAATCCCCTCGGCAAGCTCGGGTGTCACCGGCTCGTCCGAATCAATCCAAAGCACAAACTCATGCGTACACGCATCGAGTGCAAGTTGCTTGGTCCGCACATACCCACGCCAATGCGTCTCAATCAACACCACTTCGCACCGATCTTTTCCAGACCATGTTTTACATGCCAGCACCAAATCCATCGTGTCATCGGTCGAACCCGAATCCACCACCACCAACTGCGTTGCCAAGCCTTTGACCGAATCAAGCACTCGACCAATCGTTCGGGTATTGTTTCGGCACGGGATCATCACACTCAAAGTAGGCGTACCGGGTTGAGATTGGTGAAGTGGCGCAGTCATTGCACAAAGGATAGGATCAAAAAAGGAGACAAATGCCCAGCCCAAGCCTGCATCAAATCCGCGTACTCCGCTACGCACCCGATGGCGGGTACGCAGCGATCGAATGGCTCGGCGCCTTTCGCACCGTCGAGTTCCCCCCCACCTTCGCCGATGGAGAGTCGTTTCGCATGGGCGTGCAAATCACCAAAAAACGAGCAATTGATGTCATCCTCCGTATCGAAACCCTTGACTCCTTCGCCAGTCGGCTGCGCGGGCGACTCGGAAAAACGACTTCCGATACCCTGTTCAAACGTCCCAAAACATGTCGAAAGCGTGTCCCTCAAACCAAGAGACCCCTGGCGGTGCTCGGAGCAAAGCACATGGGCAAACCAATCCGGATCCTGGTCTGTCAACCAAAGCCCGATTGATCACCACTCGACTGGCGCCGTTTGCTTTTCCCGGATACACTTTGCAATTCACCATGGCCCAAAAAAAGACTTCCAAACCCGATCTCATCCACACCCACCGGGATACCGGCGTCGTCGCTTCAGTCCGCATCGGCGATTGCCGAGAGCAACTGATCAAATTTCAAAAAGTCCAAGACCATTCGGTCGATCTCGTCTTCGCCGATCCACCCTTCAACTGGGCACGGGATTATGATCGCCACGAAACGGGCAATGCCTGGGACGACGCCGCGATGTCACGCAAGGAATACCTTGACTTCACTGAGCAATGGCTCGATCTGTGCGCACAATCATTGTCGCCTACCGGGTCGATGTGGGTCAACATCCCCGACGACAGCGCAGCCGAGATTGTGGTACACCTCAAATCCATCGGACTTCATATGGTCAACTGGTGTATCTGGCACTACCGGTTCGGACAAAACACCAAAGGAAAATTCATCAACTCCAAGGTCCACGCCCTCTACTTTTGCAAAGACCCCAACAATCGAACATGGAACAGTGATCCGATCTTGGAAGAATCCGATCGACGCGCAATCTATGGCGACCTGCGCACCGAATCCAAAAAAGATGGCATGCCCGCAGGCATGCGCGTGCCGATGGATGTCTGGTATGGACCCTACTGGGGACGCATCCAAGGCAACAACAAAGAACGACGCGCCAAACACGACAACCAACTCCCCGAACTCTACCTCCATCGTGTCATCGCCTGCTCGTCAAACCCCGGCGATACCGTCCTCGATCCGTTTCTGGGATCAGGAACCACCGGGGTGATCGCCCATGCGATGAGACGACACTTCATCGGCACCGAGTATTCACGCGAAAATGCGGAAATGGCCTTCGAGCGGATTATCGCTGGACCGGTGCGCCAACTCGATGTTTTGCGGGGCGAATCCACCGCGATTCAAAAGCAGCGAGTCAAACGAAGGGTGCCGAGAAAAAAGCAAACGCACAGGCCCAAACCTAACTGAACGGAGGGTTATCGGGATACCCCAACGCTCACAGCAATCCAGAGCATCGGATGTCTGGTTGTAACAACACGAAATGAGTCCATTCTGGACTCTTTGGCCTTGAATTCTCTTCCAATTGGCCTTCATCCGTGATACCTTTGGAGCGCCCCGCATCGGCGACCAACAGGCGGGGAATGTTTGTCGGCAAAAAAAATAGGGAAGGGTTCAGGAAGGGTTCAGTATGTTCAAAGTCCACAAGCGCCGTCCACACACGAAAACACTCGCATCGGCTGCCGCACTCTGCGGGGCAATCACCCAGGCCAGTGCCCTCGATCCTCTCTATGCGCTCGTCAATCAGCAAGTCGGGATCAATGCCATCACCGTCCCGGCTGAGGGATACACCGGAATGCACGGAATGATGGCTGGGGGGATGAGCGTTGGTGATTTCAACAATGATACTTGGCCCGATCTCTATATCTCCGGGCTCGGCACCGTCCCCGACATGCTCTATATCAACCAGCAAGACGGAACATTTGTCGACGAAGCGGAGCTTTATGGCATCGCCTATTCACACTTTGGCGTGGGCAGTGCCGTCGGCGATGTCAACAACGACGGGCTCCCCGACCTCTATGTCGTCTCCTACGGGCCTTCAGGTGCCCAGGGAGTCCGAGGCAAAAATCTCCTCTACATCAACAACGGCCCGGATAAATCCGGACAATACTCCTTCTCTGAACAAGCAGTCCAACGAGGTGTCAATGACATCTTCGGAATCGTCGGAGGCAAGGGCGTGTGCTTCGGGGACATGGACCTCGATGGCGATCTCGATATGTACATCGCCACATGGGGATTCTTCGAAGGCGGAAACCGAGTCTATGAAAACGATGGAACCGGACATTTCACCGATGTCTCCGATATCGTCCTGCCGAAAAACCCCACCATCATCCGAGGGTTCACACCCAAATTTGTCGATATGAACGGCGATCGGTACCCCGAGCTCCTCCTTGCTGCCGACTTCACCACCTCGCACTACTACACCAACAACGGCCCAGACGAAAACGGACAAATCTCCTACCGCGATACCACTGAAGAATCAGGAATCAATACCGACAACAACGCGATGGGCGCCACCGTCGCCGACTACGACGGCGACGGGCTCCTCGATTGGTTCATCACCAATATCTATGTCGAAACATCAAGCTACTTCAATACCCTCTTTATGGGTGCAGGAAACAACAAAGCTGGGACGCCGATCTTTGTTGACCAGGCCATGGAACGAGGCGTCGGTGACAACGGTTGGGGTTGGGGAACTGCCAGCGGCGACTACAACAACGATGGCGACATCGACATCGTCGCCACTGGCGGATGGCCCTCATGGCCAAGTGTACCCACCAGACTTTGGTCCAACGATGGGCAAGGCAACTTCGCCGACATCTCCAACAGCACCGGACTCACTTTCAATATCAACGGCCGAGGACTCATCCAGTTTGACTATGACAAAGACGGCGACCTCGACCTGGCCTTCATCGACAACGGCGGCCCATTCCGCATCTACCGCAATGACCTCCCACACGATGAGCTTACCCGGTACCTCCGCATCAACCTCAATACCGACAACCACCCATGCTTGGCACCAATGGGCTATGGCACACGGATCATCGCAACTTACGCAGGAAGAGACCGCCTCTATGTCGTCGATGGTGCCAGCGGATATCTGGGTCAATCCGAGCTCACCGCCCATTTCGGGCTTGAGCTACTCGAATCCGTTGATTCGGTTCGGATTGAATGGAACGATGGATCGGTGACGATCCTCGAAGATGTCGCTGCCGATCAGGAGATCACAGTCTACGCCTATCACCCGGTTGATTTGAACGAGGATGGCGACCTGAATTACTTCGACATCTCCCAACTCCTTCAAGCTTTCGCTGCTGGCGATGACCAGGCCGATATCAACGGCGATTCGAAAATCAACTTCCTCGATATTACCGATTTCCTCGCCCAACTCCAATCACCCTGCGACTAAACCAAAGCCCATGCCCGATCGCCTACACTCCAAACGATGACTCATCACGATCGACAAAACATCGAGCCTTCCGAGCGATTCCACTCCACGCGCAGGGCCCATCGTGATGAAACTGCGGAGGACTATGTCGAAGCCATCGCTCAGCTAATCGAAGAGCGACAAACTGCCCGGGTCGGCGAACTTGCCCAGCTCATGGGCGTAAGCCATGTCACCGTGACACGGATCATTGCCAGGCTTGGTAAAGAAGGGCTCGTCACCACTGAACCTCGCAAACCAATTTACCTGACCGATGCCGGGCGCGAGATGGCCCGGGCATCGCACCAGAGACATCAGGTCGTTCTCGCCTTCCTCCGTGCAATCGGGGTCGAAGACCGCCAAGCCCAGATCGACGCAGAAGGTATCGAACACCATGTCTCAGCCGAAACCCTCGAAGCGCTGCGCACCTTCACCGATCAACTCACCCGCCCCAACCCTGCAACCAAAAACTGAACCAACCGAGTAATCCTCCCAACTCAACCAAACCCACCTCCAAAAGCGTGGCGTTGGTTCTGTACGCCCAAATGGGTGGCCAATGGCGCACTTGAGATGCATCATGCTGGCTCGAACAACCCTGTTCTAGGGATGTGTTCTGGGACTTTGGGGATATCGCTGTGCGTATTGAACTTGGACACTGCTCAAAAACCAACAGAGATGCGAAGACGAAAACATTGTCAAAGCATCACACACCCACCACCAAACTCCTCTCGATCCGAAAGGATGGTCAGGTGTATCGAGCCCGGTTGATCGCGGGAAATCTCCGTTCGCTTGATACCAAACAACTCCGCGCCGAAATCGTAGGGCTTCATTCACCTGGCAATCCCCCTTTGGTCATGTTCTCGATGCGCGGGATGGATTCGCTCGCTTCGAGCTGCCTCGGGACCTTTGCCGAACTCAGCGCCGACCTCGAACGCGTCGGCGGAGTCCTGGTCCTTTACAACCTGCCCAAAGAAATCGCCAAGGTACTCCGCAAAACCAAGCTCGACCGAATAATCCAGACCGCCAAAGCCCACCCACAAGCCAAAAAACGGGCGCTGGCGAACGGAAAAAAGAATGCTGAGCTCGCCCAGATGAGTGCAGCCTGAACCTTTCCACTCGAATCCACTTCGAGTTATCGGCATAGATCGGGATCCACGAACGGATATCCTGCGTATACAGAAATGAAAGCCCACTCGGGCATCACTCTTTTCTGTGCGTGCTTGTGTTGATGGCGTGCTAAGCCGATGCTGAAAGAACAGCAACACCCCCTATGCAGGCGCGGCCGATCTGTGGCCAATCTGCACCCAGAGGAGCGTATTCGATGACATCCCGCCGACACACCCGCACAACATCCCTTCGTATCGCCTTGCTCATCGCCCTGAGCACCACCACCGGTGCACTGGGCAATGGATCGCCTACCCTCGAACTCAAAACCGGCACGGTCAATCTCGCGACCCTTCCCAATGCCAAAGCGCCCAACCAAGCCCAATTTCAAAGGCTCCCCGACCGAATGGTCATCGTGCTCGATCAAGCAATTACCCCCGATCTTCACGCCCAGATCAAAGCCACCGGCGCGTACCTTGGCGACTACCTCCCCGACCTTGCCTATGTCGTCGAGCTCAAAGACGCCAACATCAATGCCCTGCGCAATCTCGCATTCGTTACCCACTTGGTCGAGTTCGATGACGCCTGGAAAGTCGACCCCCAACTCGGCAAACGCATGCTCCAGACCCAAGCCAGAAAAACACTCAAAGCCAATGGCCAAATCGCGGCCCACGCCTACCTCTTCGCTGGCGAAAACATCAAGCAAGCACTCAACGCACTCGATGCCCAACCCGAAATCAAAGTCATCCGCAACGAACTTGTCGGCGATCGGTTCATGATCGAACTCACCGGACCAGAAAAGGCCATCCGCGCACTGGCCAAACTCGATGCCATCCAATGGATCGAATCGGCACCCGAAATCACCATGCGCAACTCCACCAACCGGTGGATTGTCCAATCCAATATCAACGGGTCGTTTCCGGTCTACGACGCCGGAATCCGTGGCGAAAATCAACTCGTCGCCGTCATGGACGGACGCGTCAGGGTCTCCCACTGCTCTTTCACCGACCCAGAGGGTGATCCCATCGGCGATAATCACCGCAAAATCCAGGCATACAACACCTCCTTCGGTTCCGACTTCCACGGCACCCATGTCGCAGGCACCGTACTCGGTGATAATAATGTCAACGACGACACCCGAGGTGTTGCCTACATGGCCAGACTCGTATTCAACACCCCACCATCATTCTCATTCCCCGCATTGAGCGCAAGACTCGAGCTGCACTACGCCCAAGGGGCAGCGATCCACACCAACTCATGGGGCGACGACGGCACCACCGCCTATACCGGCATGGCACGGGCCATCGACGCCTTCTCCTTCGATAATGACGACAACCTCGTCATCTTCGCCGTCACCAACCTGAGTTCCCTAAGGACCCCCGAAAACGCCAAAAACTGTCTGGCTGTCGGTGCTTCACTCGATGCGAACAATCAGGATTCATTCTGCTCAGGCGGGCAAGGACCCACCGCTGACGGGCGACGCAAACCCGAAATCTTCGCTCCAGGATGCAACACACGCTCAGCAAACTCCTCAACCGCCTGTGGAATTATCGGATTCACCGGCACCTCCATGGCGGCACCGGCCATCGCAGGGGCAGCAGCACTCACCCGTCAATACTTTGAAGACGGATATTACCCATCAGGACTCGCCGAATCCGATGACGGGTTCACCCCTTCGGGCGCCCTGCTCAAAGCGACGCTGCTCAACTCCGCCGTCGACATGACCGGCATCGCAGGGTACCCCTCCAACCGTGAAGGATGGGGGCGCGTACTCCTCGACAACACCCTCTACTTCGCAGGCGATTCGAGCACCATGATCGTGCGCGATATCCGCAATACCGGCAACCAAGCAATGAACACTGGCGATGAATTTCTCCTCAACTTCACCGTCAACTCGGTCACTGAGCCACTCAAAGCAACCCTCGTCTGGCACGACCCACCAGCGGCCCCAAACGCCGCCTTTACCCCCGTCAATAACCTTGACCTCGAAGTCGTCATGCCCAGCGGCGACATCCTCATCGGAAACAACATCACCAACGGCGTCTCCGCCTTTGGAGGATCACCAGATACAATCAATAATGTCGAAATGGTCATGCTCCCAGCAACAGGTGTAGGCCAATACACCCTCAAGGTCAAAGCCACCGCCGTCAACCAAGGCCCACAAGGCTACGCGGTTGTGATCGCTGGCGATATAAGCGAACTGGCACTGGGATGTAACCAGGCCGACATGGCCGAGCCCTTTGGCACACTCAACTTCTTCGATATCTCCGCCTTCCTTACGGCTTTCGATGCAGGCGATTCGGCAGCTGATATCAATAACGACGGCGTATTCAACTTCTTCGATATCTCCGACTACCTCACCATCTTCAGTACCGGATGCCCATAAAACCGAACCGAATCACACGATCTCCAAGTCCCAGATAGCCGGGGCTTTTTTATGCCTATTCTTGTCGTTGTGAAACATGCCAACGAATCAGAACCCAATACCCTCCCGATCACTCAACGGACCATGGTCGCAATGGGTGATATCAAACTCGCCCATTCAGTCTTTGCGATGCCATTTGCGATTTTGGGTGCGTTTCTTGTCGCGCCGTATCTCGGCGATGCGCCCGATCACGGGATCGACTGGAGCAGGTTCGCTGGGATGCTCGGGCTCATTGTGGTGTGCATGGTCTTGGCGCGCAACTGGGCGATGCTGGTCAACCGGGTTGCTGATGCGAAGATCGACGCAGCCAACCCACGCACCGCCAAACGGGCGTTTGCATCTGGCGCACTGAGCAATCGCGATGGATACCTCTTGCTCGCATTCAACGCGATCGGGTTCATGATCGCATGTAGCTTGTTTGGATTCCTCTTTGGCAACTGGTGGCCGAGCATTCTGGGCGTGCCCGTGCTGATCTGGATCGGGTTCTATTCGTTCACCAAACGCTTCACTTGGTTGTGCCATCTCTTCCTCGGCGGCGCACTCGCTGCATCACCGATCGCTGCTGCCATCGCGGTAGGCCCTGAGAACATTGCCTATGCACCCGCGATCTTTCCGATCGCCGCGATGGTGCTGTGCTGGGTCGCCGGGTTTGATATTATTTATGCCTTGCAGGACCTCGACTATGACCGGGAGGTCGGGTTATCGTCGATTCCGTCGCGATTCGGATGGAAACGGGCAGCGCATCTCAGCCGAGGGCTGCATGTGCTGGCGATGGTGAGTCTGGTGCTCGCTTGGAGGCTCGAAGATCGGTTCGGGATCATCTTCGCTGGCGCGATTGGGCTTGTAGGTGTGATCTTGGTCTACGAGCACCTAATCCTTGCCAAGCGAGGCAAACTCGGCATTCCGATGGCCTTCTTCACGCTCAACGGGATCGTCTCGATCGTGCTTGGGATTGCAGGCGTGATTGATTTGCTGGTGTAGATCATTGCTGGTGACTCCTTCTTACGCCTCCCCCGCGCTCGGGGGAGGTGAATGAACCTTGATTGGGTTTTACTATTTTCAGATTTTTCTGAAATCTCATGGACAATCTTGATCCCGCTGCGCATAGTTTTGCATGGCACGCAATCCAAAGACAACGAGCACTCCATTGGTCAAGGCCCAGTTGATCGAGGCCCAAGATCGGTTCATTGCCTCATGGGGGCGGATGGGGTCGGTCTGGGGGATCAGCCGAACGATGGCTGAGGTGCATGCGCTGCTCTACATCACCGGTCAACCCATGTGTACCGATGAGATCATGGATCGGCTTCGGGTTTCGCGGGGCAATGTGTCGATGTCGGTGCGTTCGTTGCTCGAATGGGCGGTGATCGAGAAAGTTCGATTGCCCGGAGATCGCAAAGAGTATTTCCAGGCTGAGCAGGATGTCTGGTCGATGCTCCGCGCGATTGCCCGCGAGCGGATCAAACGCGAGGTCGATCCGCTGCTCGATGCGCTCGATGAGATCGGCGAGTTGGCTCCGCAGGTCGGATCGCACTCGCCTGAAGATGTCGTCGCGCTCCAGCGCCGACTCGATGGCGTCCGCGAAGGGTTCGGACTCATCACCACCCTAACCCACAAGTTCGCAGGCCCGCGCGGGGCGGGTTTACAAACCGCTGCCAAGCTGCTGGCCAAAGCGCCTGTCGGGCGGAGCACCAAGCACCTCAAATCGCGCAAGGGGGCTCGCCCATGAGTGCCCAGCCTTCGCCAAAGCCTGCGCTGAGCCAAGCAATCAAACCCTGTCTTTCCATCGGGCTTGATCGGCATCGTGCGAATCATATCGTGATCCGCTGGCGGGTTGCTCGTCGATCGCTGAGCAAAATCGCCCTTGCGGGGACTGCCCCCATCGTCCATCTCGAGTTCAGGCTCGGCCCATCACTCGATCCCGTGTGGGCCTTGGTCGATCCAACAAGCCATGCCAAACACATGATCGAACTCAAAACCGATTCGGGCCCGGTTCATACTGCAAACTCGCCGACGGGCATCGTGATCGAATCGCCTCATCTGTGCGCTCATATCTGCACATCGAATCGGGAATCGCCCGAGTTGGTCTATGTTCGCACCCATATCTTTGCCCAGCTCGAGATTCCAGGGGGGCGGTACGAGCCGATAGGATGTTCGCTGAACACAACTGGCGTGTGAAAAAAATAAACATCCTGCTGTACGCACCCCAAAACCTACCACACGGGCAAGTTCTTAATCTCGATTGAAATCTCTGAACAATCGCGCAACCGGCCTCCATTTTTCTCCGTATCGTCTTGTGGGCCAAGTTCATTGGCCTTGAAACAGGAGATTGACCAATGCCGATCCGGAAGAATGCGCCGATGGGGTTT
>JALSHH010000016.1 GCA_026982335.1 Phycisphaerales bacterium
CGCCCTACAACACAGGCAACGACTTCATCTACCCCGATGACTACTCGGAGAACCTCCAAACCTATCTGGACTACACCGGGCAGGTGGATGCTGAGGGAAGAAAGTTCGGCACGAATACCGACGCCGACGGCCGCTTCCACTCCAAGTGGCTCAACATGATGCTTCCACGCCTTTATCTTGCACGCAATCTACTCCGCGACGATGGCCTTCTTTGGGTGTCAATCTCAGATGATGAGTTACACAATCTCCGCCATTCGCTTGACGAGATATTTGGCTCAGAGAACCTGATTGGGTGTGTCATTTGGAATTCAACGAAATCAGTGACAAACACCGCTTTAATCTCTGTATCGCACACATACAATTTGGTTTACGCAAGGTCCAAAGATTATTTTGTCGCCCATCGAAACCACTTCCGTTTGTCTGAAGATGGCGAAGGCTTCTCTAATCCTGACAATGACCCGCGCGGGCCTTGGAAGGCAGATCCATTCCAGGTGGGCGGGGAACGGCCCAATCAACTGTATGAGATTACTAACCCGAAGACTGGGCAGGTATACAAGCCGAATCCAGGATGCAGCTGGAAGAATGATCACAAAAACTTTCAGCGTCTACTTGCAGACAACCGGATCGTTTTTGGAGCAAGCGGAGAGGCCGGCCCCCAACGCAAGCGTTTCTTGAGCGAAGCGAAGGAACGGGGCAAAGTCGCCAAGACACTATGGGACGATGTAGATACGACGACGAATGCTACGCGGATGCTTAAGCGTCTATTTGGCGAATCGGTATTTGACAATCCAAAGCCAGTTGACCTTGTGCAGCGGTTTATGCAGCTAAGCACGCATGATCCGAAGGATGCTATCGTACTTGATTTCTTCGGCGGTTCCGGTACGACTGCCCAAGCTGTACTGGAACAGAACAAACTAGATGGAGGCGATCGAAAGTTCATACTGGTGCAACTACCTGAGCCCATCGATTCGAAAAGCACAGCGGGCAAGGCGGGCTTCAACACAATCGCTGACATCTGCAAGGAGCGTGTTCGCCGTGTCATCAAGAAACTCAACGATGAGGAAAACGGTAAGATCGATCAGATCGGCGATTCGACCTCGCAGGATCGTGGTTTCCGTGTCTACAAGCTCGACAAATCCAACTTCAAGCCGTGGGAGGCGGACAAACCCGTTGACGACAAAACGCTCGTCGAAGAGATGGCGGCACACATCGAGCACATCCTTGATGGCCGCAGCGACGAGGACATCCTCTACGAGATTCTCCTCAAGAGCGGCTTCCCACTGACCACGCCCATCGAGACGCTCACACTGGCAGACAAGAAAATCTACAGCATCGCCGAGGGAGCCCTGTTCATCTGCCTGGATCGTGAACTGACGCTCGAAGCAATCCGTGCGATGGCGAAGAAGAAGCCCGAACGCATCGTCTGCCTTGACGCGGGCTTTGCGGGCAACGACCAACTCAAAGCCAACGCCGTGCAGGAGTTCCGGAACAAGGGTGTCACCTCCTTCCGGACCGTTTGAGGAGGCACCAGATGGCGGACACAGACCAACCCTACGAGAGCGAACTGATCCTCTACCAGACCCCCGACGGTGCGGTGCGTGTGGAGGTTCTTTACGAGGGCGAGACCTTCTGGCTGAACCAGAAGCGGATGGCGGAGTTGTTCGGGGTGGAGCTGCCGACCATAAGCTACCATCTGAAAGAGATTTACGCCTCTAGGGAACTGACGCCGGAGGCAACTCTTCGAAAAATTCGAAGAGTTCAAACCGAGGGTAATCGGGAGGTTCGGCGGGAGATCGAGTTCTACAACCTCGACGCGATCATCTCGGTCGGCTACCGGGTGAACAGCGTGCAGGCGACGCAGTTCCGCATCTGGGCGACGCAGACGCTGCGGGAGTTCATCGTCAAGGGGTTCGTGCTCGACGACGAGCGGCTCAAGCTCAACAAGCGGTTCGGGCGGGACTACTTCGATGAACTGCTCGAACGCATCCGCGAGATTCGCGCCAGCGAGCGCCGGTTCTATCTGAAGATCACGGACATCTACGAGCAATGCAGCATCGACTATGACAAGCGTGCCGAGATCACCAAGACCTTCTTCAAGACGGTGCAGAACAAACTGCACTGGGCGGTGACGGGCAAGACGGCGGCGGAGATTATCGCTGAGCGTGTCGATGCCACAAAGCCCTCGATGGGCTTGACGACATGGAAGAACGCGCCACAAGGCAAGATTCTCAAGAGCGACATCGGGGTTGCAAAGAATTATCTGATCGAAGAGGAGGTCAAGGAACTCGAACGCATCGTGTCCATGTACCTCGACTACGCCGAGAATCAGGCGGCGCGGCAGATCCCGATGAAGATGGCCGACTGGGTTGAGCGGCTCGATGCGTTCTTGAAGTTTAATGAATACGAAGTGTTGACGAACGCGGGGAAGGTTTCGGCTGAGGTGGCCAAGCAACTGGCAAAGGCACAGTTCGAGAAGTTCCGTGTGAAACAGGACCAGGACTTCGAGAGCGACTTTGAGAAGGAAGTGAAGCGAATTGAATCAAAGAACAAACCGAAGCGAGGCAGAGAATGAAACTCCAGTTCGATCCCAACCAGCAGTTTCAACTCGATGCCATCTCAGCCGTCGTAGACCTCTTTGACGGCCAGCCAGTCGGCACGCCGGAGTACAGCGTCATCGACATGGGCAACTGGGGCGAGGTGTTCGGCGGCAAGGAACACACAGAGCTTGGCTCCGGAAACCGTCTACTGCTGGCCGATGACAAGTTGCTCACCAATACACGCAAGGTACAGGAAAGAGAGGACATCGAGATTGATGATCCAGACGCACCGCTGGAGGCGTGGGAACTCTTCGATGCCCCGGCGGATGTCACTCGCAACTGTCCACATTTCTCTGTAGAGATGGAGACGGGCACGGGCAAGACCTATGTCTATCTCCGGACGATCTTTGAGCTCTCGCAGCGGTACGGATTCCAGAAGTTCATCATCGTTGTGCCGAGCGTGGCGATTCGTGAGGGTGTGCTTAAGAACATCGAGATCACGGCCGAGCACTTTCGTGCTCTTTACAACAACCATCCCTTCGAGCACTTCGTCTACGATGCCAAGAAGGTCAGCCGTTTGCGCCAGTTCGCCACCAGTAATACGCTCCAGATTCTGGTGATGAACATTGACGCCTTCCGCAAGAACTTCACCGGGACCGACGAAGAGCGCAAGAGCAATGTGATCTACAAGGAGAGCGACAAGCTCTCGGGTCGCCAGCCTATCGAGTTCGTCCAGGCGGCACGCCCGATCGTCATCATCGACGAGCCGCAAAGCGTAGATTCGACGGACAAAGCGCAGGAGGCAATCAAGGCATTGAACCCGCTCTGCACACTGCGGTATTCAGCGACGCACCGCAATCCATACAACTTGGTGTACCGCCTCGATCCCGTTCGTGCGTTCGAACTGAATCTCGTGAAGCAGATTATCGTTGCTACTGCCGCAGCCGACGGTGCTGCGAACGGTGCCTTCGTGCGCGTGGAGAAGATCGACTACAAGAAGGGCATCAAAGCGAAACTGCGATTCCTTGTTCAAGGCGCAGACGGACCCAAGGAAGCAAGCCGAACCCTCAAACAGGGTGCGGACCTCTTCGCACTTTCAGGTGAGCGGGCAGAATACCAACATGGATACGAAGTCGCTGAGATCAACGCTGAGCCCGGCAGCGAGTTTGTCCGGTTCGCTAACGGCCGCACACTTCGGCTCGGTGAAGAGATCGGTGGGCTGCGAGATGATGTGTGGCGGGCTCAGATCAAGCACACGATCAAACGGCATCTGGAGAAGGAGCTTCTGGTCAAGGGACGCGGGATCAAAGTACTGAGCCTGTTCTTCATCGACCGCGTGGCCAACTACCGCGACTACGATGGCGATGGCAAACCAGTCGCCGGGAAGTTTGCCGAGGCGTTTGAGGAGGAACTGGCAGTCCTGGCGAAAGAGGAACGATTCGCGGAGATCGAGTGGCTCAAGGAGCCTGTTGAATCCCTGCACAACGGCTATTTCTCGCAGGATAAAAAGGGTGTGCTCAAGGACACCCGAGGCAACAGCCAGGCGGATGACGACACCTATTCGCTCATCATGAAGGAGAAAGAGCGACTGCTCTCAATTGACGAACCGCTGCGATTTATCTTTAGCCATTCAGCCCTTCGAGAGGGATGGGATAATCCCAATGTCTTCCAGATCTGCACGCTCAACGAGACGCGTAGCCCGGTCAAGAAGCGACAGGAGATCGGGCGAGGACTGCGTCTGCCCGTCGATCAAACCGGCAACCGTGTCTTCGACGAGTCAGTGAACAAGCTCTATGTGATGGCCAACGAGTCCTACGAAGATTTCGCGCGGGCGCTCCAGACAGAGTACGAGGATGAGTGTGGCGTTACCTTTGGAAAAGTTCCACTTACTGCGATCGCCAAACTTTCCAGAATCGTCGAGGATGTGCCGGAGCCGATAGGACGCGATGCTGCCAAGGAGATCAAGGGCGTTCTTGTCGAGCAAGGAATGCTCGATGACGAGGGGCGACTCCAGCCAGCATTCGATCCGAAGGCTGATGGATTCAAGATCGAGTTGCCACAGGGTTATCGTTCCCTGACCTCAGCGGTCGTTGATCTCCTCGCCAGCTACCAGATTGAGCGACATATCCGGCGAGAGCGTGACGACGGCCCCAACAAGCTGAAGAAAGAAGTCGTGCTCAGTCCCGAGTTCAAAGCCTTGTGGGACCAGATCAAGACAAAGACGACCTACCGGGTCGAGTTCGAGACCGATACGCTGGTCGAGAAGGCGGTGAGTGCCATAAAGCGGATGGAACGCATCGAGAAGCCGAAGATTTCGATAACAACCGGGGGCATGAAAGTTAAACGCGGCGGAATCGAGACCACCGCTGTTGGTGCAGCGGTCGAAGATGTCAGCATATCACGCCACGCGGTTCCAGATGTACTCGCATATCTCCAGAACGAAACCGAGCTTACGCGATCTACTCTCGTCCGAATCCTCCGTGAATCAGGGCGTTTGGATGAGTTCTTCAACCATCCTCAGCGGTTCATGGATGCCGTCGCTGGTATTCTGAAGTACGAGCTGCATCGGCTACTCGTTGACGGGGTGAAGTATGACCGCATCGAGGGTACGGGTTCAGATGCTGAATGGGAAATGCTGCTCTTTAAGAACGAGGATCTGATCAACTATCTGACGGCGATCCAAGTCAATAAGTCAGTGTATGAGTATGTCGTGTATGACTCGGAAGTAGAACGCGAATTTGCGAAACGCCTCGACGAGCGTGAAGACATTCAGCTCTTTGTCAAGTTGCCAAATTGGTTCAGAGTGGAGACGCCGGTCGGCGAGTACAACCCAGACTGGGCCATCATCAAACATGATGGCCAGGCGATCTATCTCGTTCGTGAGACGAAGAGCACACACAAGTTCCTCAAATTACGGACAACTGAGGCTGACAAGGTCCGATGCGGGATAAAGCACTTCGAGTCACTCGGAGTGGACTTCAAGGTGGCCGTGACGGCAGACGAGGTGTGAATGGGAGTATGCTCACCAAAGTTTGAGGGGGGCACTCCATGATATGGCACTTCCAATTTGCTCATCGACTGAGTCGTATGTGGGCCCGCGTTCGAAGTAGGACAAGCAGGATCATTCATTGGGGTCTGCGGCAAGCACGGAATGTTCATAGTCACAGAGATGTGATTACCATTATCGCAAGGTATCGTCTGCTGAGATGGATGGACCGGCCCCTTGCTCGAATCCTGCATGTTGAACCTCGGATGCTTACATCACGGGTATCCGTGAAACGCGTGCCATTCGAAGGCCGCCCGTCAGAACGAATCAGAATGTGGCTTTGGGGGCGGAACTCTGTGCGATCAGGTATATGGTTCGCCCTCCTACTGGGCATTGGCCTCAACCTCCTTGCACTTGTTATCGCATGCATTATTAAAGTCCCAATGCTGGGACTTCAAGGGGACATCGATGGCATCCCAATGATGCTTGTTGCTACTGCAGGTTTTAGCGGAGCACTCTTCGGGTTCCTTCAGGCCGTTGCAATATTCGCAGTACAACTTCGTTCGCAGCAAGATACATCTATGCTGCCTTTGACACCATTGATCGCACGCCGGTATTTCACATTTCTGATCCTCGGCGGTGTAGCCGGCGTAACCATTGCCAATCTGATTGGGTCGTTTGCCGCCCCGATCCTGCCTGTAGGGCGGAACGCCCTTGCAGTTCTGACATGGATTAACCTCTTGGCTGTACCAGTTGCAACACTTTTCGCATTCTGGTATCTGGCTACAATTGTATCAGAAGCCGGAGAAGCTGATATGGACATCGCACTCCCAGTCCTTCGTGCAACGATGCGGGCGCAAGCAGTTGCGGACGCGAGAGTGGTTGCATTGCTTAATGAATACGGCAATGCCCTTGAATCAACCGGTATCAAATACAACCCGTTTGCTGGATCGCGCCAATGGAGCCAGAACAATTCGATCAGACGCATCATGTTTACCAAATCGGGTGTCATCCGTGATCTGGATTGCAAGAGACTACAACGGGTTGGAAAATTGCTAGAACAGCTCCATCCACGGCCAGAGCTCTCCATCACAGTCGCGTTTGACCAACCACTGACAACTGAAAGCGCATTGATCCTTACATGGGATGTTGGTTACAATCCAGATACCCCAAGTGAAGCACCAGCAATCAGTGATGAGTTCACCAAGAAGCTTGGATCGGCACTGAATCAGTCAATTATCGTGAATAAAGGAGTCACCGAATGATTGCGAAAGATGTTCGGCAATTCCTGAAGAGATTTGAGACGACTCTCAAGGTGCTTGCTCGCGAAGGTCGGTATGTTGAACTGGATGCTCGATTCGATGACTACCAGAAGCTATTGAACGCCTGGCTCGATGTTGCGCCGCCCGGGGTGTCACCGTCAGAGAGAATTCGTCTATTCTCGATTATTGACACATTTGGTGGTCCGCTCGAGATTGACGCACGCGATATTGCAGCAGCGGCGGCTTTATCTGGAGATAGCAGCACCGTCGTCACCTTAGCCGAGCAACTCCTTCATTCCGCATTTGCGTGCTTCCATAAGCAACAACCACGCCTCATGGAAGAGTTTCTCAAACCCCTTGTTTTTCTGTACTACAGGTGTATACAAAATAAGCCTCTCGCCGAAGCACTTGGAGATCGTCTCGACTCTGGACTTCACTCACTGTTGTCGGCAATACGATCACGATTACCAGATATGGACAACGATATCGGTGAAACAGATGAATCAGATATTGCAACTCTTGATGTAGTACTTCGCTTCGCATTGTCGCTCCTCCATGCCGCGATCCGATACGAACAGATACAGCACGCCTCATACTTCATTGAGAGGATCTTCGAGCATCGGAAGTACAAGCAAAGACACCACGACCAAGTTGATGCAGTGAAAATATCGAGGAGCATTGAATCATTGTTTGACTATATTGCTGTCGTACTTGTGGGTTGGTCGCTTCACATTCTGCAAAGCAACGCCTGCAAGGATGCGAACGCAGCGGACACTGTATTCCGAACAGCAATTAGTCAACTGCCATCTATTCCTGTTCTAGTTGCCGAATGGGAATTACTCAGAGCTGGAGATTATCTAGAACCTGCTATTGATGCTCGACTAGGCATCGACCGCTGGGATATCCGTGATTGGAATCGTGAGTTTCGTGCGGGTGTATGCGAAACGCGAATGGGAGGTACGAACTGGGTGCGACTTGGCTTGAATGCCGCGTTGCTTTGCTCTACAAAGCAATTCTGGGGTGATCAATCAAAGGTATTTGCAGAGCCACCGAAGCGATTCGTGTGGAACGCTTCTCAAGAGAGAGAAGCTCTTGAGAAGCTTGCTGCCGATGAAAGACTAGCAATCCCAGAAGATAAGCGAGAAGGTCGCGTTAATGCAGCGATGAGCATCATCGAGAGCCGTGCCAGGGGAGCAGACGCAAAGTACCTGCGCTATGTGCTTGAACATTCGTTGTCCGATACACGGATAACCAAGCTCCGAGACGAGGCATGCAAGGCATATCAAGAGAACCTCTCATGGCAAAACGCCTTTCGTGAATGTGGCTTGAGCGAAGACATGCCGAAGTTCAGTCCGCTTCGTACAAGGTGGGGTATCTGGGTGCCTAGAGAGTACCTACTCGATGACAACAATTGGGCTTCCGGATTCGGGGAACAACTAGGTAAAGAGACAGCAGTCCGAGAGGCGATGGCGATCATCCATCTGATTGAGACAAATGCACCGCGTGGTCCAGAGCTTGACGCATTGGCTCGGTTGCCCGAGGTCGTGCGGTCTGCTCGAAGGCAGTTGTCGAACGATGGTTTTAATCCCAATGTGCTCATACTGCCTCGAGAAGATCGATTTGCAGGAGCGTTGTATGGCAAACCACTCTGGCAAGTAGAGGGGCGTGGCGAGTTTGGAGAAGCAAGCATCGGCGTGTGGGAGCAGATGCATGTACTACAGTTCCCATATTCAAACCCAGAGGCAATTCTCTTGATCGACACGCGCCGTACCCTTGCAAAATCCGAGATCAACAAGGATCGCGATGCAGTAAATGTGTGGGTCGACGAGAATCCGGTCAATCAAGAAATTGCAGAGAAAATAGCGAACGCAGCCAAGGCACTTGAAACGGAGGATGTCCCATTACCAGAGTCAAGCTCAATCCAAGTGCTTGCCCGGATGGAGACCTTGCCCAGCCTGGCACTCTCCGAGACGCAAGCAGTGATCGCCATCGATATCCGGAACAGTGACGGCGGCTATGCACTTCCTTCCGAATCCGATCTGTATCACCGTCCGTCATGTCCCGACATCGAGTTTGAAGATGTGGAGTACCTCCTACACTTGCCTCGAGACAGCAAACGCAACCCGTGTCCAAAATGCAAGCCCCAGCAATGGAATGTGGAAGCTCGTCGTGGGAAAGTAGATGGTGAATAGGGATCTGGTATTGCTTGGGGCCATGGCGCTGACCGAGCATTGGCATCAGCACCCCTAGAAAATGGTAAGTGGGCATCCAAATCTGGCCACCAATGGGAGTCTTGTGCTCTTATGGTCCTCACTCAGACTGGATCGAATATCCCATGAAGGCTGTTGGTTCACAGCCTGAGCACTTCCTCTCGACCCGTTCACCAGCACCCGAGTTCGGAATGTCTTCACTTCGGGGAGCTTCAAACGCCATCGCAAACTGCGGTGGCGTTTTTGTTTACAACCAGTACTCCATGGGCTCGGGGACAGAGTTCGCCGTAACTCCACGCACCAGCGAGGCTTCCGGCGATTGGCCATATCCGCGGCGCTCTCAGTCTGGATTCGCCTGCATCGGGCATCGAACCGAACCACGGGCCGTTTGGCCGTGATCCCGGCCCGAACTCTCAGCGTCTCTGGTTCACACCCATCGCCGGGTAAACGCGGGGTGTCGTTCGCACCCCGTTGTCATTTCGAACTCTTGTGGCGTATGTGATTGGGAGTGGCCGTCCGATTCGGCGGCGAGCGCGGGAACTGGCGAGCAATACTGATCTGCGTGTGCGGCCGCCGACTGTGCATGAGGCGACCGTTCCGGTCAAGGGCGACCTCGTCGTGCGAGACAAGTTTGATGTGCCGATCGACGAACGACTGCCGATGCCGGGCACGGTGCTTTCGCACAAGTACAAGGGGCGCGTCGTGCTGGTGCAGGTTCTTCGCCGGGGGTTCGAATACAACGGCGACATCGCTCGACTGGGACATGTGACCCGTGCCCGGGTCACGCAGATCATGAACATGCTCTTGCTCGTGCCCGATATTCAGGAGGAGATTCTGTTTCTGCCACGCACGGTGTCGGGGCGTGATCCGATCACGGAACGCGACATTCGAGCGATTGGGGCGGAGATGGACTGGACTAAGCAGCGACGAGCGTGGCGGCGGCTCTGCGTGAAGTAGGTTCACCGACGATGAGCAAGAACAACTCGTCACGGATCTCTTGGCACTGAAGAAACGCCAGGTCCAAGAATTCCTCGTGCAACTCGAACTGCCAAAGTTCGGGTACCAAGGCGGAGCTCAGGAGCTGCATCGAAGAATCGCTTCTCGATGGTACCATCTCTCCCGAGCAAATCGTGCGCTACCTCGATGAGGTCGAATGATGCGATGATGATGCTCATCGTCCCGATGACCTTAGGCCATTTGGGTCGTGGATTCATCAGCTCGTCGGGGTCCCATTGCTCGATGGCACTTGCTTCGTATCCCAGGTTTCGTACTCACCCATCAAATCCCCTTTTTTACTGCAGTATGCCCGATTCACTCAAACCCTTTGCAAGAAGCGAACATCGTTCTCAAAGAGCATACGGATATCAGGGATGCCGTATTTACCCATCGCGATGCGTTCGATGCCAAATCCGAAGGCGAACCCGTTCCATTCTTCGGGATCAATGCCACAGGATTTCAATACATTGGGATCGACCATTCCGCACCCGCCAAGCTCGACCCATTGAGCAGGTTCGCCCGGCTTGAGGGCGATCATCATATCGAACTCGGCGCTGGGTTCGGTGAAGGGGAAGAAGCTTGGGCGCAGGCGTACCTGGGCCTCTTCGCCGAAGTATGCCCGGGCGAACTGCAAGAGCGTACTCATCAGATCGGACATCGAGACATCACGGTCGATGTAGAGCCCTTCGATCTGATGAAACATGAAGCTATGCGTCGCATCGACGGTGTCAGGGCGATAGACGCGCCCGGGCGAGACGATCTTAATCGGCGGCCCCCACTCCTTGGCGATTGCATCGTCCATCGTGCGGATCTGCACCGTCGAGGTCTGGCTTCGCAACATCCGAGGCGTATCGACCTTGCGCGGATCATCGACATAGAAGTTGTCGATCGGATCACGGGCCGGATGTGCATCGGGGATGTTGAGCTTGGCAAAGTTGTGTTCTTCGTCTTCGAGCTCTGGGCCTTGGGCGACCTCGAAGCCCAAGCGGGCAAAGATTTCGACGAGCTCGCCTCGGACGCGGGTAATGATGTGCTCACGTCCCAGCGCATGGGTGTCGATGATGCCCGGCTCGGTCATGTCGATCATCGGACCGGCGTTTGATGATTCTCCTGAGCCCAGCATTGCCTGCTTGGCTTTGAACCCGGATTCGAGGGCGGACTTGACCTCGTTGAGTCGTTTGCCGACGACGCCTTTGTCTTCCTTGGCGACTTCCTTCATCATGGGCATGACAGAGCGAATCTTGCCTTTAGTGCCGATATAGGTGACGCGCCAAGCTTCGAGTTCGTCGGCGGTATTGACCGATTCAAGGGCTTCGAGTCCGGCGGCTTCGATCTCATTGAGTGCGTTGAGCATGGCGGATCATAGTTCCTTGTGCGCCTTTGGTGGGCAAGGCGTGCTGATCTTCAATAAAAAACCCCGCCCAAAAAAGGCGGGGTTTGATGTTCTTCATACGGCTCGTTATTCATCGCCTGCTTCTTGAGGAGCCTCGGCTGCGGGTGCCTCTGAGGCAGCAGCTTTGACGGTATTCTTGCGGAGCTTAGCCGCGAACGCAGTTCGTTTGTCAGCGGTGCGACGGCGACCCGATGGCTGACCACCGATCTCCGGGCCTTCCTCGTTGCCAACAAACTGGATCACGCACAACTCGGCTGCATCGCCTAGGCGATGGCGACCGATACGGACGATCCGGGTGTATCCACCCGCACGGTCTTCGAACCGTGGTGCGACATTCTCAAAGATGTGGCGAACGAGTTTGGGCGCTTTGCGAAGCTCGCCGTAGCGGTTGCGCTCGATGGTCTCGACCTCGGGGATGTCGAAGAATCCTTCGACAAACTCTCGTTGTTCTTCGACCTTCTCACGCTGCTCCTCAGTTGCGTTCTTGGCGATGTACGACCAAGCAAAGGCATGACGATCGCCCCCGAGCATGGAGATCACACGCCGGCGCGCGTGCATATCGCCACGCTTGGCCTTGGTGATGATCTTCTCAACGAAAGGCTGGAGGGCCTTTGCCTTGGGGATCGTCGTGGTGATCTGACCATGCTCAAAAAGACTCGCAGCCATATTGCGGAGCATGGCTTCACGATGAGCAGTGGTTCTCCCTAACTTAAAGCCGGCTTTTCGATGACGCATGGCTTTTTCCTTCACTTTCAAGACGCACCCTTGCGTCATATTGGTCAACAAACTGAATCATACCAACCCAATGCGGGCCAACCCAACGCGGGATGATACGATTTAGAGCATTCCACCCGAAGCGTTGTATCCTTCCGGAAGTTCAACACCCAGGTCCAAATCAATATCTTGAAGCTTGCGCTTCACTTCACGCAGCGAAGTCCGTCCAAATGAGCGGAGCTTGAGCAACTCAGGCTCACTCTTGGTAACGAGCTGAGCAACCGTGTCAATGCGGGCGGATTCCAGACAGTTCGATGCACGGACAGACAAATCAAGCTGCTCAATAGGCATATTGAGCTTACGGATAAGCTCCTCGTCGACCCCTGCTGCTGCTGCTGCATTTTCCGAAACTCGCTCTTCACCAACATTAAAGTACTGGACGAACGGATTGAGGTGTTTGCGCATAATCTTGGCCGCTTCAACGAGCGCCATTTCAGGAGTAACGGTACCGTCGGTCCAGATTTCCATGGTGAGCTTATCGTAGTTGGTCTTCATCCCTACACGAGTATCTTCAACATGGTACCGCACGCGCTGAACAGGTGAATAGATTGCGTCGACGGGAATAATGCCGATTTCTTGATCTTCATTTCGTCCATACTGCTCAGAAGCAGGGACATATCCACGCCCTTTGCCAACATAAATTTCCATCTCAAACGGAATTTCCTCGGTGAGGGTAGCAATGACAAGATCTTTGTTCATAATCGTCACATTGGTGTCGGCCTCAATGAGATCGGCTGTCACTTCCCCCGGACCTTGGGCGGCGAGCTTCATCACGCGAGGCTCGTCTCCTTCAAGTTTGACGATGAGGTTTTTGATGTTGAGGACAATATCCGTGGTATCTTCAAGCACACCGGGCATTGAGGTGAATTCATGCTCGGCACCTTTGATCTTAATCGCGGTGACGGATGCACCTTCAAGCGATGAAAGAAGAATTCGACGGAGGGAATTGCCGATCGTTGTGCCCATCCCCCGTTCGAATGGCTCAACCGATAACCGCCCAAAAGTGTCATCGATAAACTTGGGATCGGAAACTACCTGTGAAGGCAACTCTAAACCACGCCAGCGTACTCGCATGATATTTCTCCTCAGCAGCCCGGCCTTTTATCTTTGAAGGCCGGTGGTATCTCTTCTTAAAACCGTTGCCCGGTTCACAGATTCGCTGTTCTGCTGGCAACACCGATCTTTCTTTCCAAGCAGGGCACTTTGTCGAATCGAGCTGCCCATGCGATCCACACGACAAACTCGCAAAAAACACCCCCGCATGGTTTGACGCAGGGGTATGGGATATTCAATCAAACACGGCGTCTTTTGCGTGGTCGACAACCGTTGTGTGGTACAGGGGTATGATCTTCGATAGCCGTGACACGAAGTCCAGTCGACGCAAGCCCAGAAACTGCGTTTTCGCGCCCCGCACCAGCACCCGTAATCTTCACTTCGATCTCATTCATCCCCATCTTGCGCACCTTCTGTCCACATTGTTCGCCCGCCCGTGTCGCGGCAAACGGTGTTGACTTTCGGGCCCCTTTGAAACCGATCGTTCCCGCCGAATCCCATGCAAGGGTTTCGCCATTGGTATCGGTAACGGTAATCATTGTGTTGTTGTGGGTTGCTTTGATGTGTGCAATCCCACGAACAACACCCTTGCGGATTTTTTTCTGCTTCTTCGCCATTGATCTTCGCTCCTATCGATTCCACTTGTGATCCTGATTGCTCAGGCTGGAACCTTGCGATATATATCCATATTCCTGAAAGCCGTTGGGGAGTGCAAGACCACCTCCGGCCAATTAACCCTTGACGCCCTTCTTACCAGCCACGGTCTTCTTCCGTCCTTTACGCGTACGAGCATTACAACGAGTTCGCTGACCGCGTGTTGGCAGTCCGGCGCGATGGCGAGCACCGCGGTAGGAGCGGATCTCACGCAAGCGTTGGATGTTCTGTTGCACCTGTCGGCGAAGCGCACCTTCAACGAGATACGCTCCGTCAACGATCGTGTTGAGGTGCGAAATATCAGTCTCACTCAAATCACCTGCGCGTGTATCGGGACTAATCTTTGCTTCTGCAAGGATCGCTGCGGCGTACTTGGGACCGATCCCATGAATATACTGCAACGAGTAGTAGATCTTCTTACGATCGGGAATGTCAACACCTGCAATACGGGGCACTGCTTGCTCCTGTCACCGGGGTCTCACCCGGAATTTGTATGCTCGAAGCACGCACTCATCTCGCGTGCCTTACTCACTTTTCAACGCACTCTCCGAACCTAGTGCTCAGCCTTGACGCTGTTTAAAACGCGGGTTCTTTTTGTTGATGACAAAGACCTTCCCCTTACGGCGGACGATCTGGCAATCTTTCGAGCGGCGCTTCACGCTGGATGAAACCTTCATCGCAACCCTCCTGCCGCATCGGCGGCGTTTGCTCTCGGTACCGTTCCCGATCCCGAAAATACTGACGAAACGACCCACACACAGCACCCAACATGGGCACCCTGCCGGGCGAGGATGGTAGGCACCCTCCCTTGGGAAATCATCTCAAACCGGCACCTGAAACTTGACAAGTCTCGGTTTTTGTTCAATTTACAGAACTTGATCTCCTTCAAACCCCAATCAGTCCCCACGAATCATTTTTGATCATTCGAATTTCCAAGGAATCCGTCATAATTCCGCATAAGAAGATTGGCTTCGACGCGCTGAAGGAAATCCAACGCCACCGAGACCACGATAAGCAACCCTGTTCCACCGAGAAACTGGGAAACTGTAAACTCGATTCCAAGTTTAGAACTTGCCACCATCGGGAGCACCGCAATCACCGCAAGGAAGGCAGCACCGACATAGGTAATTCGTTCCATCACCGCTTCGAGATATTCTGCGGTTCGCGGGCCGGGCCTCAACCCCGGGATAAACGAACCGTGATCTCGGAGTTGCTTGCTCATCTCTTCAGGATTGAACTGGACGGTGATCCAGAAATAGCTAAAGAAGTAGACCATCCCAATATATAAGAGGATGTAGGGGAACTGCCCCATCTGGAAACTTGAACTGAGCCAAGTGATAATATCGTAATACATTCCAGCATTATTTCCCGTTGTCTGTGCCGAGTCGGCAAGGTACCCGAGTACCACCGATGGGAAGATCATCAGGGAGCTGGCGAAGATGATGGGCATCACGCCACCATGGTTCACACGGAGAGGAAGGTAGCTTTTCTGCCCACCAAAGACCCGTTTTCCACGAGAATGCTTCGCCTGCTGAACGGGTATCCGCCGTTGGGCAACAGTCAGAAGCACCGACCCCGCGACCACCATAATGAATAGGCTGACAAGGATAATGAGCCCCATCCATCCCATCTTGTTTGGGTCTTGTGGGTCGAACCCAGTATAGAGACTGATAATTGCACCGGGCATCCCGGTAAGGATGCCGCCCATGATAATGAGCGAGACACCATTTCCAATTCCAAACCGATCGATTTGTTCGCCAAGCCACATCAGGAAGATGGTCCCAGCAGTAAGCGTCGCAATACCCATAACCCACCAAAGTGGATTGTTGACCCACTGCGAATAGACCAAGCCAGACTTGGAAATGTAGGTCAACCACCCAACCGCCTGGATAATACAAAGCCCAACGGTGGCATACCGAGTCCATTCTTGGATTTTGGTCTGCCCCGTTGGCCCTTCCTCTTTGAGCTTCTTGAGCTGAGGCGAGACCGAACCGAAGAGCTGGAAAATAATCGATGCCGTAATGTAAGGCATGATCCCGAGCCCAAAGATCGTCGATTGCCCGAACGAACCACCTGAGAAGATCGCCACATACTGCATAACTTTGCCCGCCGCAGCACCCGAAGCCGCCTGCGCCTGGAAGAACGAAGTCAGCGCACTCTGATCCACACCGGGAACGGGAATCCAGAACCCGATGCGATAGACCGCGAGCATGGCCATCGTAAAGAGGATCTTGTTTCGGAGCTCTTCGATCCGAAATACATTGGCGATTGTCTTGAACAGCATCGCGTGGTTGCTCCGTGTGGCCTAATGGGTGAGAATCCCGTGATTCTCACCTTCTGTCCGAACAGTACGGCTTACTCGAAAAACGCCGTGGCTGATTTCTTCTTCCCGGGATCTTAGGAACCCAAGTCTCAAGCGATCAGTCATGGCGTCTTGTTTCTAGCGAAATCGTCGTGTGAAGAACTGAATCATTTTGCTTTGAGAACCTCACCCTTCGCGAACGCCTCAGCACGCTTACGGTGCCATTCTTGGCTCTTAAGCTTCTTCGTCAGGTTCTTAGGTGTCCGATCATCCGAATTACGATCAATCCCGCGAACACGGTCACGGCGGGTACCTGTCTCAGTAACGGTGCCTCCCGCATCGGTAATCAACTTACGAGCCGAATCTGTGACACGATTCGAATTCACCACAAGTTTGACATTGATCTTGTCTTGCCCATCTTCGAGCCCACCGAGGATTTTAAGATTGCGGGAGGTATCGCGGACGAGCCCTGCCTTGATGAGTGTCTCATGATTAACCTCGCCCCCGCTCTTGAAGTCAGGATGGGCAACGATCGCACCCAAATTGACTGTCCAAAAGTGAGTTTTGAAGTTGGCGTTGGTAAAACCAAACTTGGGCATACGCCGGAAGAAAGGCATTTGTCCGCCTTCAAATTGGTACAGTTTCGAGTGACCGGTTCTTGAACCCGCCCCCTTCTGTCCACGCCCAGCGGTCTTGCCATTGCCTGAGCCAACGCCTCGCCCGACGCGTTTGCGTTTCTTGTACTTGCCCGCGATTGCGGTAACTTCGTGAATCATCATGGCCGGTTACTCCCGGGAAACTGTGTTCTGTAAAAATTAGCTGCTTGATTCTGACGCTGATGCCGGGACCCCCTCTGAAGCTTCCGGCTGTGCTCCTGCGCGTCCGCCTCGATCATTGCCCCCTCGTCCACCACGGCCGCCTCGCCCACCGCGACCACGATCTTGCCCGACCGTGTTAACCGGAGCAGCCATTTTCTCGGCCCCTTCACTCAAGGTCGGCATGAACTTATTGCCTCGCTTGATGCGTTCTTCGATATCGGTGGTGGTGATTTCCACGCCTCGGAGCTCCGCGATCTGCTCGCGTGTACGGAGTTGGCTGAGCCCATCGATCACGGCTTTGACCGTGTTAAGCTTGCTTGTCGATCCAGTACACTTCGTCAGGCAATCGGTAATACCCGCAATCTCGAGTACCGCGCGAACAGTGCCACCTGCAACGACCCCGGTACCGGGCGATGCTGGCATAAGCTTGACCTTTGATGCACAGGCTTTGCCTTCGATTTCGTGAGGCAAAGTGGTCCCTGCCATTGGCACAGTGGTCAGGGATCGCTTGGCATATTTCTGGGCCTTTTCAATCGCGGTGGGAACTTCGGTGGACTTGGCGTAGCCGTATCCAACCTTACCCTTGCGGTCGCCAATGACCACCAGTGCACCGAAACTAAAGCGCCGACCACCCTTGACGGTAGCTGCAGTGCGATAGATACCAACGGTGGTTGATTCAAGATTCTTACTTTCGTCGAGCATTTCTGCCATGGTTGCTGTCTCTTTCAGTTGGGATCTTAGAAATCAAGACCACCCTTGCGGGCCGCGTCTGCAAACGCTTTGATGCGTCCGTGAAACTTGAATCCTCCACGATCGAAGACCACTTCTGTGATCCCTGCCGCTTTGGCCCGCTGGGCGAGCAGCGCCCCGACCGACTCGGCCGCCTTGCTGTTGCCTGATGTACCATCAATCTTCGCCTCTTTATCTCGGCTTGATGCACTCACCAAAGTTGTCCCTGCCATGTCGTCAATGACCTGGGCATACATATGATTGAGTGAACGGTAAATCGCCAAGCGTGGACGGGTTGGAGTTCCCGAGACACGCTTGCGGATACCAATCCGGCGTCGTTGCCTGCGAATATTTTTTTGTTTGCTCTTGTTCATATCAGTTTACCTCTCATGAGGGCATATCTCTCAGTGCCCCCTGACGAGTATCCGTTCTCGGTTTACTTGCCAAACGCCTTGCCTTGTTTCCGCATGATGACTTCATCGAGATACTTGATCCCTTTCCCGTTGTATGGCTCGGGCTTACGCTTGGCCCGAGTTGACGCTGCAAAGTGCCCCACCATTTGCTTGTCCGCACCCGAAATGGTAATCATCTGCTTCTCAGCAGTAACCGTAAGGCCCGGGGGGATCGGCATCTGAATCGTATTCGCGTATCCAACCTTGAGGGCCAAATTGCTGCCATTGACGGTGGCTGTCCACCCAACCCCGACGACTTGGAGCTTCTTCTCGTATCCCTTGGCGACCCCTTCAATCATGTTGTTGATGAGTGAGCGGGTAGTCCCCCAATAGGCTCCATTAGAACGCTTCTTGGCAATCAACGCTTCATCCATACTCACAGAGATACTCTTGAAATCCTCGTCATAACAAACCTCTACTTCCGGACGAAACTCATAAGTAAGCGTCCCCTTCGGCCCTTCAACCGAGATGGTATTGCCCACCAAGTTGACTTGAACATTGCCGGGGACTGAGATGGCTTTTTTACCGATTCGCGACATTTCGCGTTCCTTTCAGATTGTATTTCTCATCCGATCCTGTCGATCACTTTGCCTTGAACCGGGGATTCCAATCTCTTCCTTGAAGTGCCCTTAAGCACGATGATGATAATGCGTATGGATTCCAATCTTGGAGCGCACTCCTTAGAGTACAGTACAAAGCAACTCGCCCCCGACGCGTTCCTTGCGACACTGACGGTCTGAGAGTACGCCCTTGTTCGTCGAAACAATCGAAATACCCAATCCCTGCATCGGTGATGGAATATCATCGACCTGACGATAAACCCGGCATCCAGGCTTACTCATGCGTTTGATTTCATGAATCAGCACTTCGCCGCGCGGACCGTACTTGAGATCAAGGTGGATGGTTCCCTGCTTATTGTCCTCGACAACCTCAAAGCCGTTGATGTAGCCTTCAGCTTGGAGTGTCTTGGCAACACCTTGACACACTTTATTGTTGAGGCAGACGACGCTCTTGGAACGGTTCCGCGTTGCATTGCGAATTCGTGTAAGCATGTCTGCGACTGGATCACTCATCGACATAGGTTCTTCCCTTTGTCCTGTTCTGTTCGTCCATTGGCACCTTGCCAGTGAGACGATGTTCATTCGTACCCTTGAGCATTTGGCTCACACGGAGCCGAGCAATCGAGCGCTTCACCAGCTTGCCTTGCGCATCCCAGGGATTTTGCCTTCAAGCGCCAACTTCCGAAGCATGATTCGGCTGATACGGAACTTGCGATATACACCTCGCGAACGCCCAGTCAACTCACATCTGCGAACCAAACGAGATGAGTACTTAGGTGTCCGTTTACTCTTTGCGACTTGAGCTTTGGTTGCCATGGGTCTTTTTCCTTACACCAAGCATTCATAGTTGAATACGCGGTCTTTATACTGGTATCTTGTCTCAGCTTGTCTTTTTCTTCGATTTGACAGGTTTCTTGAACGGCATACCGAGTTCGGCAAGCACAAACCGACTCATCGCCGGATTCGAGTTGTGAAAGCTAAAGTTAATATTCATCCCATGCGTGAAATTCTGCTCGGCCATATTGATTTCAGGAAATACCCCCTGCTCAGTGAGCCCAACAGAATAGTTCCCTTGCCGATCAAACGCCTTATCACTCACCCCTCGAAAGTCCTTGATACGGGGTGTTGCCAAGTTCATAAATCGGTCGGCAAAATGCCACATTCGATCACGCCGAAGCGTCACTTTATAGGATGTCACATATCCTTCACGCACCTTAAAGTTCGACACGCTCTTCTTGGCGAGGATCACCTGAGGCTTCTGTCCCGAGATCGTCGTCAAAGTATGCACAACCGCCTCGCGAATATTGGCAGGTACCTTTGTACCATCGAGAAAACGACCAACATTGACATTGATCGTAATCTTCTCGAGCTTCGGCATCGCCATGGTATTTTTGATGCCAAACTCAGAAACGATCTTTGGTCGAATCTCTGTATCAAACTTTTCCTTCAGGCGAGGTGTTGAGGGCTTGAGCGCCTCATCAAGCGTTGCCTGGTCATATTTCATTTTTTTCGCCATCACTGGCCCTTCCACTACGCCCTGCCGGGCTGGTTTTTCGTATTCGGTTTCCATCCGAACACAACCGTGTATTTTCTCGTTACCTTTACTCAGCCTTTCGGACCTGAAACCTGGCCAAGCGCTTTCCCACCTCGCACCGCCACCCGCGTCTTGGTCCCATCTTGGGCCGTTTCAAAACGAACCCGCGTGGGTTTGCCATCAACCACCGGACTCACCTTCGAAATGTGAATGGGTGCCTCAATCTGTACGATTCCACCCTTCGGATTTATTTGCGTCGGACGAATGTGCTTCGTCCGGAGGTTCACACCTTTAATGATGACCTGATCCGACTTAGTCAGCACCTCCATGATTTCGCCGGTAACTCCCTTGTGATCGCCAGAAGTAACGATAACTGTATCACCTTTTCGTACATGCTTGGGCATCACACAACCTCCGGGGCAAGCGAGACAATTTTCATGTATTTCTTCTCTCGAAGTTCGCGGGCAACAGGTCCGAAAATTCGGGTACCTTTCGGATTTCCATCGTCATTAATAAGTACAACTGCAGATGAATCGAACTTCACATACGACCCATCTTTGCGACGAATATTGCGAGCGACACGAACAACCACTGCCTTGTACATCTCACCAGTCTTCACATCCGAGCCAGGAAGGGCTTTCTTGATCGAGACCATGACTTTATCACCGATATGCGCCTGTTTACGGGTCAAACCGCCTCGACTTGTCGATCCGCCATAGACACGGATAACATAAGCGACCTTGCCGCCAGAATTATCCGCTACTTCGCATCTTGATTCTTGTTGGAGCATAATTCGCGCCGCCTTATTTCACTCGGGCAATCTCACCCGGGAGGTTCCATTCATTAATGCCGATGAGTCCATGACTCAGAGACTCCGCTTCTCGACAATGCGTGTGAGTGTCCAGCTTTTGGTTTTGGAAACCGGCCGACACTGGGCAATCTCGACAATATCACCATTGTGTGATTCATTGTGCTCATCATGAACATGCAACACTGTCCGCTTGCTCACATACTTGCCATACTTCGGGTGCTTGGTCTTGTAATGAATCACAACTTTGCGAGACTTGTCTCGCGCATCCGACTCAACCACGCCAATCTTGTTACCCTTTGTTTCGTTATCACTCATTCGTGTTCTCCTGACCAACCCCGAAAGATCAGCCGATCATTCTCATCAGCTCGCAGACCGTGCGGTCTGCTCGGTCAGTAATCTGGCAATATCTCTACGCAAATTGCCAAACTGAGTCGTGTCTTCAATCTTTTCACTCACACTTCTGTTCTTGAGTGCCAACAGCTTGCCTCGCAGATTGACAAGTTCGACAGCAATCTCTTCATCATTGAGCTTGCGTACTTCTGCTCCAGTCATCACCGGCTCCTTAGGCTTCCACCCGACGCCCGATCATTCGGCATCGAATGGGCATTTTCATTGCAATCCGGAAGAACGCACCACGGGCACGCGACTCGCTCACCCCCGCGAGTTCAAACAACACCGTACCAGGCTTGACGCGAGCTGCCCAATAATCAACTTCCGCCTTACCCTTACCCATCCGGGTTTCGAGCGGTTTCTTGGAAACCGGCTTATCCGGAAACACCCGGATAAACAGCTTCCCCTCACGCTTGAGGAAGTGCTGACAAGTCACACGACCCGCTTCGATACAATTGCTCTTGAGCCAACATGGTTCAAGAGCCTGAAGTCCGTACTCACCAAACGCAACATAGTTACCCTTAGTCGCCTTACGATCACGCACTCGACGAAACTCTTTGCGATGCTTGACACGCTTTGGAATCTTATATGGAGGCATTGTTCAATCCCTTTAACACCGACGACACCGTCGACAAATATCTAAAACACTTACCGCGACCGACTACCTGCGCCCACGCGCCCTGGCTTGGGCGCCTGCCGCATTGGACTGATTCTCTTCCGCTTCACTCGAGTACGGCCCTTTGTAAATCCATACTTTCACACCAAGAATACCATAGGTCGTCAGACTCTCAGCAAACCCGTAATTAATATTTGCTTGAAGCGTCGAAAGCGGCAAAGCACCGAGACGGACATCCATCTTTCGGGACATTTCTGCACCACCAAGACGCCCGGCAATCTGAATCTTGACACCCAAAGCACCAGCCTGCATCACCGCTTCTGAACGCATCTTGACCAAACGGCGGAAACCCATGCGCTTCTTAAGCTGTTCCGCAACATTCTCCGCAACCAACTGGGCATCCATATCTGGGTCGCGAATTTCGATAATCGAGATCGAAACCTTACGCCCAGTCATGTACTGAAGCTCTTCGGTCATCCGATCGACCTCGGCACCCTTAGGACCAATCACCAAACCCGGACGGGCAGTTCGAACAATGATCTTAAGTTCTTCACGCGTGCGCTCGATATGAATATCCGAAACCATCGCATTTGGTGGGGTCCGATTGAGTCGATTGTCGAGATAATTGCGAATCTTCTCGTCTTCAACCAACAACTCGCCATAGAGCGCCTTGGGGGCATACCAACGCGAACGGTGGGTTTCAGTGATCCCGAGTCTAAATCCGTATGGATGAGATTTCTGTCCCATTAGCTTCGCTCCTGAACAGACAGTGTGATGTGGCTGGTACGCTTGAGAATCGGATGAGCACGCCCACGATCTTTGGGGCGAAACCGCTTGATATGTTGACCACGATCGACCGTGATCTCCGAAACAAAAACACTTGAAGGGTCGGCACCAAGCTGCTCCGCATCGGCAGCTGCCGCCTTGAGTGCTTTATGAATACTCGCCGCTGCACGCTTTGTCGAGAATGCCAACATGTTGTTTGCCTCCTCAAAACTCTTGCCGCGAATCATGTCCGCAACCAACTTGGCCTTCTTTGGACTCCCCCGATGATTGTTCACCGACGAAGTGAACTTGGCGATATCCTTAGGAAGACAACCAACCGTATTGGCCATCGCTTCGATATCACTCTTGGTGCACTTGGGGTGCCCCTTACCATTTAGCCAGTTCTTCACGGCCGACACCGCCTTATCACCGGCAAGACCGTCACGAGTTACCGCTTCGGCGAGTTGATCAACGCTCACACCCGCTTCTTCTGCTCGTGTTCTAAGTTCATTCGCTCGTAATCGCACAGGTAGTTCCTTCCTGAACGCAAGCGCTAACGAAAAGTCAGCGTCCTGCCTTGAGGCCTTCCTTCTTGTTCGTATGTCCACGGAAGGTACGCGTGATCGAAAACTCGCCGAGCTTATGCCCAACCATGTCTTCGGTCACAAATACATCCAAGAATGCTCTGCCATTGTGCACCTGAAATGTGAAACCCACAAACTCTGGCACAATGGTACACGAGCGTGCCCAGGTCTTGATTGGCGTGTTCTCACCCGCTTCTGTCTGCTTCATGACCTTCCGGTACACGCTCTCGACAACATACGGGCCCTTCTTAAGACTGCGTCCCATAGGGTATCTCCTTGTCTTACTTCAGTTGCCCGTACCGCTTACTCTTGCGGCGACGGAGAATCAAATCTTGCGATGGCTTCTTCCGGTTTCTCGTGCCCCCGCCCTTGGCGAAAGTACCAGATTTGTTCACAGGAGCACGACCACCCTTACTGCGGCCATCACCACCACCCATCGGGTGAGCATGGTGACTCATCGCCACACCACGGGTCTTGGGACGACGCCCAAGATGCCGACTAATACCAGCCTTGCCCAAACGACGGTTTTGGTGATCGGTGTTGCCGATCTGACCAACAGTTGCCCGACAATCAATCAACACACGACGGGTTTCGCCAGACGGCATCACCAAAGTTGCGTATTTGCCTTCCTTGTTCGTCAGGCGAGCCGACGAACCCGCCGAACGGCAAAGCTTGCCGCCAGCACCGGGAAGAAGCTCGATACAATGCACATTCATACCTGAGGGAATGAACCGCAAGGGCATTTGCGAACCAACCACAGGCTCAATAGCTTCGGTTGACGAAGACATCACCTTGTCACCGTCGGTCAAACCGACAGGAGCAAGAATGTATCGCTTGATACCATCGGCGTACTCAATAAGTGCAATGTGGCAAGTTCGGTTGGGATCATACTCGATCCCAATAACGGCCCCTTCGATCCCATCACGGTCACGCCGTTTGAAGTCGATCTGGCGGTACATGCGCTTGGCACCTCCACCACGACCACGAACAGTGATCTTGCCCTGATGGTTGCGCCCACCCTTGCGAGGACGAGGCAAAAGAAGACTCTTTTCGGAAGTCTTCTTAGTCACTTCCTCGTTGAGGTTGACCGAAGCGTTCCGTCGGCCCGCACTGGTTGGTTTGTAGATACGAATCGCCATATCTGCATCCTTTCTTACGAACCGGCTCAGAAGAGCTCGATCGACTGACCCTCAGCCACCTTCACAGCAGCACGCTTCCAGCTGCTCTCGGCAACCATGCCGTACTTGAAGCGGCGTGAACCACCCTTGCGCACCTGCGTCGTCACCTTCACAACCCTAACCCCGTACGCCCTCTCGACTGCTGCCTTCACATCATCCTTCGATGCCCGACGATCAACCTCAAAGGTGTACACATTATCGCTTTCCATCTGCGCGGTGCTCTTCTCAGTCAGCAACGGCTTACGCAGAATGTAGTGTGGTTCGAGTTTCACTTCGCACCTCCAGCTTTTCCTGTCTGCGAACTTGGACCCGCAAGCCAAGCTTCGAGATCCGCCTTGTCGATCACCAAGAAACGATTGTTGAGCATCTCATAGGTATTGAGCTGATCCGCACGGCAGAGCGTCACGCCCTCGACATTGCGGGCACTCAAACGAGCGTTCTTACTCTTCTCTGCATCACCCGAAAGGGCAACAAGCGAAGCACGATCGACATTGATCGCTTCGAGGAACGAAACAAAGTCCTTCGTGCGAACAGTGTCAAACGCCAAACCATCGATCACACGAACTTCATTATCGAGCAGCTTACAGAGCAATGCGTTGCGATTGGCCTTGCGACGCATCTTCTTGGGCATGTCCTGACGGTAGTCCTCACGAGTACGAGTCTTCTGGTGAGCATGCCCACCCCCACGCATCGTGTTGGATTTCCTGTCGCCATGACGAGCACGCCCGGTGCCCTTTTGCTTGTAAATCTTGGTACGCGAATACGCAAGAACCGCACGATTCTTTGAGCGAGCAGAGCCCTGCCGGCGATTCGCATGATACATCACAAACGCTTGCTTGAGCAAATCTGCATTAACTGTTTCGCCGAGCGCGATCTCGTCTATAGACATGCTGCCTACAGCCTCACCACTCATCGAATAAACGGGGACATCCATCGGTCTACCTCGTCGAACGCCTTTCGGACCACCCGGACCCATCTCCAAGCACACGCTCAAAGGAGGCACCGGCCCAATACGCCTCGCCCGGCCTTGAATATCGCCTTTCGGCCACCATCCCTAGAGAAAGACAGTGTTCAGAGACACAAGCTTGACTCGGCATTGCACGCCCAGCTTCCACTGGGGACAATGACTAAATTCCAATCAACGGTTTCGATTCGTCAAAAGACGCCTCGACCTGCTGAACCTTGAGCGGGGATTATTGACCGCCCAAACACAAAGATCAACTAATCAATCAACCATTCGCCACTTTTGCAGCTTTTGAGCGATAAAGACGCGTCGCAGGACGAATCTCAACCCAACTATTGTTGTGACCAGGCACTGGCCCCTTCACCAACAACAGACCGTTCTCTGAATCGACCCGAACAACATCCAAGGATCGTACGGTAATTCGTCGGCCACCCATACGCCCTGCCATTTTCTTCCCCTTCTTGATTCGACCAGACTTACCAGCGTTGTTGCCATGGCCACCAATCGAACCCGGCGAACGATGCTTACGCTCGACACCATGAGAAGCCAGTTGCCCCTTAAAGCCCCACCGCTTCATGCCCCCGGCAAACCCCTTGCCGATGCTTGTGCCAATGACATCAACATACTTAATCTCATCAAAGACACTCACAGTCAACTCTTGCCCCAGCTCCCAGTTGGACTCCTCCCCCGCCGGAACACGAAACTCACGATGCTTGCGCCTCGGGGCGACACCCGCTTTGGCATCATGCCCAATCAAAGGCATGGTCGAATTGCGAGGCTTGAGATCGCCCGCACCAATCTGCACCGCCGAATATCCATCTACCTCTTGAGTACGAATCTGAGTTACGGTATTCGGCATAACCCGAATCACTGTGACAGGGCTCGAAACTCCGTTTTCGTCATAGACACGAGTCATACCGATCTTCTGTCCCAAAAGATGGGCCGATTTACTTGGAGCAGTCATTTTCTCATCCTTCATCCCCGCTTCGGGCGGGAACCGCTTCGTGCATCACTGATCTCCAATGAGCAGAGGAAGTCTCGTATGGGCCTCAAACAAACACAGGCCCACCCAAATGAGTGAACCTGAAAAAGCAACAATCAATTGCCTACGCCTTGATCTTGACGAATACACCAGCAGGAACGACCAAGCGATTCAACGCCTCGACAGTCCGGCTGTTGGGCTCGTGAATGTCGATGATCCTCTTGTGCGTCCGAATCTCGAACTGCTCACGCGATTTCTTATCAACAAACGGCCCACGAAGCACGGTGTACCGCTCAATCCTCGTCGGCAGTGGAACCGGGCCCTTGACTTTGGCGTTGGTGCGTTTGGCATGATCCACGATCTCCCGTGCCGAGGCATCGAGGGCGATATGGTCATAAGCTTCGAGACGAATACGGATCCTATTGATGGACATATGCCACCCTTTCTATACTTCTCTATACTCCGCTTGCGTACGCGGATCGAGCACACAAGCCTGCCCGAAGGCACCAACAGCCCGCCCTGGTTCGATGCGAGCTCCAACCCGCATTCACGATCGCCAGAAGCGTACAAGCCTGAAAACTCAAACAAGGGTATTGCTCGAGATTTGGGGAAGAGAAGCGTAGACATACACTTTGGCGAGTCAAATCGGAAACTCTTCTGCGAGGTTTTTTGCTATGATCTTTTGGCTCATTCCTCTGATTTCATCCCGATTTTCTCCCTCATTCCCCAATTGTGCCGACCAATGCCAAGTGATGATTACTCGAATACGGAGAAATAACATGCTCATCCATCCTCACCCGCCGTCCTTCTCCGAGCTCCAATCTCTTCCCCGTTCAATGACCCCACTCTTGCTCGTCGGCATCTTGCTTGGGCTTGTTGCTGCCGCCAGCGCCCAGCCGACCACCCCGCCACCGGCCATCCCCAAGCCAACGAACACCTCACCGACCACCTCAGCAATCGAACTCGAACAATCCCCCGCCCGCATTGACGCCCTCAATCTCAATATCTACCTGCCCAAGGGATCCGTAACTGAAACCACGAGCTTTGGCTCCAATGCCACGATGGGCGTCGGATTCCCCGATCAAATCGGAGTGATGACAATTAAGGAGCAAAAAACCACTGATCCCGAACTCACCGTCAAACAGGTCGCGGACAACATCATCAATCAGCTCACCCGCTTTGCAAGCTCAAAAACGGGCAAACTCATCTCACGCGACTCGAATCTCATCATCCCACCACACACAGGTGAACGCTTTTATATTCGCCTGCCTGGACTCAATGGCCAACCTGATTCTGTCCGTGGAATGACCATTTTTCAGAGTCAGCCCCGCAAATTTGTCATCTTCGATTTCACCTGCCTCTACGCAAACTTTGACCAAGCCAGGGCCTATTACGAAACCTCAGTCGCAACCATGGACCTCGGAAACCCCACCGACTCCGACATTCGCCGAGCCGCTGCAATCAAATCCATGCTCGCCTTTCTTGATCGACGATCTGTCGAAGACTACCAGGATGCCATGACCGGCAAAAAGGATCGATGGGAACGACTCTACCTCCCGGCACCCTCGGGGGATGAAATGGACGCCACCGAATACGGGTATCGAAAAATCCGCTCTTGGGGCGGATTCAAAGGTGAACTCACCGAAAAACCCCGGCGATCATGGACCCCAGACGATCGACAACTCGGGTATTTCGTCCAAATTGATGCGATGGCCTTGGAAGAAAACCTCCGCATCGACACCCGGGCGACCTTCTACATGTCCGAGGACACAAAAGAAGAATCTTGGACAATCAAAATGTCCATCCGCCAGGATGGGTTTCAACAGACCTCCACCATCACGGGGGCCCGATCAGGAACCAGTATGGCGATCGTACTCGACCAGTCGGATGCCCCAACAACCAAAACTCACCCATTGATTCAAGGTGAAGGGTATATATCGCAAGTCCAAACCTACCTCATCGGCAAACTCCTCGCAAAAAAGGCCGACCCTGGCGAATATGCCTCCTATGCCTACAACAGCTCGCTGGGCACCATTACCCTGCGATGGGATGTGGTTGAAAAGCCTGAAGAAACTCCAGATCTCATCCGAATCACCACCAAAGTTTCCAACGACACCCCCCCCATCGCCAGCATCTATGACAAAAACGGCAACCTTCTGCGAGTACGCCTTGCCAACGGAAGAATTTGGGAGCCCATTGAGCTCGATCGACTCATCAAGCTCTGGAAAAAAAAGGGGCTCCCCCTCGAATAACCGCTCTGCACCACACCATGCGTCTTTGAGCTCTTCTTTGGGCTCGTAGGCTCCTAGGATAACCCGCAACAAATGTGTGCAACCTACCCTGATCACCTCGGTATATGCACACACGGATATCTCTATCCGAAAAATCACACCAACCCAAAGAACACCCATCCGGAGATCCCCGATGCGCATTCCTGCTCGCCTTGCTGTCCTCATTCTCGCTGGTACCTGCCTCTCGCTCGGTGCCTGTGTTTCGTCAACCACACGCAACACCAATACCAACGCCGGCACCTTCGCACTGATCGCCAATGAGCAAGTCCCGGTGCCTCAGATTGAGATGGGCGATGCGGCCACCATCGATGCGATCATCAACGAAGGCAAAAACAACTCCCAAGTCCTCGCCACACTCACCGAGATGTGCGAAACCTTTGGACCAAGGCTCACCGGATCGTCCAACCTCCAAAAAGCACAACGATGGGCACGCAGCAAATTCGAAGCCAACGGTGCCTCAAACGCCCACCTGAGCCAATGGGGCACCATTGAAACCCGGTTCGATCGAGGCCCATCAACTGCCCGCGTTTTGATGTCCTCAGGCAGACGCAAAAAGAGTGAACCCAAAGTCCTCCGCACCCTTGAATTCTCAACTCTCTCATGGTCGATGGGAACCGACGGGCCTGTCTCGGGCAAAATCATTCACCTCCCCACTACCATGGAAGAGTACCAAGCCAACGCAGGCAACTATGCAGACGCATGGGTACTCATCACCCCCAAGTATGCTGCTCGAGGCGGGATTCGTTCCACCGGATTCCTCATGCGCGAACGCATGGATGAACGCCACGAAATTCGCAAGGGAATCGCCCGCCGTCAAGCGGCGGCCAACGATCCCACAGCCGAGCTCTCCGACAAAGTTTGGGAAGGTTCCTTCGACTACCACGGCTCGTTTGTCCCCGCAACGCTCACCCTCGACGAAGATGGCGACACCCCCACCGGAAGCCTCTCCATCCGCAACTTCTCCGAAGGACCAATTTCCGAATTCACCCGTGACGGTGACACCGTCCGTTTCGTTTGGACTCATGACATGGGCACCTCGAACATTGAACTGACCTTCGATGGCAACGAGGCAACCGGCGTTTCTCGCTCAGGATCGGGCAACGAGTTCCCACTTGAGTTCTCCCGCGCCACCGCCGAATCGGTCAAAGCCGAGCATGAAGCCAAAGATTCCAAAGAGGCTGCACTGGCTGCCGTGCTCGCCGAGAACCCCAACGGGTTTGTTTCAAGTTCAAAAGATGAACGCGTCTGGACCACCTCATCGAACAACTGGATCGAACGCAAACTCGCCGATTATCCCATCGATGTCGAAGTCAATGTCCGCGAAAGCGACTTTGACTACCTCTCTGCCCGCGCCTACGAAGGCGTTGACATCCAACTCGAGCTCGATCTTCAGCACAACCTTACGGCCGGACCATTCCCCACCTATAATGTCATTGCCGAAATCGTTGGTTCTGAAAAACCCGATGAAATTGTCATCATCTCCGCCCACATGGACTCATGGGACGGCCCGGGTTCACAAGGCGCCACCGATAACGGCACAGGAACCGCCGTCACCCTTGAAGCCGCCCGCATCCTCTTGGCAGTCGATGCCGAACCCAAACGCACCATTCGTTTTATCCTCTGGGGTGGCGAGGAACAGGGGCTTCTCGGGGCCCGAGGATATATCGACTCGCTCACCGACGATGAAAAGGCCAAAATCTCTGCGGCCTTTGTCGATGACGGTGGCACCAACTATCAAGGTGGACTTCCTGCTGCCGATTGGATGGTCGACTACCTCGCTGCGGCAACCGCACCGATCAATGGTGTGTTCTATTCCGAAACGGACGACGCATTCCTCAATGTCAACATCCGCCCCACCGGTGACAAAATCGACACCCACGGCGGTTCCGACCATGCAGCTTTCAATGCCGTCGGTATCCCTGGGTTCTTCTGGGATGAGGTTGGGCGGGCCGACTACCAATTCGGATGGCACACCCAGTACGATCGGGTTGATCTGGCAATCGAAGAATACCTGATCCAATCGGCCACCAACACCGCAGTCTTGGCCTACAACCTCGCCAATGCACCTGACCTCCTCCCCCGTGAAGACCCCAATGCACCCAAAAAAGAAGATGAAGAAACCCAAGGAGAAGAAATCGAAGGGGCCTCCTACTAAACTAAAAATACGCCGCTCTCGATTTATTGATTCGACCAAAGAGGAAGCAACATACTGCTTCCTTTTTTCTCCCTGACTTTCATTCTTCGAATCCCTCCAGATTCCGCCCCATTTCATCCTTAACCCGACCAATACCCGATACACTGTGCATATGGCTACCGATCGCATCATCGCACCAACCACCGCCTCGCCCATCGAAGAGCATGCCAACTGGGCACTGCGCCCTCAATCCATCGAGGAATATATCGGACAGCCCGAACTCATCGAACGCCTGCTCATCGCTATCGAAGCGGTCAAGGCCCGCCAGAAAAGCGCCACCGATCTTGATCTGTGCGAGCACCTCGAGCACATCCTCCTCCATGGACCACCCGGACTCGGAAAAACCACCCTCGCCCATGTCATCGGCGCCGAACTGGGCACCAAAGTTCATACCACTTCAGGGCCTGCACTCGCCCGAGGTACTGATCTCGTCGCGGTGCTGACCCGATTGCAACCCGGCGATATCCTTTTTATTGACGAAATTCACCGCCTGCCTGTCGCGGTCGAAGAGTTCATCTACCCGGCAATGGAAGACTTTCGCATTGATGTCTGTCTTGACACCGGGCTCAATGCCCGCACCGTCCAGATCAAATGCGCTCCCTTCACACTCATCGGCGCAACCACCCGCGCCGGATTGCTCAGTTCACCTTTGCGTTCACGCTTTGGGATCACCCATCACCTCAAATACTATGACCAAGATGATCTCGTTCATATCCTCGGACGATCGTCCTCGCTGCTCTCGATGGGTCGACCTGAAATCAATTCCCTCGGCTCAATCGCCGCCCGATCCAGAGGTACCCCCCGCATCGCCAACCGACTCTTGCGTCGTGTTCGTGATTTCGCCGCCGTCCGCGCGAAGGGCATTATCTCCGATTCTGTCGTTCATGATGCTCTGGCACTCGAAGGGGTTGATGCACTTGGACTTGATGAACTCGACCGCACTTACCTGAAGACGATCCGCACCATCTATGCCGGCGGGCCCGTTGGGCTCGAGGCCATCGCTGCAACGCTCAACGAAGACACAGGCACCCTTGAAGATGTTGTCGAGCCCTATCTGCTGCAAATCGGATTCCTTGCCAGAACCAAACGCGGGCGCATGCTCACCAATCTCGCCTGCGAGCACTTAGGCCTGCCACGAATGCCCCAGAGCCAACTCCTCGAGGAAAAACCATCAACTCAATCGGTTCACAGCCTCTTCTAATTCAACTGGTACATGTGCGGGCGTTTATTTCTTGAAGGCTTTCGATAACTCTTCTTCCGCCTCTTCAGTCAAATACAGAATGCATCCATCATTGGGCGAAAGCGTCAATTTACCCTGCATAAGTGACGCAGCCACCTCAACGGGCACAGACATCATCGACGATCCACAGACATATTCGTGGCGTTTGCGGTCGATGATTTCGAGCGGTGCCATTGCATCTTCGCCGCGATTGTCGAGCAGCTCCTGATAAATTGCCATCACATGCTTGGGCACATCGGCAACAAGTGCCTCGCGTTTCGCACGAAGCTCGGCAAGTTTCTCGGCAATATCATCGGCCCGCTTCTGACGATCCGACTCGGCCACCCCACGCACTTTGTCACGATCTGTTTTGGATACTTCGAGTTCCGTAAGCTTGGCCTCGAGCTCTTCAACTTTTTCGAGTCCTTCGATGGCCTGCTCGTCGTATGCTGCTCGTTGCTCTTTCAGATTGTTGACTTCAGAGAGAAGCGCTTTGTACTCTTTGTTGGTACTCGCGCTATTCATCTTTTCACGAAGTTCATCAATGCGTACTTTAAGCCGCTCGCTCTCACCTTCGGCATTGGCAGTCGTCGCTTTAAGTTGGCGGATCTGGATTTGTAACGAGTCGGACTGTGCACCAAGATCTGCAAGTTTCTTGGTCTGTTCTCCAAGGAATCGCTCGGCAGCTTCGAGCCTACTCTGGAGCCCCCGCATCTCTATATCGACCCGGAACACACAAAGCAGCTGATTCGTCACGGACATGCATCTCTCCTGAGCGGGTGTCTCGATCATGCATGAGTCTAGCCCGCTATCCTCCGAGTGTGGCAGATACGCCCAGATCTTGTGTCACTTGGAGCACCCAATATGCAAATGGTGCGACCAGAATCGGTGAGTCGATAATATCCAAGACGCCTCCGAATCCGGGCAGGCTCGACCCTGAATCCTTTACCCCACCATCGCGCTTGAGCAAACTCGCAGCCAGATCCCCGCACTGACCAAGCCCACCAATCACCACACCCATCACACCCGAAACCATTAACGACGGTGCATCAATCCCTTCTTTGTGCAGCAGCCATGCCCCCCCCATCCCGACCAATCCTGATGTCACCATCCCCCCAATGAGACCCTCCCAAGTCTTTTTGGGGCTCAGCCACGGGATCATCTTATGCTTGCCGATCGTGGTACCCGTAAAGAAAGCCCCAATATCGCATGATTTGACCGTTGCAAGGATCCAGATCATCACCCAGACTGAGTGCTCACGCCGAATCAAGACAAAGAGTCCAAGCATCAATCCCATATACACATGGATCAGCAAAATCCCCGATCCCACCGCGATCGCTCCCTCAACCTTCTTGGGTCGCACCGCATAGAGCATCCCGACCATGAATGCCACGACCACCGAAGTGATCCCGGCTGCGAACCCGCTGGTCCCACTCGCATCCTCAGGCGTGAAGGCGATGACCATCAACCCCAAAAGCCCAACCGTAATCGCAATCGATGTCCCGATATGCACGCCCTTGGCGCGGAATATCCGGGCAACCTCGCGGGCCCCCATCGCACTCAAAAGCACGAACACAGGCAGCACGATCATCCCAGGGGGAAAGGTCTCACTCGGAAAAAAAACCGGCGCACCCAACCCGTCGATCCACTGATCGAGCCAAGCCAGCACCCCTATGAGCACAATGAGCAATGGTCCAAATGTCAAACGATGCTTCAACACGGATGGACAATAGGACACGAACGCCCCGATTGCCCCATCTATGAACTCACTTGGGGGTCAAGCCCACCAAATCGCCGATTCCTTGCCGCATACGCCCGGACTGCTTCAAACCAAGCCTCGGCCCCAAAGTCAGGCCAATAGATATCCGTCACATACAGCTCCGCATAACTGATCTGCCACAGCAGATAGTTGCTCACCCGCAGATCCCCCCCCGTGCGAATCAACAAATCCGGATCGGGCAACCCGGCGGTATAGAGCGAATCCGACACCACCTCGTGGGTGATCGCCTCCGCATCGAGTTCACCATCAGCGACCCGCTGAGCAATCACCTTGATCGCATCGACGAGCTCATCGCGTGCCCCATAGTTGATCGCCAAGCACAGCGTCAAACCCGTACACTTGGCCGTCGCCTTTTCGAGTCGATCAAGTGCTGCAATGACATCTTCGGGCATCCCTTCCCGCCGACCGATGATCCGCACGCGGATATTGTGTTCGACAAAGTGCGCTCGCTCACCATCACAATACGCGATACACAGCTCCATCAACGCCTGAATCTCATCATCAGGGCGCAACCAGTTCTCCGAGCTAAACGAATAAAGCGTGAGCACCTCGATACCCAACTGAGCACAGGTCTCGATCGCAATCCGTACCGCACCAGCGCCGTTTTTGTGCCCGAAAACACGCGGGAACCCGCGTTCTTGCGCCCATCGCCCGTTGCCGTCCATGATGACCGCGACATGCCTGGGGATTTTCACCGGGTGCACATCGGGCAAGAGCACCTCTGGACGGGCCAAGGGAAACCGAGCATGGATCCGGGCGTAGCCCTCGATCGCCTGTGCATCCGTAAACACCTTTGATACGGTTTCACTCACACCCCTACTCCTCATACTTGCTTCTGGATTTACTTCAGGCTTCATGCCCTGACAATCGTCTGTTCCCGATCAGGCCCAACCGAGATCATCCCGACAGGCACACCGACGAACGCCTCGATGCGTTGGATATACGCTTTGGCCTCGTCGGGAAGTTCGTCAAAAGTCCGCGCTCCGGTGATCTCTTGGGAAAATCCCGCCATGGTTTCATACACCGGCTTGGCATCAACCAACGCGTGTCCATCGGCAATAAACCGATCCCTCCGCCCATCGGGCATGTCATACGCAACCGCCAGCTTCAACTCATCCTCACCCGAGAGCACATCGAGAAGCGTGATGCACAGCTCGGTCGCCCCCGAAATCATGGCTGCATACTTCAAAGCCACCAGATCAAGCCAACCCACCCGGCGCGGACGCCCCGTCGTCGTCCCGAACTCGCGCCCACGCGTGCGAATTTCATCGCCCACGCCATCAAACAACTCGGTTGGCATCGGCCCCCCACCCACACGCGTCGAGTATGCCTTGACCACCCCAATAATCCGTCCGATCGCCTGAGGCGGCACGCCCGTCCCCGGCCCCATCCCCAAAGCTGACGAGTTTGAACTCGTCACATACGGGAATGTCCCGTGATCCACATCGAGCATCGTCGCATTGGCACCCTCGAACAAGATCGTCCCGCCCGCTTTGCGGATGTCGTCGAGCAGATATGCCGTGTCTTTGACCATCGGACGCAACTGCTCGCCAAGGGCAATCATTTCATCAGCGATCCCATCGGGATCGAAAGAAGCTTGTCCATCAGGTCGCAATGCGTTCAAAACCGCGTTCTTCATTGAACAGATCATTGTGAGCTTCTCACGCAGCACCGCAGGACAGAGTAAATCGCCAATCCGGATCGCCGTCGCCCGCTGAACCTTGTCGGCATATGCCGGGCCGATCCCGCGCTTGGTCGTGCCGATCGCTGCGATCACGCCGCAACTCGCTGATGTTTGATCGGAAACCGAGCTGCTCAGGAGCTCTTCGCGCAGTGCATCTTCTTCCTTGTGATAGGGCATCACCACATGAGCACGATCCGAAATCACCAATTTGGAAACATCCACTCCACGATCAGACAAGATTTTCATCTCTTCGAGTAATCGTGCGGGATCAACCACCACCCCATTGCCCACGATGGCATAGACCCCAGGCGAGAGAATCCCTGATGGGATCAGATGCAAAGCGTAGCGCTCACCCCCGACGACGACCGAGTGACCCGCATTGGCGCCGCCATTATATCGGACCACTGCATCGAACTGAGGCGCCAGTAGATCAACGAGCTTTCCTTTGCCTTCATCGCCCCATTGAAGTCCAACCACCGCCGACGCATTTGCTGTGCTCGCTGTCATGATCTATTCCATTTCCATTCCGCAGAAGAGGTGAGTGTGCGATTATCGGTACAACCATAGCCTCATGGCAGATCAACGCATACAAGGTAATGCCTCGACAGGTTGCTTTATGCAGATTATTCGGGCTCGCACATCAATACATTGACCAGAGCATCGAGAGTGATCCTCCGAATCATCCGATACGGATCGTACCCAAAGAAGGAGTCGGTTATGTCTGATCAAAAAATGGTCAAAATCATGTGTCCCAACCTGACCTGCCGCAAGGTCCTCTCCATCCCTGATTTGGCTCGAGGAAAGACCGTCCGGTGCAAGTCCTGTGGCACAAACATCCGCGTCCCGAACGATAAACCCGCACCGTCGCCATCAAACACCGACTCGCCAAGCTAGCCCATGCCAAGAACACCAAACCGATTTGAAAAAGCACCATCCTCTGGACGGTGCTTTTTGATTGCTCAACATCGGACAAATAGGACCAAATCAGATGAGAGACCAAATCACAGCGGCGGCTGATCATCATCATCGTCATCAAAGTCAAACTGGAAATCCATCATACTTGAATCATCGTTCATATCACTGACAGGAACCATCTTCTCCGCTGAGATAGAAGCCGCCGGAGCAGAGGCAGATGCAGGAATGGCAATCTCTTCAGGAAGTCCGTCTTTGTACATCGTCTGGGCGTCAATATCACCCGGCTCGCCATTGACCGAAACCAAGAACACCAATCCGCCGAAGGAAACCAAATCGCCCGCGCACAAAGGCTGGGAAGTGATCCGTTCTTGGTTGACAAAGGTGCCGTTGCTTGAACCGAGATCGTTGACGACAATCGAGCTCTCATCAACGACAAACTCACAGTGCTTGCGGGAGATTCCGGCAGCAGGCACCCGAATCTGACAATCATCAAGCCGACCCACAAGCGTCCTCGCCTGCCTCAACGGCACCGGGGTGGTCGAACCATTCTTTGTGACACGAATAAGGATGACTTCCAAACCGAACCTACCCTTTCCTTCATCGCTCCTGAAGACACATTCCTGCGGAGGATTTCCTATGGCGGACAATACCGCCTTTTCACTTGTCAAGCAACGATCTATTGGCTCATCGGGCATTGTATTTCAAGATCAACATGATCTTCACACACCCCGACCTGAAGGCAATCGTGCTCGCTCGCTCTACATACATATACCATTTTGTACGCACAAATGCCATTATTGCGACTTCTACTCCATCGTCGATCAGCAAGGTCGACAACAAATTTTCCTCGATCGGCTCGTCCGAGAACTCCGTGCCCAGGCACCATACGCCGACCAAAACCCGCTCAAAACCATCTTCGTCGGCGGCGGCACCCCCTCGCTCCTCGAACCGACCCTCTGGAAAACACTCCTCGAAACACTTGATCAACTCTTTGATCTCTCGGATATCCGGGCTGGAAAAGGCGAGTTCAGCGTCGAAAATAACCCCGAATCCGTCACCGAAGAGCTCGCAGCCACCTACGCCCAAGGTGGAGTCAACCGCGTCTCAATGGGAGCCCAGTCCTTCAATCCCAAACACCTCGAAGCACTCGATCGCATCCACAACCCTGACAAGGTGCCCCAGGCGATCGACATTTTTCAGCGGGCAGGCATCCAACGCGTTTCAATCGACCTGATCTTCGCCATCCCCGGACAAACCATCGAGCAATGGGATGCCGACCTGTGCACCGCACTGACGCTGCCCATCGAGCACCTCTCTGCCTATGGGCTCACCTACGAACCCGGCACCGCAATGACCGCTCGGCTCGCCAAAGGTGAGTTCGCTCAAATGCCTGATGAAACCGAAACAGCGATGTACCGCCACACCATCGACACCCTCCGCAAGCACGGGTTCGATCGCTATGAAGTCTCCAACCACGCCAAACCTGAAGCCGAGTGTCAGCACAATATGCGCTATTGGACGAGTCAGGATTGGTTGGCGGTAGGACCAAGCGCATCGGGGCATTTCCGAGGCGCTCGATGGAAGAACACCCCTCGGCTCGATGATTATCTCAAACTCGACGAGCACGGGTTCGCCCCGATCTGTGAGTACGAACCACCTGACGATCGGCGTGCATTGATGGATCTGCTGATGACCTCGATTCGGCTCGCCCAAGGTGTCGATTCGGTATTTGCCCTTGAAGAGGCCGCGAAACTCGGAAAAGCGGATCAACTCCAAGCAGCAGCGGTCATGTGTCAAGATCAGGGATGGCTTGCCCAAGCCAACTCGCCCCAGTGGCAACTGACCGATGAAGGATTCCTCTTCGCGGATCGGGTGGCACGCGAGTTCATCGCAGCGGTGATGGCGGATTGATCTTCCTTGACCCAACGATTTCTTGTCCCAACGAGCCGCGACCGTGAGGGAGCGGTCTTTGGGCTTTATAAAACACATAAGACCGCTCCCTCACGATCTCGCTCGTGAAGACTTTGGTATTTCCAAATCAGGTCTGGGAATATCGAGCCGATTGAGCGTCGTCCGCAGGTCCTTGGGCCATTTTGTACGGATGTCCACAGGCTCCTCCTTAATCGGATGTGTAAAAACGATCCGATGGGCATGGAGGGCAAGTCGGGGGGATGCCTCTTTGACGATGTTTGGGCCATAGAGCTTGTCGCCGAGCACCGCAGCGCCGATCAAATCCATATGAATCCGCACCTGATGCAATCGCCCGGTGACGGGGCGTGCTTCGATCAGGGCAGCCTTGTTGCTCTCGGAAAGCACGCGATAGGCGGTGACTGCGGGTTTGCCCGCGTTCGAGATCGAGGCTTTGCGGATCGAGGTGTATCGGTTTTTGCGTTTGAGTTGTTCGAGGATCGGGCGTTTGATGACGCCTTGGGAATCTTTGGGCGCCTTGTGACACAGCGCCCAGTAGTATTTGTTGATCTTGCGCTCCTCGAACTGTTTGCGGAGCCCGTCGTAGGCCTGTGCAGTGAGCGCGACGAGCATGACACCTGAGGTTTCGCGATCGAGTCGATGGACGAGTCCAAAGTCGCGGGCTTGTCCGAGTTGCTGGAGTTGCTTGCCATAGTTGACAAAAAGTCCGTTGAGGAGGGTGTCGTGCTCGTGCCCGACGCCGGGCTGGGAGACGACGCGGGTGGGTTTTTCGACGACGAGCAGATCGTTGTCCTCGTATTTGATCGAGAAAGTGACGCGTTCGTTGGATTGGATGGAGCCTGATGGTCGATGCACGCGAGTTCTTTCAAAGTTGACCGATTCCTTTTCGATCGGGGAACCACAAGGATAGCCGACCAACCCTCTAAGCACCCGCCTAGCATAGGATTGCAGCACCAGATTGATCGTTATGAGCCCATGAATCACGAAACCACCTCCATTTTGCGCATGATTGATGCGAACCTCAACCGTTGCCGGGAGGGGGTTCGGGTGATCGAAGATTGCGCCCGGTTTGTGCTTGATGATGCAGCGATCGCCCGGGAGTGCAAATCCATCCGCCATCAGCTTCGATCGGCGATTGATACGCTCGGGCTCCCTCCCGACGCCCTGATCACATCGCGCGATACCGTTGGCGATGTCGGCACGGCGATCACCGCCAAAGCCGAGTCCGATCGGTCCGCGGGGATGCGCGATCTGGTCAGTGCTGCTGCCAAGCGAGCGGGCGAAGCGTTGCGGGTCATCGAAGAATCGGTCAAGGCGCTGGGGCATTCGGGAACTGGATTTGAAGCCATCCGATATCGAATTTACACCATCGAAAAGCAGACCGTCCTCGCCCTCACGCCGAGATGTCCGCAGTGGTCGGTGTGCGTGCTTATCACGCAATCACTCTGCACGCATCATGATCCGATCGAGATTATCAAACGAATCGCAGCGGGCGGCGGATCGTGCATCCAGATCCGTGAGAAGGACATGCCCGATGGGCGATTGATCGACCATGCTGGGCATCTCACTGATTGTGCGCACACACTGGGTCTTGAGGTCATCATCAATGACCGGGCGCACATCGCCAAACTTGTTGATGCTGATGGGGTGCATCTTGGGCAGGATGATCTGCCGATCGCAAGTGCCCGAAAACTGCTTGGATATCGTAAGTGGATCGGGCGCACCTGCCCCACGATCGAACATGCGATCGAAGCGATCGGGCAGGGGGCGGATATGTGTGGGATTGGCCCGGTGTTTGTTTCGACGACCAAGTCCAAACCAACCCTCAGCGGGCTAGCGTTGATCGAAGCGTACCTCACCAACGATGCAACGAAGCACACACCGATGCTGGCAATCTCGGGAATTGGGACGGGGAATGTCGGCCAACTTGCCAAGATCGGATGTCCAGGCGTTGCGGTTTCGAGTGCGGTCTGTTCGAGTGCAGACCCCGAAGGGGTCTGCCGAGCAATCGTCGAGGCGATTGAGTCGCGCTTGGCATCGGACACTCCTACCATGTCAGTATGAGTATTGAGTTCAAAAAAGCCGTTCTTGACACCGGGATGACCATCATCGCCGAGACTGACCCCCAAGCCCACTCGGCAGCTGCCGGTTTCTTTGTCAAAGCGGGTGCACGCGATGAAGCGAACGAGATCATGGGGGTGTCGCACTACCTTGAGCACATGATGTTCAAGGGTACCGACGAGCTTTCTGCCGAGGCGATCAATCAGGGGTTTGACAATTTGGGAGCCTCGAACAATGCCTACACCTCACGCGAGATGACCTGTTTCTATGCCCATGTAATCCCCGAGAACATTTCTTTCGCAACCGAGCTGCTTGCCAAGATGATGCGTCCAGCCCTTCGCAACGATGACTTTGATACTGAAAAAAATGTGATTCTCGAAGAAATTGCGATGTATCAGGATAATCCGTTCTGGGTGCTTTATGAAGAAGCCATTGCTCAGCATTATGGTTCGCACCCCCTTGCTCATCGGGTATTGGGAACAAACGAAACGGTCTCGAGACTGACTCGGGATCAGATGGCACAATATTTCAACGAACGGTACGCTGCGGACAAAACCGTCGTGGCGCTGGCAGGGATGGTGGATTTCGAGCAGGCGGTGGCCCAGATCGACTCGTTGTGCAAAGACTGGCAATTGAGTGTGGGCGATCGGAACACCACAGTGCCAACCGTCGCGCCATCGGAGTTCACACTCAAAGATCCGCGGGTCAATCGTGGATACCTCATCGGCATCGCGCAGGCACCAGCAAGCAACGATGATCAGCGATACGCAGCAGCCCTGCTTGCGCAGATTCTCGGTGGGGCGGATAACTCGAAACTCCACTGGGCATTGATCGAAACGGGGCTTGCAGAAGAAGCACAAGCCGGGTACGACGGACTTGATGGGACGGGAGATTACTTTGTGTACGCTTCGGGTGATCCTGGGAAGCTCGACGAAATCTGGGAAATGATGTCCAAGGAAATCCGTTCACTCAAGGACACAATTGCCCAAAATGATCTCGAATGCCTGCGCTCCAAGATGGCGACGGCTGCCACGATTGGTTCCGAACGCCCAGGCGATCGGATGCAAAGGCTCGGTCGGCTTTGGACGATGACAGGACAGTATCTGCCGCTCGAAGATGAGTTGGCGAAGATCGAATCGGTGACGATTGATGATCTCAAAGCGGTGTGCGATGTGTATCCGTTTGATCGGTGTACGCTTGGGCGGATGATCCCGGGTGAGGAATCAGGCAACTAATCGATCTAATCTGGATCACACTGGCCTCGCTCACGCTGGCTTTGCTTACGCCGCGTTTTTGCGTGGGACGAAGGCGCGGACGGTTGAGCCCTCGCCCGCTTTGGCTGCGAGCACGGCTCGGCTTGCCGCTTCGACGAGCATGTCCGGTGTTTTGAACATCGAGCGGGTATCATCGTCGAGTGTGGCGACCCCGATGGATGCTTTGACGCATTCAGAGACCCCCTCGGCATCAGGTACCCAGCTGACGATGCGTTTGGTGAACTCTTGACAGCACTCGTTGGCAAATTTGGTTGTTTCGATGCGTTCGCTGCCTGGAAGCACAATTGCAAAGATGGAATCAGCAAGTCGACAAACGACCCCGCCCATATGCTCGAAGTGCCGACGGAGAAGCACGGTTGTGCCGATGACGACTTCATCTTGGGCCCCCTCGCCGATCGTTTTGCCCAGCTCGTCGTACCCGCCGATGACCACTTGGACAACGCTGAGGCTGAACTCACCTGAGCGTGCTCGCTCGAAAGTTTCTCTGACCACACGAGTGAACCCTTCGCGCATCATGATCCCGGTGATGGGGTCAGTGCCATCATTGTTTTCAAGGAGGTCGGCAAATTGTTTGGCTGCGAAGCTCTCGATTTGCTGATTCTTCGAGAGTTCGATGAGCTGGCGGTCTGCTTTGGCAAGCACCTCGTCGGGATCAGGGATCGAGCCGACTTCGATCGAGAAGAGGTTGGCAAGCTCTTTGGTGATGCCTCCGGTTTTTTTGATAAGTTCATCGACTTGGGATTCGGTAAATCCGAGCCAGCTTGCACCTTTGGCGTAGACCCTGCGCAAAGGTTCGGTTGGGTTTTCGCACGAGAGCACCGAGTGGATCATGTTCCCGATGGCAACGCATCGGGCGGTCTGGGCGTATTCCTGTGGGCATGCGGTTGGGCGATCGTGATATCGAACGGGGATCACGATTTCGTGAGGCATCTTCCAGTTCTCGCACATCATCGCACCGACGGTGGAGTGCTGAATCTCAAAGGCATCGAGCTCAAGCTTGGGAAGCTGGGTGTGATCACCTTGGGCATCGCAAAGCACGCTGATGTAGTCATCACCAATGGTGCGATGCAAGGCGATCATCCCGATATCTTGGAAAAGTCCAGCAAGGAACGCTTCGTCGGCAATGAGTTTATTGCCAACCATCTCGGCAGCAAACTTGGACGCCACGGCAGTAGTCAGCCCGCGTTCCCAGTATTCAAGGTAATCAAAGTCATCGTCATCGGTTGCCTTAACAGTTGAGACCAATGAAAACCCGAGCACGAGGGACTTGACGGGATTGAGCCCAAGCATGACCAAGGCGTGGTCGATTGATGCACATCGTTTGCGGAGCCCGTAAAAACTTGAGTTGACCGTGCGGAGGATTTTGGCGGCAATGCCTTGGTCGAACTGGATCTCTTTGGCCAGTTCGTCCATTTTGACATCGGGGTCCGAAGTCAACTCAAGCACACGAATCGCAACCGCTGGCAACGAAGGAAGTGTGGAACAGTTCAAGATGTCATCGAGAAGCTTGGTATCCATTAGATTCGACTTCTTCATTTGTGTATGACAGGCTTGTGATCCGTCGCAAGGTATGCTCTGACAAATGTATATCGGCGATATAGTGAGGGGAATTCACCCTCCTTTGGTGAGAAATACAAGAGCCATGCCGCTCGGGTATCTGCTCAAATTCGAGGATATACCGTGCTCAAGGTGGGGATTTCTCGACCGATGATCGTGCGAATATATGAAGCGAGCAATCCGCCAAGTCGTATGAGTTGCGTGCTCGAGATATGCCGGATCTCTGCAGGATCTGCTCCGGTGCGAAACTGACGCAAGAGATCGACCGTTGATCGGCGAACCCGCCAAGTGTCCGATAACTCAACATGACCCCTGCTGCCTTCGTGGTGCTTGGGATCAGTGGTCAATCCGCCAAGCATCGGACTAAACCCATAAACAGGCGCATCCTCATCAAGGGGTTCGCCGGTGTGGACATCGGCCATCAGCTCGGGGCGCATCCCGGTCTCTTCGAGCAGTTGCCATTGATACCAGGCAAGCTGTGCATACATCTCATGGCTCGTCGCGCAGGTCTTTGGCGAACCCAAAGCCTTGAGTGAATCAAACAGTGCGTCATAGATCCGTGGATGGGGATCGTGGTCATTGATCAGGCAGGGAATCAGATCAATCACGAACATGCAGGCGTGGAACCGTTCGAGCGAATGGCGCATCAGGTACATCGGTTCGATCAGATCCCACGCGGTCAACAGCACCAAATCCGCGTTGGGCTTGACAATCGCGACCATATGCCCCATCGTGGCGATCTCAAGTCCACCTGAAAAAGCAGATTTTTCTCGCTTCGAGCCTTTGGCGATACACCGAATTAACCCATGCTCACGGGTCATCAGCGATACCGTCTGGGAGGTTTCGGACCAATCCCAATGACGAACACAAACCGCATGATCTTGAATCGTGGGCACGAACAACGATAGCACGACTTTTGGTGTTCGAAGTGCCCTACTTCCGGATCGAAGAGGCGACCTATCCTTAGCTATGCACTTCACCCTCATCGACCGCGTGCTCGAACGCTCCGACACCCAGATCGTCACCCTCAAGCATGTTTCGAGTGCGGAGGAATATTTGCAGGATCATTTTCCAAGTTTCCCGGTGCTGCCGGGGGTGATGATGCTCGAGGCAATGACGCAAGCAGCGAGGGTGTTTCTCGATCCGGATGACGCTGCCGAGTTGCCTTGGGTACTGACACAGGCCCGGGCCCTCAAATACGGCGCATTCGTCCGCCCGGGGGCTTCGATCCGTGTGACGATGACCAAGCACAAAGACAACGACGACGGCTCAGTCGATTTCAAAGGCGATGTTCGGCTTGTTGAACCCGATGGAGAAAATGACAACCTCCCCATCGCCTGCTCAGGGCGAATCACGCTTCGCCCGCTCAATATCCCGGTGAACGCATGACCCTGATCTGCGTTCCCATCATGGTCGAAGACCACCACGAAGCCCTCCGCGATGCGACGCTCGCAGCAGAGCATGGTGCGGATCTGGTCGAGTTTCGGGTTGATGTGTTCTTTGAGGATAAGGACGAATCGACCGACCTGCTGCAAGATCGGATTGATCGGGTACTCGATCTGGTCGAGGTTTCGCCTCTGCCTTGTATTGTGACATGCAGGCCCCACTGGGAGGGCGGGGAATACCACGGCGACGATGACGAACGCATCGCGCTCTATGAGGCGTTGGGGACGAGCGATTCGCCGCCGGCGTATATTGATGTGGAGTTGGCGACCTATACGCGATCGGCGAATATTCGCCAGAAGATCAACCTCGCCGTCAACCACCCCAAGCAACAGCGGGCGGTTTCGACCCGGCTGATTCTCTCGACGCATGATTTCGAGGGTCGGCCATCCGACCTGACACGCAAAGTCTTGGCGATGCAGGATGAGCCGGCGTGCAGCGTGGTCAAGATTGCGTATCGGGCGCGGTCGATCCGGGATAATCTTGAGTTGTTCGAGATGCTTGGCGATCGCCAGAAGCCGACGATTGCGATGGGGATGGGGGAGTTTGGACTCATGAGCCGAATCCTCGCGCCTAAGTTTGGCGGTTTTTTGACCTTTGCCTCGCTTCGAGATGAATCGACGACGGCTCCGGGTCAGATCACGATTGATGAGCTGCTGAATCTGTACCGTTTCCGCTCCATCACGACGGCTACCAAAGTCTACGGCATCATCGGTTGGCCGGTGACGCAGTCGATGTCGCCGATGGTTCATAATGCGGGGTTTGAGGCGATCGGGTGGGACGGGGTGTATGTGCCGATGCCGGTGGAGGGGAGTTATGAATCGTTCAAGGCGACGGTGCTGGCGATGATTGATTCGACGATGAATTTTACGGGGGCGAGTGTGACGATTCCGCATAAGGCGCATCTTTTTCAGTTATCTATCCAAGAGAAACAGAATGGGATCTGGTGGGCCGATGACAACTCAACACTCTGCAAAACTGCGAACACACTTTTCCGCCCGTTGGTATTTGACGAAACTGACATTTTCGAGAACCATCTCTACAACACCGACTCATCCGCAATTATCTCACTACTTGGTGGAACAGATTCCAAGTTCTCAGGCAACCCTGTTTGTGTCTATGGTTCAGGTGGAGTCGCAAGGGCTGCTGTGCTTTCACTATGTCAGCGCGGTGCGAACATTGATCTTCGATTCCGTTCGCGTGAACCAGCAGAAAAACTGGCCGCATCCGCTGAAAATCTTGAAGGCACTCTACAACTTAACTCCATCGAAGATTCACCGTGCAATCTAGCAAAACTCTACATCAACTGCACCCCCGTCGGCATGACCGACGGCCCGGACCCCGATGAGCTTTCGATTCCCATCCACGAGATGGACCAACTCGCACCCGAGACGGTGTTCTTTGATACGGTGTATAACCCGATCGAGACGCCGATGCTCAAGGCGGCGAGGGAACGGGGGTATCGCACGATTGATGGTGCAGCGATGTTCGTCAAACAAGCCGAGGCTCAGTTTGAGATTTGGACTGGACAATCGGCGCCCGATGGGTTGTTCGATCGGTTGGTGCGGAAGAAGTTGAGCGATTGATTCCTGATCTCCTCTCCCGGCTTCGAGGGAGGGAATTGAGCCCAATGAAAAAGGCCCTCGAATAAGGGCCTTTGATGTATTGACCCCGTTTTATTATTGATCCTGTTTCTTAATCTGACGGTCGTAGATCACCCGCCCGGTGACGCTGAAGAGGCTGCTCCAGTTTGCGTCGTGGCGTTGGTACTCATGCAAGTCTGCATACTCGGCCTGATTCTTGAGCTTGAGTTTTGGCGTAACCTTGCGCATGTCCTTGTCAACAAAGACATTGACAAAAGCCTGGTCTTCCGGGTAGAGTTCAAGGAAGCGGTCCCAGTATTTGTCCATGGTCTTGCGGTGATAGACCATGCGCTGGGTGTTGGTCAACGACCATTCGATGTCGTCGGCAAACTTGGCGATATCTTCTGCCAACTCCATGGCACGGAGCTGGGTTTCTGGATCAACCGACCCAGAGTCGCGTAAGGCTTTGGCGTAGCGATCGGCACGGTAGGCAAGGTTGTTGGCCTCGTTGTAGGTGATGACGAGGCGTTTGTAGGCCGGGCCTCGCATTGCGGTGTGTGGGCGGCGCTCGGTGCGATCAATCTCGGGGGTGGTGGCACATCCGCCGAGCGCCCCAGAAACGACGACCACCCCAACAAGCCCAATGAGCCCAAGGATGATGGTGCGTGATCGTTTGGTATTCATTGGCATCTCAAATCTCCACTTCTCTCCACAGGTCGAGCAATCGCTCATCCAAAACCAGTATACGGCATAATCGCACCCAACGGATCAAAAATTCGCTTCGATCCCCGATGTCTCCATCAGCGTTTTGAAGGATTCGCTGAAGACGAAGTTCTCTTGAGGATATTCAACGCCACCTATATTCTGGTCCAAATGGCTGAAAATCAGGTCGATTTGTCCGATAACCTCAGCTTTGCCCTCCCCACTGGCAGCGGGTTCAATCAGTTCGACAATCCCTTTGGTCGATGCACCAGCCAGAGTCATCTGCTCGATCGTCGCGGTATAACGCAGCGTGCAGCCCGGTGCTGCGTCGCGGTCGATCTTGGCCTTCGATACTTTCGCCAGCACGACCTTTTCTTTGAAATTTTCTGCGTGTCCGACGAGCACACCTGCGGTTTGGGCCATGCCTTCGACGATCAGCGACATCGGCATCACCGGCATGGCTTTGCGATTGGCAGTCGATGGGAAATGATCGTGAAGGTGTTCCTCCGCCATCGAGATTTGTTTGATCGCCACCATGCGCTCCTTGGGCACGAGTTCAACGATCCGATCAATCCACATCCATCGCATGATCTGTCCCCGATGATGTGATTCAGGCGGCTTGGAGTTTTTGCTCGCAGAAGGTCACCAACGCATCGACCGTGAAAATCTTGGCGACATTCTCGACCGACGGGTCGGCTTCGAGATCGTCGAAGTTGAAGTGAGGCACGCGCTCTTTGAGCAATGCTAACCCTTTCTCAGTTACCTTGCCATCTTCAACATAATCTGGGTCTTGGGTGATGCCTTCGGGGAAGAGCTCGCCCTGCTCGATCTTGAACCCGAACTCTTGTTCGAGTTTGAAAGAGATATCGAGGATGTCGATCGACTCAGCGCCGAGATCGCCGATCAGGGTGGCCTCGCTGGTAACCTCATCATCATCAACGGCAAGGGCATCAACGAGGATTTCTTGGATTTTGTCAAAGATTTCAGATCGTTCCATATCGACAACTCTCACATGCTCAGCGGTGGTGATTGGTGGGCACTTGGCCCGTGGGGTTTGGGTAAAGTATAGGCTAACTCGAAACTGGTGGCATAGGTGTCTGGCCTGTGTTCTTTACTTTACGAATAGAGGCTCTACACAAAGGCACAGGACAGACGCCTGTACCACTCTGGGAAGAAGCATATTCACAACTCAGCCAATCGCTTGGCGGTTTCTTGTTCGATCAGGGCGTCGAACATCGGGCCCAGATCCCCTTCGTCGAGAATTTTATTTTTGCTGAACTTCTGATCGAGCCTCTGGTCGGCGACGATGTTGTCCTGATACCGATAGACGCGGATCTTCTCCGATCGCCCGCCAGTCCCAATCTGGGTGTTCCGACTCTCGGCTCGCTCTTGCTCGATCTTCTGGCGTTCGATCTCGTAGACCCGGGCAGTGAGCAATCTTTTGGCCTTTTCACGGTTCTGGGCCTGGGATTTGGTTTCCTGCATCCGGACTTCGACGCCGGTGGGTTTGTGGATCATGTGGACTGCGGTGGCGACTTTGTTGACATTCTGCCCGCCGGGGCCTTGGGCGGTGGTGATGTGTTCCTCGACATCGCTCGACCAATCGATATTGACCTCGACGGCTTCTGGTTCGGGCAAGACCGCGACGGTGCAGGTGCTCGTGTGCACCCGCCCCTGAGTTTCAGTCGCGGGGACGCGTTTAACTGAATGCACCCCGGCTTCGAAGGCGAGTTGTTGCCAGACGCCTTCGCCTTGAAAGTTGAGGACGGCGTGGCGGATGCCTCCGAATCCGGGATCGGTGGTCATGTCGAGCTCTTCGACCTTCCAGCCTTTGGTTGTGGCGTATTTGGTGTAGGCTGCCAAGAGATCACGGGCCCAGAGGGCGGCCTCATCGCCTCCGGTGCCGGCGCGGATTTCGAGCATCACCGATCCGATCGCCAGATCGTCGGTCGTCACGAGGGTCTGCTTGATCTGCTCGATGGTCTGGGCGGCCTGTTTTTCGATCTCGGGGAGTTCTTCTTTCGCCATGGCAGCGAGTTCTTCATCGTCGTCTGTGATGGCCTCGGTGAGTTGAGCTGCTTCTTTAGCCAGATCACAATACACTTTGTACTCCTCCACCACCGGAGCCAAAGCCGCTCGTTTGATCGACAACGCCGAGACCTGCTTGTGATCTGCGAGAACCGTCGGGTCTTCGAGTTTCTGCGTCAACTCGGCATACTGATTGCGCAACTCATCGAGCTTGGATTGGAGATTGGGATCAATCGCATCAAGGGCCATGGGGCATACGGTATGCCCAAAGCCGAGACCAAAACCGAGAAATATACCCGCAATCACGGTTTTGGGCTTCTGATTGTGCAACTGGGCACGCCCGAATCCAATAAGGCATACACTCCACCCACCATATCCAAAGGGGTTTCTATGGCGAGCACATCAACAATGGCAATATCAATGGAAGGCGTCCGCAAAACCTTCGGCAAGAAAGTCGCGGTCGAGGGGATTGATCTGGTAATCCCCGAGGGCTCGATCTACGGGTTCATTGGCCCAAACGGCGCGGGTAAGACCACCACCATCCGGATGATTATGTCGATCCTCTTCCCCGATCGAGGCGAGCTCTCCGTCTTGGGCAAAAAATCGGCGGTTGAATCCAAAGACCGCATCGGGTACCTCCCCGAAGAGCGAGGCATCTATAAAAAAATGAAGGTCGGCGCGTTCTTGAAGCACATCGGTCGGCTCAAAGGACTCGACTCGCGCGGGCTGGGCAGTACAGTCATGCAATGGCTCGATCGCGTCGAACTCGCAAATGTCCATAAGAAGAAATGCGAAGAACTCTCCAAAGGCATGCAACAGAAGGTTCAGTTCATCGCATCCGTCTTGCATGATCCGGATCTAATTATCCTCGACGAACCTTTCTCGGGGCTTGATCCGGTGAATATGCGATTGCTGCGAAGTCTGATCGACGAACAGCACACCCAAGGTAAGACCGTCATCTTCTCGACCCATGTGATGCACCAAGCTGAGCAACTTTGCGACCATATCATCATGATCCACGAAGGCAAAAAAGTTCTCGATGACACACTCGGGGATATCCGCACCCGCTTCGATCCCCGCGCGCTCCATGTCGATCCGATCGGAGGCTTGGGTATGAGCGACGAGATCGCCAAAGTCACGGGCGTGGCGCATGTGACACCCGTCGAGGGAGCGTTGGAGGTCATGCTCAATGAGGGGATCGACCCACAGGATGCAATGAAGGCGTTGCTCGGTGCCCACCCGATGAATCGCATCGAAATCAAGAAGCCAACACTTGAAGATGTCTTCATCGAGATCGTCACCGGCGGCAAACGAGGCGAGGACGCTGAACAACTTCGAGCAGATCTGCTCGCAGGCTCGAAACTCGAAGAGGAGGACGCGTCGTGAATATCTCCAAAGTATTACGGGTCGCTGCCCGCGAGTTTGCATCGACGGCGATGACCAAAGGATTCATCATCGGCGCGTTGGTGCTCCCGGCTGCGATGGCGTTGGTAATTCCGCTTGTTTTGATGTTGTCGATCAGTGCCCAACCCCCTGCCGACAAGGGGACGATTTACCTGCTTGATCGCTCTGGCGAAGTCGCCAGCACTGCGATGGATCGCCTCTCACCTGAGAATGTCGAAACACGCTGGCAAGAACGGGCGGAGAATGCCAAGCAGTTTGCCAAAGGAATCATCGGCAACAAGTTTGGCAATCAAGTTTCAGATTCGATCGACCAAGCTTCCCTCTCGATTGACACCCCGGTCTTCCGTGTGATCCAGACGAATCCTGATGTTGACATCGAAGAACTTAAAGAGGAGCTTCGATCGCAGGTTGCTTCGAGTCAGACGACGGAGGACGAAATAGAGACACTTATCGCCATCATCGAGATCGACGCCGACGCTACCCGCAAAGCCAACGATGATGAGGGGTTTGGATCGTATCAAGCGTTCTTCCGCCCCAAACTCAATGAGGAAACCGTCAGCGAGATCGAAAACTCGATCCGATGGTCAATCCGTGAACTTCGGTATCAGAACGCCGAGATTGATCGGAATGTCGTCGTCGAGCTCGGCTCGGTCAAAGCCCGCAAGAGCATGGAGATCACTGAAGAAGGCGAACGCAAAGAATCGTCGGGCATCACCAGCTTTGCGATTCCATTTGCTGCGATGATCCTCTTGTTGATGGCTTCGATGACCGGCGGGCAATACCTGCTCACCACCACGGTGGAAGAGAAATCGAATCGTGTGGTCGAGGTCTTACTCTCGGCGGTGTCGCCACTGGAATTGATGACGGGCAAGATCATCGGGCAGATGGGCGTGGGCTTATCGCTGTTGACGGTCTACAACGCGGTGGGGATTATCGCGTTGATCGCTTTTAGCATGGGCGATCTGATTGGTGCCCGGATGATTCTTCTGATCTTTGTGTTTTTCTTGTTGGCCTACTTTATGTTCGCCTCGCTGATGGCTGCGATTGGTTCGGCGGTCAATGACCTGCGCGAGGCTCAATCGCTGATGACCCCGGTCATGCTGTTGATGATCCTGCCTTATATCTTCTTTATGCCTGTGATCCGTGCGCCCAACTCATTATTCTCGACGATCACGAGTTTCATCCCGCCGATCTCGCCTTTCATTATGATTATGCGGGTGTCCTCGACTGACCCGCCGTCAACCTGGCAGGTTGCGCTGGCGATTTTGCTCAATATGATCGCGGTCGTCTTCTTTTTATGGATCGCGGCCAAGGTCTTCCGGGTCGGATTATTGATGTTTGGCAAGCCTCCAAACCTGCGGACGCTCATCAAGTGGGTCCGGATGGCGTAGGATTGAGACATGCAAGAGCACCACACTCCTAACACCGCTCCCACCGCCACTCCCACCGCCAAAGAGGGGGTCTATTGTCTCTCGTGCGGATATAACCTCGTCGGAGTCACCATTGGCGAACGATGCCCAGAGTGCGGCTCGGTCATCATGCAATTTGCTACAAGAAACCAAACCAGCGGCAAAGCTGTTGCCTCAATGATACTCGGCATCATTTCGATCGTTACTTGTATGGGGTACGGAATCATCGGAATGCCGTGTGCAATCTTGGCCATTGTCTTTGCCAAGAAAGCTCGACTTGCCATCCAAAACGGTACTGCGCCAGTCACTTCGCAAGGTATGGCTACTGCTGGAAGAGTGTGTGGATGGATTGGGGTAGTACTTAATGGGCTGATGCTTCTTGTACTTCTCTTTTACATTTTGGTTTTCATCGGTATCATCGGGGCAGCAGCAACTGGTGCTGCGGGCAATACCCCAATGCTCTTGCCATGAACGGTTCTTCAACAACCTACGACAAGCACGATCTCTATGAACTCTGTGTCCAATCGCCCAAGGACTTGGTGCCGTTGCTTCGGGCAGTACACGGCTCCGATCCCGTCACGCTCGGCGAGGATTTCTCAGGCACGGCGGCCCTTTCGCATCTGTGGGTGGAGCGTGATGGAGCCAAGGCCATCGCGGTGGACTTTGACGAAGAAACACTCCACAAGCGGGGCGAGCACGAACGGATCGTCAAACATCAATGCGATGTGCATGAGATCGACGAGCCGTGCGATGTGCTGTTTGTGGGCAACTTCTCGATCGGGTATCTCCATACGCGGAACGAACTCATCGCCTACCTCACGCATGTCAAATCTCGGCTTACCCCCGGCGGCGTGTTCATCTGTGACACCTACGGCGGCGCCAGTGCCTACATCCTCGGAAGCGTTCATCGCGCCCACCCGATGCCCGGAGGGAAGTTGTGTCGATACACCTGGGAACAGCACGAAGCCGACCCGACGACGGGGATGGTGACGAATCTGATCCATTTTCGTGTCGAGCGCGCTGGGGTGATTGAGTTTGAGCTCGAAGATGCGTTTGTGTATGAATGGCGGCTGTGGTCGATCCCCGAACTCCGTGACGCGATGGCCGATGCGGGATTTGAGCAGACACAGATCTATACCAAACTCGCTGACGCGCTTGATGGGGATGGGAATGCGTATGTACTGCCGGTGGAGGATGGACAGGAAGAACTCGAAGAGAGTTTCATCGTGCTGGTGGCGGCGAGGATGTGAACACATGACAAATCCGCAATACACCTGCCATGAGTGCGACTACGACATGCACGATCGAATCAAGGACGATCCGTGCCCCGAGTGCAATACGCCCCTCGATGCGCGCCCTGAACTCCCCGGTACAGAAGGCCGATCGAAGCGGGGAATCGCGTACGCGATCTGTGCAATGGTCATCTTGCCGATTGTCCCCATCCTCACTTTCGGTTTTCTTTCTCCGGCAATGGCCACGGTCTATCTATTGGCTCAGGCCAAAGAGAATGAATTTTCAGATTCCGTATCACATCACCAAACGCCGAAAGACGATTGAACTCCTTGTCTATGTCTGGTTCGTCGAGTTGGTATTCTTTCTCTGGCTCGATGAAATTTGGCCTCCGGTCCTTGAGTGGTGGTAGTGCCCTATGAACGCTATAATCCCTCATGACCACCATGAACACCCCCACGACCAACAACTCGACCGATACCCTCAATTCCTACAACCCATCCACCGGCGAACTCGTCGGCTCGGTCCCCGTCACGCCGGCAGATCAGGTTGATGTGGTCATCGCCAAAGCGCGAGCAGCCCAGCCCGCATGGCAGGCACTCAGTGCCCAAGGGCGGGCCGACATGCTCAAGCCTGCAGGCGAGAAGATTCTCGAACGGGCTGACGACCTTGGAAAAATCCTCTCACTTGAACAAGGCAAGCCCCTCGCAGAAGGCATCGCCGAAGTCACCGGGTGTGGCAATCGCATGAATGATGAGGTTGATGAAGTCGCCAAAGCCGTCCAACCTGATGTATTGACCGATGAAACGGTCGAATCCACAATTTATTACGATCCCTTCGGCATCTGCGCCACCATCACCCCGTGGAACTTCCCCGCACTGATGCCGCACTGGACGATCGTCCCGGCATTGGTCGCGGGCAACACTGTGATTCTCAAGCCTTCGGAGCAGACGCCTCTGATCGCCGATGCGTATGTCAAGATTCTCAATGAGTTCTTGCCCCAAGGCGTCCTGCAAATCATCCATGGCGAAGACGATCAAGGCAAAGCACTCGTCGCAGGCGATGTCAACATGATCGCGTTTACCGGCTCAAAGACTGCCGGCCAGCACATCATGGCCGCCGCTGCCCCAGGACTCAAACGATTAATCCTCGAACTCGGTTCCAAAGACCCGTGCGTTGTACTCGAAGGTGCCGATCTTGATAAGGCGGCTGGCTTCTGTGCAAATAACGCCATGCGCAATTGCGGCCAAGTCTGTGTCTCAACCGAACGCATCTATGTGCAAGACACAATCAAAGATGAGTTTATGAGCAAGCTTGTCGATCTGGTCAAAGCGTACAAAGTCGGTGATTGTCTCGAAGAAGGAGTCACGATCGGACCAATGGTCATGAGCGAACAGAAAGCCCATGTGCTTGCCCAGATTGAAGACGCCAAAGCCAAAGGGGCCAATGTTGTCCTTGGAGGCAACCCGATGGAGGGCAACTTCGTCGAACCAACAATTCTGGATCATCTCAATCACACCATGGACATCATGACCGTCGAAACTTTCGGGCCCGTCGCGTGCATCCAAACGGTCAAGAATGCAGAAGAAGCAATCGAGCTGGCCAATGACACGGAATATGGACTTGGAGCCGTCTTCTTTGGTGAAGAGCAACTCGTTCGCTCGCTGGCCCGGCGTTCAACCGCCGGCATGGTCGGCGTAAACCGTTCGCTCGGTGGTGCCAAGGGCACGCCTTGGGTCGGTGCTCGTAAATCTGGGATCGGGTATCACTCAGGTCCTTTGGGGCATCGCCAGTTCTGTCAGCTGCGTGTGGTGAGCACGAACCGGTAATTCCCTTCTTTCTTGCTTGTTTCTTTCTTGCTTCTTGCCTTTCCCGGCTATTCCCCCTGCTGATCTGCAACCGGGAATGCCATGATGTATTGAAACCCGCAAACGGGGTATTGAACCTGGAGCCGATAGGTGCGAAACTCTTCGGGCGCAAACCCGTTTTGTTCACACAGATAATTCACCATCTCTTGATATTTCGGGATTTCTTGGATTCCGAGATTGGTCAACCCGGTACCAAGCGAAGCGATCTCGTCGTTGGTGGCCATGCGATCAGTATCGCGCAAAGGATCCTCATTGTCGGCTGCTCCCTTTCCCATCGTTTTGTACACGATCAGTTTGGGTTGGGCTCCTTTGAAAATGTCGCCATGCAAAATGACATCGTTAACAAGTGTGACCACAGGCACATCGGGGACGACGGAGGTGCCTCGAGTTTTTTGCCCTGGCCTGGGGAATTTGCTCAGCCCTGCCGGCACATGGACTGAATCGAGCATGTCATAGAGTGCATCTTTGCCTCCGATTTCTGGAGCAAAGGTACTGATGACCTTTCCTTGATCTTCGACCACGGTCAGCGGAGCAGGGATGTGGGAAAAGAATGGGGTGAGGTCAAACTCCATCTGCACGGGAAAATCCCGTCCGGATTTATACTTGAGCGGGAGTCCGTAGACGAGCTGGATCGGCGCATCTGGTCGAAGTCGGCGAAGACCAGATGTGCCATGGATGGTGGAAATGTCGATGGTGTCGCAATCCTCTGCATTGGGTGTAAACATCATGCAGGTAAGCCATACTTTACCCTGAAACCCGAGTATCTGGCTCATGCCTTTGAATACTTGGTATCGGCTCGCCTGCTCGAATCGCTGGCGTGTATCGTCGTGCTTGACACTCAATGCGGCATTGAGTGCTGCCCGAGTGCCGAACTGGTCTCGGATCAGGTGATCGAAACCATCGATCGCCTGCATCGCTGCTTGACAATATTCGTGATCAGCCCCGTATTTCTGGGCTGCGCGAATGATTGACCGGAGTGTTTCAGGCCCCGGAATCGAGATAAGCACCTCGACAGAATCTTCTTTGCCAATCGCACTCAACACTCGGCTGAGCATCACACGAGAAATCTCCAGTGTGCGTGAGAGCTCCGTTGGTCTCAATGAACACCCGCTTACCCCCTCAAGAACGGGTCCGATAGAGGAACGCAACCGGGCCCCCACATCCTCGGGCCAATTCAACCTGCCCATGCCTTCTGCCCGTACAGATCCCAATCGCCTTCTCCTCTGCGCAATCGGTGCTGATTTTCATACACTCGATATTTTGCACCACCAGTTTTCACAAAAAAACCCACAAAATGAGGTGTTATTTATTACACTTCGCCCAAACTCTTGGTACACTGTGCACTCGCCAGCACGCCTACGACATGATAACCACACGGAATGCTTTACGCAACATTGTCTAGGAGATGCTCCGAAATTGGATGTACCGATTGAGAGAATTGATGATACTGACCGAACCATCTTTTTCGATTTCACGAGCCCTGATTTCACTGCTCACTGCTGCCGCGGTCACGATGCCTGCCCATGCCCGATGGTCTGAACACTCGATGACGGCACAGATCAAAAGCGCAAACGAATTCCATACTCACGGGAAGGCTTCCCCCAATGGCAACTTCTTGGCTGGCGATACACTTGGTGTGGCGCCATACTTGGCAGAATTTCCGCTATTGGCAGCATCCGCGAATGCAAATAATTTTCTGAGCAACTCTCTCACGACCAATAAATGGTCAATGGACACTGGTATCGGTGACATTGAAATACACAACATCAGTCTAGACAATACTTTGAAAAGTATCCCATGCCCTGCGGTCCTCATCGACAACCTTACGAACAACAGTTTGCTTCATTTTTTTAATGTGTCGGCCTTGCCCTTTGCAGTCCCGGGTAAAAACCCCATTGTTGGGTTTACAGGAACCCATATACCCGATTTCGTCTGTGTTTCTGCCTTTTCAGGTGTTTTTTCCAAAGGGCACCCATAGCCTTACACCCCTTCACCCCTCAATGGTCTTGCAGCAATGCGAGACCATATACACCCGGCGGTCCCTCCCGCCGGGTGGTTTTTTTATTCGCTGTACCAACTTCATCGTGCATGATCGTTGAATCAAAAAATGGACACGCCCCACCGGTTCCCCAGCAGGGCGTGTTCGCAGCTTGATGCAGCTGATAAGCCGAGTTCTGTCCCGCGATTGGTTTCTGATCCATTCCTTTTGACGGGGACTCTGGACCAGACCTTGCCGCATGGGCGACTATTTCTCTGCCCGTACTGTTGCCAGCACGATGAGGAGCACTCGCTCCCAGCACCCTACCCGAGTCACATCGACGGATCGTCGAACGCAGAAGACGCAAAACGCCGTCCGCTAGGACCCTGCTTGGGCTTGCACGCGGTGGGGTTTACCGTGCCCCGATTGTCACCAATCGGGCGGTGCGCTCTTACCGCACCTTTTCACCCTTACCTGTGATCGGCTGATCCGAAAATCAGTTGATCCATCGGCGGTTCGTTCTCTGTGGCACTTTCCCTCGACCCAAGCTGCACCCTTGCGGGTTTGTTGAGCCGGGTGGGCGTTACCCACCACCGTATCCTGCCGTGCTCGGACTTTCCTCCCGCCAACAGCAAACTGTCAACGAGCAGTCGCCTTGCTGCATCAAAGCATTATACGCTCAGGAATTGCCCTGGTTCGCCTGCAGAAATCCGCGTTTTCGCATAGAATACCCATATGTCCAAAGCTCGGTGCATCCTCTGGCTCGAACCTGATCAGTCAACCACCCTCCAAAGGGTGCTTGAGCGTGCCGATATCGAGTTGATTGGTGCCGGCTCGCCGGATTCGGCGCGGACTGGACAGGTCGCTTCCGATCTGGGGTGTGACCCGGTCGATGATCTCCGCCATGCCTTAGCCAGTACCGATATAGACCTGATCCTCCTCGCCTCTCCGGCCCAATTCGCCGACCAAGCACAAGATGCCGATCTTGATGGACTCAAAGCAGCCCATGCCCGCAATGTATGTATAACAACACTCGAACCGATCCCTGCAGCCGTCAATGGAATCGGTGGCACCTCGTTCGCGGAGGTTCTCCAAAACGGTACGATCAACGAGCTCGTCTATTCGTTACCGATGACGCGATATGCACCGATGATTGATGAATTGTATGCGGTGCTCGAAACCTTCGGCCCGATCCGTTCGTGCACCGTCACCCTAGGCATCCCCCAAGTCCTTGGCTCGCTCGGTGCCCGCCTGTTTGATGCGATGGACCTTGTTCGGTCACTTGTCGGCGTGCCCAACATCATCGAGGCAGGATACATCTCGCCCTTGGCCGGGCGTGGGCTCCATCCGCTACCCGGGCAATCCCTCCGCGATCTTCATGGCGAGTTCACCATTAACCTCCGGTTTTCCGATGGGCGATGTGCTGCCCTGCTGCTGAGTGATCAGGTCGGCGCATCGATGATTCAGATAACCCTGATGAGCAACGAGGGAAGCATCATCGCCAACAACGATGGATTCAAATGGTTCAATCCGACTGGCGAAGTGATTGATTCGTACACCAATCCAAAAATCGAGGATACCGACCCTGCCGAGATCTTGCTGGCGAATCAACTCATCGAGCGCTGCACAGGCGTAGGCCCCAAACGGGTACCGACCGACTATCCATCGGTACTTTCCATGACCCACGCGACGCTGCTGAGCACCCGAACCGGACAAGGCGAATCACCTCGGGCAGTGGAGCATTTGTTGTTGTCGATGTGAATCACTTCTCTTCAACGAGCCGCGACTGTGAGGGAGCAGTCTTGCCTATCTGAAATCGCCGAAGACCACTCCTTCACGGCCGCGGCTTCTTGAAAAAACTCACGCCCATTTGGTCAGGTGCCACTTTTTCTTGCCTCGACGAATCGCGATGAACTGATCGTGGAGCAAATCCGCCTGGGTGAGTTTGGTGTCGAGGGTAGTCTTTGTGCCGTTGATTGAGACGGAACCTTCGTTGAGGAACTCGCGGGCCTCGCGGTTTGATGAGGCGAGGTTGATCGCCTTGAGCAGCCCGACCATATCGACACCATCAGCCAGTTCCGCCTTGGCGTGTTCGGTGGTCGGGACACTGGCGAAGACTTCGAGCATGGTTTGTTCATCAAGCGAACCGATGTCGCCGCTGAAGAGGGCCTTGCCAGCGTTCTCGGCGTTGCGCATCGCGTCGTCGCCGTGGAGGATTCGGGTTGCTTCTTGGGCGAGTGTGCGTTGGAGTTCGCGCCTGCCGGGGTTTTCGGCGTGGGCTGCGATGAGCGATTCGATTGTTGGTTGATCGAGGAAGGTGAAGACCTTGATCCAGTTCGCGGCATCGTCATCGGAGGCGTTGAGCCAGAACTGGTAGTAGGCGTAGGGGCTGGTACGATTGGCGGTGAGCCAGACGGCCCCGGTTTCGGTCTTGCCGAACTTCCCGCCGTCGGCTTTGGCGACGAGGGGGGCGGTGAGGCCGAAGTTCGGGCTTGATGCCCATTTCAACTCTTTAAGATGAGAGTCCCATCTACCTCGTATTTTCTCTGGCAAACTCACCTGGTGCTCATCCCAGTAATGCATTTGTTGACCTACAACTTCGTAGGACTGTTTCATCGCCTCATCTAGTGCAAGCTTAGGTGAAACCATAGTAAATCCATTTTTCATTGACTCACGGTACCGGTCCACCAAATCTGGATCGAGGTCCAGTTTGTCAAAATTATGAACGAACAAATCAGAAAAGTCACCCATCACTTCAACTCTGACACTGATCCGTTTACGACGAATCAAATCCCCACCCGCCACAATATTCCCATACTGATCGCTCCCGCCGAGTTGGACGGTGACGCCTTCGTGCTCGTAAAGATGAGCAAAATCGTACGCTTGCAGGATCATGTAGGAGAACTCGGTATAACTGATCCCCTGCTCGCGGTTGTTGAGCCGATCTTTGACGGATTCCTTCTGCATCATCATGTTGACGGAAAAATGCTTGCCGATATCGCGCAAGGCTTCGATGTAGGAGATTTTACTCAGCCAGTCGTTGTTGTTCTTGAGTTCGTGCTCCGGGCCTGCGATTGGGCCGAGCACGGCGTCGTAGATCGGGCGTTGGGAATCGACATTGTGCTGGACCATTTCATCGGTCATCATCATCCGCTCGGCGGACTTGCCCGAGGGGTCGCCGATGAGTCCGGTGCCGCCGCCCATGACGACGACGGGGGTATGCCCGGCCCGTTTGACATGGGCCAACAACATGATCGGGACGAGGTTGCCGATGGTCAGCGAGTCGGCGGTGGGGTCAAACCCGGCGTAGATTTTTCGCGTGCCGGACTTGAGGTGATCGCGCAGCCCTTGCTCGTCGGTGCAGTCTTTGAGGAGCCCGCGCCAGGTGAGTTCGTCGATGAGATCAATCGTGCCTGCTTTGGTATCGGTCATGGTCAGAGAGGATAGGTCGATGATGCACCCGTAGAACGGGCTTCCAGCTCGTTTCTTGCTGATGGGGCACCTGCATGAAGAAACGGGCTGGAAGCCCGTTCTACTGAAGACTCATGGAAATCGTGGTTCGAGCATCCACTCAGAATGGGTCGCTTGATCAGCCCAGTGCTGCATGTCGTTGAACTCGTCCCATCCCCACTGCTCGGCGTGTCCATCGAGCATCCCGGCGATGCCCTTGCCGTTGTATCGCAGGGAGACTCGACCCGCGTTGCGTTCGGGTATCTCGGCGTATTCGTTATAGGTATCCTCCCACTGACGCCCAGCGGTCGAGTACAAATACGGCGGCTTGACAATAAACGATCCTTCCACAATCCCATACCCGGGCAAGAAGGTCGGGCTCGCGAGATCGCGGGCAGAGGCAAAAACCATCAGGTTACTGGCCCGTCGGGGTTGGTATATTTTGGAGATGTGGAAATCACCAAAAACTCGCCGACCGGTATCGCTAAAGGGGATTGGATCACCTGGCGCGCCCCCCCCGACAAAGTAAGAGTTGAGCCCGAACGATGGATAGAGGCTGATGACATAGCGCAAAGCATGATCGGCTGCAGAGTATGTGGGCGCATTCATGCCTTCTGCGAGCATGTCAATCACGCGTGAATCCTGATAGAGCGCATCGAAGTTGCCATCGAAGTAGGAAATCAGTCGCCAAGGATACCGTGAGCCGATAACTTGGCCCAGTGGTTCGCCATTGAAATCACGCGGGTCACTGTGTCGGGCGACCATCCGAGACCAGATGGCTGCGTCTGGAAATCCGATGAGGAGTTTGCCTCGATTGTCGTCGGCGTACATGGTGTAGGCGAGCATGAGTTGGCGCATGCCTGATTGCTCGCGCACCGCCTTGGCAGCCAACCTGGCGTGCCCAAGTGCGGGCAGCAGCACCCCGATCAGGATCGAGATGATCGCAATCACGACGAGCAACTCGATGAGTGTGAATCCAAGGTGTTCAAAGCTCGATGCCCGATGCTGTTTGTCCTGCTTCATGGCTCACCAGCCTTTCTTTTCTCAAGCACTCCATTTTCTGTCTAATTTTCTGCCTAATTGAGACTCATTATCAGCCACTTCCTGATATTCTTCGCTAAATGCGACCTACTCTCAACTATAGGCCTATGCTTTGCTGTAATACAGGCCATATTCCTGAGCGGCAGAAAGATGAAAAAATTGTCCCCTGAGTCAGAAGGAGAGCACCATGGACTTCAACATGACCACACCACTCCTGCTTGCAGGGTCGATCATCGGGACCAACAACCTCTGCGCACAAGTCATCGAAATCGAATACAACACTCCCACACTTGATCGGTGGAACTATCCGTTCAATGGCTCACCCGGTTCACGGCTCTCCGCATCGACCTTTGGTGTCGTCGAAATTCCCGGTTTCGATGACCACGATGCGCAGCTTGTGATTGGGTTCGAGACACTCGGGGACATCCCCGCCGGGCTCGACCCATCCCAATACCGCGTACTCTCGGCGACACTGACCATCACCAATACCAATGGCGACATCTTCCGGTATGACCCAACCTATGACACGCACGACACTTATCTATTCCTCGATGATTCGCTCGATCCTGACCCAGGGCGTCCGATTCATCTCTGGGCGATGGGGTATCGCAATGGGTATGACCAAACGACTTGGGGCGAGTTCACCGCCTTTGGTGGGACGCCAAGCGTTGAGCCAGTGCAGGAATCTCGGCATGCATTCGCGGCCTACTTCCCCGTTGATCAGACACCTGTGGATATCTCCAACAACATCAAGTTTGAGTTTGATCCGACCCCGATTGCCATTGGGCAAACGGACATGGTTGTCCCTGGCGATCTCGTCCCCGCCGACACGACCTTTACCTTCGAGATGGGATTGTGCGATCCGTTTGTGCGTGCGTATCTGGCAGAAGGATTATCACTCGGTGAAATGCGTTTGACGGTGAGTTCTCTTCAGATCGCTGACGGAGGCACCGGCGGGGGCACCGGCGAGATCACCTACCCGTTCTGGTATACCCGCGAGAACCCGATCGCCCAAATCTTTGGCTATACCCCCACGCTGCACCTGCGGGTACGAATCGGATCGGCGGGCGATTACAACAGCGATGGCTCGATGAATTTCTTTGATGTTTCCGCATTCCTTTCCGATCTGGGCAATGGAAATTTCGATGCAGATCTCAACGGGGATTGCTCGCTCAACTTCTTCGATATTTCCGAGTTTCTCTCGATATTCTCAGCAGGCTAATACACATACCCCCCGCTTCGTTTGAGTGGGAACAACACGATAGGAGAACACGATGAACACCCTCTTCCTCATGCCGATCGCAATCGCAACTTCTGTTTCATTGGCAGGTGTCGTCACCCCATTCACGGAAACCTTTGAAACTGGCACCAACAACTGGCTGATGGGCACATTCGATGCGCCAATCTACCACACAATAGGCGCATTGGATGGCAGCGCTTATATTTCATCGAACGCTGACCTCAACAGCGCAGGCCCGTTCGGGCTCAGCGTGTTTCGAGGCGAAGATCACTTCAATGCTTCAGCCGATGCGTTTGTCGGCAACTACCTCACCAGCGGAATCAACCGGATCACCTTTGATTTCCGCCACGATGCTGGGATTGACCTCAATGTTGCCCTGCGTGTTTCCGGATCAAACAATTTCCCCGGATTTGGCGTCGAACTCCCCGAGCTTGTCGGATCTGGACAATGGGTAACACTTTCATTTGATTTGGATTTCTTCAACCCATTGCTGACCCTCGAAGGGCCTCCCACGCCAGACTTTTATAACTCAGTGATGGAGGCTGTGGGCAATCTTCAGGTGTCAGTTGAGCGTCCTGACGGGCTCGATACGCCTTTGGTTGTCGGATTTGATCTCGATAATGTCTCGATCATCCCGGCCCCTTCGTCGTTAACCCTGCTCTCGATCGGTGGGTTGTTGGGTATTCGCCGAAGACGATAACGGTTTTCTCTCTTCTTTCCACTCTTATCCCTCTTTGCACACGACCTGGCTGCCCTCCAGCGCCGGGTCGGGTGCCGCTTGGGTTCATCCAAGGCGAGTACGAGCGACTCGAATCGCTTCGGGGTTTCGATCACAGCCGTAATATTGCCGATTGAGTTGCTTGGCCGCAATGAGCGTCGTTCCTGACCCACAGCATGGGTCGTAAACCACCCCATCGACCGGGCAACATGCCCCAATCAAGAGCTTGAGCAAAGCCAAAGGCTTTTGTGTCGGATATCCAACCCGTTCGTCCGCCATGTTGTTGAGGGTGGGAACATCAAGCACATCGGTGGCCTTCTTGAGTTGCCCCTTCATCCGATTGCTCGTCGCGGGCACCATCGGAGGCTCGAAGAAATACCGATCGGGATCAATACAGTAGAACAAAATATCATCATGCTTGCGTGCAAATCTTCGAGGTGATGAGCCTCCGAGTCCGTATCGCCAGATGAGGTGGTTGACGAATCGGTCCTCGCCGAGGAGTTCATCGAGCAACACACGAACGCGGTGCGATGTCCGCCAATCGACATGGATCAGGATTGAACCGGTCTGCTTGATCTTGGGAATGGTGGCCGCGATGCGCTCGGCGAACCATGCGACCCAATCATCGGTTGTCGCCCACGAATCCTGATACGACCCGGCATCCCCAGCCTGCGTCTTACCGGTATTGAAAGGAGGATCGACATACAAAAGATCGATCGAGATGTCGCTCAGGTGGTGCACATGACCGATCCAGTCTTGTTGCTTGACTTGTTCATCGAACGGATTCACACTGGTTTGACCAGCGAGCGCCCGACGGAGTAATAATGGAATCCGAGTTCCCCGAGATGCTGGCGCCGATAGAGGTTTCGACCATCAAAGATGACCTTGCCCTTCATCACACTTGCGAGCCGATCGAAGTCGGGGCTTTTGAACTCGGCCCAATCGGTCGAGATCACCAGGGCATCGGCGTCCTTGGCACATTCGTACATGTCGTCGATGATGGCGATGGTGTCGCCCATCTCCTTGCGAACATTGTCGGCGGCTACCGGATCAAACCCGGTACAGGTCGCACCGTGACCGAGGGCCTTGCGGACGAGGGTCAGGGCGGGGGCTTTACGGATATCATCGGTGCGAGGCTTGAAGGCCAACCCCCAGAAGGCGATTTTCTTGCCCTGGAGTCCTGATTCGCCTCCGAAGTGGTTGAGGATTTTATTGAAGAAGAGGTTGCGTTGGCGTTCGTTTGTGCCATGGACTGCGTTGGAGACTTGCGTGGTGACGCCGGCCTTGTCGCCCATCATGATGCAGGCGAGGGTGTCTTTGGGGAAGCACGACCCGCCATAGCCCAGGCCCGGATGGAGGAAAGCGTGTCCGATGCGTGAGTCGGAGCACATGCCCTCGCGGACGCGGTTGATGTTGGCGCCGTAGGCTTCGCAGAGGTTGGCCATTTCGTTGATGAACGAGATTTTGGTTGCAAGGAAGTTGTTTGCTGCGTACTTGACCATCTCGGCACTGAGCACATCCATCACGAAGATCGGATGCCCGTTGCGGACGAATGGGTCGTACAGATCGCGGAAGGTCTCGCCGACCTCATCGCTCTCGACACCAACCACGACGCGATCGGGCTTGTTGAAATCGGTGACGGCATCGCCCTCTTTGAGGAACTCGGGGTTATCTGCGACATGGAAGGGGATGTCGCCGACGATTTCTTTGATGCGATCGCGGACGCGGAAGGTGGTCCCCACGGGTACGGTGGATTTGACGACAATGATCTTGGGTTTGGCATCTGGGCCAAGCTCTTTGATCACATGCCCGATATCGTCAGCCGCCTCATCGATAAAGGTCATGTCGGTATGCCCTTTGTCATCTGAAGGCGTGCCGACACAGATGAAGATCATCTCGGCACCCTGATAGGCATGCTTCTTGTCGAGGGTGTAGGTCAGACGACCGGCTTGGCGGTTTTTGATCATCAAATCGGTAAGCCCGGGCTCGTAGATCGGGCAGATATCCGCTTCGAGCTTTTTGATCTTGTCTGGGTCCACATCAAGGCAGATGACATCGTTGCCCGAATTGGCAAAGCAAACCCCGGTAACGAGTCCAACATATCCGGTTCCGACCATGGTGAGATGCATGTGTATTGGTCCTCTAATTTCCTTGAGAATAGATATCCAGTGTAGCCCACTTGAACTGATTTGACACTATCCTCTCATACAGATGGATTGCCCTGAGAGTGAGATTCAAGGGACGGTCCCCACTATGATTCGTCAAACAGATTCGTCAAAAAAGATATTTCGGCTTATCGACCACTGAGCCCCCCTGCTTTTCCCCGTATTGAGAGAGATCGACCAATGAGTGTGACCACCATGTCCAATAAGTCTTCTAGGCAACAAAAACTTGAAGAAAAGGCTGCAAAAAAAGCCGCCCAATCCGGCGCCTGGTCGGCATCGAACACCAATATCCACGAGCTCTACCAACTCTCGGTCCAGAATGTCGAAGCCGAGATTGACTTTGTCGATGAGACCTTTGAGCAAATCCGTGGACGAAAGGCGACCACCCTCCGCGAGGATTTCTGCGGCACGGGTAACACCTCGGCCGAATGGGTTCGTCGGCGTCCTACCAATACGGCCATTGGGCTCGATCTCGACCAGCCTACGCTCGACTATGGAATCGAGACCCATGTCCTCAAACTTGATGTGGATGCCCAGAAACGAATTTCGCTCATCAACCGCAATGTCCTGAATCCAGGCGATGCCTCGGGGGTTGACTGTGTGCTGGCGATGAACTTCAGCTATTGGCTCTTCAAAACCCGCGATAAGCTTCGCAACTATTTCAAAGCTGTCCGTGAAAGCCTAGGCCCCGACGGCGTCTTCTTCCTCGATCACTACGGCGGATCGGAAGCGATGCTCGAATCCAAAGAAAAGAAGAAAATCGACGAAGGCCCGGGGCGCGTTTTTACCTACATCTGGGAACAAAAACGCTTTAATCCGATCACCGGAGAAATGGAGTGTCGAATCCACTTTAAATTCCCCGATAAAACGAAAATCAAGGATGCCTTTGTCTATCACTGGCGGCTCTGGTCCATGCCCGAAATCCGTGAGCTGCTCAGCGAAGCTGGATTTGCCAATGTCGTCGTCTACTGGGAAGGTGAAGACGAAGACGACGAGGGCGAAGGCAACGGCGAGTATGAACCAACACTCGAAGGTACCGCCGATCCCGCGTTCATTTCCTATATCGTCGCGTACGACTAATTCTTCATTTCACCGAACTGGAATCCAAAACATGCAAGGCGTACTCGATATCCCACAAGAACTCGCCGGGCTTGAAGAACTGATCTTCAGCTCGCTTCCTCGTGTTGAAACCGTGTTTGCGGGGCAGCTCGTTTCAGACTTGCCTCCGGTTGACGAAATGTGCTCCTACATTGAACGATACCGGGGCAAAATGCTCCGTCCAACACTCGTACTCCTCTGCGGCGCCGCTGCCAACCCAGAAATCGATACCCACCTGAGCAAACATGCCCACGACCAACTCATCACCAATGCCCATGTCATCTGCGGTGCGGTCTGCGAGATGGTCCATATGGCAACCCTTGTCCATGATGATGTGCTCGACGAAGCCGAGATTCGTCGGCGAGGGCAAACCATCAACATGCTCAAGGGCAACGAAATCTCGGTCATTCTGGGTGATTACCTCATCGCCTCGGCCTACGAACTTTGCTCATCGCTTGACTCACCTGTCCCTTCCCAAATCGTGGGCAATGCCTCGGCGGTGATGTGTACCGGCGAGTTGCTCCAGCTTCACAACCGCGAAAATCTCTCGCTCGACGAAGCAACCTATATCGAAATCCTCGAACGCAAAACCGCCGCCCTCATCGGCGCCGCGTGCGAGCTTGGTGCGCTGTCCACGCTTGGATTCGATCAATCCATCCATCCAACCACACTGGCCCTCAAAGGATTTGGTCAAAAACTGGGGATCGCCTTTCAGATTCAGGACGATGTGCTTGACCTCTTGGGCACCGAAGAAACCGTCGGCAAATCGGTCGGCAAAGACCTCGAAAAGGGCAAACTCACCTTCCCGGTGATTCATCATCTTGATAAAACTGGCGTGATGGATGGTACTCGTTCGCTTATGCTCTTACAAAAGGCGGCGTCGGGCGATACTTCGGTCTTCCCTGAAATCACCGAAGCCATCAAATCCACCGGATCAGTCCAGGCGACCCAGAAACTCGCCGAGTCGTATGTACAACAAGCTAAAGGCGCGCTGGACATTTTGCCTGTATCAGCCGGGCGATCCATGCTCGAACTCATCGCCGACGCGGTGATTCAGCGCTCGTACTAAACGAAGGACCACGAATGCCCAGACGCGCCTTCAAGTTCTATCAGCGCAAGCGGGTTGTCAATATCAATGTCAATGTCTTTGTCGCCGGGTTGCTCTCGATCGCGCTGGCAAAGTATCCCGTCATGCTCGTCTCAGGGATGATCGGGCACGAACACAAACTCGTCATCTCCATCGCTGCCTATGTCATCGACACCACGATTGATGTGGTCTTATATTTCGTGCTTCACTGGATCGCCAACCACTGGAGGCCCTTGAAAGAAACCCACATCATTGACAAACTCACCACCCCCACCGAATCGCGCACCAGAAACTTCCTTGTTGATGTTGGCAAGGTCCAAGCCGAGCGTTTCGCACTCGTCCCGATCTTTGCAGCCATCGCCATCGGAGGCATGTGGTCGCTCCAACACTTCGCAAACATCAAACCAAACTGGGCCTTTGTCATCGCCTTCATCTTCGCCATGATCGTCACCCGCATCATCCACACCATCTGGGGCTACCACTCGGGAACATTTAGAGATCGAGATCGAACTGCGGGAGACACCAACTGACCATGTGCGGCATCGCAGGCATCATCAAAATTCACGATCCAGCCGACGGCCCCCCACCGTTGCCACTCGAAGCCATCCCCGAATCATGGCTCGACATCCTCGACGACTCCATCAAACACCGAGGCCCCGACGGGCAAGGTCGATTCCGCGATCGAGCTGTGCGCGATGACGGCACCATCGTCGATGTCGCCCTCGTCCATCGTCGGCTGAGCATCATCGACCACGAAGGCGGACACCAGCCGATGGTTCACGATGGCGAGCGATTACGCCCCGACCTCACCTACCAACCCGGCGACACCCCAATCATTGCCAGCGAGATCGAACCCAACAAACCCCTCGTCGCCGTCGTCTTCAACGGCTGCATCTACAACCATCGAGAACTAAGAACCGAACTCGAAACGGCCGGCCATGTATTTGAAACGGATCATTCAGATACCGAAGTGCTGGTCCACGGGTGGCGGGAATGGGGCTTGTATTTGTTAGACAATTTCGATGGGATGTATAGCAATCTTCTATGGGATCAATCAACTGGCCAGTTCAGCATTGGCCGAGATCGCTCTGGCGAGAAACCTTTATATGACATACCAACGCTTAGTAAACAGTTTGGACGAATCTTCACTTCGTGCGCCCCGGGTTTGACTCGACTCCAATCTCAAATCCAGCCGGGTACGACCGGAATAATGACATGCAAAATGGATCTTTGGATATCCAGCGGCTCTGCTTCTGCACCTGCATCACTCATGAACAATCCATGCCCGAGTTGGTGGGGTGTGATACCAAAGTTGCCAAATCGCGGCTGGGACCCATCTATACCAACAGTAGACGCTTCAGGTGATAGCTCACAAATAGCCACGCGCTGTTTGTGGACACCTACACGGCCTAGCAACGGTTCCACCACGGGGTTTGATGAACTTCAACTCGACACACTCCTCTGCCAATCAATCACTTCACGCCTCGAATCAGATGTCCCCCTCGGCGTATTCCTCTCAGGCGGAATCGACTCCGCACTCATCGCCTCCATCGCCCATCAGCATCGCCCAGACATCAAAACATTCACTGTCCGCATGCCCGACAAACGCTACGACGAATCAGAAGCCGCCCAACAAACCGCCGAAGAAATCGGCACCGATCACACCACGCTAGATTGTGATCCCAACCCGGCAAATGACCTCATCATGCTCATCGAGCAACTCGGGCTCCCGTTCGGAGACAGCTCATTGCTCCCAACCTACTGGGTCTCCAAAGCCGCACGCCAGCACATCAAAGTCGCCCTCTCAGGCGACGGCGGCGACGAACTCTTCGGCGGCTACCGCCGCCACACCATCGCTCCAATGCTCAACCGCTGGCATCATCTCCTCAAACTCATCCCTACTTCGCTGCTTGACAAACGCCAGCCCGGCAGCAAGACAACCTACCTCGCACGCCTCGCCACCGCAGCCCGCTACGGCGGATACTCCGAACTCCTCGCGATCTTCCCAACGCCCGATCTTCGACGATTGATCCCTACGATCGAAGGCGATCCGACGGGATACGATCAGTTCTATCGAATCGATGATCCACTCCGTGAAGATTTCACGCACTACCTCCCCAATGACCTCCTCCGCAAAACCGACACCGCATCCATGGCTGTAGGCTTAGAAGTCCGCGCCCCGTTCCTCGCCAAGGACCTCGTTGAAGCCGCGATGCGAACGCCGATCGACATCCTCATGCCCAAAGGCGAGCGTAAAGGCCTGCTCAAACAAGTCGCCCGAAAATGCCTCCCCGACCACATCATCGATCGTCCCAAGCAGGGCTTCGCCATCCCCGTCGGCGAGTGGTTCCGCACCGACTACGGCGACATGCGGCAACTCCTCTACGATCACCTCGAATCGAACGACCCGTTCCCGGGCTTGGCCGAGGCAGGAATCGAAATCAATATGAAGTTCGTCAATCAGATGCTCCGTGAGCATGATGCAGCGGGAGAGAAATCAATCAATCCTTGGCATGGACGCGATCATTCACAGCGGCTTTATATGCTGCTGGTACTGAGTATCTGGAGCAAGTGGCTTGAGCGAGTGCGCACACGCTCACGAGCCGCGACCGTGAGGGAGCGGTCTTCAGATACGCGAGAATAAGAAAAGACCACTCCCTCACGGTCGCGGCTCGTGAGAAACAATCAATCAACTCTGGGCAAGTTTGCCGTCGAGATGAACATCCATTTGCGGATACGGAATCCCGATATTGGCATTGTCCAAGGCGTACTTCACATCGCGCGTAAGTTGATCGCTCACCGCCCAGAAGTCCGCCGAATTACACCACACCCGAACAGACCAATCAATCGATGAGCCGCCGAGCCCAGTCAGCACGGCTGCGGGTTCGGGGTCTTGGAGCACGCCGGTGCATGCCTTGGCTGCTGCGAGCAAGACCTCGCGGGTCTGGTCGATGTCAGCACCGTAGTCTGTCCCAACCGATACCGCAACTCGGCGGGTATCGTGGTGTGAGACATTTTCGATGGTGCCCCCGAAGATTGAGCCGTTGGGCACGACGATGCGTCGGTTGTCAGGCGTGTCGAAGGTTGTGGTAAACAACCCAATCTCGATAACCTTACCGGTGGTTCCACCTGCATTGGCGACATCGCCGACTTTGAAGGGGCGGAAGAAGAGCAGCATCACACCGGCAGCAACATTGCCGAGCATCCCGGACATGGCCATACCAATGGCGAAACCGGCAGCCGCAAGGATGGCAGCGAAACTGGTGGTTTCGACTCCCAGCGTGCCCAAAATAGCAATCCCGCCTGCGAAGAGGACGAGATAGCGAAACAAGTTACCCAAGAATCGTGCGAGGGTTTCTTCGACATTGGCTTTTCGGCACGCTTTGGTGGTAATTCCTCTGGCCCACCCGGCAATAAACAGCACCGCGAGAATAAGAACGATCGCTAAAAGCACGGGCTGCCCGACGACATCCCAAGCAAGAATCCAAGTATCGCCGCTCATATCGCCGCTGGTGATTCTCGATACGAGATCACCAAATCCGGGCTCGGCAGCAACCTGAGCAACGGCTGCATCTCCTTGCCCTTGGGCCCCATTCAATGCGTTTTCTGCCTCTTGTAACATGTTCTTCTCCTCTTCGGTTCTTTCGTTTTTCAACCGTCCCGGTGAGGATTGTACCCCAAGACTCCATCCGCGATGTGGAGTTCAAGACGAAGAAATGGGGTTCCTTCGTATTTCTGCGTATCACCGAGGCGTATCTGTTTGAACTCTGTTTGCAAATCATGCTCCGATATGGCACACTCTGAGTATGAACCCGGACTCTGGCAATCCCAAGAAGTTCCTGATAGGATTGTGGTGTTGTGGGAAAAATGGCCGAAGGTAGATGAGTGAACAAGTCAGAGAAACCATCCTGTTCTTCCGAGTGTCCATCGACATTCAAGAACTCGAACCTAAGCCGCCGTTCGATGATTGATCTTGTCACCAAGGCAGGAGTTACGAGTATTGCCTTGGGTGCATTGACTCCGCTTCTCGGTGGTTGCAACTCTGGAGCCCAAGCACGCAATAAGAAGCTCAATGGCTCGGTTGGGTCACCGATTCCCAATGATCCTGTTGCCCGATCTCATACTCCTTCGCCCCTTGCTTCTCCCCCTGCTTCTGTGGTTTCCACACCGCTTCCACTCTCTTCGATCCCTTCGTTCGTGATTGCACGATCCAAATGGACGAATGCTTCACCCAAGCGTTGGCTCGCCGATTCGATGACAAACATCACCCGGATCACAGTGCACCACGACGCGATTATGCCAGTCCCCTCGGGCTCATACACTGATTCCCTCCGCCGGCTTAATCTCATCCGTAAGGGGCACCTTCGCCGAGGTTGGGCAGATATTGGGTATCATTTCGCCATCGACCCTATGGGGCGTATCTGGCAGGCGCGTCCACTTGAGCTTCAAGGCGCCCATGTAAAATACAACAATCCTGGGAACCTTGGAATTGTGGTCTTTGGGAATTATGAGAAAATCCGTCCAACCCAAGCTTCACTTGAATCCGTCAACAGGATCGTTGCATATGCCATGAAACGATTTGGTGTCCCCCTTTCGCAAGTGCGTACTCACAGGGAGCTTCGTCACACTGCCTGTCCCGGGCGATTCCTCCAAGAGCAAATGGACATCACCCGTGCCCGGGGCGGCAAACTGGCACAAATTGCTTCCGTTCAACCTGCCCATTCCTGAGCTCCCTCAGCCCTCTACCAAGCAAGCGTATCACCTGCAAATAGTTCCGGTCGAGAAGCACTGGCAGGCTTTTCTTACGGAGCGTTTTTCTCGAGTGCTTCGAGTTGAGGCAAATCCGAAGTAGGACGCTCTCCAAAGATGGCCGACCCAAGGCGAACAATGTTGGCACCTTCCTCGATGGCAACTTCATAATCCCCACTCATGCCCATCGAGAGGATATTAAAATGCCCCTCCCCCACTCCCTCACGAAGCAGGTCGTCATAGAGATCTTTGCACCGGGCAAAGTGTGGGCGTGCATCTTCGGGATTCTTGCAAATGGGAGCCATGGTCATCAACCCACGGACACGAACATTGATCATGGTATCAATTTGTTCGGCAATGGCGCCTGCAGCCGCAATCGGGACCCCAAATTTTGATTCTTCGTTGGAAACATTGACCTGCAAAAGGACATCAATTGTGCGATCAAGTTTATTGGCAATCTGCTGAATCTCTTCTGCGAGGCGTAAACTATCGACCGAATGAACCATCCGAACAAAATCGGCAATTTTGCGTACCTTATTGCGTTGGAGGTGTCCAATCATATGCCAACGAACAGGGATTGACGGGTCAAAGCTTGCGCGCTCGCCTGCAACGCGTGGGTGGCGTTTCATGCGGTCGAACCATTCATGAATAACACTGGCGCGTTGGGCGAGCTGCTGAACTTTGTTTTCGCCAAAGTCCCGATGCCCGAGCTCGACAAGCTCGCGAATATCTTCAGGCTCAGCAAACTTCGTCACCGCAATAAGATAGATTGAATCAGGCGAACGCCCAACGCGAGCGGCAGCCTGCGCGATGTGCTGTTTGACTTGCGCATATCTTTCTTTGAGTGCAGACATATGATCTCCTGTCATGCGTGCCCAATCATTGAATCATCCTCTGAAGAGGATATCCGAAATCACCCTCAAAATCAGGAGAACCTCGAGCAATCCGCCCAAGTCACTTCTGGTGGCTCTCAAATTGATCCGAGTCGCCCTATTCGCCCGGACATCGAGAACTGAACCGTCAAGCATGCCTCGAAAGAAACTATTATGATGGCGACCCTGTCCAACTTCCCCGTCGACTTGGGGATGTGGGCGAAGCTGTCCCCTTTGGTTCGGGCTTGGCCTTCCATCGCCCATACCCGAGCTCGGCATCGCGTTCGGATGGATCTTGGGCATCGTCAGTAAGCCCGAAGCGATCTTTGAGTGAATCATCAGCCCCTGAAGCGCTGGGCACCTCAACCCTGCGCTGAAGTCCACACCCCGCTCCCAATCCTATAAGCACTGCGATGACAATCAGATGGGCCTCACGACTCCGTATTGCTGTCCGTTTTGTAACATCCATGCTTTGAGTATACCCTCATACCAATGCCTCGCCATACTTGGTCGGTTCAAATCGGAAACAAAGCGAATACACGAGTGAATCAGAGCGGATCTTTGGAAACATCCGGGCCTGCGCTGTGAGGCGGAGGAACATTGCCAGGATCCTCGGCGACTCGGTGATTGAGTTCGCTCAACCGAGCTTCAAGCTGGGTGAATCGACGCGAGAGAACAAGCATCATCTGATTGATCTGGGCAACTTCGTCGGAGAGAATCTCGATTTGCCGGCCGGAAAATCCGATGGCTTCTTCAAGACTCTTGATGCGATTGTCCTGATTCTGGTGGTTAGAACTCATCGACGAAGTATATTCTATACACCCTCATACGAAGGCAAAAATGACGCTATTCTGATCAGTTCAAAGGGGTATTACACACACTTTATCCTGCTTTGGCTTGGGTCACTTGAATAGGTGAGCCGTCGATATGCGATGCTTTGACCACATTGCGTCCGGCTTGCTTGGCATCATAGAGATTCCGGTCGGCCATCTCAACCCATGCCGATGGAGTGCAGTTGATTGGCGATCCTTCGTTGGCTCCGACTACTCCGGCCGAAAGCGTTACTGCGCGGTTTGGATGCCGAGCCCAAATTGTTGTTTCACAGCGTTCGCGGATGCGTTGGCAAAGGTTATACGCCTGTTCTGGATTGGTTTCGGGCATGATAAGCACGAACTCCTCACCACCATAGCGACAGGCAATGTCACTCGATCGCGATTCATGCAAAATGATCTGTGCCACCCCGGCAATCACGGCATCACCTGCTGGATGCCCATAGGTATCGTTGATTGATTTGAAATGATCTAAGTCAATCATGGCGATGGACATGGCGTGTCCGTGACGAACTGCGCGGTCGTATTCGCCATTGAGCCGTTCGTCGAAGCAGGCCCGGTTAAAGAGCCCGCTGAGCCCATCAATCTGTGCTTTTTGCGAGAGCATTTGGAGTAGAGTCGACATCTTCAATGATGATCGCACCCGAGCACGCAACTCGGTAAGTTCAAATGGTTTGGTCACAAAATCAACAGCTCCGAGATCGAAAGCGGTCACCTTGTCCTGCGACGAGTTCATACCTGAGAGTACAATAATGGGAATGTCCCGCGTTCGTGGCTCGTCTTTGAGTGCCCGGAGTGTCTCGAACCCGTCCATCACAGGCATATCGAGATCAAGCAAAATTAACGCCGGATTTTCTTCGATGGCCCGTTCAAGACCGGCCTCGCCGTCATGTTCGCCGATCAAAGAAATCGATTCGGATCTCAACCGGGCATCGAGAAGCCGATGGACAAACTGCGAGTCATCGATCAGAAGCACCACCGGTGTTGCATCGAGTTGGGTCAGATTCACATCAGGCATACTTGATATGGGGCTCTTGCAAAATAAATACTGTTCACATCCACAGGTTTCAGGTGCAGGTTACGACTTGGGAGTTATGTATGATTGACACAGCGAGAGCAGACTCTCGACTTCTTCTTGGACGCTTTTCATGCTTGCAACGGTACCATCGAGCTCCCTGATACTTCCTTCGAGCTGATCAGCAGCCGATCCGATGGCCGGAAATCCGAATCCCGGCGCTGCCCCTTTAAGCTGGTGCGCAATTCGCCCGAGTTCTTTGATGTCCTCGCCGGTCAGAGCCGAGGCTATCGCAGAAACCTTTTCTGGAAGTTCACCAAGAAAATATTCGATTAACTCGGCATCTTCCGGGTCGTTGACATCGAGACTAAATGCGTTTGGATCTGGTGCGTTCATCGGAAATCTCCAGCATCGTTCATCGGACTGAAAAGCCTCTCGGTTTACACTGGGTGAAGATTCGTACCTATGAAACAGGAACTCCGCCGAGGTATCTCCTTCTTTGCCCTCCAATGGGCCAAAACGGGGATTCAGTGCTGTTCTCTATGTTTATCGGAACTTTTTTATGGGCCCCATTGCACACAAAATGGTGTGCCAACAATAGGAGATGCCTATCTACCCCCCTATTGAGCGTGCATCTGATCCGATCGATCTGAGTATAATTGCCCAGTCAGCATCAGTCCGCATCTTCTTTGGAGGGACTTTTTCTCCCCCACACCTTGGACACACCCGGCTTCCTGAATATCTTCCCGGGATCCTTGGGCATGGAGTACACACCATTTATGTTCCAGCAAGTCGATCTCCATTGAAAAGCTCACAACCTATCGCCAAACACCATCGTCTGAACATGCTCAAATTGGCCCTGCAAAATCAGCAGGGCTGGGAAATCTGGGAGCAAGAACTTCAAGATGCGTCGATGAATCCAAATCAGCCAAGCTATTGGGCAGATACTTGGGCAATCGTCCAACGCATGGAATTGCCCGGCATCAACAAGTTCCTCATCGGTGCCGACCAGGCCTTATCCATGCATCGCTGGCGACGATACCTCGAATTCTGGAAGGATGCATTTGTCATGTTGCGTGAAGGATTTGATTCAGCGGATGTGCTAATCAACGCCTTAATGAAACACAATGTTTGGTCAAATCGGGATATCGAGCACTGGCGAGGACAAATCCTTGTTCTTCCAATGATTCGTGCATCTTCAACTGACATTCGCACAGCACTACACGATCACGCACAGCGTACCAACCCAATTGATGGACTCGCCCCTCAAGTACAGGCATATATCCTTGAACATAACTTGTATAAACAAGAACAAGGCTGACAAAAAACTGACACATGAGATCCAATGAAGTCTCTAACCAATCAGCGACTCCGTCATGATTTCACTCGAAATCAAGCAGCATTGCAAGAGTTCCACGCTTGGTCGCTTAAAATCATTCTTTCGAAGATCAAATCCTCTTGATTCAAGCCATCTGACCCGAATCAGCGCGCAGCCATCGCGCACATTACACCTTCTTTGGCACAGGATCCACGCCGATTGCCTTCGCCTGCTCATTCAAAAACACACTCCGCTTGAGATTACACACCATGAGCATGTAGCCTTTGTGGTATCGCATTCGGTGGATCTTGATATCAAGTCGGCATCGTCGGACTACATCCAACTCTACGACGGCAACAAGGAAACACTGGTGGCCTCACTGGATCGTATCCAAAAGACCGCCTGTACCATCATCGAAGCCATCAATGACCATGACGGCAACGATGGGTCTTCTCAGAGCCGCAATGACAACACGCCCAAGCCGCCGGTGACACCTGTTGCCAGTGATGTTCAGGTTGCCAAGCCAGAGATCGAAGTCCATGAGCTTGAACCCGATCGTTTTGCACTAGGCGAGTTCTGCTACCAAAAAGAAAGAACCGTCGGGGAGGGAGATATTGCATTATCATACAGTGCCGACAAAATCGCTGAATCAGACACCGTGTGTTCGCCCTTCACTTGGAAAGGACGGCAATGAATCATGACCAGTGGCAGAGGAGATCGCATTCAAGCCTATCGACTGGTGCATCCAGATGCTTTCCCACGCACGCCAACAACCTACGCCAAGAAGACACATGCTGGCTGTGGTGAAGCCGCCCGTCATGATCCCAATGGGTTTTACGACGGTATGACCGTCACACGCGGCAAGCAGGCCTTCATCCTCTGTGGCCCACCTGTCAAACTCAGGCCTGGCAAATCAGCACAGACTTCCATGTTTGATGATGCTTCATCGGAAGCAGGATCGGCACAGGCAGCTTTGATCGAATCACGACAACTGGTGCGATGATTACCGTTCGTTGCCGGAGTCCTCAACTTGGATTCCGGTGATGACCGGCTCGGTCGGTCTCATGGTGCTGGTAAATGATCGGCCATCATGGGTGATCTTGATGGAACGAACGCGGTGCTGGATCAATGCCCGATAGAGTGGCTCCAAGCACACCCCTTCCACAATCACCTTGCCCGGCACAAACTCGATGATGATCCGCGTGCGGTTCATCCGTACTTTGCTCAGCAGCGAATACGAATAGGCCACCTGTTCGTCGCTCTGCAAATGCACATCGAGCATGATTGCCCGACTGGCCTCTTTGGACTTGGGCGACTTCTTCACCGTTGGACTCAGGTATTGTGCTAAACCATTTGTCTCAGCCATCGCGTTCCATGCTCCAATCTCGATCTATATCCCGATTTCTATCCCTGTTCCGATCCACACCGTGTTCGCGTGATTGCTCACGCCATGCTTGTCGATCGACTTTGCTTTGCTCGTGTGCTTGAAGCCTCCGAACAGTCTCTCCTTTTGTGGCCTCCCTGCTGGCTTCTTTCGACATATCCTTGGCCCGCTCTAACGGCTGCTTGTTCACTGGCTTGTGATCCATCGCCTGCATGGCACTGACTCTTGATGCGTCCTTCTGTACCCACTCGCGGAGTCGGTCTTTATCGTCGGTGACGATCAGCACGCCATCACGGCCTCTTGTCACCGAGGTGTAAAACTGTTGACCGCTACTAGCTCCCGAAGACATCGCCGATTGTGCGATAATCACCAGACCAGAAGTCGCACCCTCAGCCGCGTGACTGGTGACACAATACCCATAATTGATATGGCCAAAATCCTTGTCGATTTTCCAGCCGTTTTCAAGGTGCATGGTGCCGTCACGCCCAACGCGATCGAGTGTGTAGTTGCTGCCATTCAAGACTTTGTGCTTCTTGTCCTGGGTACTGCCGTTCTTGGTGAAGCGGACCTGATCGCCCTTGACCAATCCGATTTTCTTCTGCTCATAGACCTCGATCCGCTTGGGATGATCCAATGGAACGGTAAACGACACACCATCACGCTGACGCTTGGCCTTGACCCGTTCGTCGTTGGCATGGGTGACCTCGGCACGGTCGCCCCTTCTGGTGCCACCCTTCACACTTTGTGAAAACTCGATAATGTCGCCAGTACGGTACATGGCCGCATCGGTTTTCTGTGGACCGGTCAGTTGTCTTGGTTGCAGCTTGGTGACCTTCTTCTCACGAGTGCCGATCTTCTCGTTGTCCTTGAGTGATTGGCGGATGTATTTCGTGACCTCGTTGCCCTCGGCATGGGTGGGCGAGATCACCATCGCATCTCGACCTTGCTTTACTGATTCGAGATACACACCGGCCAGATATTTCGCCCGCTCGTTGGATTGCTCGCCTGTCCAGATATGATCCTGAATCTCCTTGATCGATCCCATCTTCTCCAGTTGTGCGAATCCGTGCATGATCTTGCCGTCTGACAACAAACTGCACGCCTCTCGGTATTGCTCGCAGCGTTGCCTGCGGATGGTGCGGACTTCTGCCGGGGTCACATGCCCAAAGGTCTCGATGATCTTCATGGCATCGCCGCGCTGCACGGCGTGATGCTGGGCGGTATCGCCAGTGAGCAGCACCCTGCATTCGAGCTTCTGGGCAAGCTTGAGAATCTTGTCCAAGTCAGGCACGCCCACTTGTCCAGCTTCATCGACCCACAACACACCACCTTTGATCCGTTTCTGCAAACTTTCATCATGGAGCCACTTGGCCACGGTGACGGCATCCTTGAATCCATCCTTCCGCAGCACCTCATCGGTGATCTTCGCACCGATGGCCACGGGCTGTATTTTGATCCCTTTGGATTCCAACGCACCGACCACCTCATGCATCAGCTTGGTCTTGCCCACGCCGGCACGCCCGCGAATCATCGCCAGCATATCGGTGGAACCGAGCACATGCTCGACGGCGATGCGTTGTTCGACAGAGAGTTGTTGATCGACGATCTGGTGCCCAGAGGCCAACGGCATGTATTTGTTGTTGCCATCATGAATCATGGCCAGCATATCTTGCTCTTGTTGGTAGACCTCCGGGGTCACCAGCAATGGTTCGCCCTCCCATGAACCCTGATGGAGTTCGCCCGCCTCGATCATCTTGTCAATCCTGCGTTCGACATCCACTGGCAGCACGCCGCCGGTGGTCAGGGTCAGGGTCTCGGCTATGAGATCACGATTCCGAACAGCAGACCGCCGAGTCATGATGTGATCCAGTGCCGCTTGCAATGCCTGATCCAGTTGTTGCTCAGGGTCATCAACCTGGATGCCAACAATCTGGGCACGATCAATCACCGTGCCCATTTGCTTGAGATCATCACCGCCAGCCTGGGCACGCCACCGTGAGCGGAGTTGATCCATGGACAGATCGTCCATCTTGTTCTCTCTGGTGTGTGCCCCAAGGTCGGCCTTTTTCACCGGGTCTTTGATCCCCCGATCCTTGGCCAGTTGCTCAATCTCTTCAGTGCGGCGGCTAAAGGCCTTAATCATTCGCTCAGGAACACCGGCAATCTCCCAGCCCTTACCCCGGCGTTCGACCTTGTAGCCAAGTTCGGCCACCTTGGTTTTGAGCCGTGCATGAAACACCGCCTGGAAATACGGAGCATCTCGCATCAAAAATCCCAGATCCGCCGCCTTATATTGCTGCTCCACCTCATCCCAAGTGGCATTGAACGCGATGTTGTGTGAATGCAGATGCGGATCGGGCGAGCCGCCCACAGGCCTTGCAGTAAAGTGTACAAACTCGGCCCAGACAATGTTGCCCGTCTGCCGGGTGGTATCCGCCCCGCCCTTGCGAACGCGGGTGTGTACATCTTGTTCCATCTCCTGCATGGTCTCACGCACCGCCTCACGGAAACTATCAACGATGCGGTCATCTCCGCCAAGCTCCACTGCCAACGACACGCTCTTGGGCACATGGAAATTGATGTCATACCCCACCCGTCGATTGGGGACCATCTTCTGGGTGAGCCGGTTCCCCGTCACGGGGTGCAGATTCTGGCAGAGTCGGTCGAAGGCAGCCTTGCCCACATCGCCGTGGATATCGAGCCGCTGGGCAAGTTGCCCGCCCCAACTCCCGACGCATTCTTGTTCAAGTGATCGTGCGTGTGCGTAGTACTCACCGGGGCTCAGGGCACGACGGAAGTAATCCATCGCTTGCTGAGCGGATGAGATCATGTTCATCCGAAGCATAATCGAAGTTCCTCATAGGTTGGTTGTAGTGATCCCAGTAGACAGAATTGTAAAAGTGAAAATGTGATTTGTAGTTCACTGAATCATCCGCACATATACGGCGTGAATCAAGGAGGTGTTGCCAAGATACTGGGGTGAGGTCCAGCACATTCTCCGCTTGTATGGAAGCGTGAAACCATCAAAGTGTGTGGAAGAGTTTCGCAAGATTCTCCGCTGCACAGATGCAGATGGGCGAGATGAGTTCCCACACATTCTCCGTATGATCATTGCATTCGATCGTGTGACTGGGCGTACTGAGTTCCCGCATGTTCTCCGCACCAATGAGTATGACTGATCGATTTGAGTTCCCCGACATTCTCCGTATGCGGTACTACTCGAATACCAGAAGAGTTCCTCAATATTCTCCGCAGTCATGCCGATCGTGATTCCGGTGTGACCGCTGGCAACATCCTGTCAACACACCCTGTCAACACTGGGGACAGATCACCCCCCTTGTTGCCACCCACCTGTCAACAGCCAAATGAGTTCCGCGACTTTCGCTGCGGGGGCATAAAAACCACGCATAGACAGATCAGTATTGAGTCCCCACACACTCGACGAAGATGAAGAAGCAGATTCAGTATCCATTCCAGAGATGATTGAAGAATGAGTCCCTCTATATTCTCAGCAAAGAAAGATTAAAGCGTACAGACATCTCCCCGTCAGGAGCTGATGGAAAACAGCCAGAGCCATTGACTCACATGCGTTTGGGCTGGTTGCCCGTTTACTCTTCCCAAGGATTGAACAGCCGCACACCCGCTGCCTCAAAGTGCGGCGTATTTCGGGTCATCACCAAGAGATCATGTCGCAACGCAGTAGCTGCAATCAAACCATCCGCTGCCGGGATCGTTTGGCCGTTGCGCTGAGCCTCCGCAGTCAGGTCGCCCCAGATGCGAGCAACACGCAGATCAATCGGCAGAATCCGATCAGCATGATGATCTTCGATATTGCGTATCCATGTTTCAAGTTCAGATCGTCGGCTTCCTGCATCGAGCTTGCCGATGCCTTTGACCACCTCGCCGATGGTGATAACGCTGAGAAAAAAATCCTGATCGTCGAGCGACATCAGATGATCACGCACTCGATTGCTGCCCTGTGTTCGCTGCGCTTCTGATAGCACGCAGGTATCAACCAAGGTTCTCATAGCTCGACATCCCGCATGGGTGATTGGTCACGATCAAGATCAACGCCATCCAAGCTTGGCCCATTGAGAATGGACTGTTTGAGGGTTGGCCGTTCACCGACAAGTTTCTGGTATTCGCGCTCGGACACCACCACAAAGGCATCGTTCCGACGCCGAATCCACTGTGGCCCTTCATCCATGGCTCGATTGACCAACTCGCTCAACCTGTTCTTCGCATCCGCAAGTTTCCATTCCATTTTCAAGCCTCCCTTTCATACCGCCAACATCGGCTAGATCACCTAGACAGTATAACGAACCTTTGTGGAAATGTCAATCAAACACACCGTCTGTTGTGATTGATAAATCGCTATTTATCGATCACTGAGTAATATTTGAGGTTATTGGCCCCAATAATGTCAGGGCAATTCAAAATTGCATCTTGAAACACCCTTGGCTGTATGATACGCTTTGGGCATGATTGAACGCCGCCTCGCACCGCATCTTCTTCAAGCCGCCCAGTCGTTTCCGGCTGTCACACTGTGACCTGCCCCCCAAATCCTAGTCCATTCTTTATGCGAGTATCCTCGTAGAATGGGCGTATTTGGAAGGCAGGAAGACATGGCCAGAAAACGGCATTCAGCAGAACAGATCATCAACAAACTGAGA